>JANQJU010000049.1 GCA_028281495.1 SAR324 cluster bacterium
GTATGCGGCGATGGATGCGTGGGATGCGGAACGGGAAGTGATCCAAGAAGGGGATTTTCGATTGTTTAAGGAAGAAGGCAAGCAGCCTTCGATTGTGTTACGAGCCGCTAAAAACCCTAAATATAAGAAGTGAGAAACAAAATGGAACCCAACCAACTAAAAGACTTTGATCCAGCACACCTTATCGAGACCTGCCATCGATGGGGAATCTCGACAACACCGGTACCAGAGCAAGTGAGTGATGTGGAGAATCTTATCTTTGAAGGCTTTCTCGAAAACCAAAAAGTGGCGATTCGCCTAACGCATCTTCAACATCGGACCCCGTCTCTCATTGCAGCGGAAATGAACTGGATTCATTTTTTAAGCAACAACGACGTGGCAGTGGCGACCCCAATCTATTCTGGCTCGAATCAACTCGTGGAAGAAGTAACGGTCAATGGAATCACCTGGGTGGCAAGTGTTTTCGACTGGGCCGAGGGTAGACTGGCAGCTGCGATTAAAGATCAGTGGACCCCGGGTTTTATTAGTACGTGGGGACGCACTTTGGGTCAGATGCATTCTCTCTCGTTTCAGTGCAATCAAGAACAACGACGCTTCCAGCGCCCCGATGGGATCGATTCTATGTTCTACCAGGAACTTTTTCAGAATCTCCAAGCCACACATCCCGAATTGACAGAGCGAACACGTAACTTACTACTCAAGATAAAGGAGCTTCCCCAAGACGATAAAAGCTTTGGACTCACCCACACCGATCTCCATGCGGCCAACATTATTGTCAAAGATGACAAGCGAATGACTTGTATCGATTTTGATGATTGTGCCTATCACTATTTCATCCAAGATGTGGCCATGCCCATCTTCTATTCTTTACTCTTTGAAGAAGAAGACTTGGAAACCAAGGCAAAGCAATTCCTTTTTTCGTTTCTCAAAGGGTATCACCAAGCTTACTCCTTAGATCCCTCCTGGTTTGACCAACTTCCAACCTTCTTCGACCTTCGTGATCTGGATCTGATGCTCATCATGACCTATTGGCAAGAACCGCAAACCAGTGATTGGTTTAAGAAGATACGGGAACACCACGAGCACGGAAATCCAATAAAGAATTTTCCATGGAAAGATTGGGCACACGAGGCAATCGACGGTTACCACTGAGTCCTGCGTATTGAGTCCGGTGAGCTTGAACCGTGTTTGCTTGAACCCTGTGGTATTGAATCCTGTGAGCTTAAACCGTGTTTGCTTGAGTCCTGTGTGCTGAATCTTGTGCGTCTGAATCATTTGTGGAGATCTGGATGAATCATTCGGCCATTAAATTTTTTGGTGGCCGTATCAAATGTGCTGTGGATGGTTCGATTGAACGCATACTGAACAACAGCTCCCAGGCCAAAGATATTTGGGTTGTAATAAGCCCGTACCGTCACCAAAGTCTGATTCGGTCCTTTTTCTTCAAAGATGTAAAAGAGCAGAACGTCTTCAACTGGGATGTTTTTTGAGGATCGGCTGGCATCGGTGGTGTAAGCATAAAACTTATGTTCTTCATAAACTTTTAAGGGCTCGAACAGTCGCTCTTTGTCATCAAAGGTACAAATCCTCACACTACCCACCCCAAAAGCGTTCGTGTTTGCAGAGTTCGTATGCTCAAAATCGACCGCAATGACTCCTTCGGAATAAAGATCCACCTTGGTTAACAGCGTATGGAATACCTCGTCGACCGGTTGATCGAAATGCATCATCACGATTTTACGCAATGGAGCCTTCGTGAGCTGGCTGATGTCATAGGACCCCACGATTGGACTGAAGTGAGAATAAGACGATGTATAAGCTGCACGCCCCCCTTCTTTGATCTTGGGCATCGGAGTGTTGCATCCTGCCACCAAGAACAAACCGACAAAGAATAATGTCAAATTTTTATATTGGATCCGGTATCGATTCTGTTTCATTGGGAATCCTCCTTGTGTGTGCTCTATTGGGAATTTCATTTCTTGCCTTTTTGAGCCGCTTGAACCTTTCGAGGATGTGGTTTGCCTGTCTCGACAAAGTGTTTCAATTCTTCCATTGCGCTTTTGATCACGCCACCAAGTTGCATTTTCATCATCGGCCCCATAATGGTTCCAATGACCGGCATCAGCTTGATTTCTACTTTGGAAGTCACGTGAGAGTATCCGTTCCCTGTCGGCTTCACGGTCCAAGTGTTGGAGAGGCCTTTCACGAAAAAGGGCATCTTTTCACCCTGGGCTTGATAACCGAAACGCATGTTTTTTTCGTCATAGTGGACAATCGTTTCTTTAAATCCGCCCAACTCCGTTTCACAAGTACGCCCAGATTCGACAAACGGTGTTTCTGGATGGGTCGTCCCCGTGGATCGAGGAGAGGAAACATAAATGCTGGAAGCCCATTGATCGGCTTTGTGGAAATTGTGAGCCAAGATGCCCCACACTTGTTTGGGGGCGGCATTGATTTCTAATTCTCTGAGAACATTCATACGACTCCTTTTTTTGATTGCGGGTCCATCATTTCTTCCGTGGGAAGAGGGGTTTCAATTGAACTGTCTCAATCCTAAACTCAAATTTTTGCAGGATCAACAATCAAAAAATCATATAAAAAATGCAAAAACGCAGATTGGTTTTGAATATAAAACTTCCAAAACACGCTTGCCAAAACTGGATAGCCGCTTTAGGTTTTTGAAGTGAAGTCGTTGATGAATGGTGAGGGTGGAGAACTGAGGGGGCAGCAATGAAAAACGAAAAAGTAGATCTTCCAGGCATCCAATGCCCTCAATGTTTGAGAAGCAACGATATTTTCAAAATCAGTGAAATCGCGTCGAATCCTACCTGGAGTGTTCGAAGCCGATTTGGCCCCATTATCGAATTGTTGCAAGAGGGGCCGGCCCCGCCAAAAAAACCGACTTTAAAAGACTTTGAAAAGGAGACTGAGGATCTCGATGAGGAACCCAGCCGCACTCGTCTTTTTTTCGAATTTGCTCCGTATATTCCAGAGTTTATCCGCATTGCATTGGGGGGGATTGTGTTGATTTTTAAGATGGTTTTCGCGTTTCTGTTCATTTTTTTAACCGGCTATATTTTCTTCAAAGTGGGTAAGAAAATCGGAGCATGTTTCCAATATCTGTTTGCTCTCAAGGACTATCGTAGAGATATGAAAGAATTCAAAATCAAACGGAGGGACTACCAAGCGCATCAAAAGAAGTGGGATCGCCGGGTATGGAGTCGAATGTACTATTGCTATAAGGACGATTGTGTGTTTATCCCAGGAATGGAGCAGACGACGAAGGCTCGTGATATTCACGAATTTTTCAAATGAATTTCATTTTTCTTCCAACTGGGTCGTTCCATCCCAGTCGTCGGGGAGTCCCATCATTTCCATCTGGTCACATCGGTTGATATACACCTGAGGTGCGGGATCCGTGGGGTGGGCAGCGAGGCATTCTTGGAACAAAATCCGGGCTTCATCCAGCTCCCCTTGTTTGTAATGCGCCCAGGCTTTGGTGAAAATGGGAATGTTGGCCTGTTTGGCATCGCGTTGTTCGGGCGGATCGGCATCAAACACTTCGTAAATCACAACGGGTTCGGATTTCCCTTTGGCCTTCACTCGATCCAAAAAGCGGGTGTGATAGCGGCTCGGGTCTTTCAATTCCAAGAGGGTGGGTTCGCTGATGAGCAGCGGTGTGCCGTATTGTTTTGTCATACCTTCCAGGCGCGCAGCCAAATTCACGGCATCGCTGATCACCGTGCCTTCCATGCGGTTGTGTTCACCGATGGTACCAAGCATCATGGAACCCGTGTGGATACCCAACCCGACTCGAATCGGAACAAATCCCTGAGATTGCCGATGCTGGTTGTAATCCAGCAAATTCTGCAACATGCCGAGAGCCGCTTTCACGGCATCTTCCCCGCTTTTATCAAAGAGTGCCATGATGGCGTCTCCGATGTACTTATCGATGAATCCACCATGTTGACGAATCACGGGTCCCATATGCTTCAAATAGGAATTGAGAAATCGGAAATTGTCTTGAGGACTCATGCCTTCAGAGAGTGTGGTGAACGAACGGATATCGGCAAACAGCACCGACATTTGAGCCTGCACTTGGTCTCCCAATTCCACGTCCAAGATCCGGCGTTTATGCAGCAACCCCAAAAATTCATGTGGCACGAAACGCCCGTAGGCTTCATACAGTCGGGCATTTTCAATAGAAATCGCTGCTTGGGAGGCTAACAGTTGCAAGACTTCCAAGCGGTTGGATGTGAAGGCTCCGGTGGTGAGATCATTCTCCAAATAAATGGCTCCAATCGAAATCCCTTTGTGCAGAATCGGTAAACAAAGGATGGATTTGGGATGGAATTTTGTCACATAGGGAATCTGAGTGAACGCGCCTTCATGAGTGGCATCGTGCAGAATCACCGGCTCTTGAGTCAACGCCACGTATTGTATGATTTTGATCGGGACTAGAGGAACTTCTCCCGTGACTTCGGGATGCAACAAAGGAATCGATTCCAAAATCGTGACATCATCCCAACCCACCGAACCTTCAGCTTCAACAAAGAATTCTCCGTCTTTTTCTAGAATCAAAAACCCTTTTTCAGCCCCGGCATTTTCGATGGCCAGCTTCATCATCTTCTTTAAAAGCTTGGAGAGCACAATTTCCTGGGAAATGGCTTGAGAGGCTTTCATGATGGCTTGGATATCCAGCTCGGAAGTGGAACTGCCTAACGACGTTTCCCCAGAACGGAAGGTCAGCGTAGCAGTCATGCGCCGTTCTGTATCCACCGGATTGGTGTGGAAAAATTGAGGGTACGATTGCTCCAGGTGTTGGACTTTGGCCTGTGCGCCCCACTGGTGATAGTGATAACAAGCTTCTTGCAAGTGTTGCTGGGCATAGCGTTCGTATCCGAGATCCAACTGAAATTTTGCAGCTAACTCATGCGCTAAGGCTGCATGAGCAATGAATTCATTTTCTTCTGCTTCTCGGATGGCACGATTGTACAACTCCATGGCTTCAAACGAGCGTTTTTCGAGACGTGCCCACTCTGCGTCCACCACCAAACACTTGTGAAGGTAGTTTTCCGGGCAATGTTTTGCACATAAAGCGAGCAATTTCCGATTTTCATGAACGATTTTTTTGTAGTGTTCTTGATCTTCCTGCGAGGCATCGGGGTATAAAGCGATCACAGTAAGGGAATACCACATGGTATACGCGGGTATATGCACACCCAGCTTAGGTAGGTTGTTTTCCTCCATGAGCTGAATTTCTTTCCAAGCGTCGTCGTAATGGCCATAGGTGAACAAGATGGCCAGTTTGAATGAATGGTACCAACTTTGATTGCTCAAATTCCCCGATTCCAGCATCGCTGCGGCAAATTCTTGTTCCTGCATTCCCTCTCCATCCAAAGAGGTCACGCTATCGGTCTTGCCTTCCCAGCAGAAAATAATTTGTTGGACCATGTGCAAGAAGTCGGAATTGTCCCGATCTTGGCTCCGTTTGCTGAGTGCTAAGGCATCTCGAAGGGATTTGAAGACTTCTTCAAAAGGCTGATCCGCCAGATAAAGGTAAGCGGTCAAAGAACTGATGGCATATCCGGCAAACACCCAATCCCCCACATCCATTCCCATTTGGTGAGCTTTGCGGAGATGCGGATAGCTATGCTTCAGATGCGCCCGCCACGGAGAAATGAATCCCCCAAAAACATGATTCGCACGTCCAATCTCGACCGGATCTTGGAACAATTGCGCCAATTCCAATCCTTGGACTCCAAACTCGTAGGCCATTTCAATGTCTTGGAACACTTCACGGAAGTACAAGGACAAAGCCAGATAATGCAGCGAAGAAGCGGTGGTATTGCCATATTGCAAGCACAATCGACACGCAATCAAGGTGGTGCTTTGAGCCAATCGCAAATCGGAAACCCAAGCCGAAGGACCCAGCCCTGTGAGCATTTCCAAGGTCGCTATTTTCAATGGATCCGTGGCTTTGGGGAGTTTCCGAATATCGACTTGGTGATCGATCATGTATTGAATGAGGCTTCTGGTTTCATGTTGCAATTCCTCGTCACTGTATCGTTGAATCTCAATTCCAACCACCTTCAGTCCTTCCAAGCCCGCTTCCACCGACTTGCGGTGCTGTCCAATGTTGGTATAGAGCCGAGCACGAAGGATGTACACTCGGATTTTTTCCATTGCGGATCGCGCATATTGCAAGAGTTCATCAAACAGAGCTTCCGCTTCGTCAAAATGGGTAGTGATGTAGGCGCAACCGGCGCGTTCCAAGGAGAGGACAAAGGTGAGGTCGTAGTGTTCCGCCCAACGATTTTCAGGGAGCATTTCCAAACCAATGGTGAAATAAAGCAGGGCTTGCTCAAAGGCTGTAGAACTTTTGGCTTTTTGCCCTGCGACCAGATTCAGTTGGGCTAGGCTGAGACGTTCTCCCGGGTTTTTGATCAAGGACCGCCCTAAGTTCCATTGGTTCACCACTTCAAAATTGCATTCTTCGGGCAAATCTTCCTTTCGCATCTCCCACCACATGCGGCCAATGCTCAGATGGATGGCGCACTTGTCAGCTTCCGAGATCATGGAATAAGCGGCTTGCCGAATCCGGTCGTGCAGGAACCGGTACAAGTTGGATTCTTCGGTCGTGGCTTCGGTTTCTTTGGCAACCATCCCTTCTTGCATGGCAATCCATAACGAAGCCTCGGTTTCGGTTGGAGTTTTGCCGTTCAGTTTAGCCAATGTCATCAGATCAAATCGAGTTCCAATCGTGGAAGCCAACTGCAAAATGTTGAGGACTTGATGGGGTAGACGCTGAAGTTTTCCTACCATTAGCTCAGCCACGTTATCGGCAATGCCAAGGGATTGCAGCGCTTCGATATCCCAGGACCAACTTTCCTGGCGGAAGTCGAAGCGTAGCAAGTTTTCTTCATAAAACGTTTTAAGGTACATGTGGGTGAACAAGGGATTGCCCTGAGTTTTGTCTAAAATCAATTGAGTCAACTCCTCCACTTGGCAAGAGGGGCATTCCAGACTGTCTTGAATGAGGGTTTCCACCTGATGTTTTTCCAAGGGACCCAAATCGATATGACGAAATCCTCCTACGGTTTGTCGAAGTTTGCCCAATGCTTTCTGCCACGGATGTTCTGAGGTGACTTCATGGCCTCGGTAAGCTCCGATCAAGAGGAAGTGTTCGGTCTGGGGATCGGCAACCAAAGACTGAACCAAACTGGTGGTATTGGCATCGACCCATTGCAAATTGTCCAGAAACAACACCAAGGGGTGGTCCAATCGCGCAAACACATTCACGAAGTTTCGAAAAGTGGTTTGGAAGCGATTCATCGCTTCTGAGGGAGCACTTTCCTTCACAGGAGGTTGTTTTCCGATGACCAATTCCAATTCCGGAATCACATCTATGAGCATCTGTCCATTGCTGCCCACTGCCTGGAGGAGGCGCTTTTTCCACGTTTCCAATTGGGCTTCATGTTCGAGCAATAGGGAACGAACCAAGCGTTGGAACCCTTGAATGATCGGAAGATAAGGCACGCCTTGTTCCTGAGGATCGCACTTGCCAAACAAATAAAAGCCACCCTTTTCCCGGACCCACTCTTTGATGTGTTGAGCCAAGACTGATTTTCCAATCCCGACTTCTCCTGAGACGGTTACCAACTGAACAGGGCCTAAGCGTGTGTGTTGGAAGGCGGTCTTTAGCAACTCCACTTCTTCTTCTCGACCATAAAGACGCGATGAAATCGCCAACTTCCCTGATCGGTCTTGTTGTCCTGGAGTGAAGTTCACCACCCGTCCCACGGCTTTCCACTGTCGAAAACATTCTTTAAGATCGGCTTTTAGGCCGGAAGCGCTCTGGTATCGATCTTCAGCAGTCTTCGCCATCAATTTTAAGACGATTTCAGAGATGGCAGGGGGGACATCCGGATTGAGGTCGTGCGGAGGTGGAGGGTGTTTCGCCAGATGACTGTGGATCAGTTCCATGGGTTCAGAAGCTTGGAACGGGACGTGCCCAGTCAACATTTCGTAGAAGGTGACTCCCAATGAATAAAAATCAGTGCGGTAGTCAATTGCCCGATTCATCCGACCGGTTTGTTCGGGGGAAATGTAATACAGGGTGCCTTCCAATACTTCTGGGTTGCAATACTCTTGCGTTTCGTAAGTGAAGGCAGTTGCTAAACTGAAGTCGACGAAGAAACATTCGCGAGTTCCGGGGACAATCACGATGTTGTCGGGTTTGATGTCGCGGTGGATGATATGGTGTTGATGCAATTCCGCCAGCGTGGTGGTGAGTTGGAGGGCGATCTCAAAAAACTCTCCTAATCCCAGGGGTTGTGTCCGAATGTATTTGGCTAAAGAGTGCCCTCCATGGTCGTCAAAAATGAGCGCAAGACGGTTCCGAAATTTTTCCAATCGCTGTGCAGGCACCACGCCCTCAAACACCAGATCACGTGAGATTTCATACTCATGCCGCATTTGGGCGACATCCATTGTGTCGGGATACTCATCGCTCAACACTTTGATGATCACGGTCTGCGGTTCGCCATTGTAATAAGCACGGTACACTTCGGTTTTCATGCCGGCGTGCAGTTGCTCGACGATCTCATAACCTGGTAGGGGGATCATAACTTCTCGTTTGAATAGGGATGGAAGGATTTTTGGTGAATTTCGGCATTATAACTCAACTCGATTTCGATAGTAAGCACAGTCGCTATTGTTCGCTTGGCGCTACGTGTGTTACAGAAGTACATGCTGTGTTCTCACCTTGCCTGATGCTAACTTTTCCAACACGATTTTATGAAAAAACTGCTCATTGTTGACGATAGCGCCACCACTCGTTCGATGCTAGAAGCCGTGGTGCAACCTTTGGAATGCCATGTCATTCATGCCATCAACGGAATCGATGGCATTCGCAAAGCATTGCGTTATCATCCGGATGTGATCACGATGGATGTGGAAATGCCCCATTTGAACGGGCTACTGACCACCCGGGTGCTTTCGCTGTTACGATTGCAAATTCCCATCATCTTCATCACATCTCGTAAAGATATCGAGGACCACATTTACCAGTATCCCACGGTATTCGATCACTGTTTTAAAAACGATATCCGGTTACGATTGATGCCCTTGGTTGCACAAGCACTTGATCATAAACCACGCCAATTTACCGATCTGAGTTATTCCCTTACCCAAAAAGAAGCACTGGATTTGCTCAGCTTATCAGACCGTAAAAAGATTTTGGTGGTGGAAGATTCCAAACTCATCTTAAGCAGCATCCTTAAAAACTTGGATCATTCAGGATTATTCGAACTGTATCATGCCCCAGATGGAAGAGAGGGCTTGTTCAAAGCCACTTTGATTCGACCCGACCTTATATTATCCGACATCGAAATGCCGAACATTGACGGCATTATGATGGCTCAAATGCTTTACATCATCGGACAACCCTTTCCGTTGGCATTTGCCACGGCCAAAAGTGATGAAGACACCGTAAAACGTGTGATGAAGTTAGAAGGGGTGCGGGGTTACCTCGTCAAGAGTGAAGTCTTACGGGATCCTCGTTTATTTCAACGCAAGATTGAAGAAATGATGGAAATTTCGGCTGAACAAAAGAAAGTCCTTCAATCGAGCTACAAGGATGTGAGTGTGGATAAGCTGAAGGCTTCCGGTGAAAAGAAGGGAGTTTTTGAGGTGCGGTACAACCCTTCCAAAAAGAAACGCCTTCGGTCGCATCGTGCTGCAACGGAACGCAACGAGGCATCGGCAGAATCATCCCCCACACCATCTCCTCGTACCGCAAACAAACCCTCGGCTGAGGAGCAAATAAAAAAACAATTCTACAACGAGCTGCAACAAGAAGCCGACCGGATGAAGCGAGAAGGTTGGTAAAAATCCGATAGGAGCCTCATGTCTTCGCTGAAAAATATTATTGTGATTCAACAGGGCCGTGACACCTTGGAAATTTTAAAAAATCAGCATGTCAAGGTTTTGGTCAGTCATGACGGAATTGATGGTATCCGGAAAATCATCCGCCATCGTCCCGATCTCATTATCGTGAAAGCCGAACTGGAACACTTGAACGGCCTTTCGATGATTAAGATTTTAGAGGCCTTCAAAATTATCATTCCCACGATCTTCACCTCGGACAGTGCCACCAATCAACAACGGGCACAGAGATTTCAAAGTACCATAGGATTCCTGCTCGAAGCCGAAATTCGTGAACGACTTCAGGACACCATTCAGGAAGGGATGGCATCCTTTGAATGGCAATACTTTGATCCGGTTTATCATTTTCGACAGCACGAGTGGGCGGATCTGATGGGCAGTTCGGAGCGCAAACGGCTGTTGCTTGTGGAGGATTCTGCGATGGTCCGGCAGTTCAGCTTGTCGGTGCTTGATCCTCTGGATGAGTTTGAACTGTACAGCGCCCAAGATGGGCTGGAAGGGATTTACAAGGCCTTGCTCACTCAACCGGATTTGATTTTATCGGATATTGAAATGCCCGGCATCGATGGTCTGACCATGAGTCAAATTTTTTTCATCATCGGCAAGCCGTTCCCTATCGTGTTTTTAACGGCAAAGGCGGATGACAGACTTGTGGAAAAGGCTCGTAATTTGGAAGGAGTGATCGGCTACATCGTGAAGCGGCAGGTCCGGGAGAAAGAAGAATTTCTTAGGCAGATTCGGAATCATCTTCAAATGGCAGAAACCTTACAAGCCTCCTCAGCAGAAACCTATCGGGAAGGATCATTGGAAAAGTTGGCTCAGACCGGATCCGGGCAAGGTATTCTCAATTCAGCGGAAGATTGGAAGATATCCGGTTTAGCGCATGACCGATTCATCCGGAAACATGCGAAGGGGCTGGGAGCACTTTGGAGAGAAGAGTGAATCGGTTTGAAATCTTTAATCTTCACCAATTACGGTTCCGATCACAGCCTGCATGGGGGCGCGTTTGCCGTCCATTCGAACACTTTTGGCTTCAATGTGAACATTCACTTTGGTGTTGAGGTCACTGCCTTCCGCTGCGACCACACCCCCAATTTGGATTTCGGCTTCGGAGTCTTCAGCCGTCACATCCACAAAATCGATCTCAATTTGCTGATCCAATTGAACTTCCACCTTGGTGTCACCTGCAAAACTGGGAGTTCCTGGCAGCAAGAGCATGCCCCCTACCAAGCAAATGCTCCCTACTCTTTTCCATTCTATTCGATTCGGCATGATCGTGTCTCTGAGTAATAACTTTGGGGTTATTAAAAAAGGCATTGTGGCTTACTTTGCTGTTTTCAAAAGTGAGTTTGCCATTTTTCAAAATGAACGCGAGTTTGAAGAATCGTTATAAGTCATAAGGTATTGTTTATGAGTTATAAGGTATTGTTATAAGCCATAAGACAATGTCGTATGAGCATTATCAAACTTTCAATTTTAATCAATGGATTGATGCAATTAGTGTACACACGACCCCGCTAGGAAACCGCCTTGCTTTGATGGAGGGTTGGTGATATCCCGTGCGTATTGCACATTCTCCAACATTGGGTGGCATGACTCTTATTTCAAAAAACTGTAATCCCTGTACTTTTCAAGCCACCAATTTTTAGAAAAGTAAGCGAGGGATGACCTTGTAAGGAAAATCCATTATGACACGAATATCCGGTTTGATTTTGCATCCCACCTCCCTCCCTGGACGTTTTGGGATTGGAGATTTAGGGGAAGCTGCTTATCAGTTTGTTGATTTTTTGGCGGAAGCCAAACAATCCATGTGGCAGATTCTCCCTATCGGTATTCCTTGCTATGGTGCTTCGCCATATCAATCGCTTTCTGCCTTTGCAGGAAATCCGTTGTGGTTGAGTCCGCAAAAACTGTACGAAGCGGGTTATGTTTCAGAAGAACTGTTGAACCGGGTTCCCGCATTCTCGGAAGATCGTGTGGATTTTGGGGCCGTCACCCCGTGGAAACACGAGCTTCTCAAGGTCGCTTATGAAGGTTTCGAAAATTATGCCTCCTCGGAAGATCGACATGCCTTCGATGAATTCTGCCATCGTCATAAAGAATGGTTGGATGATTTTTCCTGGTACGCCACGCTAAAAGCTGCTCACGGTGGTGTCTCGTGGTGTGATTGGCCTCGCGAATTGGCCCTGCGTGAACCCCAGGCCATCAAGGCCTGGAAAGCGGCTCATCAAAAAGATGTTCGCTATCATCAATTCCTCCAGTACCAATTCTTCAAACAATGGACTGACCTGCGCAACTACGCCAATGACCGTGGTATCAAAATCATGGGCGACATTCCTATATTTGTTGGGTATGACAGCGCCGACGTATGGGGGCATCGTAGCTTGTTCGAATTGGACCAAGATGGGTATCCGACAGTGGTAGCAGGCGTTCCCCCCGACTACTTCAGTGCTACCGGACAACGCTGGGGCAATCCGTTATACCGGTGGGGAGAGCTTGCCAAAGACAACTATCATTGGTGGCAAATGCGAATCAAAGTGCTGTTGGAATTAGTGGATATCATCCGTATTGACCACTTCCGAGGTTTTGAAAAATACTGGGAAATTCCTTCATCCGAACCCACCGCCATGAAGGGGGAATGGAAACCAGGGCCTGGGGTTCATTTTTTCGACACGCTGCGAAAAGCCTTAGGGACATTGCCCATTGTGGCTGAAGACTTGGGTGTGATCACCCCGGAAGTTGAAAAACTGCGGGACGATTGCGGTTTTCCAGGTATGAAAGTGTTGCAGTTTGCGTTCTTCGATTCCAACCCCAATAGCTTCATTCCCCATCGCTGTGTGCAAAACTGTGTGATGTATACCGGTACCCATGACAACAACACCACACGAGGTTGGTATGACGAAATTCCCGATGAAGCCAAAAACTATCTCAATCGATACACGTGGCGGGATGTGAAGGAGCATGATGTGGCCCACATCTTGTCGCAGATGTCCTTGTCGTCCACAGCAGATACCGCCATGGCACCACTTCAAGATATTCTGAATTTGGGAAGAGATGCCCGGATGAACTTACCGGGGAGTGATGAAGGAAATTGGGGATGGCGTTTTCGTCAATCGGATCTTAATCAGGGTTTGCGCCAATGGCTTGCTGATTTGTCGCTGCTGTACGAGCGAAATTTACATATGTTCTAGTGAGTTCCTTCAGAAAATTTGCCTTGTGCCACTTTGAAAAACGAGGCGCGAACCTGGTTTTCAAAGTGGCATGTAACTTTGCAAAATTAACGCTTACTGACCTCTACGGGCTGAATCTCTACAGGCTCCACTCCCCAAATTTCTTCTGCATATTCCTGAATCGTGCGGTCACTCGAAAACTTCCCAATCTTGGCCGTGTTGAGGATGGACATCTTGGTCCATTGCTCTTGGTCCAAATAGGCTTGGTTTACACGTTCTTGGCACGCGCAGTAGCTCATGAAATCGGCAAGCAACATATAATAATCGTCATAAGTCAACGCATTGTAGATGTCGTTGTATAAATTGGGATTATCTTTGTTGAAAAAACCGGAGTTGATCATATCCAACGCTTCTTTCAATTCGGGATTGTTGGTGTAGTAGTCGCGAGGGCTGTATCCTTTTTTCCGAGCTTCCATCACTTGAGGGGTGGTGAGACCGAAGATGAAGATGTTGTCTTCTCCCACTTCTTCTCGGATCTCGATATTCGCCCCATCCATGGTCCCGATGATAATGCCTCCGTTGAGACAGAACTTCATGTTGCCGGTTCCCGAAGCTTCCGTACCCGCGGTGGAAATCTGCTGTGACAGCTCGGTGGCGGGGATGATTTTTTCTGCAAAAGACACACTGTAATTTTCTAGGAACACAAATTTCAATCGATCTTGAAGAACGGGATCTGCATTCACAACACGTCCCACATCAGAGGCCAGCCGAATGACTAATTTAGCCATGTAATACCCTGGTGCCGCCTTCCCTCCGATCATGATAGTACGCGGAACGTAATCACCTTCAGGATTGCGGCGAATTCGATTGTAAAGCACGATTGTGTACAAGATGTTCAACAATTGGCGTTTGTACTCGTGCATCCGCTTGACCTGAACATCAAAGATCGAATCGACGTTCAGCTCAATGCCTTGCCGTTCCAGCAAAATAGCGGCGAGCTGTTCTTTTTTCTTACGCTTAACCGCCTGCCATTCTTTGTGGAAGTCTGCATCTTCGGCTAAAGGAACGAGTTTTTTGAGATCGTCCAAATTCGTGATCCATGAATCGCCGATCTTGCTACTGATCAATTCAGAAAGCTCAGGGTTGGCACAGCGGAGCCACAATCGGGGCGTGATGCCATTGGTCTTGTTCTGGAACTTTTCTGGGAACAATTTGAAGAAATCTTGGAAGATCGTGGTCTTGAGCAAATCGGAATGCAGCGCCGAGACCCCGTTGATCGTATGACTGCCCACAATCGCCAAATTGGCCATACGCACTTGCTTGTTCCGTCCATAATCCCCTTCATCAATCAACGAGATACGCCGGAGCATATCCACATCATGGGGTCGCTTTTTCCGAACTTCATTGAGGAAGGTATGATTGATGTCATAGATGATTTGCAGCAACCGAGGCAGCAAGTTGTCCATTAATTCCACCGACCATTTTTCCAGAGCTTCTGGCATTACGGTGTGATTGGTATAAGCGCAAACATGAGTGACAATGCTCCAGGCTTTCTGCCATTCGAGACCTTCTTCATCGACCAACAAGCGCATCAATTCGGGAACCGCGATTGCCGGGTGAGTGTCGTTGAGCTGTATGGCAATTTGTTCTGGGAAGTGATCGAAGCTGTCATGGCTCATTTTATAGCGACGGATGATATCTTGAAGGGATGCCGACACAAAAAAGTACTGTTGTTTCAAGCGCAACTCCTTTCCTAAAAAACCAGTGTCGTTGGGATACAACACTTTGGAAATGGTTTCGCTTTTTTGTTTTTCTTCTACGGCTCTTAGGAAATCGCCGGCATTAAACAATTGGAAATCAAAATCTTTCGAAGAACGGGCTGACCATAAACGCAAGTTGTTCACCGTGCGGGTGCCGTAACCTGAAATGGGGACATCGAATGGGACTGCCACCACATCTTGAGTATCGAGCCAATTGTATCGACTGACGCCTTGCTCATCTTTGTATTGGTGAACATGTCCATAGAATTTAATCGGCACCGAAAGCTCCCATCGAGGAATTTCCCAAGGGTAGCCTTCAGAAAGCCATAAGTCGGGATGTTCGACTTGTTGCCCATTTTCAATTTTTTGTTGAAAGATTCCATATTCGTATCGAATGCCATAACCGTAGGCGGGCAGTTTGAGAGCAGCCATCGAGTCCAAGAAACAGGCGGCCAAGCGTCCCAAACCTCCGTTGCCCAGACCCGCATCATGCTCCAACTCCTCAACCTCTTCGAGATCAAACCCAATCTCGGCGACTGCTTTTTGATACGCTTGGTACAGATTCAGATTCACGAGATTGTTCCGCAGGCTGCGTCCGATTAAGTATTCTAAGGAGAGGTAATATACCTTTTTGCAGCCTTGTTCGTCATACGTGTGTTGGGTGTCGTTCCAGAGTTCTACCAAATGATCTCGGATAGACAGGGCAATGCCATCATACACATCCACATTGCTGGTGGTGTAGCGGCTTTTGCACAAGGTGAATCCCAGGTGATGTGCCATAGAATCGATAATGGATTTTTGATCCGATTTTCGGTAGCTGGCGATAAACTCCCACAGTTTATCCATTTTTTCGGTTTGTTTCACGACGTCTCCTACTTAAAAAGTTTATGAAATCATTCAGTGATATGTGAGCCACACATTCCCCATTGATGGCCTTATTGTTCTTTGCGATAGAAAAGCAGGCACCCTAAGGGAGGTAAGTCCACGACGATACGGTGGGACCGACCTTGGCAGGTGGTGGAATCACTGAACACTTCCAAAGCTTGATTGAAACCGGAACCTCCGAAGCGGGGATCATCTGAGTCCAAAAGCTTCACATATTCTCCCGCATCGGGCACTCCGACGGAATAGTTTTTCCGGGGAACTGGCGTGAAATTGAAAACACAGATAATGGAGGGTGCAGGCACATCGACTGCACTTTTACGGAGGTAAGAGATCACACTGTTTTCGTGATCATGCAAATCGATCCATTCGAAACCGGACCAATCGAAATCGTTGGAATAAAGTGCCGGGTGACTACGATAAAGCCGATTCAATTCCCGGCAAAAGTCTTGAATCTGACGATGTTCCTCATACTCGAGCAGGTGCCATTCCAGGCTTGCAGCCTCACTCCATTCTTTCCATTGGCCGAATTCCGATCCCATGAAGTTCAACTGCTTTCCCGGATGGGTGGTTTGAAAGGCCATATACAACCGAAAGTTGGCTCGTTTTTGCCAAAAATCTCCTGGCATTTTATCAAGCAACGACCGCTTTCCATGTACGACTTCGTCATGGGATAATGAGAGGATGAAATTTTCCGAAAAGGCATAGATCAGCGAAAAGGTTAGCAAGTTCTGCTCATACTTCCGGTAGATTGGATCTAAGGACATGTATCGGAGTGTGTCGTTCATCCACCCCATGTTCCATTTGAAATTGAAACCCAAGCCCCCTACGTAGGGTGGATGGCTGACCCCCGACCAAGCGGTGGATTCTTCGGCAATCGAAAGTGTTCCCGGATAGTAATGAAAAATGGCTTCACTCAATGATCGCATGAAATCTATGGCTTCCAGATTCTCATTCCCGCCATATTGATTGGCAATCCACTCCCCATCTTTTCGGTTGTAATCCAAGTATAACATCGATGCGACGGCATCCACTCGAATGCCATCGATATGGTAGTAGTCATACCAAAACAAAGCATTGGCAATAAGAAAGTTACGGACTTCATTGCGGCCATAATTGAACACCAAGGTTCCCCATTCTTTATGTTCCCCCTTTCGCCAATCGGCATGTTCGTATAAGTGGGTCCCGTCAAAGTAGGCGAGACCATTGGCATCTTTGGGAAAGTGACCCGGCACCCAATCTAAAATGACACCAATGCCTTCTTGATGGCACCGATCTATAAAATACATCAGATCCTTGGGGGTTCCGAAACGAGAGGTTGCTGCAAAATAGCCCGTGACTTGATAACCCCACGAAGCATCCAACGGATGTTCTGCTAAGGGCATTAATTCAATATGGGTGTATTGCATGTCTTTGACATAAGGAATCAATTCATCAGCAGCTTCGCGGTAAGTGAGCGAACGATCGTTGTCTTCTGGCACACGTTTCCAAGATCCCAAATGGACTTCATACACAGAAACGGGCAACTGAGTGGGTTTTTGCTGATTGCGTTGTTCCATCCATGTTTGATCATTCCATTCATAGCCATCCAATGAAGTGACAACGGACGCATTGGCAGGCCGTGTTTCCATCTGAAAGCCATAGGGATCGCTTTTGAGATGCAGATCTTCATTCGGTCCGTTGATTTCATATTTATAAAGGGTGCCTTCCAGAATCTCTGGGATGAATAATTCCCAAATACCGGTGGTGTCGATGGGGTGCATTGAATTCTTATTGCCATTCCAATCGTTGAAGGGACCCACCACACTCACACGTTTAGCATTGGGTGCCCACACGGCAAATCGAGTTCCTGCGACGCCTTCGATCTCGACGGGATGTGCCCCCATTTTGCGATAAATCTGGTGATGATTGCCCTCGGCAAACAGATGACAATCGAAGCCACTGATATGCGACAAAAAATAAAAGGGATCGTACCGGATGATCTCCCCTTCAGGCATGCTGAACTTAAGCTTGTAAGGGTACAGGTGGGGACGAGGGTCCATAACAATTTCAAACAAACCATCAGGATGGATTTGTTTCATCAGTGTGGCATCGGCTGCTTTCTGGTCTTCCCAGAACAGCATAGCAGCGTCCGCCTTGAGTTCGAGTGCACGAATCACCCAGGCTTTGCGGCCATCGGAACGGAGCACCTCGTGAAATCCTAATATCGATCGAGGTGCAGGATGTTTGGCAGAAACAATTTGTTCTTTTTCTTCCTTAGAAAGTCGAATTGAAGCCATAATTTTTCTCAATGAGGTTGCAATATCTCCGGTAAATTTCGACGGTGGGATACCCGATGCAGATTATCCAAAGTTAAGTGGATCTTCGATTCTGCAACGAAGCGACCAGTCCGATTTGTGTGAATGAAAAATCCCGGTCGAGCGTTTCAAATATCTGTTGATGGGAACCGTGTTCCATGAAGAACACGGTTTCGGAAGGTGACTCCCCATAGTGAGGAACGCCTTCCGAGGTAGGCTGAAGACACTCACAAGATTTGAAATCACGCAATCGGTTGCAGAGCCACCGCGGCCAAAGGAGGGAGGTCGAAATTCAAACTATACGGACGTCCGTGCCATGGGTTGGATTCCGCCTGAATTTCTGTTTGTTGGTTGTAGCCACTTCCTCCGAATTCTGAAGCATCACTGTCTAAAACTTTTGCATATTTGGCAAAGATAGAAGTTCCGATACGATACCCTTGTCGCGGCACCGGAGTGAAGTTGAATACAAAAAGAATAGGGGGTTCGTCGGAAGATGTTTTGGGTTTCCGCAAGAAGGAGTACACGCTATTGGCATGATCGTGAAAATCAATCCACTCGAATCCTTCCTGATCTAAATCGGTGGTGTATAATGCTGGATGATTGCGATAGAAGAAATTCAAATTTTTGCAGTATTGCTGCAACTGCCAATGATCGGGATTGCTTTCCACCAAATTCCAATCCAAGCTGCTCGCTTCACTCCATTCTTGCCACTGTCCAAACTCGCATCCCATGAACAATAACTTCTTACCGGGATGGGCCGTCATGAAGCTCAAATACAAACGATAATTGGCTCGTTGTTGCCAGTAATCTCCTGGCATCTTACCCAGCAAGTTGCCTTTGCCATGCACCACCTCATCGTGGGAAATGGGCAGGATGTACTTTTCGGAGTACGCATACACCATTGAAAAGGTGATCAGGTGGTTGTCATAGCTGCGATAAATTGGATCATTGCCAATATACCGTAAGGTATCGTTCATCCATCCCATATTCCATTTAAAGTTGAATCCCAGCCCACCGGTATAGGTCGGATGACTCACTCCCGGCCAAGCAGTGGATTCTTCGGCAACGGATATGATGCCAGGGTAGTAGTTGAAAATCACTTCGTTGAAATTTTTGATGAAGAAGATAGCGTCGAGATTTTCATTGCCTCCATATTCGTTGGGAACCCACTCACCAGGGTTTCGGCTGTAATCGAGGTACAGCATGGATGCTACGGCATCCACTCGCACCCCATCCAAATGATAATATTCCAACCAAAACAGCGCATTGGATACCAAAAAGTTACGAACCTCGTTGCGACCGTAGTTGAAGATTTTGGTTCCCCAATCGGAATGCTCACCTTTACGAGGATCCGCGTGTTCGTAGAGATGGGATCCGTCAAAATAGCCCAGGCCATGAGCATCTTTCGGAAAGTGGGCAGGAACCCAATCCATAATGATGCCAATCCCTTCTTGGTGGCAACGATCCACAAAATGCATGAATTCTTTCGGGCTTCCAAAACGAGAGGTCACCGCATAATATCCGACAACCTGATATCCCCAAGAACCATCAAAGGGATGTTCTGCCAGCCCCATCAATTCAATATGTGTGTACCCCATTTCTTTCACATAAGGGATCAACTGATCGACCGCTTCTTGATAGGAAATGAAGCGGTTGTCCTGTTCAGGAATTCGTTTCCAAGAACCGAGATGGACTTCGTAAATTGAAATAGGAGATTCAAACAAATTCTTTTTCTCTCGTTCTTCCATCCAAGCCTGATCGTGCCACTCGAAGCCATTCAAGTTGGCCACCACGGAGCCAGTTGCTGGACGATGTTCCATTGCAAATCCATAGGGATCGGCTTTAAGAAACAACCCGCCTTGCTGCGACTGGATTTCGTATTTATAAATAGCTCCTTCTTGCACGCCAGGAACGAACAGTTCCCAAATTCCTGAGGAACCGCGATTTTCCATGGCATGTTTGCGTCCATCCCAATGGTTGAAATCTCCGACCACACTCACTCGCCTTGCATTGGGTGACCACACCGCAAATAGGGTACCCGCCACGCCATCTTGAGTAGTGAGATGCGCTCCCAACTTGTAATAGATTTTGTGATGATTGCCCTCGGCAAAGAGATGGAAATCGAATTCCGTCAATTGCGGCGCAAAATAATAAGGATCGTACTTTTCGTGCTGATTGCCATTTGTATAGGATATTTTCAGTTTATAAGGCATGAGGGTCGGTCGTGGGTCCATTACCAATTCAAACAACCCACCTGCATGGATCCTTTTCAGTTCAACTGCATCGTTTTCGGATTGATCGTCCCAATACAACAGAACTTGTTCTGCATCAGGTTCCAAGACGCGAACAATCCACGCTTTTGTTTTATTCGAACGTTCCACTTCATGGAAGCCAAGGACTGAGCGTGGAGCATGATGATTAGTGCTTACAATTTGTTCTTTTTCTTCTTTGGACAGTCTGATTTGCGCCATTTTTCCTCACTCTTAAAATTTCAAAAAAGAATTGAAAGAACACTTCCAACTCGCCGGAATAGTTGTTACAAGAAGTGAGTTCTTCAACAAAATTCAGGACAAAATAATGCCAAATTCTTCATTAATTATCAGGAGCAAAACCCTTGAAATTCCGAGGCTAAGAGGTGTTCAACAAAAGCCTTAGGATGGTTCTTTGAAACCAACCTAGCTGAATGTCAACCTTTAACAAAACAGGGCACTATGAGCAACATTCTTTCCATGATTCTCGCGGGGGGGGAAGGGACCCGACTTCATCCACTCACAACGATTCGTGCCAAACCAGCAGTACCGTTTGGTGGTAGTTATCGTATCATCGACTTCGTATTGAGCAATTTTGTGAATTCGGGGTTGATGAAGATTTATGTGTTGACTCAATTCAAATCGCACTCCTTGATGCGGCACTTACGTCAAGGTTGGCGATTTTCAGGGCCGTCCAGCACCTTCATTGATCCGATTCCTGCCCAAATGCAAACTGGGAAAAAATGGTATGAAGGCACCGCAGATGCCATCTACCAAAATTTGAATCTGATTTATGATGAAGAGCCAGACACCGTCTGTGTTTTCGGAGGAGACCACATCTACAAAATGGATGTGCATCAAATGGTCAAATTTCACGGCAAGAAAAAGGCCGAGTTGACCGTTGCTGCCATTCCCGTTCCCATTGCAGATGCACACCATTTCGGTGTGATCGAGGTGGATGAGGATTGGCGCATGATTGGCTTTAAAGAGAAACCAAAGACCGATCCCAAAACAATTCCCGGTAATCCTGGCCACGTATTGGCATCGATGGGAAACTACGTGTTCAACACAGATCCTTTGATCAAACACTTGATCGACGATGCGAAGAATCCGGACTCTTCCCATGATTTTGGAAAAGACATCATTTCCAAGATGTATCCCAACGGTGACGTGTATGTATACGATTTTGCCCAAAATACCGTGGATGGTGCAGAAGAGCGAGAGCACGGCTATTGGCGCGATGTGGGAACGCTTGAAGCCTATTGGGAAGCCAACATGGATTTGGTCGGAGTGGACCCTGTGTTCAATTTATACAACTTACGTTGGCCCGTAAGAACCTTCAACCCACCGTTACCCCCTGCCAAGTTTGTGCACTTTAGTGATTTGCGTACGGGGCATGCGATCAATTCCGTGGTGTCGCCGGGGTGTATTGTGAGTGGATCCCTCGTGGAAAAATCCGTGTTGGGTTACAACGTGCGTGTTCATAGCTTTTCCCATGTGTCCCAATCGGTGATTATGGATGATGTCGATATCGGTCGAGATGCTCGCATTTCCAAAGCAATCATTGATAAGGATGTAGTCATTCCAGCAGGAACCCGCATCGGATATGACCTGGAAGAAGATCGAAAGAAATATTTTGTGTCCCCAAGTGGGATTGTCGTTATTCCAAAAGGAGCGAAAATTGAGTGAGCCATTGAAAATCATATTTGCAATTTCTGAAATGGAAGGTCTGGCCAAAACCGGCGGGTTGGCCGATGTGGGCAAGGCCCTTCCATTGGCCTTAAAACGTCGTGGGCATGACGTTCGAATAGTCCTGCCCCATTATCAATCGATTGCCGAAGATGTGCATACGAATCGAGTCATTCAAACCTTGGGCGTGCCCATGGGCGGGACCGAGATTTGGTGTGCGGTCAACCAAGTGATGATCGAAGGCATTCCGGTCTATTTCATTGAACATCACGGATACTTCTTTCGTGAGCGTTTTTATGATGATGGCTTCCAAGAGTATGGAGACAATGCAGCTCGCTTTGGCTTCTTTTCAAAAGCCGTATTGCAGTTGTGCAAAGCCCTGCATTTTGCTCCCGATATTTTGCACTGTCATGATTGGCAAACGGCGATGCTGCCTTATTACCATAAAGTCTATGAAGCCGATCATCCTTTGTTTCAAAATTCGGCATCCATTATGACCATCCACAACGCGGCATTCCAAGGAAACTTTTCTGGAGACTTTCAGGGGCTTTTGGGGATTCAGCCGCAACACTTTGTGATGGAACATTTCGAAGATTACGGCCAGATCAATTTCCTCAAAGGAGGAATCAGTTGGGCCGATAAAACCAATGCCGTGAGTCCGGGTTATGCCGACGAATTGCTAACGCCTTTGGGCAGCCACGGTTTGTACGAAGTGTTTGACCGACGCAAAGCCGATCTTTCTGGGATCGTGAATGGTTGTGATTACCAAGATTGGAACCCTGAAATCGACCCTATGATTCCTGCCAACTATAGTGTGGAGGATCTCAGTGGGAAGCAGTTGTGCAAACAAGCATTGCAAAAGAGGTTCTATCTACCGGAACGTCCTGAAGTTCCACTGATGGGGATTGTCAGTCGGCTGACTCAGCAAAAAGGCTTTGGGTATCTGATTCCGGCACTTTACACCATCATGCAATGGGAAGTGCAACTTGTCGTTCTGGGGACAGGTGAAACGTGGATTGAACAGGAGTTTTACAATCTTGCTCGCAATTTCCCGGACAAAGTGGAATGGCATGGAACTTACGATTGGGAACTCTCTCATTGGATCGAGGCAGGGAGTGACATGTTTCTCATGCCTTCCCTGTACGAACCATGTGGTTTGAATCAATTGTATAGCTTGCGTTATGGGACCCTACCGGTCGTTCGTGCCGTTGGAGGGTTGCGTGATACGGTGGAAAATTACGACGCAAAAAACATCAGCGGCACGGGTTTCATGTTTGACGAACCCACTGTTGAAGATGTTATTGATTGTATCAGTTGGGCGGTGAAAACATATTATGACCGTCCGGAACACTTCCAACAATTGGTTCGGAATGCAATGGGGGTGCAGTTCGAATGGGATCAATCTGCCATTGAGTATGAAAACATGTACGAAGCGGCTTTGAAAAAAGCTTAGCTTGTCGCGTGGAATCTCATCCATTGTTTAAACATCACAAATTGGTCGAAGCGAGGAGGCCTCATGTTCCTGGTGTTTTGCCAGCTTGGGCCACGACCGATTCGATTCTTCCAACACAGGCTTCTGTCACATTTGATTCTTGGATGCGGAAGCCTGCTCATCCCATTCCTGATTTGGGCCTCGCCCGTTGTTATTCCGGTCGAAGGCGCTGAAGAGTATTATCTAGAACAATCGGCTTATCTTCTGGAAGATCAGGAAGGTCAATGGACTATTCAGGATGTGGTGGGACTGAATGAGGCTTCGTGGACCCCACATAACTCGAAAACAGTACCTAATTTCGGATTCACGGATTCCGCAATTTGGGTACGGCTTCAGATACAGAATCATAATCCCACTGTCCAACAATGGCTGTTAGAAATCGGCTATTCTCAGTTGGACTACGTCCATCTTTACCTCCCCCAAGCCGATGGCTCCTTCCTACAAAAGATATCTGGTGATCAGTACCCTTTTTCTCAACGAGAAGTGATTCATCGGAATTTTGCCTTCCACCTCCCTCTGCCCTTGGGGGAAACGGTGACCGTGTATCTGCGTTTTCAGACCGAAAGTTCCATGCAATTTCCTCTGATGCTCTGGTCTTCCGAACGTTTCATTGCGCAAGCCACACAAGCTGCTCACGGCTTAGGGGCTTATTACGGCATCATGTTAGTTATGATGCTCTACAATCTCTTTCTCTACCTTTCCGTTCGGGATCGGAGCTATCTATTTTATGTGTTGCATATTGGAGTGTTGGCCCTGGGGCAGATGGCGTTAAACGGATTGGCCAAGCAGTATTTGTGGCCCGATTTTCCAACGATTTCTAATGGCAGCGTCGTTTTTCTTTCCGCAGGAATCATGTTTACATCGACACTGTTTTCCATTGCCTTTTTACATACACGAAAATACTCGCTGCGGTTGCATCGCCTCTTGGTGGTCTTGATGGGGGCGGCTGTGTTGATCATGCTGCTGTCTCTCTTCACGAGTTACTCAACGAGCATTCGAGGCGCTGTGGCCTTAGCCCCGATATGGGCGGGTTTGCTGTTTTTGACTGGATTCGTGGTGTGGCATCGGGGGTATTCGCCCGCACGGTACTATCTGTTTGCGTGGAGTGCTTTTTTGATCGGAGCGGTGGCTTTGGTGTTAAAGAGCAATGGAATGTTGCCCCGAAATTTTTTTACCGAATATAGTGTTCAGATTGGGGCTGCATTGGAAGTGGTGCTTTTATCTTTGGGGTTGGCAGACCGGATCAACGTGCTGAAAAAGGAAAAATCAGAAGCGCAACGTGAGATACGTCAACGATTGGAAGCTTTGCTAGACGTGACCAAAAAATTGGCTGCTGCCAGAAATCCCTTTCAAGTCTTACGTGAAGCCAGCTCCACGATCGTTCGTGAATGCGATTCGGCCCCGATTGCAACCGTTTTCTTAGCTTTTCGCATGCCACATCCCGGGCAAGATTGGAAAAATTACCGATGTTTCCAGATTCCACCCAATGACATTTGGAGCGCCACTGCCATTGATCCCGAAAAGGTCGAAACCAAGACTCCCACAATCGTACAACAGCAGTTGGATATTACGACCCATGAAGGCTGGTTCAATACCGAAAACGCGTTATGGATCTTTATCCGGCCTCAAGAAGGCATTCAAGGAGCAATGGTTTTTGAAGGGATTACTGCACACACTCTGCCTCGTCGGGACCTGGATTTTATCAACACTTTGATCCCTTCCATATCGATTGCCCTGGACAACATGTGCTTTCAGCACCGGTTGACCGAGAAAGTGCGAATGGAAAATGAGTTGAAAACCGCTGCTGCAATGCAGAGTGCTTTTTTTCCAAAAAGCCTTCCCCAATTGCCACAGATCGAATTTGCCTCCTATTATCAGTCTGCCACCGAAACCGGAGGAGATTGGTATGGATTCATCACGGAAGTGCAGGGAGCGATTTACATTTTGATTGGAGATGTGACAGGGCATGGCGTTCCCGCAGCTCTGGTCACAGCCGCAGCAAGCTCCACCTGCCGGTTGATGTCCAAGCTGTATTATCATCGACATCAACTTCTAGAAGAACACCCCACCCCCAAAGAACTTCTGACCCATTTCAATCAAGCTGTGTTCGAAGCTGGCAACCCGGATTATCTCATGACCTTTTTTATCGGACAGCTCGATTTGCAAACAGGACTGATGACTTTTTCCAATGCTGGACACAATTTCCCGCTGCTGATCGGAAAAGAAGGCAAAATCAAATCGTTGCTCAACCAAAACTATCGCCTGGGGGACAGTCCCCACACCCGTTTCAGTGAAAACACCGTTCAGTTGCAGCAAGACGACGTGCTGGTGTTTTATACCGATGGATTGGTGGAAAACATGAACCCGCAAGGAGAAGCTTGGGGAGAGCGGCGGTTTAAGCGTTATTTGAAACGAAATCGGAATCTTCCCATGACGCCATTGATCGAGAAACTCATCCATGAAGCGTACACATTTTATAACGACCAACCCCTAGCAGATGATATGACCATTCTCGCCTGCCAAATTCGCGGTACCTTTCGACATCCGATGACTTGAAATCGATTTCCACGATTCAAGGGCTTTGTTTGTCAAATGAGTAAGCTATCTGTAATTCGACCTGTTGATGAGGGGTTTGTGGGACCCTATGAAGGAGCGTGATAAAATCGTGGAGGCATGATAATTTATGCCTTTGTTTATCCGTACCGTTCGATTTTTGGGAAATAGCGGTTTGTCATCTGCCCCCCTGCTACATCAGTTCACACGAAAAACTCCGCAAAGGACTTCATGGAAACAAGACGCAATATTAAGGACCTCACGCTTTCGGAACTCCATGCTTGGTTTGAAGCTCAAGGCGAAAAGCCGTTCCGGGCTAAACAGATTTTTCACTGGGTGTATCAACAGCAGGTGGAACGATTTGAGGAGATGCGCAACATTTCCAAGGCTTTGAAACAAAAGTTGAATGAGCATTTTTACTTCAGCCAACTGCAACGTTTCGAAGTGTGTCACTCTACGGATGGGTCGATCAAGTATGCGTTTGAATTGGCAGATGGCAAAAAAGTCGAATCCGTCCTGATGCCACATCGTGACCACTACACAGTGTGCGTCTCTTCCCAAGTGGGCTGTGCAATGGGTTGCGATTTTTGTATGACGGCAAAGATGGGGTTTGTTCGAAATCTCACGCCTGGAGAAATTTTAGACCAAATTTTAGAAGCATCCAAAGATCTCCCGGAAGGCGAGGTAGTTCGCAATGTCGTGTTTATGGGGATGGGAGAGCCGTTTCACAATTATGACAATCTGATCACCACGTTGCGTATCATGCAATCGGACAATGGTCTGAATTTTTCGGCACGTCGAGTAACCGTTTCGACCTCCGGTTTGGTCCCACAAATTGTGCGATTTGGTAATGAAACCGTGAAAGCGGGATTGGCGGTTTCCCTCAATGGAGTGAACGATGAAATTCGGACTCAATTGATGCCTGTGAACAAGGCCTACAATCTCGAAAAGTTGGTGGCTGCTTGCCAAGCATATCCTTTAGAATCGAGGAAACGCATCACTTTTGAATACATCTTGATGGCGGATGTGACCGATTCCATCGAACACGCCAAACGTTTGTTGAAGCTTTTGCATGGGTTGCGCTTCAAAGTGAATCTCATTCCCTATAACGAATCCCCTGGAAGCAAATACAAGCGTCCGAAGTGGGAACAGGTGGAAGCATTTCAGCGTTATCTGTTGGATCGAGGAGTGGTGGCAACGGTCCGTATTTCCAAAGGGCAAGACATCCAAGGAGCTTGCGGACAATTGATTCAAGGCTCCACCAAGCCAGAGGTGAAGTCCGAGGTGGCGGCTTGAAAGGGTGGTTTACGGATTTTCAATCTGCATGCTGTTGAGCACCGTATCAAAATCTTCCTGATACTTTTCAAACAAACTTTGTGACGTGAAGGTAATGAACTGCAATGAACCGTCTCGTCCCGACCAATAGTAGCTGTGATAACGAAAAACAATGCCTTGAATTCTCCCCTGCATGTCCATTGCTAAGACAGGTGCTCCATTCACCAAACGTTTTTCCCGAAAGATAACCTGCACATCCGAAGCCGCCTGCCGGGCATTTCGCACGGCAATGCGTTTGAGAATGTTCAACGGAACCCCGATCCGTTCAGTGATCACCATAACGTAGCCTTCCCCATTCCGATGGACCAACATAAATTCCGCTGCTTCATTTGAGGTATCGACAACCCGCCAAATCTGAGGATTGTACTCGAATTTGAAAAATCCTTTTTCACTATTGAATATTTGTTCTGTTGACGAGGAATACGAGGCAGGCACTGCTTCTTGATATTGCCATGTGCCGTTTTCGTGCAGTACGACGCTTCGGCCGTCTTTGGTAAAAGCCTCCAAAGAGGTGGTGTTGGGGGCATTGAGAGAAGATTGCGAGCAAGCTGCCAGCAGCAGTGTGAGAAGCAACAACAGAAATGTAGTAAGTCTCATAAGGCCTCCGCAATTGGAAAACAGGATCAAAGTAGGTGGAGAACCATCGTGGTTGATCTCTGTTTTCCAATCAGCAACCAAGGTGATCCGTTCTAATCGGTATGTAATTTTATTGTCTTATGTCGGTGGGGCTTATTACAAAGTTCACATCGACCTTCATCCCCTTCCAAATAACGTCATTTGCCGGTGGAAATACCCTTTTCGCTTCACTCTATTTCACGCCTCAATTTTCGTTTCGGGCAGCTCCAATTTTTGCAACACCTCTAGCAAAGCAAGCGGCATGGGGAGTTTTGTCCAAAATAATCCCAGTTGCTGTTGGAGTTTACGATTTTGACACCGCTCCTCTTCGAAATACAATGCTTCCCGTTGTTCCAACAAAACCGTGTGAGAGGTACAATCTCCTCCTTCGGTTTGGCGGGGAGAATGGGGGTTGAAACCCAGGCATCCATAAGGCTTGGCCCATCGTGAAATGGAACAACCGACGGGACCTCCTTGAAAAAAAGGACACGTGTAAGTCCTTCGGATGTAATCTCGCTGACCATCTCCTGGAATTCGGTCGAGTCGGTAATGGGTTACAGTTTGGTGGAGTTGTTTAATAAGGTCTGGGTTCAGCCGATTTTCCTGACGCAAGTAAAACAACAAGTCTATAGTTTCTAAGACAGTGGTCTGCATGGAATTTGCCACAAAAGTGCAACACACCCCGCGGCATTGCCGACAATCCACACCTTGGCGCTCCAGTTTTTCCATCTCATGGACCAATGCCTCCCGGCGGTCTTTTGTCGACACATCGAATGTTTTCTGTAAGACATTGATGCGATGAAACAAGGTCTCTTCCAATGGCATTCTCCCTAATTGATGTACGAAAGGCGACTCAGGTCGATTCAAGGTGGGATAATATGAGGATTGGCCTAATTGTGGCTGATATTGCGTCTATATAAGCGATTTTTACTTACCTTGCCTACTGAGGACTCATAATCTCTCCTAGTCCTGCCATTTGGTACACTTGGAATGGCCCCCACTCATGCCCTCTACCTGCAATAGCCTAATCCGCGCGCTGGCTATCGCGGGTAGTTCCTAGAGTGGGGGTCTCTTGTAACTTTTTTTCTTTTTCTATCCGATCACGGATTGCAATAGGGGAGTTGAGATATCGACGTAGGGTGGCTTCGCTGTGGTCGGGTTCAAAGAAATTTCGAAACATTTCCAAGGCTGAAACGGTATCGGCACTATAGCTTTTCAATAGTACTGGTTCTCCGGCACAGACGGTGCCTTCTTGTAAGACTCGACAATATAATCCAGGCCGTTCGGCAGAACGAAATTTCTTGAGAAAGGTACGATCTTTCATTCGTGATGCCAGCGTTACGCAAGGAATCCGAGGAGCCGTCACCTCAAGCACCACAGTCCCAATATGTAACTGATCGCCAATGGAAAATTTTGAGCTTTCTAGGTCGGAAATCGTCAAGTTTTCACCAAAGGTTCCTGGAACGATTTTCCTTCCTAAGGATTCTTCCCACCATTCATAATCAGGCGTTCCATAAACGTAAACGGCTTGATCGACACCCCCGTGATTTTCAGTATCACATATGGTATCCCCGGCTAAACCGAGTTTGTTAATATGAACTGGGGTACGCACAGACTCTTTATAAATACCTGTTTTACCCGATGATTTCGCATTTTGAATTTTTCTTTCTTGTCCAATATTTACGCTGATTAATTCCATCCTATTTCCCCAATAAAATTCAACATTCACCTAATAATTTGAGTGTGACAAATTCCCCCTCATGAATCCCGATATCTTCCAATTCTCCCTCAAAATCATAGTCCAATCTGTTATCATTTTTTAGTAAGAGCTTTGCATAATCAATTGGGTAATACACGGTAACATAGTCAGCAATATCTGAGTTTTGGTCATAATAACGACACTGTACAAAAAGAACTGATGGAGTCGGTGAGATGTCAAAATGACAACTCGTGTACTTCAAACGATTCGAATGACGTACCCCATCAGGACGAATATAAGACCAGTCGTCTCGCCAATCATTAACTGCATCAAGTGTTCCGCAAATTGACTTAAACTTGGCGGGTTTTTCAATCATCTGAGTGCCATCAGGAGGCCACAGAAAGAGGGCATAGATCGTGGTTTGATACTGATAACGCCTGCCTGCCCATTCAAAAGTAAAATCAATATCCAGCCAACTTGGGTTGCTGTACTCTCTGATGTTCCAAGGCCCCTCTGAAGCAAAAAAATCAACGTCACCAGTCAGCTCTGTTCCATAGGGAATCGTTATAGGCTCATCATTCACAATTCCTGGAATCTCTCTTTCAACCTTAAGCAAAATAGCAACCCCCATCTTGTTCTTTCTCCCGTTTTTTCATCTTCATTCATTTCCTGCCATCCAATTGGGGTGAATGGTTTCAATATTCAATTGCCCTTTGATTCCCGCCGCCCGATGGATATTGGCTTCACCCCACTCAGTAGATGTCGCCATTTCTATCAATGAAGAGCGTGAGGGGTATTTGACAATGGATACTTCATCCCATAGCTCCTCAACGACTCCAATCATGATGTCAGTGACTTCCGAAATAAAAATCATCTCTGCATTGTACTTTGGAAGCAATTTTAATGCAGTTTCTCCATAGATTCTGTAAGCATCTCGCCCGCTTAAGTTGGTTTTTCTTCCATCTTCATACTCCGCTTTTTCTTTAAATTTTATAAGATTTAACATGTAAATAGGCCCTTCCGGACCCGGTTTTGCTAATTCCCGACGTTGGTTATTGTTAGGCATCAAACAATTTTCTACATTCATGATCTTTCCTTCTAACTGTTGATATAATTCTTTATAGCTACTTTTATTAGACTTGAATCAGATATTCCATGAACTCGGCATGGTTCTATCTATGATTTTTATTCAAGAATTTTTGCAGTGACTTCTATTTCCAGCTTCATATTTTCATCGAATAATCCTGCCACCCACATTGTGGCAGCAGGTCTCGATTTGCTGAGGTACTTTTTAAAAACGGGCCAACACGGTTCGAAATCAGATTTGTTGGGAAATATGTAGCGGATGCGGACTACTTCATCGAGGTTGCTACCGGCCTCATTTAAGGCTTCATTAATGTTTTTGAAACACTGCTCGGCTTGTTCCACGACATTGTCTGAAATCGACATCGTTGTATAGTCGTAACCGGTGGTTCCAGAAACAAAGACATATTCACCATCCACGATAGCTCTAGAGTATCCAATTTGAACTTCGAACTCCGAACCGCTTGATATCAACTTATGTTTCATAACTCTCCTTGCTTCTCGAATGGGTGCAACGCCACTGTGCTTTCTTAAAGTGGGAAACGCCACTGTGCTTTTTTCGATACTCGGCCATAGAGCTAAAGTGGTAATTCCAATCATGACTATTCGCCATTTCGAATGTCTTTAAGCGTCTCAAGCGAATAGGAAATGTCGGTAAAAACAGTCGTACATTGATCCCCTGTAGGCGACTGTGAAGAAAAGCCAACAAAGAGACTATCTCGATTGCCCAGAGTGAAATATCGAACAAGGTGCCAGAATTTTTTATCTTCAGAAAAATGAAACGCAAACGAGGGACCTATTTTTGAAATTCGTAAATAAATATTTTTCTGGTTCAAACTAACGGAATTGCAATCGTCCGAAAAACTTCGAGTGACAACCGTAACAATCGTAGGCTGGTTTTGGGGAGATAGCTCTAAGCATAACTTTGCCCAGTTCCTATCATCAGCATACAATAGAAGTGCTCCAGCATCGTATGCCGCTTGAAGGTCAACTTCGATTTTTGCACTCAGTATAAAATCGGAGTCCTCTTTGAACATCAGCATTGGAGAGCTGTTTTGCGAATAGGCACCTGCGGGGTCAATAAACAAATCGGTTGATTTTCCTGCGGTTATTGAGAGTGATTCATTGTCGCCAATTCCCCAAGATAAAGGGGTTGTCAACCAGGACAATTCTTTCGAAATTGAGTTAAGGGTTATCGTGTTCATATTTCCTTTCCAAAGGTTACTCGTTGCATAATTACGGTCACGTAGGTCTTGCTTATCTAGACCTTTTCCGAAAATTCCTCGTTTTCTAGATGGCGTTGCGTCTACAGACCAAGAGAGCATCTTTTGGATCAACTTCTTTTCTTCTGCACTTTTAGATTCATTTAGGCAGTTTTTTAGAAAACTACGAACTGCCTTTGCACCAAAAGTGCGAGCACAAGCTTCCGCAAAAGGCCATTTGTCAGTCGGATCAGGCTCTGCAATAGCAGCATCCATCATAGGAACAAACAGTCGTTTTGGTAAAGAAGTGTGTAAGAAAACACTCGCAACAAACCATTTTCGTTTTTCATCTTTGAGGCTATGGATCAACCAAGGATAATTTTTAGCTTTTGTGGTGTGAAATTTCCGTTTTGCATCATCAAATAGTGCAAAAGCTTCTGCGTTCTTCCCTTCTTTTCTAAGCTGTCTCCATTGCAGATAAATAGGTTCCCAATCCATTTTTTCCAACCAATAGCTTGTTTGAATTAATGTATGTCCTGAATGCAAATCAGGAGAAGGCTCTGAAAAGGGGCTTGGCTTACGTTTGTCGCTAAAGTCTGATTCATCACACCAAGACGCAAGACGCTTCTATGTTCTTGAAACCATTTCCTTTCACGCCAGGGCAATACGGGTTTTCTGACAAATTGCTAGTTGCCAACTTTTGGAAGGAGGTGTTAATATCCGTTCAATTACTTGAGGGCCAAGGAAACGAATAGATGCTGTTTTCTCTGAGAAATGGCGTATTGGGTTCACCGCCAAGGAATCGCACCATGAAAAATCATGCCGACCAGCAAATCTTCCAACAAAACGATGAAATTTGGGAATACTTGCGAAATTCTCGATTGTTCAGTCATCTTTCCGATGAATTGCTCCAACAACTCGTGCCACTTTCCGAATTACGAGCCTACCAGAAAGATGCGGTGATCTTGCGTGAAGGGCAAATCAACGAGCGGGTGTTTTTCCTCATCCGGGGAGAAATCACTGTGTATTCTTCTGGAGAGCCGATTTTTACCCTTCGACGCAAAGGCGATATCTTTGGGGAAATGAGTGTGATCAGCCACAAACCTTGCGGGGTCACGATTGTGGCAGACACGAACGTGAGCGTATTTTGTGTGCAGGCACGTAACGTCGGAGACTACACCGATTTCGAATCCCAGGATTTGCAAAACATGCTGTACCGCATGTTTGCAATGATTCTTACTGAAAAACTCAGCCTCACCACGTTCAAAGCCAAACAATACGAAAGCACCAATCGCCAACTCGCGGAACTGCAAGAAGTTTTGCAAGCCGCCAACGAAATTTTAGAACAGCGTGTTGCCGAACGCACGGCCGAGCTTCAAGAAACCAATGCCACCTTGATGCTAGAAGTCAAAGAACGCGAATTGACCCAAGCTGCCCTAAAGGAAAGTCGAGAATTGTTCCGACGCTTTATGGACAACAGCCCAGTGTTTGCCTTCATGAAAGACGATGAGGGGGGGTATCTTTATTTGAATCTTCCTTTGGAAAACGAACTAAGGAACTTGAGTCCGAAACTTCAAATAAAAAAGAGCCTTGCTGGAATCAAAGATGCCGAAATCTGGCCGGAAGCGGTATCTACAAACATTCGCAATAATGACAAACTCACGATGGCCAAAAGATCGACTATTGAAGTGGTCGAATCAGTTCCATTTCCTGACGGCATACACCACTGGCTGACCTACAAGTTTCCTATCACTGATGCTTTCGGACGCAACCTCATTGCGGGGCTTGCGATGGATGTGACCGAACAAAAAAGGATGGAAAGCGAGTTGGTTGAAGCGAAAGAACGTGCAGAAGAAATGAACCGATTGAAATCTAGTTTTTTGGCCAATATGAGCCATGAATTGCGCACTCCGATGAATGGCATCATTGGTTTTTCTTCGATTCTTTGTGAATCGTTAGAAGACTCGAAACTGCAATCTTTTGCAAATCGTATCCTGAAAAGCAGTGAACGCTTGCTCAGCACACTGAACGACATTCTCGATCTCTCCAAGCTCGAATCGAGCCAGCAAGAGTTGCAGCTTGTTGACTTGAATGTTGTGAACGAATGCCAATCGTTGATCTCCTTTCTAGAACCCATTGCCGCCCGCAAAAAAATCGACTTGCGGATGAAAACTTCAGAAACGTCTGCCTATGCCCGACTCGACGAAAAAGTGTTTGGGCAAATCTTCAACAACTTATTGGGCAATGCGCTCAAATTCACCGATTCGGGTTCGGTTTCTATAGAAATCGGATTTGAACACAAACGTACGACCTCTTGGATTGTGGTTCGGGTCACAGATACAGGGATTGGCATCAATCCGGAGTTTTTGCCCTTCGTGTTCGATGAATTCACTCAAGAAAGTAACGGCCTGGGGCGTCAGTATGAAGGAACCGGTTTAGGGTTGACCATCACTAAAAAGCTGGTCGAGCTGATGAAGGGAGAAATTTATGCAACGAGCGAGAAAGGCCAGGGGTCTACCTTCATTTTGAAGTTCCCTGCTGTAGTTCCATCCTACGCTATGTCGAGCTTGTCCCTGGGATCCTCAGAAGAATCCCTGTTAACGCAAGTGCCATTGGAAGAGCAGCCTCGATTGTTGGTCGTAGAGGATGATTCCGATAGCCAAGAAGTCGCTCGCTTCTTTCTAAGTCCAGCTTATCAAGTGGAATGTGTGGATACAGGAGAAACGGGCTTGGAAGAAGCAAAGAAAACTCTCTATGATCTCGTATTGATCGATATCAATTTAGGTTATGGGATGAATGGAGTGGAACTCGCTCGCAAGCTTCGAGGACTGCCCGAATATGAAAAAACACCGTTGATTGCTATCACTGCATACGCCATGAAAGGAGACCGAGAACGGTTACTGGATGCCGGTTTCAATGAATATATTGCCAAGCCTTACAAACGGAAGGACATCCTGGCTTTGATGCTCCAATACCAAAAAGATTCTGTAAGGAAGGAACAGGATCTTGCTGAAGACCCATCCCCCACCCAAGTAGATACCGACAACTAAGTGCTTCATCCAAAGGATCCTCCCCTCACTAAAGCTGACTTGGCTCAATAGGAAGCCTCCCTGAAGCTGAGCTATACCTTGAAGTTAGAGATCAAGTGATTGCCTTGCGGCCATTGGGGGTTGGTGCTAATTTTTTTTCTTTGGCATTTCGCCTAATGACATTTCAACCTCAACCTTCAATACCGAGAAAACAATATGGATCTCCAACAACAATTTGAAGCTGCCTTCGGTCGTATCCCCTTTGGCGATTCCAGCCAAAACATCCTAGAAGCTAACATTGTCTATGGATGTGTGGTTAATGACGATTTTGTTAAGGTGACTCTCATTCTGCCGGAAAATTCTGATCTTCGCTCCAGCTTACCCGAACTTGTCGAAATGGAAGTCAAAGCCATTCCCACCATCGAACGCGTGGTTGTCGAAGTGTTGAGCGAGCCTCCTCAAGAGGAAGAAGAATCGGAACCCAAACCCAGCCGCCGTGCCCAACAACCTAAACGGACATCTTACCTGCAAAACTACGACAACATTATTGCCGTAGCGAGTGGCAAAGGGGGAGTGGGGAAGTCGACCGTATCGGTGAATTTGGCGTTGGCGTTGATCCAGATGGGGTATAAGGTCTCTTTATTTGATGCAGACATCTATGGACCGAGCCTTCCCATCATGTTGGGATTGCGTCACGAAAAGCCCGTTGTCTCGCATAATCGACTCATGCCACTCAATAAATACGGTTTGGATCTGATGTCGATAGGGAATTTGGTGGATGAATCCTCATCCATGGTGTGGCGTGGTCCTATGGTGCATCAAGCTCTGGAGCAACTTCTCCGCGATACACAGTGGCCGGGGGGGGATTTCATTATCATGGACCTTCCCCCTGGTACTGGCGATGCCCAACTAACCCTCTCGCAAACGGTGGAAATTTCTGGAGCCGTTATCGTCTCCACTCCCCAGGATGTGGCTTTGTTAGATGCAACCAAGGCGGTGAACATGTTCAGTAAAGTTGATATCGACATTTTAGGCATTGTGGAAAACATGAGCTTTTTTGTCTGTCCCCACTGTGAAAAAAGCACACCCATTTTCAGTCAATATGGTGCACAACGCGAAGCCGAAAAGTTAGATGTGCCGTTCCTTGGTGCCGTGCCTATCGAATTGGCGTTGCGTCAAGGCGGAGACAGCGGAAAACCGTTGATGAGTCGAGAAGCCAATTCGGCTGCAGCCGATGCTTTCCTGACTATTGCTCAAAACATGGTGAAGCAGCTAGAAGAATAATTTTAACACGCCCTCTGGCGTTGCTTTTCCTCCCAAAGTTGGCAATGACCCAAGCGGCAGGCTTGTTTGAAATCTTCACAACTCTGTTGTGTTTGATTGAGGGTTTGAAACAGAATGCCGCGGTTGACATAGGTCTGTATATGATTGGATTGAAGCCGGAGGGCCGAGTTGTAGTCTTGCAAGGCTTGTTCAAAGTGTCCCAAGTGAAAATAGGCTGCTCCGCGTTCACTATAGGCCACCACCTGCTGCGGATTCCATTCCAGTACTTGAGTATAATCCCGAATCGCCGATTCATATTGTTTTAGATAAAAGTAAGTCAGCGCTCGAAACTGGTAGGCATCGATGTAATCTGGAACCAAGCGGATGGCTTCGTTGTAATCGGCAAGTGCTTGTTCATGCTGACCCAAATAGTTGAAAGCGGCAGCTCGATTGAGATAAGCACTCAAAAATTTTGGATCGAGTGTAAGGGTCTGATTGTAGTCTTGGATGGCCTGAGTTGTTTGTTCTAAATGCGAAAATGCCAATCCACGGTTGTAGTAATTTTCAGCATGTCGCGGATTGAGTTGTACGGCGCGATTGTAATTCCGAAGTGCCAAAGTCAGATTTCCCAAATCAAAGTAGGCCAAACCTCGGCTCAGATAAGCCATGAAATAATCTGGATTGATTTGAATGGCACGGTCCAAATGATAAAGTGCTTGCTCGTATTCTCCCTTTTTCTCTAAAAGGCGCCCAAGATCTGCATGAGCGGCCCAAGCATCAGGATGATGTTGCAAGGTGGTTCGCCATAACCTTTCTGGTGATTGATAATTGGGAACTTGTAGGGTCGTCAGTATACCCCATACACAAAGAATCCCTACAGCCATTCCTTTCCAAAGAATTTCCATATTTTTCTGAATCGCCAATTTTCTGATGCTGAACAATCCGATTCCTGCCAAAATGAACAATGGCAGACTTGGAAGGTGCATCCAATGGTCCGCCACGAAACTGAATTGTGTCCAAGCATTGTTGATCATCCCGGACACCGGAAATAAGGAAATCCCAAATGCTGCCAATCCCAAAAGTAGGGGTCTTCCCCATTGAAAATATTTGCTGCTTAAGACCAAAGCAATCACAGAGAGACTGAGGAGGGGGAGGTAAGTAGTGAGAGAAGCGAAATCAAAATTCCACTTAGGATATGTAAAAACCAAAGGGTAGGGAACGATCCATTTCGAAATGTAAAAAAAAGGAACATGGGCCGCTGTTATGAGGCGTTCGATCAGAGATCGATCATAACTGGCTCCGGTCGCGCCAAAGGCATTGACCTCAAACCAAATGCGAAACGTTCCCATGATGATTGCTATGGCAACGAAGGGGAGCACTTCTTTCCAGCGCAATTTTTGTTGGGGGAATTGCCATACTTGCACCACAATCAATAATATTGGGAGCATGATCGTTGAAGTCTTACTCAATAGCGCACTAAAAAAAAAGAAGAGTGCACCCACAAACCATCCCCAATGAGCACGTTCACGAAAAATCAGATAGCAGGCAAAAGCGAGCAAATAAAAGGGAAGTGAGACCACGTTTTTGCGTTCGGAAATCCAGGCTACCGTTTGCACATGAACCGGATGGAGTGCAAACGCCATGCTGATCCACCATGCTCCTGGGATACGACGCCAAAGCAAGATCCCCCATAAAAGGACGACCCCTACAAGATGAAAGCCGACATTCACCCAATGGGTGACCGAAAGATTCAACCCCCACCATTGACGTTCTATCCAAAACGTTGTTCGTGTGATCGGCAAGTAAGGCCAAAGTTGGCTATTATCCGTAGGGTTCAACCAAATCCGTTTCCATCCCATAGGATCATTCATCACAGGGTCTTCAATGAAGAACTCTTTATCATCAATCAAAAATCCAGCTTCGTGGACGGGAGCATATGCGGCAAGGGTTGCAGCGATCAACAACACCCATTGAATGCACATGATTTTAGAAGGAAGGGAAAGCTGCATGTGGACCGGACCGAACTAGCAATTGTTATGGGGATATGCTATTGGAGCAAATCAGTATTCTTGAAGTTTTGAGAGGGGATTGCTGTGAACCATCGCACCCGATTTAGTGAGGAAATTACATGACACCACACGATTTGTTAGAAGATTTCTTGCAAGAAATTTTGGACGCTTTAATCAACTTAGATTTTGAATTGCTCCATTGGGCACAAAATCCAAGGGATACCAAACAACTCCAACGTATCTATTCTCTGTTTCATAAAGTCAAATATGACTGCAACATCATCGGTGCAAAAAAACTACAACGCATTGCAGAAGCTACCGAAGGATTGATTGTTGAGGTTCAATTACACATATACGATATTCAAAATTTTCCTGTTGAAACCTTTCGCAAGTCAGCGGATGCTTTCACGGCAATCGTCCGCAATTTACTGCGGGATGGGGTTGAAGGGGATCGAGAATACACAGGACTCATCCAAAGGTTAGAAAGAGAAACAAAAGCAATTCAAAGTATTTAAATTTAAGGGAATGTCGAGCACGCAGATACATGATTTTGAATACCCTTTTTGAAAAAAATACGGTAATTATTAAGTTTATTAGTCAAGCTTTATTCCCTAAAATTTTGGAGGTAAAACAGTGAACGCATTTTTTAAAAATATCGGGATTTGGGTGGTTATTGGGGTTGTAATGCTGCTCTTGTTTAATTTGTTGAGTACTCCTACCACGGTGGACCAGAGGACCTCATTCTCTGACTTTTTGCATCAAGCGGAAGCTGGCAATTTCAATGAGGTCGTCATTCGTGGCAACGAAATTATCGGCATTGGAACCGATCAACAAATGGTTCAAACTTTGGCTCCCGATTATCCGCAACTGATCGATTATTTGGAACAGTATCAAGTAGGAGTTCGTGTTGAACCGCCTTCCCAAGGCGGGCTGTTTCTGGCTATTTTGAACAGTTGGCTTCCTATGTTGTTGATCATTGGCATCTGGATCTTGTTCATGCGCCAGCTGCAAGGAGGGAGTAACAAGGCCTTAGGGTTTGGGAAAGTCCGCGTTCGCATGATCGATAAAGCCGAAAACAAGATTACATTCAATGACGTTGCTGGAATTGATGAGGCCAAAGAAGAACTGACTGAAATTGTGGAATTCCTAGCCGATCCCCAAAAATTTGAAAAGCTTGGTGGCGAGATTCCACGAGGAGTTTTGTTAATCGGTAGCCCAGGCACTGGGAAAACCCTCATGGCAAAAGCCATTGCTGGAGAAGCAGGCGTTCCGTTCTTTAGCATCAGCGGCTCTGATTTTGTAGAAATGTTTGTTGGGGTTGGCGCGAGTCGAGTCCGTGATCTGTTTGAACAAGGAAAGAAATACGCACCTTGTATCATTTTCATCGATGAAATTGATGCGGTCGGCCGAAGCCGTGGTGCTGGTTTGGGTGGAGGAAATGACGAGCGAGAACAAACCCTCAATCAGTTGCTGGTTGAAATGGATGGATTCGATACCAATGACGGAGTGATTATTATTGCTGCCACCAACCGCCCGGATGTGCTTGATCCCGCCTTGCTTCGCCCAGGACGATTTGACCGGCACATCACAGTACCCATCCCTGATATTTCTGGACGGGAGGCCATCCTGAATGTTCATACCGGTGCCATTAAATTGGCAGAAGATGTTGACCTGAAAGTGATTGCACGTGGGACTCCGGGGTTTACCGGTGCGGACCTTTCTAACCTGACCAATGAAGCGGCTTTGTGGGCGGCTCGAAACAACAAACCAGCTGTCACTACTGAAGATTTTGAGTATGCCAAAGACAAAGTATTGATGGGAACAGAACGCCGTAGTTTGTTGATCACTGATGAAGAAAAAGAAACGACTGCTTACCACGAAGCCGGACATGCTTTGGTCGCCGCATCCATTCCAGATGTGGATCCAGTACATAAAGTTACGATCATTCCTCGTGGGAGAGCCTTAGGGTTGACTCAATTGCTCCCGTTGGAAGATCGTCATAGTCACACAAAAAAAAGTCTATTAGGGCACATTGCCATGACAATGGGGGGGAGAGCAGCAGAGCATCTTGTGTTCAATCGTTTCACCACAGGTGCGAGCGACGACTTGAAAAAAGCAACCGACTTGGCTCGTAAGATGGTTTGCCAGTGGGGAATGAATGAGAAGCTTGGCCCGCTATCTTGTGCAGAAGGTGATGGGCAAACATTTTTAGGGCGCGATTTAATGGTTCACAAATCTTACAGCAATGAAACTGCACAGCTAATCGATTCTGAAGTCAAAGATATCATTAACAAGTGCTACAGCCGAGCCAGGGAAATCTTGGTCATTCACCGCCAAGCACTAGAATATCTGGCTAAGTTGTTAATCGAAAAAGAAACTTTAGATGGCGAAGAGGTAAAAAGAGCCATCCAAGAGTTTTCTCCCGTGATCAACTAAATCTTCGGGCATCGCATTATCCGCCTTTTTTTTTCTCTCCCAATCGCTGCGGATTGTGCTGGATGCCTTTGCCCCCAAACTCGCAATTCCTCTGAAAGTTCGATCTTTTGGAACGCTCTGTGCTTAATGTGGATGTGAGTGTTTCCAATGCTTGATGATCCACAATGGGCCGATTATGGCAGAATTTCTTCAAAATTTAGGTTGGCAGCAATTTTTAAATAACGTGGGGTGGCAGGATTTCTTTGACGTCTTGCTTCTGACGTTTATTTTTTATCGAGTCTTGATGCTCATTAAGGGCACAAGAACGATTCCGATGCTGATTGGTTTCTTTTTAATTTTAGCAGTATATCTGCTGTCGCGCTTGCTGGAACTGGAGGCCACGGGTTTACTGTTGGATAATTTGGCAAGTTCCTTGGTTCTTGTTTTAGTTATTCTATTCCAATCAGACATTCGCAACGCGCTCGCACAGTTTGGATTGATCACTTTCTTAACGGGTAGCAACCAAGTGACAAAGGATGTGATTGATGAAGCCTTGCAAGGAGCCGTCACGATGGCACGTGATCGGGTGGGGGCATTGATCGTGTTTGAACGAGAAGTGGGGCTTCGCAATATCATTGAAAAAAGCACATCCCTGGACTCGCTGACGAGCAAAGAATTGTTACTGAGCATCTTCCATCCCACGTCACCGCTCCACGATGGTGCTGTGATCATTGATCGGAAGGGGCGCTTGGTGGCAGCAAGATGTTTATTGCCCATTTCTACCAGTTCTAAGATCAGCCCCATTTTAGGCACCCGCCATCGCGCGGCAATTGGCATTACGGAAGAAACTGATGCGGTTGTTTTGGTAGTCTCGGAAGAACGCAGCGAAATCAGCTTGAGCTATCGAGGTAGCTTGGTTCGGGGCACACAAGGCAAAGACATTCGAAGGTTGCTCTTCGAGTGGCTAGGCGTCAAACGACAAGACGATCACAAAGCCAGCAAGTGGTTCAAACGTTGGACCTTAGGCAAATTGTCGCAAAAAACAGAAGATGCATTTACTAGTGAATCTATAACCAAGATTCAACTGCCACCAGAAAAAGTCGAAGTCACCGAAGAAGACGAAGACGAAGAAAAGTCGGCGGCAGCAACTGTATAATCCCGCTCTCAAACAATTTGATCTACTTCATATTCTTAAAGTGTTCACCGTGCGCAAATTAACCCACAACTTACCCTTCAAGTTGCTTTCTTTGTTATTGGCCGTTTTTGTTTGGTATTTGGCAGAACAAGGAGCACAGCCGGAAGAACGCAATTTTTTTGTGCCTTTGGTGTTCACCAATTTCCCTCCTAATATGCAAATCACCTCGGATGTTCCACCGCGTGTGAACATTTCCGGTCGAATCCGACGACGCGACCTCCGTAGCTTTGACCCTTCGGAAGCGCAAGCTGTCATCGACTTGAGCAATGTCACAGCAGGTACTTTCCAATACACATTGACCGATCAGAATATTTCAGTGCCGAAAGAATTCTCTATAGTAAGAATCAACCCCTCGCAAATCGAACTCGTGATTGAAGAGGTGGTGGAAAAAGAAATGAGCATCATTGCTCGTTATCAAGGACAGTTGAAAAAAGGCAATATCCTACAACGTATTGAAATCGTTCCTAATGTGGTCCGACTTCGGGGTGCAAAATCTCTGATCGATCCGATTGATTCCATTTTCACTACAGAAATCAACCTGCAAGATCTGGATCAATCTATCGAACTCAGTGTCGGGTTAGATATTCCCAACAAAAGCTTGGAACCAATGAACAAACACGTGGAATCCTACAAAGCCCAAATTACGGTTTCCAGTTTACCAATCAAAAAAGTGTTCAATGATGTCCAAGTGCAGTTGATGAATCAAAAATATGTGACCCGCATAAATCCTAAGTCGATCACCATGTATCTCGAAGGCCCAGAAGAGTTGTTAAACAAGATGGATTCGTCTCAAATTTTCGGTAGTGTCGATCTCACCCAATACCCCCCTGGAAGCTACTGGGTAATTCCGGAGCCAATTATTCCGGAAAACATCACCTTACTCCAGCAATGGCCACAAGTTTCCTTATGGGTGAAACCACAAAAGTTATCGTTTGACCAAAACCCAAAACCCTCTCCCTCTGAATCCTCTGTCACAACCCCTTCCCGGCCTGTGGAGAAAGTCCAACTGTAATCTGCCAACCGGGAAAGAAGCTATGAAAGACATCATTATCAACTACACACCGCATGAAACCCGCATTGCGGTGATGGAACACGGCCAAGTCGCTGAACTGTATTATGAACGTCAAAAAGAAAGAGGAATTGTTGGTAATGTATATAAAGGAAAAGTTCTAAAAGTCTTACCCGGAATGGAAGCTGCTTTTGTCGATATTGGTGTGGAACGCGCCGCTTTTTTATATATTGACGATATCCTGCCGGATGACGTGCTCTTCAATGCCTCAGAATCCCAGAACTCCTTCCGCAAAGACGACCGACCGCCGATTGAAGATCTGATTGAAGAAGGCCAAGACATTCTGGTTCAGGTTGCGAAAGGTCCTATTGGAACGAAAGGTGCCCGGATTACCAATCACATCTCGTTGCCTGGACGCAATTTAGTTTACATGCCCGCCGTTACCACCTTGGGAGTCTCCCGCCAAATCACCGATTCCGAAGAACGCCAACGCCTCAAAGAAGTGATCAATCGATTGCGACCTGAAAAAGCAGGGTTTATCATTCGAACGGTTGCCGAAGGACGTGCAGAGGATGATTTGAAGTCTGATTTGAATTACCTCGTTTCATTATGGGATGGCATTGTTCAACAGTTTCAAGAATTGGAAGCTCCCGCGCTCCTGCACGGAGATTTGGATGTTATCTTTCGAAGCATCCGAGACATTCTCTCGCCTGAAATTCGGCGCATGATCATTGATGACAAACTCCAGCACAAAGAAGTCAAAGGCTTTCTGAAGACGTTCTTGCCTCGATATTGCTCCATCCTGGAGTATTTCACCAAGGATGTCCCCATTTTTGATCACTATGGCATTGAAGCCGAAATCGACCGGGCTTTAGGACAAAAAGTCTGGCTGAAATCAGGAGGATCTCTGGTGATTGATCAAACTGAAGCACTGACGACCATTGACGTGAATACAGGACGGTTTGTTGGTCAAGAAAGCCATGAAAAAACGATTCTCAAAACCAATCTGGAGGCGGTGGAGGAATTGGTATATCAGCTACAATTGCGTAACATCGGCGGGATCATTATCATCGATTTCATTGATATGGAGGTCAATGAACACAAGCAACGGGTCTACCAAGCCCTGAAAGAACAACTGAAACACGACAAGGCTCGCAGTAAAATTCTGCAAATCAGTGAGATGGGGTTGGTTGAAATGACCCGTAAGCGAGATCGGGAAAATATCGCCCGCTACCTTTGTGACCCCTGTCCTTATTGTGAAGGCACAGGGCGGATCAAGTCGATATCAACGATCAGCTACGAAATTTTTCGCGAATTGTACCGCAGTCGTCCCCGCAACAAAAATGGCTCCATGGTGGTTTACATTCATCCGGATGTGCAGGAATACTTGCTCAACGAGCCCGATCTCACCAAGGAAGTGGAGCAAAGTTTAGGGCAGAGCGTGACCTTCAAGCCGATGGGCACCCTGCATCATGAACAGTTTGAGGTTTATGTGTATTAAAGACGAAGATGAAATCCATCGGCATCTCGTTTCACAAAGCGAAGTGGGCCAACGGTTGGATGTCGTTTTAAGCCGTCTTCCTGAGGTGCACTCTCGTGCGGCCGCTCAACGGCTAATCAAATCTCAACGGGTTCAAGTGAACGACCTAACAGCTTCCGGAGCTTACAAGGTCCGTTTGGAAGACCAAATTCTATATTCATTACCCCCACCCGAAACTTCTGAAGTACTTCCTGAGCCGGGGTTGCTCGATATCTTGTATGAGGATGCGAGCCTCATTGTTGTGAACAAAATGCCTGGCGTGGTCGTACATCCAGCACCGGGACACGCTACGGGAACCTTGGTCAATTTCTTACTGTACCATTGCCAAGACTTGGCAGGTATTGGCGGAGTGAAGCGCCCAGGTATTGTCCATCGTCTAGACAAGGACACGTCTGGAGTATTAGTGGTTGCAAAATCCGATGAGGCGCATACGGGTTTGGTTGAGCAGTTTCAGGTGCATTCCATCCACCGCAAATACCAAGCCCTGGTGTGGGGGGGGCCATTGCTCCAATCAGGAACTATTAAAGCTCCCATTGGGCGCAATCCCCACAATCGAAAAAAAATGGCGGTTGTGGAAACGGGAAAACCCGCTACCACGCATTGGAAGGTTCTCACTCGTTTCCGCTATTTCACCCTGTTGGAATGCCGTCTGGAAACTGGACGCACCCACCAAATCCGCACTCATCTTACCTCACAGAACATGCCTCTATTGGGGGATCCTCAATATGGAAGTTCTCGTCTCAACCGTTTCCGGTCCGTCCCTCCTTCGATATGGGATTGCCTTTCTCAGTTTGATCGACAGGCGTTACATGCTGAAACCTTAGGGTTTGTGCATCCTATTCGGCAGGAATACCTTGAATTTCATACCCCGCCCCCATCCGATTTTCGAGAAGTGCTCAATGCTTTGAATGAGTGGGAAAAGCACTTGAGCGGATCTTCTCAAGCTAAGAAAGGGGAAACCTGAGGACAAATTGGGTACCTTGTTGGGGTGTTGTTTGTATCTCAATGCGTCCTTGTAGTGCTTCGATGCTGGATTTTACCACATCCATACCGATGCCTCTCCCTGAGACCGAACTCACCTCTTGTGCGGTGGAAAAACCCGGAGCAAAGATCAATTGCCACACCTCGTTATCCGTTAACTTTTGTTGGGAAGAAACAATACCGCGGTGTTGAGCATGCTGGAGGATCTTTTCTCGATCCAAACCGTGTCCATCGTCTTCAAGGGATATGTGTAGTTGTCCTTGGTTTTGCCGCGCTATTAACCGAATCTGTCCGACTTCAGGTTTGTCAGCAGTTGCACGGATCTCTGGCGATTCAATGCCATGATCCACGGCGTTTCGAATGAGGTGGAGAAGGGGATCATTGAGTTGATCCACCAAGGTTTTTTCGATTTCTAGGGTTTCGCCCTGCAAGGTGACTTCAACCTGTTTGTTCAGACGTTGCGCGACATTGTAGGCCACTCGGCTCATCTTACGGAATGTCGGTTCTAATTCCACACAACGAAGTGAGTTGGCTGACTTCTGCAACAGCTGGACCTGTTGTTCCAATTCCAAGATCGCGTTGAGACTGTCTCCTTTGATTAGGGACTGTACGGTTCTTTCCAAGATTTCTGTCTGGTCAACCAGATGGTTAACTTTGTTCAGTGGGAGCCGGATCTCTTGACGGCTACTCACGAGCACCGAAACATCCGATTCTGAGGAAGACACGAGGGGAGTGTTTTTCCCGGCTGCTCGTTGTTGGGCCAATGCTTTCTCGACGTCTTCTTGCTCAACCTCTCCCATACTCACCAATAATTGTCCCACAGGAATGTGTTGTTGTTCTAAAGCCAATTGCACGGCTTCCGGGGTGGTCACTCCCATTTCGACGAGCAGGTCTCCCAGGCTTTTTGCATCGTGTGTTTGTCCTGATGTGGTGGATGAGAGGGCAATCAATTGTTCCAGTCGTTTTTGGATCCCTTGGATATCATGAAGCTGCATTTCATCGTTACCCGAAAGCGAAGCCACGCTTTGCAGCAATGTTTCGACTGTATGCAACAGAATTTTCACATGAGGACCTTGGATGTTTTGGTGGTCTGCTTTCATTGGCTCCAAAATCGATTCGACCATATGGGCAATGTTTTCGATCAACGTGAGGCCTACCGCACCGGCATTTCCCTTGAGCGTGTGGAAGTGGCGGAAGGCGGCTTCTATATATTGGGCCGGTGATGTTTCTTCCGAAGGAGTCTGGAGACCTTGGAGAGCATCTCCTGCATCAATCAAATGTTGGCCAGAATCTTCAACAAACTCTTGCAAAACATCTGCTTCCAAAGGAAATAATTGCGTTTCTTGAATCGCTTCGGCATGGCGGTCCAGATCTTTCAGAACGGCTTCTGCTTCTGATATGGTTTGGCGGTTGAGAGGGGTGGGGATGATTGCATTGAGTAGCTGCCGAATGGCTTCTCGACTACGGGTCGTCAGTTGTTCGAGTTCCTGTTCCATACTCTCCTGTCGTTGTGTTGAGGTTGCAGTTTTGCTCCACTCTGCCCCAACTGTTAGGGAACAACAAGTGGTAAGATATCATGACTTTCAGATTGTGAAGAGTTGACATAAAGTGCGTGCGATTCATCATATGTTTTGGATTTTTTTCAGGAGATTAACGATGCAACGATTTTGGATTTTTTTCAGGAGATTGACGATGAAACAGTTGTGGTTAGTTTTGACAATCGGATTGATTGGAACAGGAATAGTTTATGCCGAAGAGATTGGGAGCGTGAGCACGAAGTTCAAGCTGTTGGGATCCAATGACAAAATTGTGATCGAAGCCTTTGACGACCCCTTGATCAAAGGAGCAACCTGTTATTTGAGTCGTGCTAGAAAGGGCGGGGTTTCGGGGTCGCTTGGCTTGGCAGAAGACACCTCAGATGCGTCTTTGGCGTGTCGACAAGTCGGCCCGATTCAATTGCCGGAATCCATCAAATCTGGAAAATCGGATGGGGACACTGTATTCAAGGCCAGCCAATCGATTCTGTTCAAAACCATGCAAGTCGTTCGCTATTACGATGCCAAGCGCAATACCCTAGTGTACCTGACGTATAGCGATAAAATCATTGATGGCTCCCCTAAAAACAGCGTGTCGGCCATCCCCATCATGCCTTGGCCTGCCCAATGAACGAGTCCGAGCACGTTTATTTTGATTTACTCTAATTTTCTCTACGTCGTGTCTCTATCGAGCCAAGAAATTAGAGTTGAAAACCCGACTCTTTTGGCAAACAGATGATTTGCTTGAAGGGTCGGAAAGCCTGATTCCGAGTGGATTCGTCCAGCAATTCAATAACGATGTTTCCCCCCTGATGTTGGAGGAAACGCTTGACAGCATCCATCCCCACACCTCGGCCCGAAATAGAAGTCACGGTTTCTGTTGTTGTCATTCCGGATTGAAAGATGAAGTCGGCCGCAGCTTCATCGGGCACTGCTACCGTTTCTTTCACCCATCCTTCTTGTTGAGCTTTTTCGCGTAGACGTTCTAACCCCAGACCCCGTCCGTCATCCTGAAAGTGAATTTCAACAAATTGGTCGCTCGTTTGGAGGGAGAGTTCCATCACCCCCTGTTCTGGTTTTTGAAGTTGTAGGCGTTCCGAGGGAGATTCCAATCCATGATCTAGTGAATTGCGAAAAATGTGCATGAACACGTCTTTGAGCGTGGGGATGACACCCTGCGAAAAACGAATTTGGGAATCTGCCAGGATCACACGAGGTTCTGCTTTTCCCAAATCGTGAGCGAGGCGAGGGAGATCCTGAATCAAATCCTCAAGAATACTTTCCAGAGTCTCCGAACCAATCGCTTGGAAAACTTGTTCGATGGCCTGAATGGTTTGTGTCAGATCGTCCAAGCTGTTTTTATTGGTATCGGTTAAATAACTCCGTAGTTTTTCCATCAGATATTGATCCCAATAGACGCCCTGCGACTGTTTTGCAAAATCCCCTAACTTGGTTCGGAAAACCTGTTCGTATTTTTCGATGTGAGCTTGGGTTTGCCGGAGTTCTTCTAGCAGTTGGATTTGGTCCCAGGGGAGATCGTCTTCTTTTCTCAACTGATCATAGGTTTGTTCTGCTTGATGGACCGCATCGGTCAGTTGCAAAAGGCCATACATCCGTGCATTGCCTTTGATGGTATGCATATTGCGGAATAGAGACGCCAACACTTCCATCTCTTTGGCAGGGGTCGATTGGATCAATTGCTCGTTTTCTTGGAGAAATTGATGGGAGGTCTGGAGGAAGGTTTCAAACTTGTGTTGCTGCAAAGCCAGGATTTGGCCAATGATTTCCAGCTCATGTCGTTGTTGTTCGGCAGCCTCTTGCAATCCCCGCAGTTCGGTTGCGTCGCGTAGTGTCACCATGATCTTCTCGATGGAATCGTCTTCCGCCACAATGGGGTCCCACTCGAGTTCAAGTATCTTTTTATGGTCATCTGAAAACGTTGCAAGGATTTCAGGAACCAGGAGGTGTTTGTTGAAATCAAACATCATTGCGTCGGAACCGATCAAACTATCCAAGGTCGTCTGAATTTGATGGATTTGATCCGGACCTAGATCCGCATTTGCAAACAAAAGATCGACCGCTGGTTGTCCTGCGACTTCCTCCACTTCAAGAATATTACGCACGAATGCCGAGTATTCCGGATGGATGCGACCACTTTCGAGAATTGTGAACACACCTTGATGCATATTTTGCAGCATGCTGTTGATGTCGTTCGTCTTTTGTTTCAGTTGAGCGGTGCGTTCGGCAACTTTCTGTTCGAGCGTTCGGTTCTGCTCTTGAATCAGGCCCAGCATTTCTTGAATGGCACCGCGCATGTTAGCAAAACTGCGTGCTAAGCTGCCCAATTCATCTTGCCGGTCTGTTTCAATGCTTTTATTCCAATTGCCTTGAGCCAATTCGTCAGCAACCTCTTTCAAGCGATTTAACGGACGAATCACGGTGGAAAATGCCACAAACGCTACTGCCACCAGCAACACCAAAAACTGGATCAAAGCCTCAATGAGGCTAGCGATGAAAGCATCGCGTATCTCTTGATCGATTTTTTGCTCCAGAGCTTGAGTCTCTTTAGCCACGAGATCTTGTCCGGCCTGACGGATGCTTTCTAAGCGGGTATTGCTGTAATAAATAGTGATCGTTCCAAATTCCTCCCGGTTCTTTTTTTCAACCTTGAGCAAACCAGGGCGGAGCTGGCTGAGATCCTCCAAAAATTCCAAAGATCCGAATTCATTTTTCTGAAACCCGGTATACCGTTTGCCATCCTCGGTTTGGACCCAAATTGCGACCAAATCCGGTTCCTGCAATATCGAACGCACAACGATTGTAACCAAATCGTTGGCGGAATCCGCGACCTGTTTTTTATGAATTTGCGTAAAGTGAATGTACTTCCGTGCACAACGAACCAATCGCCTACCCTCATGCTGAAAGCAGGTTTGCATCCCTTCTAAAATCTTGGCATCGTCTCGTTCGATCAAAGTGGCAGCGCGCATTTCGTTTAAAGGCACTTCTGCCAATAAAGTGATCATGTCCAGTTTGGGTTTTAAGCTTGCCTGAAGGTTTGCTGCTGCATTTTGATACTGTTCCTCATAAACAGCGAGCAATTGGGCTTTCTGTTCATCACCTTTGGCTTGAATCGATTCTTGAGTTTTTTGAATCTCATACCAGCTGCTCACCACGAATACGGATAATAAGACAATAGTGATGCTGGATAGAATTTTCGTGGTAATTGTCCATCGTAGTGAAAACCGTTTCCGGCTTTGATTTGTTATGCTCATGACTCCCCCCCGGTTGTCTAGAATTAATAAATTGCCTGAAAATATGATTCTGACAACGTTGTCATTTTTCTTAAGACCTCTCTGAGAGTGATTGTTTCAATCAATTGCTTTTGACAAATGACAACGTTGTCATAGCTTGACTGGAAAGAAATTTCACAATCGATCTAAGATGTCAAGAGCTTTGCTGGTTATGGAACACCATTGAACGTGCTTCATCCTTTCGCATTCAACTAACCGTCGCTCTTAAGAATCTTAATTTCATACTACATGGTCGATTTATGCCAAATAGAACACATTTTAGGTTGAGTTATTTCCTTTTCCCACAAAAATTCCTAACCTAAATTGGATTATTTACTGATATCCACCGCAAATTTCTTGCGACATGGCAGAGGAAAGATTCCCTGAAAGCCAGAAAATGAAAGGGTAAAAAGGGGACATCCGAATCAAGTGACCCCCGAACCTTCAAGAAGTTAGTCCTAACTTTAACTTCTTTCCTAATTTTTATCGTCAGAAAAAAGCTTGCAATCGGATTGAGTTTATTTATCTTATTTTTGCAACAATATTATCCTATATAGGATCTTATTGCTTCACTTTCGATCAAGAAAATGAATGATCGAAACGGCTTGCTCCTTTTTTGAATTTGATAATCCTAGATAAATTCTTGTCCTCGAAAGAATTTATCGGCAATCCTATATAAACATTCTATTTTTTGTTTAATTTGGATGATCTAAATTCAAATTTAGGAATATTAGAAGAGTTTTATTAAGTTAAAATTATTTCCATAGTTATTATCGATTGAATTGATATTGTCTCGCGAACTCCGCTTGAAGCCGTAAAGACGAGACGGATTTCGAGACCTAATTGATCTGATAAAGGCGATGTTGTTTTGAAACCCTAAGGATCTGGTGTGATTGAGGCAGCATAGCCTATTAATCTATATTTATAGGAGAAATCCATGAAGTTTAAATTTGGTTTATTGATGGCTGCGTCCATCTTTTTGAGCGCAACAAGTTTTGCTCAACATTCTTCCAATACCACTTATATATGGGGTGGCGCTTACGCGAAAGGTACCAGTTTCCGATTATTTTTGGTTGGCAACAATGCCATCAAAGACCTTTGGGATAAGACGCTTTCGCAAATTGCCCATCACACTCCTATTTCCAAAGTATCGTCCGGAGGCGTTCAGATCTTTGCCGCGGAATACTGCAATTCGAACACCAATGTGTTGGGATATCATAATCATGACAACACTCTCGTTGTGGATACATCGTTCCCCAATGCGCTTAAGCACACGGGTGGAGCAAACGCTTATATCAATACGTGCAACACGGCTTGGTCGAGCAATAGTTCCACACGAGAGATTCAGTATCGTCATACCATGATGCATGAGTTGGGACATGTGTTTGGTTTGGAGCATGTGACCGACATCAACGAAGTAATGATTCCTACCGGCCCTCGAGACTATTGTACTGGTGCTTGGGGGGTGGGACCTTTCATCAATAACTGTCCAACCTACTGGTTAGATTTTGCTCTGACGAATTGGTACCTCCACGGAATCACCAATCGAAGCTTGTCGGCAGGTCGGGCCGCTTCTAGCCGAACTTTAGCCAAAAACGGCAAAGAGGTTAAACCGGTCATGCATTTTGAAAAAGCACGATCTTTCACCGACACGGATCAATTGTTGGCCGAGGCCGAGCTGGTTGTTCGTGGTGTTGTAGAACAGCGCTTTCCGTCTCGCCCTGAACCCCTCCTCTTCAAAAGAGATGACGGAAAATTTGAAGCCGTTGGGCGGCAACAATGGGTGAGAAACTCTAGTGTGAGCGTGAAAGAAGTATTAGCGGGCGACAGCACCAGCGCCGGGGATACGATCTTGATCAAGCAGTTCAGTGATGAAGTCAAAGGTCGTTCTATCGAAGCCAACGTGGTGTGGTTGAAGAAGAATCAAGAGGTTCTGCTTTATTTGAAAAAAGAACGCGACGTGTTTGGCGATGAAACTGGTGAATACTATATTGTGGGAATCAGTGACGGCTTGTTCGTTTTAAACAATGGTCAAATCAAGACCGGTTTTCAATTGCTGGCTGAAAAGCTTCCCCATGATCACGATGATGAGTTCAACTTAGAAATCAATACACCGGTAGGCTATACCAATTTTGTGAGACAAAAGGCTCGTAGCTTGAAATAAGTCGAGCATCCGTGGCGTTTCCAACGCCATTTTGATCTCAAACGAAACGATGCCGTCTCAGGACAAATCCTTTTTGTTGGACTTCGATGGGGCGGTATCAAAGACTTTAAATGCGAAAACGCATTTGGAAAATACCAAGGTGGCGCAAGAGCATTTGAACCGTGCTTGTAAGCAAATCAAACCGCAATCCCTGTAATCTCTTGTAATTGCCTCAATCGCTACCCCCGCGATACTATCCTTTGGTCTCTACCACCGTAGCCAAAGGATCATCATGAAAACCCACGCCGAAACCCATGCCGACCCTATTCAAGTCAATCAGACCAAAGCCGTTGCCAATATCGCTCTGGAAAATCAACCCACTTCTCCATGCTTCGACAACCGACCCGAAGCCATTACCCAACGGAAGCTGCGAGACAACCGACCGGAAACCGTTGCACAACGGAAGCTGCGGGACAATCGACCGGAAACCGTTGCACAACGGAAGCTGCGGGACAATCGACCGGAAACCGTCGCCCAACGCAAAATGCAAGCAGTGATCAAAAATAACGGATTGCCTCATCAACTGAAAACCGGAATCGAAAGTCTGTCCGGTCTTTCAATGGATGATGTCAAAGTGCATTACAACTCTTCCAAACCCGCCCAGTTGAATGCTCATGCTTTTGCGCAAGGGAATGAAATTCATGTTGCTTCGGGGCAACAGAAGCATGTTCCTCATGAGGCATGGCATGTGGTGCAGCAGAAACAGGGCCGTGTGAAACCGACGAGGCAATTGCAGGGTACGGCGGTGAATGACGATCCGGGGTTGGAGAGGGAAGCGGATCGGATGGGAGAGAGGGCTTTGCAGATGAAAGTGGCGGAAGGGACCGCCTTGCCATCAGGAGGAAATTCATCGGGAACCGTTCAGCTTCAAGCGGAATCAGAGGGGACAAGTGCTGATCTGGGAGCTGTGTTACTGGGGGTCATCGGTCAACTAGAACGGTTGGCGGTGGCATCGAAAGCCGAGGCATCCCGTCTCAAAGAGATTCAGGCCAAGTTGGATCAACTGAAGGTGATTGCTACGGGGAAAGATGAAGCAATGAAGCAAGAAGTCTTGATCGCGTTGAGGAAGGAAGTTGTAAAGGCAAAGCTTCCGGTCAATGTGAACGAAACCGGAGGGAAACCAGGGCCTGGAGTGGCACAAAAGGTTTCAAATTCAAATCCCGTTCAAAGAATGACCAATTCAGAAATGATCGGATTGGGGGTCGCAGCCGCAGGGGTAGTCGTTTTGATAGCGATATGCTGTTTGGGAAAATCCTCAAAATCGTCAGAGCCTGTACGAAGTCCTGGTGATGCTCAATACATGGAAGACGATCCATACTTTGACCAAGAAGAAATTATCCCACCCAAAAATACTGCCGCAGTCCGGTTTGACGGTGCCGAGATCCAGGGTGGCAGGTCATATGCACAGGTCACGGCAACCGCCGAAATGACAGATCCCACTCATCGGGTTTGCTATGAAATCAAGTGGAGCAAGGATGTCCCCCCAGGCGGGATGCACCTCGGCCAAGACTCGGTTGCGGCAAATACCTGGGTGCTGGATAAAGGACCTAGTGGTGAAGATATTGGAGATCGAAACGCGGCGGTTCATTACTATCACAAATACAATTCCGAACATGACCGGCGTAAGCACGGCCTGTATTTTACATTTGTTGATTTTATCATTCAGCAACAGGAACTAAGAAATGGGGCTTGGTGGTTCAGAATAAGAATTGTGGATAAATCTGGGCAGGAACTATTCAAAAGCCCATCGGTAAAAATTGATTGGAATTATGCAACTCGGAAATAAACCAGATAGCCCTCCACACCAATCTCATTCACGCGTCAATGCTGCAAACGCAAAACGGCGTCCCAGTTTGGAATTGAATGCCAAGTGAATCCATACCATGGCCAGGTGTTCGAGGCGTTTGGCAGCAGCGAGACTGCCTGCATCGACGGCATCAAAGCCACATTGATCGATCAGATTCAGTAGTTTGTCTTTGGCGGTGGGATCGTCTCCAGCCACGAGCATGAGTGTGTTTCCGTTGGTGAAGTCGGGATGTGCCATATTTTCAGCTCCGGTCGTATTGAACGACTTCAAGACGATGGCGTTGGGAAGCAAGGCTTGCACCTGTTCGGCTCCAGACTTCCCATCGGCATGATCGAGATCAGAAAAATCAGGTTTCAAAGGGTTGGTTGCATCCACCACAATGAGGCCTTCCGTTTTTTCCAATTGGCGTGCCACATCCGGGACCACGTTCCACGGAGTGGCCAAAATTGCTAAGTCGACCCCTTCCACCGACGTTTCCACCGTGTGCAGCGAGACACTGCCAGCGATCTGCTCTGCGATCTTTTGGTATTTTTCTTCGCTCGGATTTTTCACACCCAATCGGATTTCATGTCCTGCTTTTGAAAAGGTCTTTGCTAGGGCTGAACCCACGCTTCCTACCCCAATGATTGCAATCTTCATAATCAATTCTCCTGGTTGATGGTTTTCAGAGCGTCGCTTGCGAGTTTCAGGTCGAAGTCGCGCTATCGATAAATCGTCAAATGATGGGTGGAATTATATCACTGTTCCAAAATTGAGAACTAGATACTTATTATGAAACGATTTGTTTCAAAAAATGAAATTTTATGTGGTTTCCAACCAAGCTTGAATTTTTTTTGCCACGAAATCGATAAACACTCTGGTAGCAACAGGGAGGTCGGTTTGTTCGGGGTAGACGGCATGAATGGGGGTAACGGCGGTGGACCATTCATTAAATAGGGGAATGAGCGTGCCCTGTTCGAGATAGTCTTTCAACAAGAAGTCGGGACACAACATGATGCCTTGATGGGCTAGGCAACTGTGGATCAAGAGCCATCGATTGTTGCAATGCAGCACCGGATTGATAGGAATTTCTACCTTTCTACCGGATTTGCCTTCCTGGTTTCCTGAATGGAACAGAGTCCATTTCCAAACTACGGCCTGTGAGGTTTTGTGCTCCAGAGTAGGGACATGTCTCAGGTCTTCAACGGTGATTAAGCCGGAGCCATACTTCTCCACAAACTGTGGGCTAGCGAAAAGTTTACTATGAAACTCTCCTAATTTTTCAGCGTGAAGTGATGTGTCTGCCAGCGAACCGATACGAATGGCGACATCCACATTTTCATGGATCAGATCCACAAACCGTCCTGTGAGTTCCACATCCAGATGAATTTTGGGATAGAGCCTTTGAAAATCAACCAGGATAGAATTGAGCACGGCAAGGCCAAATTCTACACCCGCACTGATTCTCAAAGAGCCTTGCGGCTCTTGGCTTTCCCCATCGAATTCTTGATAGATCTCGTTGGAAAGGTCCAATAGGGTTTTTGCTTTTTGATACAGGTACAGACCGCGTTCGGTAGGTCGAATTCCGCGGGTTGAACGAATCAACAATTGGTGGCCAATTTCCTCTTCGAGTTGGCGGATCTTCCGACTCAAGGTGGGCTTGGGAATATGATGGCTTCGGCACACCTCATTGAAACTGCCTGCCTCCACGACCTGTTGAAAGAGGTACAATTTTTCTAAATCGGGGATTTTTGTCACAAGGTTCGCTTGGCTCGTCGTTGGATTCCAAAATTGCATCGGGCAACTGGGACGGTGTTTGGGGAACCGTGCCATCCCCACCGTTTTTTTCTGCTATGGCCTGCGATTCGTCAAGGGGGAGCGATGAATTTGTCCAATTTTATCTAGAACCGTAAACGCAGAACTTGTATCAATGAAGGAGTCGTTAGAACGAAGGTATCGTCGGTTGGCCAGGAGGAGCCGAGTTTCAAGGACGATCTTCAAACCTGAACCCCAAGCGGGAGTCGCTATGGATAAATTGAAAGACATCAAAGGGATTTTATTTGATTTGGATGGCGTTTTTTATGTGGGAAATGAAGTCATTCCAGGGGCACCGGAAACCGTCGAGTATTTGAAGGAAAAAGGAATCGCCTGCCGGTATGTGACCAACACAAGTACCAAGTCGCTCGATTCACTGCACCAGCAATTGACCGGTCTCGGTTTTTCTCTAGAGCGGGATGAAATCGTCAGTGCTCCCTATGCTGCCGTATTGTATTTGCGTCGGAAGCAGTATTCGAGTTGTTACTTAGTGATGGAAGACGAAGTGAAGCAAGACTTTCAAGAATTTAAAGAATCCGACACCTCGCCCGATGTGGTGGTTGTAGGCGACATTGGGAAAGAATGGAATTACGAAATCATGAACCGTATTTTTCAGTTGATGATGCAAGGCACCCAACTCATTGCGCTCCACCGCAATAAGTTCTGGCAAACTGCCGCAGGGCTGCAAATGGATATTGGAGCATTGGTAGCCGGTTGGGAGTATGCCACCGAAAAACCGGCGTTGATCATTGGTAAACCTTCCACAGCATTCTTCGAATTATCAACCTTCGATCTAGAAATTTCTCCTGAGAAACTCGCTATTGTGGGTGACGACATCGACTCCGATATCGGGGGTGGCCAAGCCTATGGAATGAAAGGTGTTTTGGTAAAAACCGGCAAGTACCGCTGGGATTATGTAGCGGCTTCTCCGGTCATTCCCGATGTGGTGCTCGATTCAGTCACCCATTTGAAAGAATGTTTCGATTGACCGCAGATGGTGCGCTTGCTGCATAAGGGTAGGGTAGTTTTGTCACTACGAGTATTCCAAACGCAGCACAAGGAGGTGAAGCGATCATGCGGAAATTAATCAAAAAACTACCTCGTGGAATTTTGCCAGTCTGTTTCATTGTCATGTGTGTGGGCTTGCAGGCGTGTAATTTCAAATCGTCGTATGCCCCACGTTATGTCTACAAGTATCAAAAGCAACAGCGTGCGAACTCCCAATCGTCGGCTCAGCAGAAAAGATCAGTTGCTCGCGCAGATGTTAAGGACAATAAACGGTCTATTTGGAAACAGCGAAATTCTCACATCAACAAGTTTGTCTCTCGTTATTCTCGTCGCAACAGCACAGCGGTGAAAGTCTCATTACAGCGTGCCAAGCGTTATCTCCCTTACATCCGGCAAGAGCTAAAAAAACGAAGACTTCCGATGGAATTGGCATATTTGCCAATGCTGGAATCGAGTTTTGATCCCAAAGCCAAATCCCCGACCGGAGCCACCGGGCTATGGCAATTCACAAAAGGGACCGCAGGGGATTATGGTCTGAAAGTGGGCTGGTTTCGAGATGACCGGCTGAACTGGAAAAAGTCGACAAAAGCGGCGGTTGCTTATCTGGATTGGTTGGGAAAACGTTATAATTACAACTGGGAATTGGCGCTAGCAGCTTACAACGGTGGTCCGGGCTACATCAGCAAGCAAATGAAGCGACAACGTTCCTGGAACTTTTGGCGTTTGAAACTACGCCGTGAAACAAGTGAATACGTCCCCAAATTCATTGCCATGCTGCAAGTGGCAAAGAAGCGTTATCCCGGCCTGTATCAGGGGTGAGTCAGCAGCTTTGAGCATCGTTTGTGCCTGGAGTTCTTCACCGGATTGCCTTATATCTTTGGGTGAATCCGGTGACAGATTTTGTCTTTTTCTCCCCGCCATTCCACCCATTTCAAATAGGAAGAATCGATGCAAGTGAAGATATTTCAGGGCTTTCAAGCCTACCAAGCCCACCTCAATGCCAACGAGACATTTGATGTTTCGGAAACCGTCCGTCAGATCATCACCACCGTACAGCAAGAAGGTGACACAGCACTCCGAAACTACACCCAACAATTCGACAAAGTGTCTATTGAAGACCTACGGGTTCCCGAAACCCAGCTTCAAGCATCCCTCGATCATTTAGATCCTGAATTGCGAAGTGTTTTGACCGAAGCAATCCACAATGTGCGTGTGTTTCATGAGCGTCAAAAAACAGAAACGCAGTTGGATTTTAGTGACGATGGCACCGTACTCGGTTGGAAAGTCACCCCCATCGAAAAGGCTGGGTTGTATGTGCCGGGAGGGCGTGCGGTGTATCCATCGACAATGATCATGAATGTGGTCCCTGCACAAGTCGCTGGTGTGTCGCGATTGGCCTTGGTTTCGCCTCCGGGACTCGATGGTTTGCCGAGTCCTTTAGTGTTGGCCACCGCAGCCCTATTGGAGGTTAATGAAGTGTATCGGGTGGGAGGTGCCCAAGCCGTGGCAGCTTTGGCGTATGGCACCGAAAGCATCGCACCCGTCTATAAAATCACGGGGCCAGGAAATGCTTATGTAACGGAAGCGAAGCGTCAAGTGTTTGGAATTGTGGGGATTGATTCGATAGCTGGCCCAAGCGAAATTCTGATTTTGTGTAATCGAGAAGACATTCCTAACGAATATATTGTTCGAGATATGTTGTCTCAAGCCGAGCACGATCCCCTTGCACGGGCCATCTTGGTCACGACCTCTACCACGCAAGCCGAAGCCGTGGCCGCGCGATTGAAAGAATTAGTCCCCACCTTGCCCCGCCATGAAATCATCGAAGCTTCCTTTGATGGTGGCTCCGCAATTATCACAGTCGACAACTTGGAAGAAGCCTTCGGCACGGTCAATGATATCGCCCCCGAACATCTGGAATTGCTCACCGCAAGTCCGATGAATGATCTCCACCGCATCCACAATGCCGGAGCCATCTTTCTTGGTCCCAACACTCCAGAACCGGTAGGAGATTATTTTGCCGGACCCAATCACACGTTACCTACCAGCGGTTGTGCGAAGTTTTCTTCTCCTTTGGGAGTGCAAGACTTCTTGAAAACCAGTTCTGTGTTGAGTTACTCCTCCGAACGGCTTCAACGCCAAGGTCCTTCCATCATGAAGTTCGCCCAAGTCGAGGAATTGTTCGCGCATGCCGAAGCTGTGCGAGTGCGATTGAAGTGAAACAAGTTGCTTATTGAGCAATCTGAGTGAGGGGGAGGAATACGGTGAAACGCGTTCCTTTACCGACTTCGGAATCGATTTCGATGCGTCCGTGGTGCTGTTCGACGATGCCATAAGAGATGGAGAGGCCGAGGCCAGTGCCGTCACCCACCGATTTGGTGGTAAAGAAGGGTTCGAAGATGCGTTTTTGGAGTTCTTTGGGCATGCCACATCCATTGTCATCAAAGCGGACCGCCAAATGATTGTCTTGAATGAAAGTGGAGATGATTAACAACCCTGGAGACGTATCGCCACATTGAGCGGTTTTATTGACCACGGCCTGGCAAGCGTTGACGGCTAGATTCATAAAAACCTGATTCAGTTGGGCGGGCCAACATTCGATAGCAGGATTGTCCTGAAAATCGTATCGGAATTCCATTTGATCGGAATAATTGGCATGGACCAAAGTTAAGGTGGCCTGAAGGCCTTCGACGACAGAGGTAGCTTGCTGCTCTCCATCTTCGAGGCGAGAAAAAGTTCGCAAATCCTGAACAATGCCTTTGATACGCCCGCTGCCTTCTTGGATGGCTCCCAGGTTCTGATGCAAAGGACGGAACTTTTCCTCAAGGGCTTCACGAATGGAGGGACTCACATCATCGCCCGCCAATCGGTAGATGAAGGTTTCCAATTGATCCAGGCGGTTTTTCAAATTATTGGAACCCGAATGGACGAAATTGATAGGGTTGTTGATTTCATGGGCCACACCAGCCACCAACACACCCAAGCTGGCCATTTTTTCCGATTGCACCAATTGGGCTTGGGCTTGCTGCAATTGTTCATGCTGTATTTCTAGTTTGCGTAGTGAGTCTTGGAGATCATGGGTTCGATCATGAACCTGCTGTTCGAGGGTTTGGTTGTATTCGGATTTCAACTGATTTTCGCGACGGAGACTGGCTACCACTTCATATCGTCCTACCGACTGTTCGGTCAATCCCACGGTCAAAAGCCAACCCAACAATGCCGGAACGCAAGGAATCCACCAATACTGTAGGAAGAGCAAATAGCTGCCGCCTACCAACAAGCCACTGGTACTGATAACCAGTAAAAAGTAAGCCCATGCAGGTTTTCGCCACAAACAACTCATGGCACCCAAAACACACCATAACCAGATCCATCCGTATTCCACCCAATCGTTGGTGCTTTTTAGGAGTGGCATGCCATCCAAAGCCACATGCAACAACTGACTGGCATTGTAAGCATGAATGGCTGTGCCAGGAACCCGTTGTTCCTGATCATGCCAGCGGCTGAATGGGGTGTAGAAGAAGTTCTTCACACTTTCGGCACGGAATCCTAAAATCACAATTTTGTCTTTCAGCAGGTTGGGATCGAATTGATTATTGAGAATATCCGTGAGCGTGAGGCTTTGAAATTCGGCAGGAGCGCCAGGATAGTTGAGCATGATTTGATATCCCGCTGAATCCAGCCGGACATAGTTGCCAAATGTAGAGTCAAGAGGCTCCAGCACGGCCTTGCCAAGCATGATCTTTTCGGGGTGGTTGGGAATGGCTTCGGGCGACAAATTCTGGGCTTCGAGATATCGTGTAGCGAGGACCCAGGCAAAGTTCTCATAGAACCCCTGTTCGTCTTGCATGAACAACAGGCTTCGCCGGATGATGCCTGCTTCTGGCAACACGTCATTAAACCCAATTTGATCGGTATGTTTGAGCACATGAGGTGGGTAAATCATGCTCCCATTCTTGCCACCCACTCGGTAGACGGCAATGATATTGGGATTTCTCCGAAGTAATTTTTCTAACTCATGGTAGTGATCTTCCCCGGACTTGGTAGGAACCGGCATGTCCCGGAACATGTCCAAACCGATAACACGAGGTTTGTACTCTTGCAGACGTTTCAGAACCTCCACCAAATCTTTGTCGGAAAGAGGCCAGCCCCATTGGTTGATATCCGTTTCCGTGTACCACAGCATGGTGATTCGCGAATCGGGCTGTTTGGCATTGGAATTGAGGGCTACCATCACATCGTAGGCGAGCAATTCCAACCATTGCAATTGTTTGGCTTCCCGTGCTCCCAGCAATATTGCAAAAATAAAGTGGCTCCATAAGAGTGCGATGAGCAGCGGACGGAAGAATCGGAATCTACCGGTATCCGGATCTCGATTTATCCAGAACATGTCCCCCTACGGTTTGAATTGAATGAAAGCAACCTCCCCTAATCGCAAGCCTCTTTGACCTGATTCCCCACAGGATCAGGCCAATCAAATCAATCATAGGAATCATTTCAACAAAACACAAATTCAGGACTCATCCGATTGCTGGTGCCTTTCTAATTCCTGCTCCATCACCGACATGTTTCCCATTGCATGGCGGTAATGCTTAGGACTCAGCCCATACTGTTTTTTGAATTGAGCTGAAAAATAGAGAGGGTCGTCATATCCCACTTTAAACGCAATCTCCTGAATCGTGAGGGTGGATTGATACAGGAGGGTGGCCGCCCAAGCGAGCTTCTGTTGTAAGAAGTATTTGATGGGAGAGCTTTTCATGTGCTTAGCAAAAAGGCGGTTCAAATGATGGACACTCACCCCAACATGTGCACAAATTTCTTGAGAAGATAGTTGGAGATGCAAATTTTGTTGGATGTAATCCAATGCTTTTTCCACCACCGCGGGGAGCGTGAAACGGACCGATTGCCCCAACAGCACCAACAATTGATACGCTAAAAAACTGAGCTGAAGGCTCGCCTGTGGTGCTTGTTTTCTCAGTACATCGGTCATCTGAATCAATAAGTTTTCAATGGACTGGTAAGAATCTGAGCGCAAGTGTTCGATGCCCCACAATCCGGTATAGCGGAGCATGAGGTTGAGCAGTGGCCCATCCAATGTGAGAAACCGTTTGGAAAGATGGCCGCTTGGCCCCGTGGTGTAGGACTGATTCACGCCTTGATTCAAGAGATAAATCTCTCCAGGTCCAATCACATGTTTGCCTTGTCCTTGATCCAGCACGACTTCTCCGGAAACGACATATTCCATCCCAAAAATTTTGGATTGTTTCCGCTCAATCGTGTGCCCTGTCTTCCATGTGGCAGTGCCGATACTGAGGACAACCAAAGGTAGGGCATCTCGTTCTTCATGGTAAGCGGTGCCGTACCAAATTTCTTCATTCTGTAAATCGTTCTCAATAGTGATGCGTTTGTATTTCATATAGATTTGCCGAAATTTCTCATTTTGAATCAGGATTTCACATCTTTTGATTCCAAACTTTCTATTCTGCCCGCGGCTTAGGTTGTTTATACTGTCTTTTCTTTCAAACGATACCAGTTGGTTTTCAAAAACCCCTTGCCTTCGGAGTGCGCTATGGGAAAGGAACTCGTAACCCTCGCCGGGAAAAATTCAGTTTATGTTTTAGATGTTGGTGCGAATGGTGTGCCTCAATGTCGCTATTGGGGAACTCCGTTCGCGGGCGAATTGTCATTGGAGCAATTTCGCCTTTTGCAAACCCGCCCTGTTCCGGTCTGCACGATTGATGAATCGCGGCCGGTAACTTTATTTCCTGAAGAAGGTTTGGGGTTTTTTGGTTACCCTGCATTGCGAGGTCAACGCAATCGGGATCACTGGGCTAATCAGTTCACCCTCAAGGAAGTCCATTCTCCTGAAAACGGAGTGGTTTTCGTTTGTGAGGACGAAAACGCTCAGCTTCAGCTTGAATTGGAAATTTTTATGAATCCCGACACCGATGTGCTCCAACGACGGAGCCGACTCACCAATCAGGGAACGGCTCCCTATCAAGTCGATTGGTGCGCCGGGGCTGCCTTTGAAATTCCCTCTGCTTGTGCAGAACTGCAAACCTTTTATGGAGCATGGACTAAAGAATTTCAAACCCAGCGTCAACCCTTTCCAGGAAGTCCGTTTTTGCGAGAAAATCGTCGTGGACGCACATCGCATGAAAGCTTTCCGGCACTGATTGCTGGCACAGCTCATTTTGGCGAAAATCAAGGTGAGGTATACGGTTTCCATTTGGGATGGAGCGGCAACCATCGCTTGCTGGCAGAGACTTTGACGGATGGTTCCAAACAACTCCAATTGGGCGAATTGTTGATGCCAGGAGAAATCGTGTTGCAGCCAAGGGAAAGCTATCTCTCTCCTTGGGTGTATGCCACGTATTCAGCAAAGGGACTCAATGGAATGTCCCAGCAATTTCACAAATTTGCTCGCGCGGAAATCTTTCCGGCAAATGTTTCGAAGAAACCACGTGTGGTGCAGTTTAATAGCTGGGAAGCCATCTATTTTGACCACGAACAAAATACAATCCGAGATTTGGTTCGGCAGGCGGCTCAAGTAGGTGCCGAGCGATTTGTACTGGATGATGGTTGGTTCTCAGGGCGTAACGCGGCAAACAGCAGCCTTGGCGATTGGTGGCCCGATATTGAAAAATATCCAGAGGGACTCGCACCGCTCATTCAGTACGTGCAATCGGTGGGAATGGAGTTTGGCTTGTGGGTGGAACCCGAAATGGTGAGCCCACAAAGCGAACTGTATCGCAAACATCCGGATTGGGCATTGCACTTAGAAAACATCCCTCGGTTGTTGGGACGCGAGCAACTGGTGCTCAATTTAGGGTTGCCCGAAGTGGTCGACTACTTGTTTCAGAGTGTGGATGCTCTGCTTCGAGAACACTCGATCAGCTACCTCAAGTGGGATATGAATCGGGATCTTGCCACGGCGGGGAGCCACGGCAAAGCGGGTTTCCATGAGCAGATTCTCGGGTTTTATCGGCTTTTAGAACGTCTTCGTGAAGCCCATCCTGATGTGGAAATCGAAAGTTGCGCGGGGGGCGGCGGTCGCATCGATTTGGGAGTTTTACAACGAACCGAACGAGTGTGGGCAAGTGATAGCAATGATGTGTTGCAACGCCAATCGATCCAAAAAGGGTTTAGCTACTTTTTACCTTTGGAAATCATGGGGTCCCATATCGGACCCAAGCATTGTCACACGACTGGGCGTCAAGTGGATCTGAATTTCCGTGCTCACACGGCCTTATTTGGACATTTTGGTATGGAGTTCGATCTCCGTGAATTGTCCTCGGAAGAAACGGAGGAATTGAAGCAACATATCGCTGTGTACAAGGAGCATCGACAACTTTTACACACAGGCAATTTCTATCGGTTGGAATCGGTGAATTCTAAGCAGCGGTCTTATGGGGTGGTGTCTACCGATCAATCGGAAGCTTTGTTTTGTGTGGCCCAACTCGAGACACCCGATTCGCATTCCAGAGTCGCTATTCAAATTCCTGGGTTGCGAGAAGATACCAACTATCAGGTAAAATGGCTTGGTCCATTGGGCGAAAGCATCGCGAAATCCTTGCCCCACGCAGATGTGTGGCAATCGGAAGGAATCACAGTCAATGGCAAAGTGCTCGAACAAGTGGGGATCGTAGTTCCTCTGGAATGGCCCCAAAGCAGTGTGTTGCTCCAGATTACAAAACAGTCTTAAAGATTTTTCGACCTTCCTTAGTTACCATTCAGTCTCCTCCGGTGGTACCGCAGGCACGCCTCCCTGCGGCCTACCGGAGGAGTTCTGACCCCGCGATACCGACGTCCTATCAGAGTACCATACGTTTAATTCAAGTGTTGATACCACGTTTGAGTAAGTGTATGTCTCATGCTGCTAGCACCCCAATTCTCAATGGGGTGACGTTCTGTAAATCATTGTGAGGAGGTAATGATGAAACAATTGACGGCTTGGTCAATCTGCTTAGGAGTCCTCTTGTGGGCTTCTTTAAGTCACGCTGACGACAATAAAATTGTAGTCGCTAATGGGGAATGGTTCCCATATATTTCTCAGGAACTGAAACATTACGGAGTTTTTTCGCACATCATCACCGAAGCTTTTGCGTTGGAAGGGGTGACGGTGGAATTCAAATGGGTGCCCTGGAAACGAGCCTTGGAAAAAACCTATGCGGGAGTTTATGATGCTACATCTTCCTGGATTTGGACTGAAGAAAGAGCCAAATATTTGGAATTCAGTGACATAATTATGGAGTCTAAAAAGGTGTTTTTTCATCTCAAAGAGACTTCATTTGATTGGGAAACCATTGAGGATTTAAAAGGGCTACGGATTGGAGGAGTGATCGGTTACACTTATGGTACCGAATTTGATAAAGCCGCAGAGTCCGGACGGATCAACGTAGAGTTTGTTGCGAAGGATATACAGAATTTTGATAAACTGCTGAAGGACAGAATCGATATTTATCCTCAAGAATTAGAAATTGGTTACAGCTATATCAATCGATATGGTGCTGATACTGCAGCTCGTTTCACCCACCATCCTAAAGTCATCATCCTAACTAGGAATCCATTGAATTTTTCTAAAAAGGTACCGAAGAATAAACAACTTCTAGAAAAGTTCAACCGAGGCTTAAAGCAACTGAAAGATAGTGGACGCTGGCAAGCGATGATCGAGGCAGCCAATCGAGGCGAGTACCAAAAATAGCCTAATGAGTTATTTTCCCACGCAAACCCTGCAACAATTCAGGGAATTTATGAAGCAAGACCCGCATGTCGGCAAATTCGAAATTTTCTAGGTATTCCAGCAGGCACGTTCCATATTGTATGAGTGGCGGGATGTTGTGTTGATTTCCTAAAGATTGGATGGAATGGGCGAACACCCGCACTTGATTCACCGGTTGAACCGTTTGGAGGTGTTTCCACTGAGGTAGTAATTCTTTTTCTAGGATGGGGACTAGAACAGGCAAACACGACACGGCTTCCGGAGTGAGGTCAAGGGGTGGGAGAGTTACGGGGACAGCTGCCTGGCCAACAAAGGAACGGAGGTGGTTCAACTGAGGAGTTGAATCAAACCGTGTCCCCCGGTCGCTCCAATCATCCAAGGCCAGAATTTCCACTTGCTTCAATTGAATACGGAACACCGATCCTTTGCGTAGGATGCTTTCCACGGTTAAAGTTCCATTCATTTTTTCGATCAAACGTTTACTGATGGTCAAACCCAGCCCCGTACCTCCATACCGTTTATAGTCCTGCCCCTCTTGTTGATGGAATGATTCAAAAATGCGTTCCAACTCTTCTTGTGCAATCCCGATTCCGGTATCTTCCACAGCAATACAAAGGTCGAGGTAGGGCTGACTCCGATCAGGCTGTTCGAAAGTGACCCGCAACGTGATGGTTCCGTAGTTTGTGAACTTGACCGCATTTCCCATCAAATTGAACAAAACTTGCCGCATTCGAACTTTATCGATCAACAACACAGGAGGAAGTTCGGGGTCAATCGATAAAACGAATTCCAATTGCTTTTCAGAAAGTTTCAGCGAAAAGATTGTCATCAGTTCTTCAATCACCACTTCGAGACGAGTGGGGGTGGGATGAATGTCAAATTTACCCGCCTCGATTTTAGAGAGATCCAAGATGTCATTGATCAGAGTCAGCAAGTTGGTGCTTCCTGTTTTGATCGCGTCCAGATGATTGCGTTGTTTAGGTGCCATCGTCGTCGCGTCCAGCAATTCTGTGAATCCCAACACAGCGTTCATTGGGGTGCGCAATTCATGACTCATATTGGCTAGGAACTCGCTCTTGGCTTGATTAGCCACTTCAGCTTGCTCCTTGGCACGGCGCAATTCTTGGGTCCGTTGTTGAACTTTTTTTTCTAGATGTTGGTTGACCTCAGTGAGTTCATTCCGAGCAATCTGTAGATTGTTGACCATGAATTGAAACGCTTCCTCAAGAGTTTTTAACTCATTGCGGCCTTGGGTTTTCACGCTGATCTTAAAATTTTCTAAGCGATCTAACTGGAGTTGTTCGGTGGCGGCTGTGAGGACAGCTAAAGGGCGACTCAGCATAAATCGGGAAATCCAAAGGAACAGAATCCAAAACACGAGCGTTTTAATGAACGCGTTGATTATTAAAAAAATAAACCCAAATTGTATTTTTTCAAATACGACCGCGGCACTAGAGTATATTGTCACTTCCCCAATTTTAAACAGTTTACCGCCTCGTTGATGTTCGATCTCGAACGTGTGTGAAAATAGTTGCGAGTACACCTGATCTTCCAGTGGATGTTCTAAGGACATCACCTGCCCTTCTTGAGCCAAAACTTCGGATTTGTGATCTTGCACTTGCACTCCCACCACCGTGGGGAGTTGGGAGATTCCCCATACTGTGGAACGTAATTGGGAGAAATTCATTTCCCACATGGCTTGCTCTAAGGGGCGTTTGAATGTGGTTTCGAGAAATCCCAATTCTTCTAAGGTCTGTTGTTTGGTGTGGGTGTATTCAGCGATCATTTGCAGCAATGTGACTGCAACGGTCAAAATGAGATAAAAGGAAAAGACCACCTTGAGCAACTGAGTGGCAATGGAATTTTTGATTGGAACGAGGGAAGCCATAGGATGATCTCCTCTAGGATCAAACTTCAGGGAACAGATGCTTCGGGAATATACCAAAGTTCTTTGCGATCCAGTGGCGTTTCCGGAGACAGCAGAGGACTTTGGATTCGAAATATTTTGCGTTCGCTTATCTTAGCAAGCTTCAACGTATTTTGGATATACCAATGGGTATTGAAAAGGTGTTCAAAGGAACCGTCCTCAATTGCCATTTGAAATCCACGTTGCAGGCGTTGATGCAGTTTTTTATTCGTTTTTGACACAAAATAATAAACTGGTGCGTGATAGTGAAGCAGTAATGTTGGCTCAATGATCAAACCTCTTCCTTTCTCTTCTTCCACTTCTCTCCACGGCTCTTGCACACCGCGAGGCATGTAATCGAAACGACCATCTTGGAGCATGGCAAATAAACCACGATAACTGGCCCCTCCAACGACGTTAAATCCATTGGATTTCAAGATTCGCAGATCGGGCCAATCATGGCCGAGGCCTGCCCATAGTTGCTGTAATTCTTCTTTAGTTTGGATCTTGGCAAATTTCTCTTTGTCTTCCTGTCGAATGATAAAAATACGATGCCCATATAAATTTTTGTATATGGGGATTCGAATAGGCACCAATTTTTGTTCCCGATCTTGGGAAGTCATCGCTGCGATCAAGCTTAATTCACCTCTTTCGATCAAATCGAACACTCGATTCTGCTTAATGGTCTCTTCTCCTGCCAATTCAATTCGAAATGGACCGTCATTACTTTGGGTTTTGCTCAAAATTAGATCCAGCAATTGAATTTTGTATTCTTTGGTATAATCGATATTTTTTTCCCGAAAGGGGCGCATTTTGATCACCAACGTTTCTTCTTCAACAGCTTCCGTGACCTCAGCATTCCCCATTCCCATCCAGACCAACAGGCCTAGACACAAGATTTTTCTTGAAGATAACCCCATAGATCTCCTTTCAATTCAATTGATCAATTTTTAATTTGTAGGTTGGTTTTGGAGAAGAGCATCGGGTGAATTTTTTGCAACTCGATTCAACGTATCTTCTAACAAAATATTACACACGAGTCTTGTTTCGACAACTTGTGAGATCCGAAGTTCGGCTTCCCGATGCTTTTTATAGATAGGCCGATGTTTAGAGAAATTAATGCTTAGAAAAATTGATTAAAATCTTGAAACGACTCTCTCAAGGATTAAAGCGTGTTGGTACTGTAGTCGTCATCGTCATCGTCATCGTCATCGTCATCGTCATCGTCATCGTCATCGTCATCGTCATCATCGTCATCGTCATCGTCATCGTCATCGTCATCATCGTCATCGTCATCGTCATCATCATCATCATCATCATCGTCATCATCATCATCGTCATCATCATCATCATCATGGTCATCATGGTCATCATCATCATCATCGTCATAGCTTAAGGTGCTAACGGAGTCGAATGCTGATGTGGGCAGATTGTTGAGGTGTTTTGCATTCGCAGTGAAGCCGTGACCGACAAAAATCATAGCAAACAGCAATAACGCGATCCAAAGGTGTTTGATGGGTGCAAGTGCGTTTTTCATAAGTCTCCTTAAGATTGGGTTACAGTGGGTTGTGATGAATAGATCCTGTTGATATTAAAGGCTTCGAAGCGTTTCCCTTGTATGCAGCAATTCACCGGCCAAGCCTGTAGAAACAAAAAAAAATATTTGATTTCAATTGGCTACGTACCGTCTGGAAAATGGCTCTGAACGGAAGAGGGGCGACTGGGGAAAAAATTGGGTAAAAAGATGGGGACGAGGTTGGGGGAGAAATCCTATTCAGCTTTGTTGGAAAACATCTATCGCTCCAGTTTTGCCGTATCTCCATGAAAATAAAGGATTTGTCCTTTAATGAAACATGGAAACGATGAATTGGTATTCATATTGCTGTTTGTTTCCTATGGTTTAAATAATTATTGGTATCCCTCATCCAATAATGTGTCACCCAAATGCGAATGTCCGAAGATTTTTTTGGAGAATTCTCCTTATTTTTTGCCCGGAGTGCTGTATGGAACGTCCTTTTAATCTTGTCCTCATTTTTTCTGTAACTAGCTTCATCGCGATCTTGGTGGGGACGATTGCCCTGAGTTGGCTGTTGGGCACTCGGATCGAAGACCGGTTGCTTGTGAGAGACCGCGTCTTGGTAAGTGCCCACATCCAAGAGGAGGTAGACGAATACCTCCCGGCTTCGAGTCCGTTTACGGATCTCTTTCGACCCAACATCTGGAGTGAGATTGAAGAAGAACTGTTCGCGCTTCCTGGCTCACGATCTTTGGAGGTGCTGGATCCCTCTGGAAAAATTCTCTGGGCCACGGATTCTCAGCGCATTGGAATCCAAAACTCATCGAGTTTTGTGACTCAAGTTTTATTCGAAAAAAGCGGATTGGAGCAACGTATCGAAAAGAACGAAACACTGTTGTACGTCCCGATCCTACGTCAAGAAGAAGTCATTGGTATTTTTGTCCTGCATCGAGTCAATTCTGATATCGGACGCCAAGTCGCAACCTTGAAGCACGAGGTGTATGGGTATTGTGCCTTATTTGGAATCCTGTTGTATGGTCTCTTGATGGGAATTGTGGTTCCTGCGGCACGAGTCATTCGAAAGCAACACGGCAAACTGACAGAAACGGCAATAACGCTTCAGGGAATCAACATCCAACTGAAAGAAATGCAGCGGGAGTTGTTGCAAAAAGAACGATTGTCTGCGATTGGCGAAGTGTGCGGCGCGGTCGCGCATGGCCTAAAAAATCCCATATCCAGCGTACGATCCGCAGTTCAACTGCTGGGGGCACGAACCCTACCTTCTGAAGAGCGGCTAGAGATCACGGAAGACATCTTGGAAGAAGTGGATCGTCTGACCAAGCGTCTGAATGATTTGTTGAATTTCATCCGCCCCTTTGAGCTGAATCGACAGTATTATCAACTCACCGATATTCTCAGAAACGCGGTCCGTACCTTACAATGGAAAGCCAAAGAAGAGGCGATCACGGTGGAAATGGAACTGCCCGAAGAAGTGGCCAGTCTTCCCATCGATGCCTCCTTGGTAGAAGAAGCCGTGTTGATTGTTTTGAGCAATGCGATGGACGCTTCTTCACCAGGACACACGATCAACTGCCACTTGACTTCCTCCGAAGAGCAGCAAGTGTTGACCATCGTTGATCAAGGTCGCGGCATAGCTCCTGATATTCTTCCGTATGTGTTTGATTGTTTTTTTACTACCCGCAGCCAAGGGGTGGGGTTGGGACTCGCGCTTTGTAAAAAAATTATAGAATTGCATTTAGGCCAAGTCACGATTGAAAGTCAGGAAAATATGGGAACGACGGTGCAGATCATTTTTCCGAAGCACCCTGTGCTTCCCAAGGCAGCAAGTGATATTCAGACAGCACAGCAGGCTGAGTTGTGAGAGGACTTGAAAGGGAATGAGAGAGGATCCTCAGGTCACGCAAGGCACCATCCATGGGCCTCAGACAACCGACCTAAGGATATCTAATCGTGGGGGATTACGCTTGTTGTACGTTTACTGCACAAGGGCCTTTTTTTCCTTGTCCAACTTCGTATTTCACGGTTTCACCTTCTTGCAAGTATCCTCCTTGCACTTCGGAGTGATGGACAAACAGATCATCACCACCGGGTTGAGAAATAAAACCATATCCCTTTTGGGAGTTAAACCACTTAACGGTACCTTGAGACATAAGATCTCCTACTAGTTTGGTTACTTGAAAAGATAATGCTGGTTAAGAATGCTTTCTTGGAGTGCTTTAACCAGAGTAATAGGAGTGCTTAGACTCGAAAGTACTGAAAGGGGAAAAGCCAGGAAGGAATTCTAATAACATTATCGGGAAGCGAGAACATTGGCAGATTTTCATTTAAAAGCAACAGATATTTTTAAGACTCAAATCGATATCAGCCTGTATTTCCGGGTGATTCAGGTCCTCTGACTTGTTGACCGGCAACCAAGGAGACACCATGAGACGCCACAAGATCATGATTGTTGAGGACGAAAAACTCCTTGGCAAGAGCATTCAACGTTTTTTATCGCATTATCACGATTGCACCCTGTTCACCGATGCGGAAAGTGCACAAGCGAGCCTGGAAACCGACGAGGTGGATATGGTGGTGAGCGATATTCGGCTTCCTGGCAAAAGTGGCATGGAATTGTTGCAATGGATTCGAGAAAAAAAAATGGAAATGCCCGTGATCATGATTACCGCTCATAGCAGTATTCGGAATGCAGTCGAAGCGATTCGGCATGGTGCTTCGGATTACATCACGAAGCCCTTGGATTTGACTGAGTTGGAATTTGCCATCCGCAAGGCGTTGGAAACCCAAGAATTGCGTGAGGAAATTCATTACCATCGCCAAAAACAGCAAACCATGCCGAATGATAACTATTTGACGGGCAGCTCAATGTCCTCGCAAGAGATCGAGTCGGTCATGCAACGGTTGATTCAAGTGGAAGAGCAGACTGGAGAGACCCCGTCTTTGTTGATCACTGGCCCTACCGGAACTGGCAAAAGTGCGTTAGCCCGTCGTTTGCACCAGCAATCTCCCCGTGCAGAAGGGCCTTTTATTGAACTGAATTGCACCGCCGTCACGGAATCGATGTTTGAGTCGGAACTGTTCGGACACGAAAAAGGGGCGTTCACTGGAGCCGCGGGCAAGCGGATCGGTTTATTCGAATTAGCTCATGGAGGGACTCTATTTTTGGATGAGGTGGGGCACGCTCCACTTTCGATCCAAGCCAAGTTGCTGCTTGCCATCGAGAATAAAAAAATTCGTCGCGTGGGAGGCAATCAAGAAATCACAGTCAATGTTCGTTTGATCGCTGCCACCAACCTCGATTTACAAACAGCCTTTCAGGAAGGCCATTTTCGGGAAGACTTGTATCATCGTCTCGCATTGATCCATCTGCGGATTCCTGCATTGAGCGAGCGACTAGAAGACATCCGCCCCTTAGCTCAGTTTTTTCTGCAAAAAGCCAAAACCAAATACAAGTGCGAAGGAGCGTTTCTCAGTGATCGAAACTTAGAAGAGTTGGAACAGTACTCGTGGCCCGGAAATATTCGGGAATTGAGCAACGAAATCGAGCGAAGTGTGCTGCTATACAATGGACGTGAACTTCGATTCGACTACCTGTTCCAGCTTACTGAAGGACTGCCTACTGCTAAGGCTAAGGCTCAAGGAGGCACCTCAATCAGTGATTCGCGTTCCGATGCCGCTGCTTCGGCAAAGTCTTCTTCGATAAATCCTTCTCCTGAATTGGTGAATGAGACACCGTTTTTACAATTGCCTCCCGAAGGTTTGGATCTAGCTACCCTAGAAACCCGCATCTTGGAACAGGCCGTGTTGCAAACGAACCACAATGTGGCAGAGGCGGCAAAGCTTTTACACGTGAGTCGGGAAACCTTACGTTATTATTTGGAAAAATACGCTATCGATCAGGATCATTTAACGGGATGGCCGCAGTCTATTCCGCGAGAAGGGATTCCCTTTGACCAAGTAGAGAAGATTGTGATTGAACAGGCCTTGCAACGCACCAAAGGCAACGTGACTGGAGCGGCTCGATTGCTCAACAGCAATCGAGACATCTTGCGTTACCGTATCGAAAAATACCGTTTGAGCGAATAAATGTGGATGGTATTTGTTTTGCGTCATTCTTTTTGATGATTTTATGGCTAAAGTTGGCAGTGAAACTTAGCGTTAGAAATGAAATTTAACATCTCTAACAATATTGTTCATGTAATCAAGATGACATTTCAATGAGGAGTTATGAAGATTCGAAATAAAATCACGCTAGGCTATGTGGCTGTGGCCTTGCTAGTCGGCATTGTGGGGGTGGTTGCCTCGGTGCTGATGGAAGCCATCGAAGAAAAATTCGATGAGGTTTCTTATGAGATGCTGCCGGTGATCGAGGCATTGGAACAACTGCAAGTTCGAGGGTTGCAGGTGACAAATGCTGCCATGAATTACGGATTGATTGCTACAGAGATTCGCAACCTACCTCCTGGCTTAGTCGATGCTGAGAGACAGCAGGAAGTCTTAGAAGAAGAATTGGAGGAATTGGGCATCGAACCTTATGAGAAGGCCTTGCAACGATTTGAAGAATTAGCCGCTGAACATGCCCCAGAGTACGACGACTTTCTTGTGGAAATCCGGAGACTGGGAAACGAACTTTTACAGCAACGAGATCAGTTTATTAAAATGAAACAACAGGGTGTCACCGGGGAAGCGATGTTCGAAGCTGAAGAAGTGATGGAACAACGGGTCACAGCCTTCTTGGAATCTCTCGATCATACGCTTGAGCATGAAAAAGAAGAAGCCGACGAACTGCATGAGGAATTGGAAGAAACGATTGAAGATGCCATCAAAGCTTTCCTGACCACGGCAGCTGCAACGTTCGTGGGTTCAATTTTTTTGGGATTGTTGATTGCTCGAACTTTATCCTCTCCCATCATGCGACTGACTAAAGCCACCGCAGAAATCGCCAAAACCAAGTTTGACACTCGCGTGGACGTCCAATCGAGCGACGAAGTGGGAGAACTGGCTGCCAGTTTCAATCAAATGGTGGAAGACCTCAGCAAAACCACCGTTTCAAAAAACTACTTTGAAAGCATTGTGAACTCAATGAACAACAGTTTGGTTGTTCTCACAGCAGACGGCATCATTCGCGAAGTCAATCAAACCACGTGTTATCAATTGGGCTATCACGCCGATGAGTTGCTCGGTCAGCCCTTTGATCTGATCATAGAAAAAGAAGTGTTGTTCCAAGAAGCCAATTCGGACGACGCTGTGGACTCACTCAGTTTCATTGGATTCATCAATAACTTAGAAATCGCCTATCGCACTAAGGACGGGCAGCCGATCCCGGTCTTGTTTTCTGGAGCCACGATGACAGACGATGAAGGCAAAATCGGAGGATATGTGTGTGTGGCTCAAAACATTACGGAACTCAAACAACTAGGAGCGCAGTTGCATGGCAAAGGAAACAAAGAACAGTAAAGAATCGGAAAATTATCCCTTGGAATATGTGGCTCGTGATTGGTCGCAAGTCAATCCTAAGAAAGGCTTGAGCCATCTCGAAGTGGATGAGTTGGACATCTCGCATTTGCCAGGGCTGGTGGATCATTGGGACGGCGAATTGAAGAAGCGCAAAAAAGAAATTTTGGAATGGACGGATCGCACCACGATGCAGAAGGCCATGACCTACTTAGGGTCGAATGCAATGCCCAAAAAGGTGAGTGGCGAGGTGATCGCTGAATATTGTTCCGCTGTTCCTGTGACTAAGATGGTGCAAGCGCTGAAGAAAGATCCTTTGGACTATAAAACACGAGTGCAATTGGTGGATTTTGTGGTGAGGAAAGAACAAGAATTGCCCGTAGAAGCCTATCGCGAATTATTGCTTCAAGTGACAGTGGCCAATCTATTTAATAAATACTCCGTGGAGGGAGTTCAGGTTGCCTTATCGGCGCAAACCACATACTTGAAACAGTTGCAGGGCAAGTGCCGACACAGCGAGCGAATGTGGACCATGCAAGCAACGCAGCATGAAAAATCGAATAAAAATCCGGCTCCCAAATACAATGTAGAAGTTGTGAAGCCGTTTTTGGATCGTGCTGTGCAATTGATCAACCGGTATCTCAATCATGTGATGAAAGGTGCAGACGGAGGAAAGGCCGCTTTTACCGGAATCTATAAGGTCCCCAACCTAAAGGATGTGTTGCTCAATAAGAATGACGCAAAACAAAACGTCTACAGCAATATCCCACCGATTGTGCATCGATTGCGATACCACACGTTATTGTCTTCAGCCGCAGATGAACTTTCGGAACTTCTCATCAAAGTAGATAAACGGAAATCGCTTGGATACTTTTTAAAAGGACGCCTGAACATGAGTGCCTTGATACTCGGTTTGTGCCGTTATCAAGAAGGGGAAAATACCGCTGAGGATAAAAAAGAGATCCAACGGTTGTTCAAAGAAGCTTTCCACTACTACGAACAAGCCGTGAAAAACGCTGGAGGCTACTACAAAGGCGGAAGCCAAGAACTCACCATGTTGCTGGAATACGTCAATACACTACGTTACTTCATCGACACTGTGGCCAAAGTGATTCGGTTGAAAGTTCCCCGTGGATGGGTGGTTGATAACCTCAGTCGTGCCAAAATGTTACTCAAACAAACCGAATCCGATGACCAACGTGTCATTCATGTTCTCGAAACCCTTGAGGAGGAACTCAAAAAATATCGAGGTTGAAGAGACGCTCGACGATCTTAAAGAGATCTTTCGATAATTCGACCCGGTACCATAATCGGAGGCAAACATGTTTATACCCAAAAAAAGTGATGAGAAGAATCAGATCGAGCAGCCAGAGGCGGGAAAATATACCTTGTATGGTTGGAAAAGAAGTTATTTTACCCGCAAATTGGAGGCTGCTTTGAAATTTTATGGGGCTTCCTATGAATTCCGACGAAAATCACAGGAAAATGGGCGTGAGATACAAACGAGGGCAGGCACTCATCAAGTTCCCGTTTTGCATACGCCAGAGAATTGGATGATCGCCGACACAACTCCGATCATGATGATGTTGGATAAGAGATTTCCGGGAAAATACATGTTTCCTGAGGGAGACCTTGGAGTGCTTGTGCACCTAATAGAAGACTACTTTGATGAATGGATTGCAAGAACCGCAGTCCACTGGCGTTGGAACTATGAAGAAAATCACGAACTGTTGTCTTTAGATGCGGCTCACGGAAATGTTGAATATGCTCAACAAATTGCTTCTTGGGGAGTACGCGTCTGTCGAGCGACTGGCGTATCTTCTGAGATACAAAAAAAAGAAGTTGAAAATGAATACAAGCGAATTCTCAATGCAGCCGAAAGTCAATTGCAAGAAACCAAGTACCTTCTTGGGAATCGCCCTACTGCCGTCGACTGTATTTTTCTAGCAGGACTCCAAGCCCACTTCAATTACGATCCTGCGCCGAAAAAGGCGATTCATTCGGATTATCCCCAAACTATCAAATGGTGTGAAATGCGAGCAGAACAATGGGATGGTACTGGTGAGCTAGCGGCCTTTCCCGAATCCACCCCATTTGCTCAATTTATTTTAAAAGAGATCGCTTCCACCTATCTACCTTTTGTAATAGAAAATCAGGTTGCACTAGCCAACAAACAGAAAGCGTTTGTGATTGAAATGTATGGGGAACAAGTCAGTTATCTCGCACGTCCTTACGTCGAACAATCCCGGCAGATGATTGTTCAAAGAATCCAAAATGATCTCACACATGACGAAAGAAAAAGGATTCATCAGTGGTTCAATGAGATTGCTTTGGCAGATATTTTAGGTTGAAAACAAATAACTCTGAGACACCTCAATTAGGTTTCGGTAAAGATACGGTTCAACCCTTGCGATTCTCGGGATCTTTCTTTAACCATTCTTCATACGAATTGAGTATTTCTTTCTCCATAGCCTTCTGTTCCTCCATGTTTCCATGAGAAGCATGTCTGCCTGCCACCTGATGATAATAATCATGGTTCCACTGCTTCGACCACTCATACGTATCTAAAAAAGTGGTTTTCGGATCTCTTAAAGTAAACCCCTGATTTAAAGCCTTCTGATTGCTCACTTTATGAAAGGATTCCCAATTCGGGAAACACAATCCCAATCCTCCTGGTGGAAAATGCCACTTGGAGAGAGTCATTACAAAGTCCATAGGCAAATAAACCATTTCTACATCAACGCCGATAATCTCTTCACAAACGCGATAAAGATCGCCGGAGGTGAAAGGTTGATCGGGGCCTACTGTGTTGTAGGTGCCGCCCATTCTGTTTTTTGCCATTCTGACCGCCCATTCGCATAGGTCTCGTACATCGATCCATTGTACGGGGGTATTGGGATTACGAATACTGACGACTTTGCCACCATGTTGAAATCGCTCTAACCAATAGGTGATTCGACGAGTTATGTCATAGGGTCCCGTAATAACACCCGGTCGTAGAATCAAATGACTATTTGGCATCGTTTCCCGAAGTAGTATTTCACAAGCAAGTTTGTTTGAACCATACCCTTTGGTTTCTATGTTTTGATCCTCGGGGTTTTCATCGATTAAGGGGAGTTTTTCGGAATCCTCATTTAAGGTTTGACTTCCTTCGGTATTGTAAACGCTGACCGTCGATATCAGGACATACAGATCGGTTTTGTGTTTGAGTGCCTTTAATGAAGATCGGAGGACTCGTGGTATGTAACAACACGTATCAAAGACGACATCCCATTGAGTCGTTCCCAATTTGTCGAGATCGGCTTCTCGATCCCCAATAATCTGATGAACCCCTTCGACAGGTTCGGTGTTGAGTTTTCCGCGATGGAAAATGGTTACCGAATGTCCATCTGCTAAAGCAGCCTTCACCAGCTGTCTGCCAACAAAAAGTGTTCCACCTAAAATGAGTAGGTTCATACTCGGCCTCCAATAATTCTATTAGGAATTTGAATATTTTTGATACATTGAGATGAAGTGTAACGAGACAGTTCTCTTTTAGCTTACTGATTACCGTCAATGGAATCGAATTATTCTTTTACCCTGAGGTCACGATGAAAATTTATTTTCCAATGTTAGTGGTTCTTTTTTTGATGACCCCGCTATCGCCAGTGTTATCCCAAACGATCACCTATGCTGATTTGATGGGCAGTTCTTCTCTTCAATCTCCGGTGGACGATAGTGCTTTTGCTCGGCCACACGATGCGGAGGGCGCTCTGCATCGTTTTCAAGGCAGGTTGAAAATTGATATCGCGTCCACCACAAATAGTGGAATGGAAGTCTGGCATAAATATCTACCAGACGACCCTTTCGGAAACTTTCATCCTTTGCCCGGTTTTGACTTCGAATTCATTCAAGATGGTTCGCATCTGATTCCGGTCCGAAGAGGCTTGATTTCTACCACGCACCCACTTTGGGATTACTTTATTGGTCCCGGTCGAGTCTGGTCAAATAAAAATGATCGTGGGTACTCACGGGCCGCATTCCCTTTTGCATTGGTCTCTCGATCCGTAAAATGTGCTCACAATGGAGTGATGACTTTTTTGTATAACGATCAAGAGGTATCTCAGGTTCAGTATCAAGTCACCCAGGAAACATGTCATTTTTGGAAGTTTGATCTGTGGGGAAGGTTATCAGCCAGTTATCATCCTCAACAAATTGCAGATGCCAAAATGCTAAAGGCAAATTACAAACAGGAGTTGGCCAATCGTCTGCCTGTAAAACCTTATGCCGATTTTGCGAAAGATTTCCCCAAGGCCAACTTAGAAGCCTTCAGTGAAGGTCAACCTTTGGAACATCTGTCAACGCAGGGGATCTATTATCGAGGAGTGCATTACACTGATCATTGTGGAACCCGCTATGGAAAATATGCCTTTTGCGATTCAATGATGCTGACTTCTTTTTCGACTGCAAAAACAGCATTTCCGGGAGTGGCATTGATGGCACTTGCCCAAGACTATGGGCTTTCTGTCTTAGAACAAAAAATTGGAGATTATCTCCCAGAAACCAAAAACTCGCCGGGAGACTGGAGCCAGGTCACCTTCAATCACGTCGTGGATATGAGCAGTGGCAACTACGATATGGAAATTCCGATGGCAGATAGACCGCCAGGAAATTTTTATGAGGATTCCACCCATGATCAAAAACTCGCGAGTGCCCTCAGTTGGCCTCACAAGAGCACACCAGGATCGGTGTTTGTTTACCAAACTGCCGATACCTATATTTTGGTAACCGCTCTTACAGAATACTTGAAATCGAAGCAGGCTCCCGTTACGGACATTTTTAACTATGTCCTGGAAAAAGTGTATCGTCCTGCCAAGCTTCCACCCGATGCTTTATTTTCTGCAAGAACTCATGAAAACGGACAGATCAACAATGGGATGCCGATTGGAGGATATGGCCAGTGGTGGACGAAAGATGCGATTGTCAAACTGGCTAAACTGTTGCTAACAGACGGAGGAAAAATTGGAGGCAAACAAGTGCTTCATCCTCAGGTTCTGTCGGATACCATGCAGCAAAACCCAAAGGATCGAGGGGTGGATATGAAGTTTTACGGTTGGTGGTACAACAATGCTGCGTGGGCCTATCCCGTGCGCCGCCTAGAAGCGGATCTTTCCTGTGATGCTTGGGTGGTTGCCATGAGCGGAGTCAGTGGTATCCGTGTGTTGATGATGCCGAATGGGCTGATTTATTACTACTTCAATGATTCGGAACAATATCCTTTCGCCGGAGCGATTCGGGAAGCCCACCAGGTCGAATCGTTTTGTCCATAGATTTTGGTGACTCGCTGTTAAGCATTGATTTGTTGAAACAGGTTGGCAATTTCTTCGATGTGCCACTGTTCTGCAAGTTGCCCCTCGTTGAGTTTAAAAACATCAAATCCATGAATGTTCACTGGGTTCCCCTTGGGAGGTATTCCAAATAGGGCTGCCTTGTGTGTTCCTGTAAAATTCCATCTCACAAGAATTCTATCATTTGGTAAAACCTCAGTGAATTCAATCTCGTGTTGACCATCTGGGAAGGCCTCAGCGAGAGAAGCAAAGAAATCCAGCGTTGCCACGTAGTCTGATACTCCTTCTGGGACTTGGGCTGGACGATCGTGGTCAATAAAATGAGCGGGAATGAATTGGCTTATTTGTTCTTTATCCAAAGGTCTTTGGTCCACTACTTGGAAAAATTGAAGGATAATAGCAGTTGGATTGGATGTTTGGCGGGTATCATTCATCGTCGGTTCTCCATTGGTGATGCCTGCAATGAGGTTGAAAACTCGGTAAAAAGCAGAATTGTTAAGGTACTATTCCAAACTTATTTTTTATCGTTTTGGTGAACTCACCATCACTGAGTGTTTGCCTTTGCCCAATCAAGTCTTGGGCATCGTTACCAATCACATATCTCAGTTGATCACTCCCATCGGTGGCAGCAGTGTATATTAATGCGGCAACTTGATCAGGGAGTAAGGCTTTGCGTCCCGATTCTTCAAAAAATTTAAAAATGAGCGGAAGTAATCTTTGATACTCTGTTAAATTTTCATTGTTATAAAAAGTAAACGATCTCCCTGCAAAGTCAGTTGCCACTACTCCTGGTTCTATAACCTTCACTTTACAGCCAATGAGAGAAAGTTCGTGTTGTAAAGATTCTGAAATGCCTTCAATCGCAAATTTGGTTCCATTGTAAAGTGATCCAAGTGGAAAACTCACTTTTCCTCCTACCGAAGAGACATTGATCAGAATACCACTTTGTTGCTTTCTAAAATGAGGTAAAATGGCTTTGGTCACTTCTAAAAGCCCGATCACATTCACGTCAAATTGACGTTTTATGATATCACTGGTAGCTGCTTCTAAAGGACCACAGGTTCCATAACCTGCGTTGTTTAACAGAACATCAATTTTCCCAAATTGTTTAACTCCAGCTTCGACAGCTAGCTGTATTGATTGGGAATCAAGTACATCTAAGCGTTCTACAAGGACAGAATCCAAGTTGGCGAATAATTTGCCATCCTCCGGGTTTCTCATCGTTGCAATAACGTTCCAGCCCTTGGATTGAAATAATTGAGCAGAGGACTTGCCGATTCCGCTACTTGCACCTGTGATGAATATAGTTTTCATGGCGTTCTACCTTATTGGATTGAATCGATCTTATGGGATTGAGGTTGAATTTTTTTGGTAAACGGCACCGTTTCCTTTAAGGTAAAATGAAAATGTGAAGCCGTCAATATTAAAATAAACGATATCGTTTACTTTTTATGAAAAAGATATAATTTCAATAGGTTGTATGAATAAAAAAGAAAACAAGGACCTAGCAATTCTAGAAGCAGCGGAAACGGAATTTCTTGTGAAAGGATTGGAAGGGACCCGGATGGAAACCATTGCGAAGCATGCGGAAGTGTCCAAAAGAACGCTCTATAAGTACTATCCTTCAAAAGAGGATCTTTTTAATGCGTTGTTAGGTCATCGATTTCAAAAAATGAATAAAGTACTCACCTACCCCTTTGACGAAAAGCGCTCACTTTCTGAGATGTTTGCCACGGTGTTGGATATAAAAATTGGTCTTTGCCGAGATTCTCAATTTCTTAAAATTGCAAAAATGTTGGCAAGCGAGCAAATCAAACAAAGGAATGTGGATTCAGAGTTTTTAAAGAAGCTAGGAGAGAACCAAAGGAATTTTGAAGAATGGGTGATCCAGTGTCAAAATGCTAAAATTTTATCAACAACCTACTCCGCAAATCAGATTTCTAGTTATTTTCATGCTTTGATTGATGGAATCTTTGTGTGGCCTGTCATTCTGGGGCAAAAATCCGAACATTCAGAGATGGAAGTACAAAGCAACAAGACAATGATCCTAAAAAGCTTTCTCTTCGCTTTTGGACCAAAAGTATGATTGAGCAGATGTTTAAAGCTTATGACGAACGTATGAGTATGCGAGGCATCACCCGCACCTTTGGGGTGAACTATGGCACTTTAGCCAAATGGATTAAAATTTGGATAAATTAATATACATTTGAGCCACACAAACGGAATATACTCCAATGTGAAAAACCACCTATTGACATGCATTATAACAATTTTGTAATATTAACTTATGAAAGAACTCGTTTGGCTCGCAGATACGCGGGAGGTTTTGGCAAGCTTCCCAGACAAGGTACGGAAAGAAATTGGTTTCGCGCTCTGGTGTGAGGAAACCCAAGTACCGAATGCGGACATTAAACCTCTCAAAGGGTTCAAGCATACTGTGCGGGAAGTCAGAAGCCGCTACGAGAAGAACGCCTATCGTGCGGCGTATGTGGTCAATTTGGGAGAGCATATTTATGTTCTGCATGTCTTTCAGAAGAAATCGACCACAGGCATTGCTACTCCGAAACCCGATCTACGAATCATCGAGAAGCGGTTGAAAGAATTGGAACAGGAACTAAGGAGAACCAAACAATGAGCCTGAAAATGACCCCTAGCAAAGGCAGTGTGTATCGTGATCTTGGTTTTGAAAAACCCGAAGAATGGGAGGCAAAGGCCACCATTGCTGCCGAGATTATCGCAATCATTCAGGAAAAAGGTTGGAATCAAAAACAGGCCGCCGAATTTCTCGGCACCCAACAGACCGAAATCTCTAATATCCGCCGTGGCCAATTTGACCGCTTTACCTTGGATCGGCTCGTGAGCTATTCCCGCAAGCTGGGCACCCATGTCGATATTACACTAAGACGCGATCCGCAGATGCAAGAGGGGCATTTGGCTGTCATATGTGCTTAGAAGCAGAACAACACATTCAGGTTTGTGTGGATTGTCGTCACATCTTGGGTTTTCCCGGGATTTGTCCCTAGATGTTGTCTCTCTATCGAGCAAAGAAGAGGGGATTTGTGAGGGAATGAATTCATTGAAATTTGCAACACAACTTGGCAATATTGGATCTACTGTTATTAAATAAGCAGTTGGAGAACATCGTCATTGATCTTGAACTCAATCATTAAAAAGGAAGTATGAATCCAATTAAATTATCGATCCTAATCATGATGTCACTCACTCTGTTCGGGTGCAGTAGTTGGAAACACCCCTACAAAAAAGTGGGTAGCAACGCTTACTACCGTGACAGGAGCCAGTGTAAAGCCATGGCAGGGCAAGCTTCTGGTGGCCAAGAGAACTTAAAAAATAGCTCGACTTACGCCGATTGCATGCGAGGCAAAGGATGGCGGAGATGAATTATATGAGCCGTCTCTATAATCGACAATTGCATTTGAAAAAATAGATTTTGCAAGAAAAGAGGGCGATACATGAATCATGGGAGTTACAAGTGACAAAACGGAGTCCCGAAAGGTTTTCAATTTTTAAGAAGCAGTGGTGTTATATCGTGTAATATTTTTTTAGAATTAGAAAAATTAAATTGATCTCAGCTGGGTTCTGCAGATTGAGATGAGATTTCAGCATCCAGCTATTGAAGGGAAATTATTTTGATTTAATAAAATATTAACAGGAAGGAAAATGATTAAATCATATATTTACACGTTATTGTGCTTTCTCAGTATAGCCTTAACCTTAATGGTTCACCGGCCGCTGCTCAGCATTGTTCTAGCGGGCCTGAACTGAAAATCGAAAGTGGAGTGATTTGTGGAGTGGAATCAGGATCGGTGCATATCTATAAAGGTATCCCGTTTGCGGAATCTACTGCGCAGGAAAACCGTTGGAAACCGCCAGTTCCTATCAAGCAGTTGCCAAGCGATCCTTTTGATGCCACGAAGTTCGGCGATGCATGTCCTCAGTTAGGACCAGGGAACACACATCACATCAAGGTCAGCGAAAACTGTTTGAATCTGAATATTTGGACACCGTCGAATGCCACTCTAGATTCCAAACTGCCAGTGATGGTCTTTTTATATGGAGGTTCTTTCGTTGCCGGAGCTTCTGAGGTCTCTTTGTACGACGGAACGTATCTCTCAGAAAATCACGATGTCATTGTTGTCACCATCAATTATCGATTGGGGGCCTTAGGGTTTTTGGCCTACCGCGATCTGAGAGGAAACTACGGTTTAATGGATCAGCAAGAGGCCTTACGTTGGGTCCAAGCCAACATCGAGGTCTTTGGAGGGGATCGCACCAACGTTTTGCTTTACGGTGAAAGTGCAGGAGCAATGTCTGTAGGGCTTCATGCGGTTTCAGTGCCTTCCAGCACGGGCTTGTTCAAGCAGGCTCTCATGGAAAGCAATCCTCTTTCTCTGCCGTACAAAAGTCTGCGTCAAGCCAAGGCCATTGGAGATTATTTTGCAGAAAGACTTCAATGCACCGATATCGATTGTCTGCGGTCAAAGTCGGTGAAAGCGATTCAACAAGTACAGCAACCTATTGAAGCGCTTTATCCGGTCTTTGCACACAGAATGAGTGGCGTTTTGGCTTGGTCCCCTAATATTGATAAGGAGTTTGTTGTTGAGCAGCCTCTATTGGCTGCAGAAAGAGGGAAGATCCAGACGCCAATCACGTTTGGTACGAATAGGAACGAAGGAATTCTTTTTGCAGCGGGGATACCCACTCAAGATGTCATATCACCGACCCTTTACATTCTCATTGTTGCAGAGTTTTTTGGGTTGGAGAACACTGTCAAAATTCTTGAGGAATATCAACCCGTCGGTAACAGTTTCAACGTGTTGGCGAGACTGATCACAGATTATTTTTTCGTTTGTGGGAATCGACACTTTGCCCAACAAGGGAATCGTAAGGGGCTTCAGGATGCCACCTACGTTTATTCATTTGATCAGGTATCCTCCTTACAACAAGAATTGTTCCTCTCCCTCGGTTCAGAAAACGGATCCCTTTAAGCAGACTTGCCGACTTTGGGATCAAGTCGGCTACGATCTTAATAAGAGACTTCACCAAAAGCTGGAGTTGGATGAATTCTAGATTCCGAGGGGTGAGGTTGGTACCTGAAGGCTTTTGGGAAGGGAACCGAAGGAGAAACTGTGATTGAACTCACGAGCCACCTTTTGTTGCGTTAAGCCGTCAGTCATGTGGAGTTCTCCGTTGCCATCGAAAAGGATGGCTTCCGTGCCGCGCAATTGATTGGCAAATTGCAATCCGTGTTGGGGACCCAGGATAAAAATGGTCGTGGCGATTGCATCCGCATAAGCCATTTGATTGGCAATCACCGTCACGCCTTGGGTGTATTCCACGGGATAGCCGCTTTTGGGATTGAGGATGTGGCCGTATCGTTTCCCTTCAATCATCACATAGCGTTCATAACACGCACTGGTGCAAAACGCGGCGTTTTGTACCGGGACGGTGAACGCCATTTGACCCGGTTGTTTGGGATCGGGCACACCAATATTCCAACTCTTTCCGTGGATGGTGCCGCTGGCATAAATGTCGCCTCCGGCATTGACTAAGAAATTGTGGAAACCATGCAGTTGAAACACTTTCACCATCGATTGCACGATGAATCCTTTTGCAACACCGCCGAGTCCCAGCCGCATACCCGGCTTGCCCAACCGAACTTGATGGGAACACGGATCAAACGCCACCTGTCGAAAATCGACCTTTTGCAATGCTTCGGCAATCGATGCCTCGGAAGGTTTGGTAATATGTTCTTGGTTGTAGTCCCACAAATCCAGCAACGGGCGAAACGTGGGATCAAAGGCTCCGTTCGTCGAGTGGGCAATGGCCAAGGCGAGCCGGAGCACTTGTGCGGTCTCAGGACTCACAGCCACCGCTTGTTGACCGGCCTGTTGGTTGACCCGACTGATCTCACTGTGCTCTCGATATTCTGAAAGCAGTTCGGTCAATCGGTCCACCTCAGCCAACGCTTCCCAAAATGCTCGTTTGGCTCGTTTACGTACGGTTTTGCTTTCGTTTTTTTCGACGATTTGAACGTCCAAAGGGCTGGTCATGCGAACCGTTGAGAAGTGAATCATGATTCCTCCTGGATCAGTTGGGACAGTTGTTGGGGGGAAGGTGGCTCTACACTGCGATACACCTCTTTCCCTTCGGGTGAAAAAATAAGAACATGGGGCAAACTGAACACTTTCATTTTCGAGGCCAGCTCGAAATCTTGATCACGGATGCTGGGGTATTGAGGCCCGTATCTCCGAATGAATCCCATCCCCTGAGACAACTCTTCATCCTCATTGATTCCCAGCACATTCACAGTTTCTGGAAACTGCTCGCGTAAGGCATTGATCTGCTTGACCTCCTTCCGACAGGGGAGACACCAGTTGGCCCAGAACACCACCATCAGCGGCTTCCCTGCCAGGGTGTCGGAGGGCCATGCCTCCCCCTCCATCGTGGTGACGGGTAAAGAAACCGGAATAGGTGATGCGGTTGCCAAAACTTGGCCGGGCCCCATCCAGAAAGCCAGCATGATAAAAAACAATTGATTGATCCAACTCGGTTTGATCATCATCATCTCCGTTGATTCGTTAAAAGGTTCCGATCACACTCAAACCGGTGAGTGTGCCTTGGAGGCCGTTAGTACGGCGATATTGTCCGAATAAGAATTGGACTCGTAAGTCCGATTCCATCACCCACCAGGACACCGGAGGAGGCAACGGGAGTGTTGGTTTCCAGGTCAAAGTGAAGGAGCCATAGAGGCTATCAAAGGCTTCCAGGTCACTGTCACTGGTAACGAATTCTTCATTTCCGCTGAATTCGCGTGCCCAATACTTCACACCGGTTTGGGTGTGATAACGGAGGTTGCCACTGATTTCCAAATCGTAGGGAAGTTCATGATAAATGCGTCCTTGTACCGTATGGGCTTGGACGTCAAAGGTGTCTTGATAGTAACGGTAAATCAGGTGGTACGCGCTGCGGCTTCCCAAAAACTGATTATATTGCACGCGCAACGCAATGCGGTCCCGTGCATCCGGCAGACGTTCTTGTTGTCGAGTGCCATCGCGGATGCCCACCGAATTTAACGAGCGGGCCAAGTATCCCCGTTGTTGCGTCAAGTGTAAGGACACATTGATCAACGATTTCCGCGTTAGCAATTGGGTGGCTGAAACGGCAAAATTTTGTGTCTTTTTTTCCTCTGTTCCAGAAACCGCCTCTTCAGTGATTCGATAGTTTTTGACCGTATCATCCAATTGATTGTAGGCAATGGCCAACACGAAGTTTCGGTCCAAAAACTCTTGTGACACGCCAAAACTCATCCCATCCGATTTGTAGTGATATTCTCGACTCTGCGACAATCCGGCGCTGAGCGTGGTTCGATCTCCCGTGAGATCACTTGTCGGGGTGTAAGAGACACTCACGTCGTATTGATTCCGAGTATCGTTGCCGCTGGAACCGCTGGCCGCGTGGATCTCAGGAGCCTGACCACTGGCGGAAGACACCATATCGACATCCAATTTGGCATTCAAAAACCAACGTTTGCCCAAGTTTAGATCCAAGACTCCCACTGGCTCGATGATGGTTTCATCTTCGGTGCCGTTGAATGTCTGCAATCCTTCCCCTCCGGATTGATTCCACATGAAATAATGGGCTTGTAAGGAATCGGGTTGATCTTGAGCCATGCTAGGACTGGCCGCGGCCAAGCATCCCACCACACCGGCGGTGGTGGCCCAGTTTTTCAGTTGCATCCGCAACCTCCACCGGCCGTAGCCCCCTTGCCTCCGGCAGCCGCTTCCCTGGACTCAAAGACTTTGTCTTCAAAACCTTCCTGAATCGGGTCTGGACTCAATGCCATGAATCGATGCGCATGATACTGCCGCTGAATCGGCTGCACATTGCGACATCCCGCCATCAGTATCGACAGACCCAATCCGGCCAAGACAACTGTAGTGAATTTCCGTTTCATCATTGTTCATCCCTGTGAGGTTAATTGGAGCGGGTTATGATTGACTAGAATCTTTTGTGGTATTGCTCTCTTATATGTCTCAAGAAGCTTGCCAGAGGAGATCAAGCGACAAATCGTTCTATAGAACCTAGAGATATCAGGAGGTTAACTAGAAGAATGAAAGACATTTGATAGTGCATGCAGGTGTTCAATAGATTCAATGGAGTCAATAAGGGGAGCGGAGTGGGGGAAAAAATGGGGAAAAAAATGGGGAAAAAGTCAGGGTGTAATTACTAGATTACTTGTCGATTCGTATCTAGTAAATTTGAGAGGTACGGTATTGTTTTCTAACTCGCAGAGGCTGAAAATTCATGATTCACTAAAGGATAGGAGAAACGCTTATGGGACGAATATGGATTATTCTGGCACTGGCAGTATTCGTAGAAAATGTCCAAGCTCAAGACACGATACGCATTGGTGCACCCCTTCCAATCACAGGGGCACTGGCGATTGAATCTTCTAAACAACAGCGAGGTTATGATTTATGGGCCAAGTTGGTTAACAGTTCAGGAGGAATTAACGTCAATGGAAAATACTATAAAGTAGATATCGTTTACTTGGACTATCAATCCGATAATAAAAAAGTCCGCAAGGTGGTTGAAACACTAGTAATTCAAGAAAAGGTACACCTCCTATTCGCTCCTTACGGTTCGAACGCAGCAAGAAGAGCTTCTCCAATTGCTCAGTTATATAAGATACCGATGATCGCGGTTACGGCTTCTTCAAAACAGGTCTATAGCCGAGGGCATGAATATATATTTGGTAATTTCACCCCCAACGAAACCTTGACCGAACCGATTACAGACTTGGTTAAGCAAAATTTACCTCAAGTAACCAAGATCGCGATTCTCGCTCGTAAAGATTTGTTTCCCAAATCCATCGCACGTGCCATCAATCAATCCACTCAAGTAAATGGGATCAACAACGTACTCTATCGAAACTATCCAGTTGATTCGACAGACCATACAGATGTTCTGCTTGAGCTAAAGGCTTCTCAACCCGATTGGATTTTTGTATCTGGTTATATGTTTGATCTTGTAAAGATACGTAAGGAAATGGCTGAACTTGAGATTAAAGCACCGATTGTCACCATGATCGCGGCACCTGCTTATCAGGAATTTATTGATTCCACTGGAGCTTTGGCTGAAAACATTACCAGTGCGGCTTGGTGGCATCCAGCAGTCCAATATGCTGGTGAGGACGTTTTTGGAACAACGGAGAACTTTGTGAAACGCTTTCAAGAACAATATGGCAGTACACCCGACTATGTAGAAGCGTCAGCCGCTCTCGCTGGAGCCTTATTTCAAATGGCCATTGAACGTGCTGGCACGACGGAAGGCAAAATGGTCCGCGATGAGCTAGCAAGGATGGATGAAATTACATTTTGGGGACCCGTTAAATTCGGAGCCAATGGCCAAAATGACTCTCTTGTTCCGCCAGTCTTCCAAATTCAGAATGGCAAACCTGTCATTATCTACCCTAAAGAGATAGCAACTGGTCAACTCCAGGTTGGTATCAAATAGAAACGTTTTCGGAGTGAGGCCCTTCATTGTATTGTGGAACCCCATCGTTGGGCAGTGTTTCCCATGGAGCCTTGGATCCGACAAAGATGTGTTTCTCAATTTGTACACCAGGATCCCCGTTGATACAGCCCAAGGTCACCCCGTGAATCTTATCCTGATAAACGCCACACAAGGTGGAACCACACTGGCGGCAAAACACCTTGCCTGCCCCATGTTTGCCGACATAATAGGTGAGCAATTCTTCTCCAGAAACCCATTGAAATTCTTCGTGATTGACTTCCGCATAAGCAGAGGCCTGTGCACTGAAGGCTTTTCGGCATCGAGAACAATGGCAAGACCGCGCATTTTTGAGCGGGCCTTCTATTTTGTATTTCACTTCTCCACAAAAACATTCTCCATGAATGGTCATGGTATCGGCTCCTTTCAATCGGGATTATCTTCCAAAAGAATCAATCTCGCTCCTCTGGTGAATTGATAGGTGAGATAGAGTTCTCCATACTGAGGTGGTTGACACAAATTTCCAAATTACCTCAGCAGGGTCAATGAGAATCTTGGCGGTGCCGGTATCAATTATCGTTCTTATCTAATGCATGCCTTTACTTCCTAAGACTTTCGGGGGTCGTTCCGGTCCAAAGGTGGAAGGCGCGAACAAAGGAATTCGGATCATCAAATCCAATTAAAAATGAAATTTCGGCACTGGACATGTCAGAGTGGGTTAAATAGTGGCGGGCTAAACCTTCGCGGGTTTGATTGAGTTCTTTCTGAAAGGTGGTGGACTCTTCACTCAAACGACGTTGTAGCGTTCGTTTGCTGACACCCAGTTTTCGAGCGATGTCTTCAATCGCGCACTGGCCGCTGGGGAGGAGTTCGAGTAATGCACTGCGCACGCGGCTTGCAAAGCTAGCGTTGATGTCCAGTTCGTCCAAACGCTGTTGCAATTCGGGTTCGAAGAACTTCCACATCGGTTCGTTCTCTGTGAGGAACGGACGCAGCGCATCTTTCTTAGCAAAAGACATTTGGTTCGATTTCCCGGCTTGAGGAGAGACGCCAAAAAAATCGATATAGGCAGGATCGTTGAGACAGGCTTCGGTGGTGACCGCAGTCGGTTGGATACGCTCCCGTGTGGCCTGACGAACTAGATAAACCAAAAACACAAACTCCGTGGCAACTAACATAGGAGGCAATGGGATCTCCGTGCCAAGGCATTCGATTGCGAGGATGGTTTCCGTTTCGTACTCGTTCACGTTGAGGATCATGGGGCCAATGAGCCGTTTGAATCGGCTCAGCCGCCTCATGCACACGTTTAAATTGGGACTACAAAATGCCGCAAAAATTGGTGGGTTGAACGACTCCACAGAAATGGCTTGGCCCAACTGCAAGGGGAATACGGGGTTCGGCAGGGAATCGGCTAACGCTTCCCATAACCGAAAATACTCGTCGATGCTCAATGAAGCTGTCCGACGAGAAAACAGATCGCCAGGGAGTTCAGCCCGTTTTAAAACTTCTGAAGGCGTTAGTCCCAGATCTTTGAAAATCAAGCGCCATCCGGCATCGACTGTGAATCGAGTTGCTGGCGTCATATCCCCCCTATTTCAAGTAAAACCATTCTGCCGATATTCCAACCATTTCTGTGTCAAGAGATGTTCATTGATGCTGTTAAGAGATGCTCATCACGGCTTTGTCGAAAACACGGTCGCCGAACCACTTGCGAACTAACATCATGGGGATGGCGTATTTCCCGGCGGCGTATCGAGTCTTGGGACGCTTGGCTTGCACCGCATTGGAGACCGCATCGGCAATTACGGAAGGTGGCGAGGAATCGCCTTGTTCGTAAGATTTTTTCATCAACGCTTCCATCTTTTTGGCCAGCCCCGCATAAGCCGATTGTCCGGAACGTTGCATCATGGGGCCAAGCGCTACCAAACCAAACTCAGATTGAATCGCACCCGGTTCAATGATCACTACATCGATATTAAAGGCTGCAAGTTCCAATCGCAAACAGTCCGACCAGCCTTCCAACGCATGCTTTGTGGCATGATACCAAGATCCCAACGGCGTATACACTTTTCCCCCCATTGAAGACATATTGATGATCGTCCCTGAATTTTTGGCACGCATGGAGGGCAGCACCAATTGGGTTAAGCGGGCGAGGCCAAACAGGTTCACTTCAAATTGATATCGGGCATCGTCGATTTGAGTATCTTCCATGGCACCATAGCTTCCATAACCCGCATTGTTGACCAACACGTCCACGCCATTGTGATTGTTTTGGATGTGCTGAACGGCGTCCTGGATTTCTTCGTTGTTGGTAATATCCATCTTCAAGGGATAGGCACCCAGTGTTTCTAGGTCTTTCATTTTGTCAATTCGTCGGGCTGCCACATAAACGATTAATCCATCTTTGAGCAAACGTTTGGCAATTTCTTTGCCGATTCCAGAAGACGCTCCAGTGACCAGGGCGACTTTTTTTGATGTGTTGGTATTGGACATGATGACCTCCTGAGGGAATCCATTGTGTTGGGGGAATGTAAAACTCGTGATCGTTAACTGGAAATCAGTATAGATCTTTCAGGAAGTCCTCGCACTCGCCGTTGATGCCAATCCATATGCAAATGGTGCCAGTAGCACAATGGTTCTTCACTAATCCGAGATAATTCTCGAAGACTTTAACAAAGGATTAGCCGCAATTCGAGCCAATGGAACGTATGATCAAATTTTGAATCTCTCGAAGGTTGACGTTACAACATATGTGATAACATCAACAATCACGCCTTTTTGTTGAACATGGCAGAGCTTCAGGGGCCAAAGATGAAAGGTTACTTGAATCAGCGTTAGATAAACCAAAAAATTTATTACGGACTTTACAAGGCATGAAGAGAGTACTCTCCGCTTGTCGTCAGATGAGGGTGTACGGACTCCTGAAAGAGTTGAATAAAAGTTTGTGCGGCAGTGGACAACGGAACATCGTGTCTCTGTAAAATACCAACTTCACGTTTGAAAAGATCTCCTTGCAGCGGTAGAGCGATCAGCTCAGAGTTTTGTGGTGGCACGGAAAGCTGAGGCAAGATGGTGATGCCCACTTTGGCTTGAACCAATGCCAAGAGTGAAACGGTGTTTCGGACCATCAACTTGGAGTTTTGATTGAGCCTGCGTATTTCTGGGAATTCCAAATTAGCAACGATTCCGTTGGCAATCAGTTGTTCGTCTTTCAAAGCAGACAACGCTATTGGAGTTTGTTCAGAGAGCCAATGATCCCTGGGAGCCACCACCACCAATCGATCCTCGAATAAAGATTGAAACTCCACTTCGCTATTTTCTGGAGGATGACCCGCCACTCCGATTTCAACAATCCCTTGTTCTACGGCACGAGCAATAGTTCGACTGTCGGTGTCACGGATGTCCAATTCGACACTAGGCCAGCGAGCAATGAATTCCCGGATCACTCCCGGTAAGAGCTGTGAGGCCACGGAGGGAACACACGCCATTTCCAGTTTTCCGATTTTGCCTTGTGCAAACGCTTGGACTGCGGACATGGAGCGATCATGATATAAAATTTGTGATTTTGCGGAGTCCAACAAAAAAAGTCCCAGCTTCGTGAGTTGGTTTTTTCGGTCGGACACAAAAAGATCTCCGCCGATTTCTTCGCTGAGTTGTTTCAGGGTCATTGAAACTGCTGAAGGGCAACGCCCTACCTGTTTGCCTGCCTGCTGCAAGCTTCCTGTTTCCGCGACAGCCAAAAAGACTCGCAAAGCTGAAAGTGTAGTATCCATATGTCTCCTTATTTCAAAAAAATTGAAATATCTTTCCATTTATTTCAATTGAAATCAAATAAAAAACTAATTACATATTTACAACAAGCTCATACAAAAAAATTTATAACCTAATGAAATTTCTTGATCCCTTATAAAATCTAGGATTGCTGGGAATAATTAATTTTTTTAGTAATTTCCCTTCGTAACGATGTGCAGATAAGTTTCTCAATGCGTGTTGGGGGAGTTATTAAGCCATCGAAAACTTTTTAAATTTTTCATTAAAATATGAGAATCATATGGAAAGTTTTTACAGAAATTACATTGCTGGCCAATGGATGGAAGGTGAATCGGAGATTGAGAACCTCAATCCCTCAGATACACAGGATGTCATTGGTCACTATACTCAAGCGCGTTTAGAACAACTGAACGAGGCATTAGACGCAGCACAGAACGCACAGCAGATTTGGAACTCTACCGGATTGGAAAAGCGTCAATCCGTGTTGATGCAAATTGGCGAAGAATTGATGGCGCGCAGCGCGGAGTTGGGAGAACTACTTTCCCGTGAAGAAGGCAAGCCGTTGGCTGAAGGCAAAGGGGAGGTTTACCGTGCGGGACAATTTTTTACTTACTTTGCTGCTGAGGTTTTACGGCAACAGGGAGATACCGCGGATTCTGTCCGAGCAGGCATTGAAGTCGATGTTCGAAGAGAACCAAGAGGAACGGTTGTTGTTATTTCACCTTGGAACTTTCCCATGGCGACAGCGAGTTGGAAAATCGCCCCCGCCTTAGCCTTTGGAAATTCCGTCATCTGGAAACCCCCCAACTTGACTCCGGCCAGCGCATGGGCATTCGCTGAAATCCTCTCACGCCAATCAATTCCTAACGGGTTGTTCAACCTGGTGATGGGGGGTGGTTCGACGATTGGGCAAGCGTTGGTCGAAAACCCACGAGTCAGTGCTATAACATTTACTGGCTCATATGAGGTTGGTTGCCAGATTGCAGCGGCAGCGGCCCCGAATTTGACGCCGTTTCAGTTAGAACTGGGTTCTAAAAACCCTTTGGTGATCATGGATGATGCCGATTTGGACATCGCGGTGTCAGCAGCGGTCAATGGAGCCTATAGCGGTACGGGCCAAAAATGCACTGCCTCTTCTCGGCTGATAGTCCACGAGGCGATTCATGACGCTTTTGTTGAAAAAATGGCACAAGCGACCTCGGCATTGAAAGTCGGCCATGCACTCCAAGAAGGCACTCAAATGGGACCTGTGGCAAGTTCCGGGCAACTTCGTTCCAATTTGGACTACATGGCCTTGGCGCGCAAGGAAGGGTGCGAAGTGGTTTGCGGAGGTGAACAGCTCGACTCTGACACGACGGGTTATTTTATGAGTCCAGCTTTGCTGATTGCAGGCAAAAACTCCATGCGGGTCAATCGTGAAGAAATTTTTGGTCCCATTACCTGTGTGATCAAAGTGGACAGCTATGAAGAAGCCCTAGCTACGGCCAATGATACTGAGTTCGGATTGACCTCTGGAATCATTACCCGTTCTCTGGCTCGGGCTACGCACTTCCGCAGACACTCCGAAACGGGATGCGTGATGGTCAATTTGCCAACCGCTGGAACCGACTACCATGTGCCTTTCGGGGGGCGTAAGCATTCTAGTTTTGGACCACGAGAACAGGGGCAGTATGCCGCCGAGTTCTATACTCAAGTAAAAACATCTTACATCAACTCAGGAAACCTATGATGTCCGATACTCCCATCATCATCGATGCGCTACAATATAACAATTGGTCGGAGTCGATATTTCAACAGATGCACGAGGGTGGTGTATCTGCGGTGCATGTAACCATTTGCTATCACGAAGATTTCCGAGAGATGGTTGAGAATGTCATCGCTTGGAATCGACATTTCGAAAGACACTCCGATCTGATCTTTCAAGGACGGTGTGCCGAGGATGTTCGGCGAGCGCATGAAGAGCATCGGACGGCAATTTTCTTTGGTTTTCAGAACTGTTCCCCGATTGAGGACGACATTGGCTTGGTTGAAGTTTGCTACCAACTTGGTGTGCGATTCATGCAGCTTTCCTACAACAACCAAAGTCTTCTGGCCACGGGTTGTTATGAAACCTGCGACCCAGGAATCACTCGGATGGGAAAACAGGTCATCCGAGAGATGAATCGAGTGGGGCTGGTGGTGGACATGAGCCATTCGGCGCAGCGTTCCACATTGGAGGCCATTGAACTTTCAGAGCGCCCCATTGCCATCACTCATGCGAACCCCCATGTGTGGCATCCGGCATTGCGTAACAAATCTGAAGATGTGCTGCGGGAGTTGGCAGAAAGCGGTGGGATGCTGGGAGTTTCGATGTATCCCCATCATCTGAAAAACGGCTCAGCATGCACTTTGGAATCGTTTTGCATCATGCTCGCACGGACGGCAGAGGTCATGGGGGTTGAGCGAATCGGTTTTGGAAGTGATTTGTGTCAAAACCAACCGGATAGCGTAGTCGAGTGGATGCGCAACGGAACATGGACAAACGAACGTGATTATGGCGAAGGGTCGGAGAGCGCAGCGGGTTTTCCAGATCAGCCTGAATGGTTCCGCGATAATCGAGACTTTGTAAACATTTGTGCGGGTTTGCGGCAGGTTGGCTTCACTCAAAATGAAGTGAAGCGAATGGCTGGTCTGAACTGGCTGGAATTCTTTGAACACTCTTTCAGGAAAAAACAGACATGACTTCGACAACCATCTCCCCAACATCTGTGGCCTCAGTGATGCGTCCTCCGGATCAAGTGATGAGCCTTGACCGAATGGGGGCTTCGTTTCAGACGCGCCTTAGCTTCATGCGAAACCTCGTTCGCAAAATGGCACGTGAACAATGGAGGTTCGAGTGTTTACGTTTCAATATTAATGAGCTTGGCTACGGTCATTCAGTCTATGCCGTCCATACTCCAGAACGCACTTACTCGCTGGTAGCATTCACCAACGAAATTACTCCAGAGCAACGCTCGGATCGTGTGGTGGCTGAAGCGTGGGATGCGACGTTCAATCTCTTTGACGGTGTGCCTACCGAGGCAGACATCCAACGACTGGCAAAAAATACCCCTAAACAGGAAGCGGGACGTTATCAATCCAGTGAACTGGTGTTGGCACGTGCCAACAAGAGCGTTCGATTGTTTGAGCATGTGGTCTCCTGTTTAGCAGCCGGAAAGCAACCAGACATCGATACAGTAGCCCCGGTGGGGTATGTATTTCGTACAACGGCTGTTTATGGGAGTGGTAAATTCGGTTGTGCCGACCGCTCCAAAATCGCTGACCGTCCGGAAATTCAAGGAGCCTTCCAAGTCGAGCTACTGACCGTTTATCTGATTCGTTGGTTCGTTATCGACTTGATTGAGCACGTGGCCCGAGAGCGTGGAGGCAGTACTGCTGTGTCTTTAGCTCCAGAACTTCAAAATTTTCTCGGCATTGGCAATTCCACGGGGTTGGGCATGGCTCCATTTTTGGTAAAATATCAAGTATTGGTTCACACTTGGGTCAACGCCCGTGAAACAGCTTTGGCGAGAGTTCGCTGTGTCGAATCATCCACTCCGGGAACACGGAAACACTTCCAGCGAGTGCTAGCTCAAGCGATTCGCCATGCCGGAGAATGGGAGGTCGATGATCGGCAGCAAACCATTCGTATCAAAAAACTTCGGAGCGATTTGGAGGAATTGTCCATCTGGTGCGAAAACGAGGAAAACCTCCGCCAATCCCGGCCGTGGAATGCGTTGTTTGAATATGTCCAAGCCCATTTTTCTCTACAAGGTCAAGAATTAGCAATATCGCTGTTGCTGGAACCTCATGGGGAGTTGGTCGACGATTTGGCAGAGACTCTGTACGCTTCGTCAAAGGCACAACTTGAACCAGCGATGCGCATTGCTCGCCTCAAAGATTTGATTAGAGATTTGTATCACTGGGCATTGGAAATCGATTTCAGCAATCCGGATTCACAACGTCATTTTTGGTATTACTCCGAAGATAAAATAGAGCCACGTCTCGGTAATCGAGCGACAGACATTGGAGTCGATTTCGAAATGCCTTTGGCCATTGGACGTGATGTTTCACAGCTTTTCCAGGCACTTCAGGAGGTCTCTGGAGAGCAGTCTGTTGGTACGTTTGTGCTCGCCCATCCAGAATTTCGCTATGTCATCCGACGAATCCAGACGACCTCCCATTTCTGTTATGCCGAAATCCGGGACAATCTCGTGGGGGCAACATTGCTCCCGCTCAACCTCCTTCGTTTCAAGCTATCGTTCTTTGGGGCTTCGAAATTCGATCCCAAGTCCGACCTCTGGACACGCATCAACATGTATCAGGGGGCACCGCTTCCCAATCAATTGGCCCACTGCGACCCTGATGATTGGGCCTTCCCGCTAATTCCCCGAAAGGAGGAAATATGAGGTCTCCCCAATTAATTTTATCCTTGAATGAAGTGTATTTTTATTTCACACGGGCCGCTGTCGGAGCAGGGGTACCGTATGGCCTCGCCGAAGATTTTGGGCAGGCTTCTGCTTGGGTAGCTGGGAATGGCTTAGACCCAGCGCAGACCACCGTACCCGCATTGCATACGGTGGATAATCACCCCAATAGTTTGGGAGCAATCCTGAGCGAGAACGATGACGAAGTCCAATTGGTGTCTTCTACCAACAATCCGCTTTCTGCACTTCAAGCTGGTTCCGCCACTTGCGATTGGACTGGCACTCAAACTCAAGCGGTTGCACGATCTCAACGTTTTGTTGCCAAAAATGTGGATTGCCCTTTTTTGATCGTGGCTGCGCTCGGAGCTGCGGGCTGCCACGGTTGGGATATTGCTTGGCAAGATGCAAACGAAAACCGGTATCTCGTTAGCATGACAGCAGATGGAACTTGGAATGCCGCTTGGAGTGGTTCGACCCCCCCGGAACAGTCCGGCTCTGGAGAGGTCATAGTCACTCCAATGGGAAACGCGTCTTCCAGTTCTGAAGCATGGCCTCACCATGCACATTACTCCCACGAAAACCGATTCCGCGCGTTAGAATCGGGATCTCCAGTACATGAACAATGGCCAACGGTTTACCGACTTTTTTCACGTTGCTTGGTTCCTTCGACGCAACGATCTCGGCAAGTGGGGGCAGGTTTTGATGAGACCGATTGAGGTTTTCCTATAGCCAATGAGAATGAGTACAAGTGCCTGTAGGCACGGCACTCGTGCTTATAATTTTCCTAACTTTTTAGTTTTAAATCAGTGTTTGGAGAAATGATATGTCTGATACATTTAGAGCCATAACAAAAGAGGAGATTATAGCAGAACCATTATCTTCAACTAAAAAACTAAACATGGATAATCCTGTCCTATGGTTTAGTGGCGGTTTCATTGCACTATTTGTCGCCTTGTTTCTGTATGACAACGAACTCTTATCAACCGTGGTCAACTTTGGGTTCACTTGGTCCGTTAAGATCTTTGGTCCCTACTGGCAGATTTTACTGCTACTAACTTTTTTGATCAGTCTGATGCTTGCTGCTGGTCGCACAGGAAGTGTCCGACTGGGGGCGTTGGATCAACCGGAAATGGACAGCTTTCGCTGGATGGCCATTATTCTATGTACCTTGCTTGCAGGTGGAGGGGTATTTTGGGCTGCCGCAGAGCCGATTGCACATTTTGTCAACCCGCCGCCATTATATGGCGTTCAGGAAAATCTACAGCAAGCTGCGGTGAATGCACTATCGCAATCTTTTTTACACTGGGGGTTTTTAGCATGGGCGATCCTGGGTAGCTTAACCTCAATCGTGCTCATGCACTTACATTACGATAAAGGACTGCCACTAAAACCGCGTACGTTGCTTTATCCGATAATCGGTGAACGCGCTCTAACTGGCTTAACAGGGGCCACCATTGATGCCTTTTGCATCGTAGCTGTTGCTGCCGGTACGATTGGTCCCATTGGCTTCCTTGGTTTACAGATCAGCTATGCACTCAATGCTTTGTTTGACATTCCCAATGTCTTCCTCACTCAGTTCATAGTTATTCTGTGCGCTGTGGTTATCTACACCATTTCGGCATTGAGTGGGCTTAACCGTGGAATCCAGATCCTTAGTCGTTACAACGTGATTCTTGCTGTTGGTTTAATGGCGTACATCTTAGTATTTGGACCAACAAGCTTTATTATCGACGGCTACCTTCAGGGGGTTGGTACCATGTTCGATCAATTGATCCCCATGGCAACTTATCGTGGTGATGGAGGCTGGCTGGGCTGGTGGACCGTTTTTTTCTTTGGCTGGTTCCTCGGCTATGGTCCCATGATGGCGATATTTTTGGCGCGTATCTCACGCGGTCGCACGATTCGCCAGCTTGTTGTGGCCGTCAGTATTGCCGCACCGTTGCTGACCAACTTCTGGTTCACCATCGTGGGGGGGGCAGGGCTTGCGTTTGAAATTGAGAATCAAGGCTCGGTCAGTAAAGCCTTTGAAGGATTTAACTTGCCTGCCGCATTGCTCGCTATCACTCAGCAGATGCCGTTTTTTCCACTACTGATTTCTATTCTGTTCTTAATTCTAACGACGATCTTCATCATTACTACAGGCGATTCAATGACCTACACCATTAGCGTTGTGATGAGTGGTAGTGAAGACCCCAATCCAACTGTTCGTATTTTCTGGGGGGTGATGATGGGGCTAACCGCCCTCATTCTTATCACATTAGGTTCAGGCGGCGTTTCGGCGATCCAATCCTTTATTGTCATTACCGCTGTTCCGGTCTCTTTAATCTTGCTTCCCACCCTTTGGAATGCTCCGCAGATGGCACTCACAATGGCCAAGGAACAAGGTTTACTATAGCTATGAATCGACTTCAAAGTCCTCAAGGGAGATGCAAATGATCAAGCAACCAAGCAAGCTATCCCAGCTCTTAGGAATATTTTTAATGATTTGTTCTGGTTGGAGCACCGTCGACGCGAAGGAGTTGAGTATGGTCACTGTAGATTGGGCTCCTTATTATGGCAGCGAAATGGAGGGGGGAGGAGTGATCACCGTTTTAGCCCAAGCCGCTTTCCAACTTAAGGGCTATAAGGCGACAGTCACATTCGTTCCCTGGAAACGGGCGTTGAACAAAGTGCTCTTAGGTGAAAAAGATGTTTTGTTGGGAGCTTATTTCACGAAACAACGGGCCAAAGACTATGCCTTTAGCGACCCTTTTTATGATGTTGAAGTTGGTTTGGTGGCCCTCCAATCCTTGGGGGTCACTCACTATTCAAAGCTCGAAGAATTGAAGCCTTATACCATTGGAGTGAGTCGAGGTTGGGCTTATAGTGAAGAATTTGACACGGCCGAGTATCTGAATAAAGAAGATGCAACCAATCAAATTTTTAATATTAGGAAACTCTTTAAAAACCGAATCGACCTCATGGCGGTTGCTTTTGGAATTTTTCGTTATGAAGTTTCCAAACTCAAAACATTTACACTCAAGGATGTCGTTTTCATTCAACCTCCTTTGCAAACCAGCTCCTTGCATCTCATGATGTCTCTCCAAAAACCAGGTCATGAAAAAATTCTCGAAGACTTTAACGAAGGATTGGCCGAAATTCGAGCCAATGGCACGTATGATCAAATTTTGGAAAAATTTGGATTTTTGATGGATTTGCAAGCGGAACTATAAGCGGGGTTTAATCTAATCTTATGATTAGTCCCCATGCACATCGTTTTGATTTTCTCGCTTACGCATGATGCGCCAAGCCCGTTTCGAGGGAATGGCGCACAACATAGGGAAGGCGAAATTGCAGGGGGAAGCTTTATGATGGTGTTCAACTGCTTTTTCAGTCGCATGGGCATAGGCGGCTTCCGATGCAATTTCGAAAGCCTCGCTCAAATAGGTTTTTCCAGTGGAGAGTTCCTTCAGCAAGGTTTGAAAGAAAATTGCAGGAGCAATGCTTTCGTTGTGAATGCCCTTTCCTTGAGGATCAGCAAGTGGCGTTTCGATGAGCGATAAAACGGACAAATCGTTTCCTGATTTATTGAGTTCCTCGACGGTTCCGCTAAGCGATTCCACTCCCAATGCTCCAATGAAACCCAAAGTACATGCAGAAGTGATCATCGACTGTCCCTTCAAAAGATCGGACAGTTGATATTTATCCGATTGGTGGAGTGCGGTCGGACCGACGAGTGGCTCGATACGACCTTCATATTGGTTTAAGGCCAACTTGCCGTGAGATATGAACATACAAGGACGGTTTTTAAGAAACCGGAGGTTTTGTAACTCTTGCAATGTGAGTTTAAACAAATAGGAAAGTTTCCAACGCTCAAGGCGGTTTTCCAACCTTATATTGAAAGGTCCTGTTCCTTGGTGTTCGCTGAGTTGGTGCTGCAAGTGAGCGAGATAACGCTTTTTCCAACCGATCCAATCTGCTTTCAAAGCAACCACCCCGTTTTGTATAAGCTCTAACCATCTCGCCAAATAGTCCGTTTCGATTTCTTTGATAGAAAATACATTTGTCGAGGAACTCTCTGTGGAGTGAAGTCTTGCTAACCACGTTTTTAAAATTTCACCGAAAGGCTCCATTTCTGACCAATTTAAAGGAGTCACGCTTTCAGAAACATAATCTGCCCATCGGTGTTCTACCCCCAAACAGAGTCCGAGTTTTGGATGTTGAGTAAAGCTCTTTAATCTTTCCACAAACCCTTCGTCTGGGAGAGGGTGGAGAGAATTACTTTTCAGAAAAACATTCAATTGGGTTATAGGAGTCTGACGTTTGTTTATTTCGACTCCTTTTTTTTCGACTCCTTTTTTTTCGGGATATAATTTTTTTGCGAGAATATGCCATGCAGAAAGGAGGTTGGGGGAGCCGGAAAAGGTTTCCCAAAAATTTTTTTCGCGTTTTAGGGCATGTTGAAGTTGCGAAGACGTCATATCCTGATGCTTATCCAGGATTCGTCCCACAAATGCGGGTGACAAGTAACTGAAGACAACAGGCTTAGAAAAGGGTTTGGTTTCAACAATCCTCTCCAAGTGTCGTAGAGAAAGAGCGTGATACCAGCGATCAGTTTTTTGCAGTTCCCATATTTTGGGATCGTCTTCCGGGGAAAAAAATAGGCGGATGAGACGGTTCATTTGGTTCCAAGGAATGCCACGGGCCAAACGATTGGTCACAACGATGACGATTTTGTCGGGATCTGCGACGAGTTGGTTGTCTGTAAGAGGCTTTAAGATCTGCTCAAATAGTTGTTTGCATGCTTGATAATCTGGTTCCGTGTGCAAACGCTTTCCGAAGAAAGACCGTTTGTCCATTTTCAAGGTGTCGGGTGAATATCGCAACCAACGGTCCGCCGCTTGTTGAAATGCAATTAAACCATCGGATCCAGGCGCTTTATATTCCATTTGTTGACCTCGTATCACCAACCAGCCTGCTTTCCCCGGAAGCCAATACAAAATACGAGTGCTGTCTGGCAGCCGATGGAACAAGCGCTTACGAGCAAATTTTTTCCAAAACGGGCTGATTGGGCGGTCTGAATCGGACTCGTCCAAGGCGTGCCGTAGCCACTCTGATAAATCGAGGATTTCCCACAATTTTTTTTGCAATTGTTCGATATCTTCAAGGTTATGACTTTCGTCCAGTTCAAAAACAATCCAACCGCTGATCAACTCCTCAAGCCCCTCAAACTCCCAGTATTTTTGCAGCCGAGACGTGTTTTCACTTTGCGCTCTCCGGATGATTCCACTGATATGAGGGGTGAAATGCTGGAAAAACACTTCTCGTTGAGATGGGCTTCCGCTGGCCTGCAATGTCCGAAATATCAATAGGGCATACTTCAATGCTGTTTCCAAACTCTCGGTTTTGGAGAAAAGCGAAATTTGATTTAAAAAGTCTGTATCGGTTTTCAGTCGGTTTGTGGCTGCAATGCCTTCTTGGATGAATTCTGAGGACAGATCCTCACCCAGTTCCGATAGCTTTTCTTGGTTGTGGATCAGGACCAAAGCCTCATCGACATAATAAGCGTGACGCCAAAAAACTTGAGGGTGTGCAAACAACAACTTCCGAGCTGCCGTTAAAAGGCGCTTTTTCCAAGGATGAGTTGCGAACCCGGCACTGGGTTCCACTTGTTTATCTATATCTAGGATTTGTTGAATCAATGAATGGTAAGAGAGAATAAGACTGTCTTCCTCCAATGGAATCGAGTTCCCTAACAAAGCCATAAAGATGGCGAGTCTCCCTTCTATAGGTAGTTCCGATCTAGATTGAAGGTCTACGATAATTTTGCCCCGCAAAGCTCGATTTGCAATACATTGATCCGCTAAAAAGCAAATCCATTCGAACAAGTTCTCCCAATCTTGATGTCGTATTTCTAAGAGTTCGTTGGGTTGAATTGCAGTCTTAAATTCTTCAAACTCCTTGGAATTAGGGACTTTACACTCTGTATATCTTTGGTCGATATCCTCTTCCAATTGAAACAATTTTTCGACCGAATGGAAATCGGGTTGTATTGATCGGCCATTGACAAAATCTATAGCATCAAGTTGTTGCTCTAAATCTATGAGGTCGTCGTTGGAAAGATTTTTTACCTCTCTTAAGGTTGTGACTTTTTGTTGAAGAAAATGAAGCTTTTCTTTCCCCAAATTACGGACTTCTTCATGAAAATAAAGATTTTCATAATCCCGATAATCTTCGATCATTGCTACTAAGTTGACAAAATTCAGATACACTTTTTCAGCGGGAATAGATGTGTTTAATGGAGGGATGCAAGGTAAATAATTGGGGGATTTTTCATTAAAAAACTTCCACATAGCAGAAAAGTCCCTTGAATAAATTCTAGTAAAAGGTTCGGGGTTAATCTCAGTATTGGAAGGAATTGAAATCCGTTTTCCACAGGAACTTATATAAGTAGCATTCCCTATCTTAGGAGCATTAAAAATCTTCTCTCTTGAGCTTGTTTCTGAAAAAAAGCTTTTTAGAAGCTCATCAATTTGGTCTCTATTATCCAAATCAACCATATCGGCAAAATCACATTCACTCGAATTTGCCATGATACGAGCCTTATGATTGTTAAGAGATAAGTTAGAGGACAATGTCGCGATGGCTTCGCGAAGATAGAGGCCATGTTCTTTGTTTAAATAAAGAAAATTCTGTTTGAGTTCTGCTGAACTCTCTTCTATGGAAATGCCGTGAAGCAAGTTCGCTTGGCAGAAGTTTTTTTCTAGATTTGCCCAACTAGATATAACAATAACTCCAGCTTCTTGATTTCTATGGCAAACATTTTGATTCAGTTGAATTGGTTTGTCACGACCGCTTTCGTAAGCGACAGAAATACCATGCTTTGAATTGGCCTGGCAGTCGTTTCCTCTTAAATCCGCCCAACTATTCTGGATGGTTATCCCAACTTCAAAATTGTCACTACATTTATTTTGAAGAATCTGTATCGGACGTTTCAGTCCACTTTGTTTTTCTACTGAAATTCCATGTAATTCGTTCATATAGCAGTGATTCCCTACTAAATCCGCCCAGCTCTCATGTATCGCTATTCCAGCACTCTTGTTTTTTAGGCTTAGATTTTTACGTAATTGTATGGGCCAACCTTGACCGCTACTAAAACAGATTGAAACACCATGAAGTGAGTTGGCTTGGCAATGATTTTTGACTAACTCTGCCCAGCTTGTATGAACAGCAATCCCAGCTTCCTGATTTCCGTGACAGGCGTTTTCATATAACGCTATCGGCTGTTCTCGGCCGCTTTCATGCATGATGGCAATCCCGTGAAGTCCGTTCACGTGGCTGTGGTTGTTATGCAATGCCGCCCAGCTCGAATGCACCGCTATGCCCGCTGCACTATTCCCGTAGCAGCGATTGTCATTCACTTGTACCGGTTTATCATTGCCACTTTTATTGTCTATCTCGACCCCATGGGACGAATTGGCATGACAGTCATTCTGCTGCAAAACGGCCCAACTTGAGTTAACCCCAATTCCTGTAAACCCGTTCCCATGACAAGAATTTCTCTTCATCTGTATCGGTTGGTTCTGACCGCTTTCTTTTCCAACAAAAATTCCATATTTCAAATTATCTTGGCAGTGATTTTCATTTAGTATGGCCCAACTATCGAAGATTGTAATTCCCGTATCTGAGTTTTTATAACATACGTTCTTGTTTAGCTGTATGGGCAAATAGTTGCCACTTTTTTGATCAATATCGATACCAAAAAGCGAGTTTGAATGACAAATATTGCCCTCTAAAAAAGCCCAGCTTGAACGGATTAAAATTCCAGCTTCATGATTGCTAAAGCATAAATTGTTCATCAGCCTTGTAGGGTGTTTTCCATATCCACACTTCTCTAAAAAAATGCCACAGTTTCCACAATGACTCACAACGTTATGTTCGATCATACCGGTTACATGTTTAAGGTAAATACCAATGGTTTTTGCCTGAATTTTACAATTGTGAATATGAATACTCCCGGTCGGAATTCCCAAGTTCGAAAAAGGGATTTGCCCCTGATTCAGGTTTCCACAACCAATTCCCAAAGATTGCAAACTCGTCTTTGTATAGGAAATAGCACGACTATCGTTTAGAGAAAGAGAGATGGATCGAGGTTTCTTGGCTTTAGAATGGAAGGTTACAGCGAATTGCTTAATAGAATTTTCGATTCTATACCCCACAATGCAAGCACCATTTGGATTGATCAAATGCAAGCCCTCAATCATTGCGGGTACCTGTATCACGAAGAGACTTGGAGAAGACAAGTTTGTGTCACTTTTTAAAGAAATTATGGGCTTAGAAAATGCATCGAGCGCTCTTAAGGCAATGGTTTTTTTAATAAAAATAGGAGAATCTAGGTTATAGGTTCCTGAAGGAATGTAGAACACTTGACCGTCTATGGCTTTTGAAACCTCTTCTTTTAAATCATTCGCGGATCCTGCCTCAATGATGATAGGGTTCTGCTTATTTTCCATATCTGCCTCCGATAAAGTATCTGCAAGAAATTCATTTCCTTGAACGCTTCTTTTTCGAATTATGACGCTTGGGTTTTGCTTGACTTCCTTTTGGGCGTTGCTGTGGCCGAGATGAGCGAAATCGGGTGCGCAAATTGGCCAGCTCTATTTGATATCTTGCTTTCCTACCAGGGTCTTCTTGAATTAATTTTTCATAAAGCTCAATTGCATTTTGAAACTGTTCTAGCTGTTGGTGTGAGTTGGCTACATTGAGTTCAACATCAAAGTAAAAAGGAAGTTTACTGTAGTTTGGGGAGAGGATAGCCAATGCCTTTTTAAACAAACCTAAGGCCTTCTCATACTCCTGGTCTGCAAATAGTTCGAGACCCGCTTGATTCAGGTCTATTGCAATCCCATGTTTCATTCGAATTTGAAGTAGATCCCATTCAAACTGAACGGTATGGGGTTGGGTCTTGCCTTGAGTAAGGAGCTTTTCGTAGAGAGGTTTCGCTTCCAAATATTGCCCAGATGCTTGGAAAGCATTGGCCAAGTTTAACAGAATATCAAAATACATCGGATGAGATTCTGGCTCGGAAAAGGAAATAGATTCGAGGGCATCTTGAAAACAAAATTGTGAAGCCAAGTATTGTGATTTCTGAAACAATTCAAAGCCGATTTCGTTCAGTTCGAGTGCTTTTCCTAAGCTTTTTCGTCTATTCAATTTTTCTATTTCTGCCTGACATTGCAAGCGTCGGTTAGAATCTTGAGAAACGATTTCTTCATAAAGAAACAAAGCCTCCTTATATTTTCCTTTCAATTGGAAAGTATTAGCAAGATTGAAACAAATGTCATAATAAAGTGGGTTGTTATTGGTTTCAGATGAAAAGTGATCCATAGCCTGTTGGAAAGATTTTTCTGCTAAGTCGTATTTTTTAGCATTGAATAACTCTTGACCCGCTTTATTGAGACGAAAAGCCTTAGGGAAATCTTGCATGATATGCACATATTTCAAACCGAGCTGATATCGATTTTTTCGATTGATATCGATTTCCATTAAACTTTGATAACTCTTTTCGGCATCTTCTAATTTCCATTGTGTACTTTGGCAGTTCGCTAGATTGAATTGGACATCATAATAGATGCGATGGTTTTTATACTCTTCTGGCCAGTCCGTTAGTGCGTGGTGAAACATTTGGTAGGCAGCGTTTAATTTACTGTTGAGAAAATAGCCGACCCCTTTTTTATTCATATCTAATACAGGGTTAGCCACCTTTCTTAGCGGAACATTGTCTAATTCACTTTGGTATCTTTCCTCGTTGGATGGATCCCTTTCTATCAGATGTTTATAAAGATCTTGTGCCTTGTCATACTGACCCAAAATTTGAAGCGAGTTGGCTAAATTCAATTGAATGTCAAGATATTGCCTGCTGGGTAGTTTCTCTTGATCTGCAATCAGTAATGCTTCCTCAAAGATTTGACATGCCTGCTCGAAACGATTGAGCTGGTACAGTTCGACTCCGAGCTGATTGAGTAAAATAGCTTCGTTTTTCATATGCTTACTCCGAAATTTCGTTTTCAGTTTTCAGAATCGATGTTTTCAGCTGTATCGATAAAGTAAATGGACCTGGTGCCTTACCCTGGAATGACCAAGAATAAACCTCTTTCAATTGTTTCCATATTTCACTCGAATTGATGCTTGATTGACGCACTTTATCAAGCCCTTCTATTTTTAGAATTTGGTCGTCTTCATCGTATAGTGCTTCATTCCAGTAGACTTCATCTAAAACAGGCAGTTCCAGAAACCACCAGTATTGAGAAGCTTCCGAGTAAAAAGAAAGCTCACCCAAGTCAGGATCTTCTTTTTCAGCCCCCCATGTTGCGATAGGAGCAATCGATTGAGACAAGTCGGCTATTGGTTTCAGATTCGCTATTGGTTTCAAATTGGAAGAACTAGCTTTTAGAGCGCGACAGACTGCAACCAAGTTTTTGACACTTTCGATCCATTGATTGCGAATCGATTTAACCAATAAAGGGCGAAACACGCGGGGAACAATTTCCATACCCGCTCGAAATTCCTTTGCTTTTTCCATTGCCGAAACATCCATTCTTAGACGTTTTTTGAACTTCATATCGATAATAAAATTTTTAGATTTGAGGCAGTACTCAAGAATTTCTTTGTCCGACAAAGGAGGGTATTCGCGCGCCTTTTTCAGCCGCATGTCTGCCGATTCAACGGCTTGAAGTTTCAGATCGTTGATTGTCCTCTGGATTTCCATGATCGACCCATGGTCATGCCCTTCCTTTTGCTCCAGTGGGGGAAGCGCCTGCTGATAGTGGTATAAAATGATTTCTGGTAAATCAGCTTGATTGGGGTTTTCTTCTGCATTGGCTTCCATATTAATTGCGATACTCAAATGAATTCTCGCTCGATCCAATTCGCAACGAATTGGAAGCAATTCTAGGATTTGGTAATAGGTCTCCAAGGCATCGAGATACTCCCCTGCATCGAGATGCCCCTTTGCTTCATACAGCTTATTTTTGTAAGGAAGCATCTCTTGTGAAAGTTGAATCTGCTCCTCTGAACTGTGGTTGTGCTGGTAGTTTTCCAAGATAGCCACAAGAGTCATTGCAACCGGTAACGCACTCTTTTGTGATTCTTGACTCAGATGTTTCAACTCCTCGGGAAGTAGCGGTGTACCTTTTTGGAGCTTTCCCAATATTTCATTGATCGTATCGGTGATCTCGTAGTCGTTTTCTTTGGCACCCTTCGTGAGTTCTTTGATTAATTGATCTAATGATTCCATCGATCCTCCCGATGTGGTTTTGTGGTGCGTTGCAGCGAGCGCAGTGCGACTCAGGGCATTGACGATAAAGGAGGATTGAATTCGATCTTTAACCATATAAATCGGTTTGTATTTTTCTAGACTGAGAAAGTCGATCACTCCCGTGTCAGGATAACGTGTACTGTAATAAGCGGATGCTATTTTTTCAGAAACTAAGCTGAAAAATTCCGAATATAAGGCGTCATCAGATTTCTTGATAACTTTCCCTTTGCATTGAATCCGTTTTTGCTTCTCGTTTTTGATGTTGAATTGATCATTGGAGAAAGAGAGCAGGCGTTTTCTATTTTTCCTCGCCGATTCATCCCTATAAGATAAATAGGCCTGACAATCCGCAATAGAATCGCTCTCTGAAAAATATTCACCAATAGAGAAAGTGAGATCGTTTTTTACAAAGTCGTAAATAGAATTAGGGACTCCATGCTCATCTCCAAAAAAGTCATGATAGTCAAAGGTCTCATCGCAAGTTTGTAACCATTCATTCATGCTTTTGACATAGTTGATAACCCTCTGTGTTGTTATTTCGTTCACACTGGATTCAACAGCCTCTGAAAGTAGATCCTGAATAAAGGATGTTAACTTTTCATCGATCTGAACATTTTTTGTTTTCAACTTTTCTTCGATTGCTTGACGGAGGTCTTCCAGGTTTTCTACCGACGTTCCTACCTCATCTTGTAGGAATCTGAGGATAGTTTTTGTAATTTTTTTAAGAAATTCGACGATTTTTTTGTGTAGCTTCACTTTAGGAGTCGGTTCTTTTTCAAATGAGAGTTGGGGTAATTGCTTCCTCAATTCCGTCTCGCCTTTAAGAGAAACGGAATGGCCTAGTGTTTGGAAGTTCTGCTTCGGCAGATCCTTGGCACGATAAAGTTTCCCTGTGCCTCGCCAATCGGTTTCTAACTTCAATAAATTGGTTTCCAAGCAACCTCTTAAGAAATGTCGTTGAACGACATGTCCTTCAATCGATTTGTGTTGTTCCGTTTCGTAGTCGGACCAAATGGGTGATTTGTAGCGAATGAGTTGCGGCAAGATGAGTCTCTGGACATAAATCACAACCGGTAGGTCCATGGGTTCTCCCAGTTTAGTCTCCAGTTCTCTAATTAAATCAATAGTTTCCTTAAGTTGCACCGCTATCCCTTCGCATTCATTTGCGGACATTTGCTCTGCGAGTGCTTTCAATTTTTCTTTATTGTAAATCATATGACTCCTTTGAAGATGAGTTCTGCATTTATAGTTCAGGAGCTTTTATAATATTTCATGATTTAAACTAGAACCTTCATGTCGTTTGCGGTTCGTCTCGAATCTTGGGAAGTCCATCTCGAAAGTGACACCTGTCAGGAGTTTGATTTCGAAGGGCCTCAACAACCACAAGCCGCACTCCAAACCTTGCTATGGAAGGTAGCTTCAATATTGTTCTTCTGGTAGCGAAAGAGGCCTTCTTTATTCCGGACAAAAGATGTGACCCCACGTGAAACATCAATTGTATCGAAACAAATATCAACAAACGAATTAGCACGTTTGAAAATTCTTCTTCAATTCCTAGATTTAAATTGAAAGCAGAATGATTGACAACCAAGTGTTGGCCCAGTTTTGTAGTTGTCAAAAGGGCTAAACCCCGAAGGGTTTTTTGTATCTGGGATTTTCCAGCTTGTTTTCTAAATTCTTGAGTCTTCCTGCGGAATGGATGTTGTGCAAAGTTTCTGTTTAACATGCCTGTTGCCCATCGGAACACCGATGAGCGAACCAGCATTTCATCTTCAAACACATCCTCGCCAATGGGTCGTTTTGCCTCCGGGGGGAGGGCTATGATGCTACTTAGAAACATATATCCTCCTGGAACGTTATGAGTTGAATTAAATTTGAGTAAGACTCCATTTTCTTGAATGGAAGCACGATGCTGTGCTTTCATGATTCATGTTTAACATAGAGCCTATTTCGAAATTCACTTTCAGGTCGTTAGAGGCAATTGGGAGTTCAAGACACCCGCTTTGATAATAGATATCAGCAAAGTGAAACGACGATGCATGATCAACAAACGAGTTTCCACGAGCGCTTAGAATCGAGCGTGTCCGTGAGATGGGAGAGGCTCCCGGTATGACATTTCAGCCGGGATAAAAGATGGTGGCAGTTGAGGGGGAATGGGAAGAGGAATGATTCATGATAAACGTCTTTTCCACTCTTTTAGAGTAGGTGAAATAAACCCCAAAAATCATAGCAAAGACCGCATAGGTGGCGACCTCTACGGTGTCTTTTGGGGTCCATGTGAGGAGATTCGCCGGCATGTTCATTACCAATATGCCATCAATGACCTGTACCGTTAATGTCACGATTAAATAGCCCACATAAATTTTGGGGAATGTGCGTCGCCTTTGGGAAAACAGGAAGACCATTAAGGTGGAAAACACCAACCAAAACAGGTGAGTGCATAGTTCGAAAATCAGAATGGGTTGCCACAAGAAATGGTAATCCTCAGATCCCGGGGTGGTAAGCAACCTCCAGGTACTGAGGAGATACGTATCGGAGGTTTTGTAAAGCAAACCGAGGAGCCACAAGGGATGCAGGAAAACGAATAGACCTACTAGGTTCAACCACACACCAATTATTTGATAGTCGGAGTCTACCGTTTGTGGGTCTTCAAAGCCTTTGGGATCGTATCGATAGACCTTCATCGCAGCAAAACAGGCGATTCCCGTGATGAGAATTGCAAGCATAATGAGGGCCCAATTGATGTCGTCTTGCCAAGTCGTGTTCCGTGTATAAATCGTATACCCTAGCTCCCAATTGATTTTATCCAAGGTGTTGAGGTGATCAGCAACCTGATCTGCGGGAACGTGATCAGCCTTGGCTTTATATTCGTAGGTGAGGGTAAGTCGCTCGTCCTGATATCGGACTTCGCTGTGGAAGAAGATAGCTTCGTCTTCGATATGCACCGTATCGGATTCAATAGGCCATTCTTCAGGCAAGAGGACTTCCGTGGAAAGCAAAGAGTGTGTCTTATGCTTTATATCGAGTGGCATCAACCGCTGTTTGGTGGAAGGCTTTTTGAACAATTCGTAAAATTCCAGAGGATAAAACGAAGCCTCCAATCGGTTCTTTTTTTCAGAGTATTTCCAAAAGTCTTCAATGGTATAGGACTCTTTGATGATGAATTCATTTTTTCCCGGATCGTCTTCTGTGACGACCGAAGAGTTGCTGTAAATCTTGGGATATTTGTCTGCATAGTAATTGAGATAAGATTTTTCAATCTCTTGCCGACTGGCCACGGCAAATTTTCGCCGAAAATAGTCGGCCCATCCCCCCCGGTATGTGGTCTCCACTTCAAAGGTCGCGGGTTGATCGAATCCCGGTCTCAAATCAAAGGTTTCACGAATTTCCTTCGTCGGTTGCTCTGAGGAAGCAGAAGGCATGGGAACGAGGTTTTTGTTGTTATGATTCAACAGCAGGGCGTAGCCATAGTCGGGTTGGTAAATTTGATCCAAGCCACCACGTTGGTAGCTACGAGTGGGATCCAACCAGTAATGTTTTCCACCCACACTGGCACGTAACAACACGTGGTTGAACGCATAAGGACTGGGATGCCAGTCTTTGACTTGAGAAGAGGTGCGTGTGTTCACGAAAGCAGGGTCGGCATCAATGCCCATATGATGCAGCATGGTGAGGGTCAAGAGAGTTTTGTCCTTGCAGTCTCCAAAGCGCCTTTGGAACACTTGAGAGGGCTGATGGGGCCGATGGGAACCCGGCCCGGTCTCGATACCCATATAGCGGATCTCATCTTGAACGAAACGGAGGGCGGCGAGCAGTTTTGCTTCGGGTTGCTGTTGAGTGGTGTCAATTTCCTCAATTTTTTGACGCAGTTCGGGAGAGAGCGCTGAAGGAATTTGATACAGTTCGTTCCCCCAATCGATCACATGTTCCCAATCTTTTGTTTCACTGAACTGCACCCAAGGATATGGATCGTACCAGTTGGGAAGGTCGCTATCGCTCACTAAAGCCGGAACGTGATCGAGAGCAAAATGGTATTCAGTGAAGTGCAGTTGGGATCGCACTTCCGGTTCAATGGCAGACTTGTGTAACTTGAAGTGCAACTGCTGGTTGTGAGGCCATAACACACGGTAACGAACTTGATAAACAGGAACCCTCCACTGAAGATTGAATCCCCCGTAATATTTTCTCTGAAATACGGGATTCTCTCCCCGCAATGTGTAGCTATATTCGAGGATATCGCCCACTTGGATATCATCTAAAATTGCATTGAAGGTTTGACTCCCATCATACAGTTGGGCGTCTAAGTTTTCTTCTCGTTGTAGGATGGAAATATTAGCAGTACGGAGCTTATCAAAAACCTGTTCGCCACGATGAATGTTGATGCTGTGGACGATCAATTCTTGATAGGTGGGATCAAAATTGATCGAGACTTGCGAAACGGTTCTGATCCCGTTTTGATTCACCACCATTTCGACATATTTCCGGAAGGATTCGCGGGTCTCTGCTTTGGGGTGCTCTTGGTTATCCGCTAGCAAAAAGTAGGTACCGTTCCGGATCGTATCTTCAGGATAAGATTCTGTTCTTTCGAAAGCCACTTCTGCAACCCACTCTGAAGGGGGAGCAATTTGATATGGAAGTTGAGCCATGGCAATCAACGACCAACAGAGGAATATCATTCCGACAACCAGATTTTTTGTCATTTGCTCCCCATTCGCTGAATTGGATTCAGTCCAGCTCCCGATACAATGTCTCGGCGTCTTCCAACATCTTTTCGACAATCACCAACCCTTGGTTCCAAAAGTCGGGGTCGTTGAGATCGATCTCAAAAGGCTTCAATAAATTGGCAGGAGTGTCATTTCCACCCGAAGCGAGGAGATGGTGGAGGTATTTTTCAGCAAAACCTCCGGGGTGGTTTTGGTAGCGTTGATACAAGGCCAGAACGAGCAATTCGCCAAATGCATAAGCATACACGTACCCAGGAACTTGGAGAAAATGGGGAATATAACACCACCAGATCTGATAGTGATCTTGTAATTCCATCGAGTCGCCAAACATAGCGCGTTGGCTTTCCATCCATAAGGCATTGATTCTTTCTTCAGAAAGCTCCCCTTCTTCACGGCGAGCATTGTGGAGCATGTCTTCGAAGCTAAACATCGAAATTTGTCGGAAGATGGTGGCAAAGATGCTTTCCAGTTTGTTGCACAACAAGGCGAGCTTTTCTTTAGGATCGTCCAATGCGGCCAATTGGTATTGAAACACGAGCATCTCACCAAAAACCGAAGCCGATTCTGCTGTAGTGAGTGGAGTGAACGTGTTGAAATAAGTCTGCTTTTGCGCGGCTAAATACTGGTGTATGCCATGACCCAATTCGTGAGCAACCGTCGCCACATCTCGCAGATTTCCGGTGTAATTGACCATCACAAACGGATGCGTATCGGGAGTGGCAGGGTGTGCAAATGCCCCACCTCGTTTGCCCGCTTTCACCGGAGCATCGATGAAGTTGTTTTCAAAAAAATGTTTGGCAATGGTTCCCATTTCCGGAGCGAATTCAGAATAGGCTTGGAGCACGGTGTCTCGACATGCTTCCCAGGAGATGCTTTTTTGCACGGCATATGGCAATGGGGCGTAGCGGTCATAATCGTACAGGGCCTCAAAACCAAGAATTTGCTTTTTGAGCCGGTAGTAACGTTGTGGAATGTCATAGCGACTTTGCACCGTTTTCATCAGAGTTTGGACGGTGTCGTCTTCAATCTCATTGGACAAGTTTCGCGAACGCACCCAATGAGGATATTTGCGTAGACGATCTGATATCATCTTGTCGGCAGCCAAGGTGTTGAAGATGTGGGTGAAGATATGAAGCTGGGATTGCAAACCTTCCGTAAGCTCTTGAGCCGCTTTCTGGCGTGACTCGCGGTCCGGGAGGTACATATCGGAAAGGACTTCTTGCTCGGTTCGTTTTTGTTCGCCAAATTCGAGCTTGCTGATCACTTTTTCAAAGAGATTGGTCCACGCGCTCGAACCAACGGGTGAGATTTCAGCCAGTAATTTTTCTTCGGATTCAGCCAGCAAATGGGGCCGATATTTTCGCATTGATCGCAGATAATGCCGGTACGGCTCGGCTGCGTCGGCCGCCAATAAAGTTTCTGCTTTCTCATCATCTAGAGCAGCCCATTCCAATTCCACAAACACCATGTCACGTTGGAGTTCGCTTCCCAGTTCCTCCACACGTTTCATCAGGGCACCAGCTTCGGCATTTTGAGTTTGAGTGGCAAAATTCAAATAGGCAAAGGTGCCCAAACGTCCCACCCGTTGTTGAATGGCTTCGTAAGTTTGGAGCATTTCCACCAACGCTTCCACCGAAAGATGAGCGATTTTGCCTTGGTACGCCTGATGAAAGGATTGCACTTGTTCCCGGCACCAATCCATGTCGGATTGGATTTGAGGGTCCTGGGGGTTTTTATAAAAAATGGAGAGATCCCATACGATCTCTTCCACATTCAGTTCAGGTTTTGCTGACATAGAAAATCTTGCGTTGAAGGTTAAAATAAAAGCGGGCACTCGAAAGTAGTTTTAAAATCCGAACTGTGCCAACAGAGAATCCACATCGTCCTGGTTGGTCATTCCTTTACCTTGGTCGTGTTGAGGGCCATACATTTCCACTTCCTTTTCTTCTGCCTTGGAGGCTTCGGTTTCAATGGGCTGGGCTGGAGTGTCGGAACTGGTGTCTGCCGCAACGGATTCTTCTTCGGGAAGCATTGCCGATCCAAATGTTTTCACCAAACTGACCAAACGTTTTTCCAAATCGTTCACCAACACGATGATTTTTTTGATCACTTGTCCTGTACGATCTTGATAGTCCTGAGCGGTCATGATGTTCACAATTTTTTCACTGACCTGTTGCTCGCGACTTTGCATCATTTCAATGATTTGCAGGCATTCTTCGACTTCCGGAGTTTTCGATTTTTCTTTTGTGGCAGTGAGCAATTCGCCAAGGGATGTTAAATCGGCTTGGGAATCCCCCGAATCGACCATCAAGGATTCACTGAGGTCGAGGGTCGTATTAGCTGAGTTTTCGGTCATTTGAATGATGTGTTCCAAGCGTTGAGCGGCATCGGGGATTTGCTCCATGTCAAAATCTTGGAACTGGGCATCCATCATATGGGAAAACGATTTCAAGTTTTCGTGCATCTCACGAGCCATCATGCCCACTTCTTTGAACAGGTCCACATTGGCCATTTGGGATAAAGTCAACGTGGCTTGCCGGGCGCTGCTGATATCGCCATGACTCAATCCGTCTATTAAGGTCGTCAATGCGGAAAAGATGCGATGCAGGTGCATTTCCATACTACGGATCTCTTTGCTGGCCACCTGCGTGTGCAGTCCATCCATAATCGATTGGATCGCTTCTGCCGAAGTTTGCAAAGATTCCAAATCGGCTGAGATGTTTTGAGGTAAGTCGGAAGGGATTTGCATGGAAGACATGGTGCTGATGAACGAGGCGTTTTCCATTTCGGCAGGAAACGCCATGATGAACGAGGCCATTGCTTCCGCTTGGGCTTCCAAACCCACCGTTCCTTCTAATGCCTCGATGTCTCGTTTGAGCTGCGGAAATTGGGCGCCCACTTCGGCATCGTCAGCAGAAAACATGCCTTCTTCGAAAATCAACCCCCAGATGTCTTGATCGGCCATCGAATTGATTTGCCCAGGTTTCAGGATACCGTGCTCCGTGGCTCGTTGTTTCAACGATTCTTTGCGGAAGCCTTTGCCATCGTCGGAAATGGTGAACAGGAGGTGTTTCGATTCTTCCAGCGCCTCTAGATAAATATGGCCTTCTGGGCCTTTCGTTCCTCGGTTGGAGGGAGATTCCAAACTTTCTTCGATCAGGTATTGCGTGAATTGAAACAAAGCGCGACGAAGCACCTCCAGTAAGGGACCAGGAACCGCCAAATCTCCAGCATTAGGAACCAGTTTGACTTGCTTTCCAGATGTCTCCGCCCATTGACGGATCATCACTTCCATTTCCTCAACCACGGATTGGAACGTGACCGACTTTTCCTCTGTCGATGGATTGAGCACCCCATTCACCGACTCACACACGCCGATACAATCTTTCAGATGCTCCCGAATGGCTTCCACATCTCCTGCATAGGTGATGGCTTCCAATTCTTGCATCATATTCAAGAGGCGGCTGGAACTGCCTGAAATGTGATCCAGCGTCGTTCGGGAAATTGGCAAATCCGATCCTCGGCTAGATGCACTCTTTGCAGGAGGAACCGAAGGCTCGGTTGGATTTGATGCTGCGGGCTGAGAAGAAGCGGACACGGCAGTGGGTTCTTCTAACGGTGGGGGCATGGGAATCGGTTGAGCAATTTCCTGGAGGCGTTCTAGCATTTTGGGAAGTTGGGAATTTTCGGTTTCGCCTCCGTTTTCAAGACTCCATTCCACTTGTTCTTGCATGAGTGTGACCGCATTGAACAACTGCTCAAAAGCGGAAGAGGACAACACTGTGGCTCCCGATTGAACGGCTTCTAAATAATGGGTAACCTCGCTGGTGAGGTGAGAGGCATGGTTTAACCGGGCATTCGTGATTTGTGAAAAATCCTGCAAGGTTGTCGTAAGTTGGTCGAGCAACTCTTGATTATCGCGTTGGCTTTCAAGCGCTACTAAATCTTCATCAATGGCCTGCAACAAAATAGGCAATTGATTCAATTCGGCAGCCGAAGGTTGAGCTGACATGGCGGTCTCCTATACTACAGTGACTTCAGGGCTTGGATCAGAATCCAAGGAGGGGGCCCACGATACAAATGCCGAAACTATGCGGGAAGTGAAGGAGGGTTGTCAAGATGGGGAAGCTCGTTCCGACAAGGGGTTGCCACACAGTAGGGAAGGAAAGGCGGAAACCAAACACTCAGCATTGGGAATACAAGGCGTTTCACGGTATAATTCAACAAGTCGCTAAATATTCCCTGCTCACTCTGTCCAATCCAAGGAAAGGAACACGATGTTCATTGCCAATCCCATGTATGACGTGGTCTTTAGTATGACTTACAATCTACCGGTCGTCACTGGTGCACCTGGATCTGGGAAGACTACAATTGTCCATTATCTTCTATCAATTGAGTCCAAATTTGTATTTCTCGATATGGATTGGTTGGCGGATTCTGCGAGTCGTCTTGCTAGTAGAAATATCTATATCGACCCAACCACTTGGAGGCCTTATCAAGACGTATGGTTTGATGTCTTGAAATCATTATTCAGAAATTCACTAAAACCTGTCTTGTTTACTCCAAATAGCCCACTCGATTATCAGCATAATAACTTCCCCAAATGGGTCAAATCCGTAGATTGGCTTTTGTTGGATTGCCATACAGAAGTCCGAAAAAAAAGGTTAGCTGCAAGAGATTCCTGGACAGAAAGTAGAATAGATGAGGCTCTCTTTGATGCGGATGAATTAAGGTCGCTCATTGGACGAAGCGTGGACACAAGTGAGCTGACTATTGCTCAAACCGCTGAATCAATAGTTCAATGGTTGAATTCTTTAGATAGCTCCCTTTCCCAAAAGGAGCCTGGGTAGGCCTATCGTAGCGGTACAGCACAAGTTGAACCACGACCACTTACCTGCAAAATCGTTCAAACTCGGATCCCTCCTTTTCGTCAAAATTGGCATCATCTCATTCCCTATTGGGAATACCTACCATTTGGCGTTATAATGAAATCATCTTGCTGTCTCCTTGCCGCATTCGCGTTTAATACAAGAAAGGAACCAGATGCTCATTGCGAATCCCATTTATGACGTCGTTTTCAAATACCTCATGGAAGACAAGGAGGTGGCCATCCTACTCATCTCTGAAATTCTTGGTGAGAACGTCATCGACTTGGAGTTCAAACCCCAAGAACTCGTGGCTTCTGCCTATCGTGATCCTTATACCTTCACCATCTACCGAATGGATTTCTCCGCCAAAATTCAGCAACCCGATCAACAGTTCAAACAGGTCATCATCGAAATCCAAAAAGCCAAGCTCCACACCGATATCATGCGGTTCCGAAATTACTTGGGAATGCAATATGCCAACAAAGAAAATGTCGTCGTTGAACACCCCGGAGAAAACCCAACCAAGCATGCTTTACCTCTCCACAGTATCTATTTCCTTGGACATCGATTGGAGCATATTGAGACGCCTATCATTCAAGTCAAACGAGCCTATTTGGATGGATCCACTGGAGAACTCATTCAGGAACGTGAGGAATTCATCGAAAGCCTTACCCATGACAGTGTCGTCATTCAGATTCCGCAGCTGCGAGCAGACATGCGAACCGATCTGGAAAAACTGCTCAGTGTCTTCAACCAGAGCTATGTTGCTACGAAGGATAAACACATCTTAGAAATCAACGATGCCCAATTCCCAGAAAAGTATCGCAAAGTGTTAAGGCGCTTGGTTCAAGCACATTCCGAACCCGAGGTTCGACAAAATATGGAGGTAGAAGACGAGTTTTTTGAAGAGTTACAAGAACAAGAGCGCAAGGTTCAGGTTGCGGAAGAAAAAGCATGGCAAGCTCAACAGCGGGCCGAACAAGAAAAGCAACGGGCCGAACAAGAAAAGCAACGGGCCGAGCGATCCGATCAAAAAGCCGAACAAGAAAAGCAACGAGCCGAACAAGAAAAGCAACGGGCCGAGCATTTGATGGAACTGCTTAAAAAGCATGGCATCGACCCGCAATGAATTACCGGTCCCTTCAATTCAGAAGGGAATGATTAGAATCAAATTTAAGATAGGAGGAACACAATGGAAAATTCATTTCGAAGATATATACACTTGAGTTTGGCCATATTTGCCTCACTGGCAATCATAGCATGTGGTGGATCCGGTGATAGTAGTGATTCTGACGATAGTGAAAGTAGCCCCTTGTTAAATGATAATGATACCATCCAATTGGATACTCTTTATCGAGTGAACGATAGAATAGATGTTACGTTTACTCCAATAACTGCGGGTGAATATGAATTTGCATTGACTGGGAATGAAAGCGATTGGAGTTTCACCATCTTTGTAGAAGGTACCACTGGGCCTTTTTCCACTTGTGATTCGGATGGGGATGGAACGGATTCCTCTGCGGATGAAATCTGTGTCTTTACTTTAATAGCAGCTACCTATGTAGTTGAAATTTCAGATTTCGGTGTTGGAGAAACCGTTAACTTTAAAGTCTCGTTGGGGAGTAGCAGCGATTGATTTTGAAGTGGGGGAAGCTTCCAAGTTACCTTTAGATTCAAGGAAGCTTCCCTGTTCAGTCCACCAACTCCCACCAAATGTTGTCCCTTTTCATAAGTCGCCTTTCCAATCCACGACTGCATGGGCCACCCAACAATTGACCTATAACGCCACAACCCAGAAAGCGTATATCGAGAAGCGAGAGTTTCCTAAGCAACTGATCGCCCACTGAATAAATCTTGATGGCTAATTAATACCTCGGAGATATAATCTCCCCGTTCGTTGATTTTTAATCCGTCAATTTTTTTAAACCTGTCGCTCCAATCGAATGTGAAAAATGTGTTCAGGAATTTCCAGTAGATGAAGGATTTGAGCCTGTAGAGGATTGAGGGATTCAACCACAAAGGCCGTCATTTTGAAACCCTGAGTTTGTACCAGCAAGTTGAAACACCTCGACTAGTTGGTGTTTTTCCAAGAGGGAATAGACCTTATTTTCCAGCTTTTCCATATCGATGAAGGATTGCTTCTGTAAAGTTTCTAACTTGGAAATCACTGTTTGAAGCTTCTTATCCAGCGCCTGAAGTTGTTTTTGGGCATGGCCTTCGGATTGAACAATGAGCAAGCGTTCTTGCCAAGTGACTTCCTGAGAACCTTCCTTGTAAGTCACCTTTCTCTGGACTTCAAAACCTTGTCCAATGCGTTTCTCCTGGCCATCGGTGTAAATATGGAAGAGCGGAATGGCCGAATCGACCTCTTCCAGAACTCGCTGTTGCAGTTCCTCAGGGACTTTGCTGGTCATGGGGAGGGGACAGAGATAGTAGCCCCCTTCTTTCTGAATTTGATACCGCGTCGCTAAAGCTGACCCTTTGGAATCGGTGACAAACAAAAAATCGGACCGGTTCAAAATTTGGGAAATGTGCTTCCAAGCAGGAAGGTATTGGGGATCATCGGCTTGACTCCCGTTTAAGGTGTGAGCACACAAGGGAACTCCACTGGGAGCCAAAGTCGAAAGACCTTGTTTGAACTGGAGCAAATCCGGGCGGCGGTCTTTGCTATGACCCAATTCCAACAATCCCCCTTTGGAGTGATGGTCCGGAGCATGATGGACATTAAACGCCGTGAAATCATGACGAACGACGGGATTCTCGCCCAATTCAAAAGCCAAAACCTGATGACGACTCAGTTGAGTTTGTATCGCTTCGACACGTTCCGGGCTTTGCCCCAGGCAACTCAACAACGCGCCTAAGCGGTCATCGGTCGCATCCAAACGCGACAACTCCCACCCCGTCAGATGGCACAAAAGGGCTTGATGACTCTCGACCCAAGATTCCATGCTACAGAGTTTATGGGTCCGTAAATACAAAACGTAACATAGAAACAGTAGACTCAATTGCCCATAGCTCAAACCTTGGCGATTCCCATGAGGGGACGGAAGGCAGTGATCCACAATCTTGTCAATCTGCATCTTCTGTAACCAGCTTACTAATTTACAAAAAAGGAGATATCAGTGTTTAACAAATTAGAAGAAATAAACTCACGTCCAACACCTTTTCAATTTTATACAGCAGATGAACTATGGACTGATGAACATACATCAATGAAGATGCTTGAATATCATTTGAACGAATCTATTGACCTTTCATCCCGAAGCAAAGATTTCATTGCCCGTTCTGTAAAATGGATAGTGTCTCATTTTGGAATAGATGTGAATACAAGTATTGCTGATTTTGGTTGTGGCCCAGGACTGTATACAACTTTGCTTGCAAAGAATAATGCTGATGTTACTGGGATCGACTTTTCAAGAAGGTCTATTCAGTATGCAAGAAAGGTTGCTGATCAAAAAGAATTGGACATTAACTATTTTCAGCAAAACTATCTGGAATTTGAGACTAAAAAAAGATTTGATCTTATTACAATGATTTTTTGTGATTTTTGTGCATTGAGCCCTGCCCAAAGGAAAATACTGCTTGCCAAGTTTCACAAATTTCTGGAGCCCGGTGGAACAGTTCTGTTGGATGTTCATTCGTTAAATGTGTTCAATAACAGGAATGAGGTTGTAACCTACGAATATAACCAACTCGATCATTTTTGGTCTCCTGAAAATTATTATGGATTCCTAAACACATTCAAATATAACGAGGAAAAAGTAACCCTTGATAAATACACAATAATTGAAGAGAAAAGAACCCGTGTTGTCTATAACTGGCTACAATATTTCAGTCAGGATTCATTAAGGGAGGAGTTTGAAGAGAACGGATTTAAGGCTGTAGAGTTTTACTCTGATGTCGCAGGCTCAGCTTTCTCCTCAGATTCTCCTGATATGGTAATTGTTGCGAGGAAAGTGGAGAACACATAACACTCCCTGTTCGTTGATTTTTAGTCCATCAATTTTTTTTAACTTAGCCCTCAAATCGAGTTGAGGCTAGTTTGTTCTGAAGAGGCATTGATGACAAACAATCGCCACCCACACAGTTTCTGTTTTTGCCGCCACTGATCCTCATCGAGTTGAAACTCAAAACGAGGTCGATAGGTAGTGTAAGTTACTTTCTTGCTTTTGGTCGTGGGTTTTCCCCGTTTGGCGTGACGTTTCACGGTTTCTTGAATTTCAAAAAAGCGAAGTTGAAACACCTCGACCAGTTGGTGTTTTTCCAAGAGGGCATAGACCTTATTTTCCAGCTTTTCCATATCGGTGAAGGATTTCCCCTGGAGTGCTTCTAACTTGGGAATCACTGCTTGAAGCTTCTTATCGAGGGTCTGAAGTTGTTTTTTCGCATGGCCGTCCGATTGAACGACAAGCAATCGCTCTTGCCAAGTGAATTCATTGGAGCCTTCCTGGTAAGTCACGCCTCGCTGGATTTCAAAACCTTGGCCGATGCGTTTCTCCTGGCCATCGGTGTAAACATGGAAGAGCGGCATTGCCGATTCGGCCTCTTCCAAAACTCGTTTTTGGAGTTCTTCAGGGACTTTGCCTGTCAGGGGCAGGGGGCAGAGATAGCACATAAGGGAACTCCACTGGGAGCCAAAGTCGAAAGCCCCTGTTTGAACTGGAGCAAATCCGGTCGGTGGTCTTTGCTATGACCAAACTCCAACAAGCCCCCTTTGGGGTGATGATCCGGAGTATGATGGACATTAACGCTGTGAAATCATGACGAACCACGGGGTTCTCACCCAATTCAAAGGCCAAAACCTGATGACGACTCAGTTGAGTTTGCAACTCTTCGACACGTTCCGAGCTTTGCACAAGACAACTCAACAACGCGCCTAAGCGGTCATCGGTCGCATCCAAACGCGACAACTCCCAACCAGTCAGGTGGCACAAAAGGCCTTGATGACTCTCGACCCAAGATTCCATGCTACACAGTTTATGCGTCCGTAAATACAAAACGTAGCACAGAAACAGGAGGCTCAATTGACCATAGCTCAAACCTTGGCGATTCCCATGAGGGGCCGGAAGACAGTGATCCACAATCTGGTCTATCTGCATCTTCTGTAACCAGTTGACTAACAAAGGCAATTCATCGACTCGTTCTATGCGCGTTTCCATCATTCTCCTGAAGTCTGAGAAAATTCAGGACAATGAAGCGATGGACGACTCAAGGCAAGACAACTGAAGCTAATTCAAAAGCGAGGGGAAAAAATCAACGAACGAGGAGATAATTGGTAAAAGTCCGAATGCGAGCGATATTTTTTAAATCCGGATGAGTAAGAACCCACTCGTTATCAAGCTCACTTAAGGTGTGAGGATGCTATCAATGTAGAAGGAGCTGCCTGGATCGTGAGTGCGCAAGGATGATTTCTTGCAAATCTCTCCCTGAGCAATCGAGCAACGATTTTGCCGTTGCTCGAAGGGTTAAGCCGTTCAAACGGTAATCGATCCCTGGGTTGGTTCTTGGTAAATATCTGCTTTATTGATTCGGTTGCAGCAGTTCCAAAGCATTGGATTTCAGAGGGAAATACTTGGAGGGTTGGCACAATCTCAACCAATCGGGACCTCCTAGCTCGCGAAGGGTCGCCACCACATCGGGAGAAGGCATGGCAATCAGATTCGTTATTTGAGGATGATCGCATTCGTTTCCTCCAGGAGTGGGTGTACCGACTTTCCATGTACTAGAATCATTGGGGTCTGCACCTGGACAAACGGTCATCACGTTGGTCATCATCCCGCGGTCTTCATGTCCTAAAATATGGCAATGTTGCACATACTTTCCGGTGAAATTTAAAAACTTCTGACGGATTTTAACGATACCTCCCACTTTATTGGACAAGGGGACGGTGTCTTGCCAGACGTACTTTTTGTTTTTTCCATAGTCTGGTTTAACTTCTAAGTTGTCAGGGTAGTTCAGCACTTGAAACGGGTTCACATGAATGTGGAACGGATGTTGAACGAGAGAAGCCTGATCCGGGGCAACATTGACCAAATTCCAATCTATGATTGAATCCAACTGAGTGACAAAATTGGGATCAACCGCCAGTGGCACATACTGCACGTCGTTGATGAAAAACCGAGGTGGGTCTTCTTTACTAAACGTCCTTTTGGTCATTTGGTAAGAGATAGTACGGGCGGGTTCATTCGATGGGGGTAACGTTTCGAGATACCAAGGCATTTTAGGCATTTTGATGGTGTTCAGCTCAGCCATCTCCTTCGAATCACCTGCCACGACAATGTCAAACAGTTGGTACTCTACTGCGGGGTCACCATCTTGCTCACCCAAGGGCAACCCTTCGATGATATGGGGTGCGTGTTTACGAACGTTTTTGGCGATCAATTCAAATCCGACTTTATAGGTCCCTGGCGTATCGTTAGCTTTCACTAAAAAGTCGGCACGGTTTCCGGGAAACAACGAAATTTCGTTTTCCTCATTGAGCAACGGCTGGAGTTGATAATTTTCTTCAGCAAATTGCACTCCATCCATCGCAATCTGCCGCACGGTCACTTTGTTACCAAAGTTAATTCGAAGGGCGCTACTCTGTTGCATCATGGCAGCTACAAGCCGCCAGCGTTGGACTTCTCCGGGTTGCATGATGATTTTCGGAGAACCTTGTCCATTGACGACGATTTGCCGCTGTGGGTTGGTTGATCCGGGGATCATCAACGGAACTTCTTCCTGCAACTGGCTTAATACTAAAAGTCTCTCTGTCAGTTTATGACGCTTGAATTGGTCTGCGATCTGTTTGTCAAATTTGCCTTTAATCACAAAAGTTCCCACCATTCCATTCAGTATTTGCAACGATGTCGAGCCGTGTTTGTGGGCGTGATACCAATGGGTCCCTTCCGCTTGAGTATACGGAATCGGATCCAGGGCATACTGATACTGCTTTCCCGGATTAATGATCAGAGATACATCGTCTTGCGGTGCCTGTGGAGAAATATGAAAGCCGTGGTAGTGCATATTGGTGAATTCGTTTCCATGAAAACAATTGGGATACTTGTCGGGGTCTTCTGGTTTTTCCGAAGCAGGATACTTTTCACATTCCGAATCTGATCCTTGGTTGGGCAGCCGATTGTACAATTTCAGATTGACTTTAGTGCCATTGGTAGTCCCTTGATCCGACTTTTTGATCACAAAAGTCGGACCCGGCGAATCAAAAACCCACTCGTCTGAGTTATCTGGATTGGCATCGGCCCCGCCCGACTTGGGATAACCATAGGTTCTGAGGTTCATTTTCTTGAACTGCCAGTACCCGGTGCCGGAGCCAAGATTGTTCCAGACTGGAACACAGCGTTCGACCAACTTCACCAGTAATGCGGTGTTCAATTCGCCACCTTCCGCAGGAATGGGCTTTACGGGTCGCAATTCTTCGGGTTCATATCTTACGCCCTCACAGCCACCGATACTCACCGTTTCTAGTGCAGATTTGGGTGCTGGTTTCGGGGCAGGGCTGTTGTTTTGAGTGGTAGAAACACAACCCATCAGAATGAGTGTGATTGACGCAAAAGCCCATATACTTTTTTGAGTGAATAAGTTGTGGAAACGTTTGATATCCATAATGCCTCCCTTCGAGTCATGAAAAAACCTCATTAAATAAGTTTAAGTGCAATAACCTTTTAATTAATGCACGAAAATACTGAGGCTTTAGTGTGTCCTTTGTCAAGGAACATTTTCACCAGACGATTGAATTTCTCTTCCCAATACTCCCCAATGGGCGATCCGTAACGGAAAAAGTACAACCAGCGACTCACTTCATCCGTTCCGGCTTAAAACCGCATTGAGAAAATCTTGGGTCAAATCCAGGTTCGCTTCTTGACCCAGCAATAACTTGCCCACAAAATCGATTTTGGGATCAATTTCATAAATCATCTGTCCTCCGTCCTTGGATATAGGTGAAAAGGGGGGAACCCTCCATAAGAATCGACTCCTTCAGTGTCGATGGGTTCTCAGGCCCATGTCAAGACTCCAAAGGACGAGGCACACGGCACACGTTGCGTGGTTAGTTATCGAACCAAGCACCATAGTAATACAACCCGATTCGTTCCTAGATGCTGGGGTTATGAAAGTTGCCAGAGGTGATTTTGGGGTTGGCGAGATGGCTGAAAGTTGTGGAGATGCCTGAAAGTTGTGGAACGCGGGAGCCGATGCCAACCCACTATAGGAAGTGGGCAAGGAACAATGAGTTTGCGGGTTTCGGCAGAGTTTTTATGCAAAGAAAGAACTCGATCTAGAGGGAGGTGCAACACAAGGGGGATCTGTGATATACCCGCTTTGTTTCTGAAGAAGTCTCTGATGGCAATTTCCACATGAAAAATGCGCTTTTAATGAGGTAACCATGACCATGAATCCCCAAGTCTCGATGCGTCATTCTATCACAACACGCATGTTGGCAGTCGTGTTTTCTATCTATGGCTTGATCGCCTTGCTCGTTACGAGCGTGCAAATTTTGATGGAGTACTCGCACATGCGCGATGACATCATGTGGGATCTCCGAGGCGTCCAACAGGTGGTCGAACTCAATTTGTCAACAGCGCTGCTGGAGTCGGATCAACAACAACTGCAAGTTTTGATTGAAAGGATACAACAGATATCGTTTGTTGAAGGAGTGAAAGTGGAAGATACGGCAGGCAATATGTTGGCTACTTCAGGAGTGCTAGACACCCTCGATACGGATTTTTTTGGGTACACGTTTCTTGTACATCAATTCGGTGATCAAGGAGGTACGGCCATTCTAGGCCAAGCCACACTTTACACAAGCAATCAGGTAGTTTTGCAAAGACTTGAATTCGGGCTGGGGCTAACTCTGGTTGGCGCTGCGTTCAAAACGTTGGCGTGGTGGGGCATCTTCCTATGGATTGGGCATCGGATGTTAACCCGTCCGCTAGAGCGGCTCGCCACAGTGGCTCAACAGCTTGATTGGAAAAATTTAAAGCATATCCGTTTTTCGGTAGACAACCAGAAAACCAATGAATTCAGTGTATTGGAAAAAGCGTTTCAAGGGATGTTGCAAAAGCTTTCCGAAACCCATGAGGCGATGGAAAAGCTGAATCAAACGCTCGAAGACAAGGTGGAAGAGCGGACAAAGGATTTGCAGTCCGTGCAAGACCATCTGTTTCGAGTCAACGAAATTGCACAAGAAGTCAGTGCCCATTTGGATCTCAAACAGGCCACTCGTGTATTCATTCGTAAAACCGTGCAGGCCATTTGCCCTGATGGAGCAGGAGCCATCTTGATGTACAACGCAGCCACCGAATGCCTGGTGTTTTATGCCAGTTATGGACTGGATCAGCGTTATCTGGATTCGTTTGAAGTGCCAGTGGATCCAGAAAAAATGTTTTCTTATGAAGTGTTTCAGTCGCAGCGATCAAAGATTTATCAATTGGAAGAATTCGATCAATTCATTGACGAAGCTTTTCTCAATCTTCACAAAGGGATGAAACCCGTCCAAGAACTCATCGCCCCGGTGGTATCGAATGGGGTTTCGATAGGATTGGTAGGATTGTCTCAATACGACCCTCGACATCCTTTCACCGAAAACAGCCGACAGGTGTTGGATGCCATCACGTTGAATTTGGGGCATCATTTTGAACATGCGAAGCTTTATGAAGAATCACAGACCAATCAAAGGCAAATTGCTGCCAAACATGCCCAACTGGAGCAACTTTCCACACAACTTTCCAAGTACTTATCGCCTCAGGTATACGCTTCCATTTTTTTAGGAGAACAGGATGCCTCAATCGGATCGTATCGTAAAAAGCTGACGATCTTTTTTTCAGATCTAGAAGGCTTCACCGCCACCACCGAACGGATGGAATCCGAAGCCTTGACGGCGCTGTTGAATGACTATCTCAATGAAATGTCCAATATTGCGCTCGACTATGGAGGGACCATCGACAAATTTGTGGGGGATGGCATGATGATCTTTTTTGGGGATCCGGAAACCTTTGGCGAAACCGAGGACGCGGTCGCTTGTGTCTCGATGGCCATCGCGATGCGACAAAAAATGCAAGAACTCCGGAAGAAGTGGAGAGCACAAGGCATCATGCAACCTTTGAGGACACGCATGGGCATCAACACCGGGTATTGCACCGTAGGAAATTTTGGCTCCAATGATCGATTGGATTACACCATCATTGGAGGACAAGTGAATCTGGCCAGTCGCTTGGAATCCAATGCGTCTTCCGATCAAATTCTCATCTCTCACGAAACCTATGTCTTGATCCAAGACGAGATTGCTTGTCAGAAGAAGGGGCAGATCAAGGTCAAAGGCATCCAACATGCGATTCAAACCTATCAAGTGATCGACCACTATGAGAGCCTCGCCGCCAAAAAAGAACGAGTCCGACTTTCTGGAGAGGGTTACTTATTGGATGTAGACCTCAGCTCGATCTCTTCGTCGGATAAAGCCGAACTCACTCAGGTTTTGGAAAAAGCCCTGGAACAAATTGAAACCCCATGAATTGGTTCACAGTCTTCCATATTGTCGGGCTCCTCTTGCTATTCACGGCAGGCATGCTGCTGGTCCCCTTAGGCACTTCCTTAGTTTACGGAGAAGGGGATTGGTTGGCCCTCTTGATAACCCTTGGACTTTGTACCGGAATCGGAGCACCGTTATGGACCGCATTCCATAAACATCGTGATTTCCGTCGTAAAGATGGTTTTCTGATCGTGGTCGGCGGTTGGCTGATCATCTCGCTAATTTCTGCACTTCCTTTTGTCATTCACGGTTCCATCCCCTCTTATACAGACGCCTTTTTTGAAACCATGTCGGGATTCACGACAACGGGTGCCACCATTCTCAACGACATCGAAAGCCTTCCGCATGGTTTGTTGATGTGGCGAGGTTTGATGCACTTTTTTGGAGGAATGGGAATCGTGGTATTGATGCTTCTGATTATTCCGATGTTGGGTATTGGCAACGTGCAATTGTTCCGAGCAGAATCGGGGCCTGGCCAAAGTTCGTCCGGGTGGATGGCTCCCCGGCTCAAAGAGACCTTGAGGTGGCTTTGGGTGAGTTATTTGGTGTTGTGCGTAGCAGCAACGGGACTGTATTGGCTGGGTGGGATGTCTTGGTTCGATGCCATCAACCATGGCATGAGTGCCGTGGCCACTGGCGGGTATTCGACCAAAAACGCGAGTATTGGTTTTTATGATAGTGCTTTTATCGACACGGTTTCCATCGTGTTCATGTGGCTCGGTGGGGTGAATTTTGTACTGTACTTTTATTTGTTCAACGGAAGGTGGCAGGATGTGTTGGGCAATGTGGAGCTGCGATTTTACTTTGGGATCGTCGTGGGTTTATGTTTGCTAGTGTTTGCCATTCTTTGGCAGTCCAACACGTATTCGACTCCAGGAGAAGCCCTAAGGTATGGGACATTCCATGTGGTATCTATTCTCACAACCACCGGTTTCACAGCCGATGATTATGAACTCTGGCCGCACTCAGCACAGTATTTCATTTTTGTTTGTATGTTTTTTGGTGCGTGTGCGGGGTCGACCACTAGCGGGCTGCGTATCATTCACTTGGTGGTTTTGCTCAAGTTCCTTTCTTCGCTAAGCCGCCGTTTGTTGCAGCCCTTGGTCGTGCATCCGGTATGTTTGCAAGATGAGCCGGTGGAAGGCGAAGTGATGAATAACATCCTCACGTTATTTGTCATGAATCTGATGTTTGTGTTGGTGGGCACGTTGGTGTTGCCGGTCCTCACTGATATCGATTGGTTTGATGGATTCATCACAGTCATTGCCTGCGCCTGGAACATCGGGCCGGGTTTTGGTGAGGTGGGGCCTGCTTCGAATTTTTCCGGAATTTCAGATGCCGGCAAGTGGTTTCTGTCATTCTGTATGCTTGCCGGAAGGATGGACATGTTTACGGTGCTGGTCCTATTCCATCCGGCATTTTGGAAAAAATGAGGTCATCCCTTCACGCCGATTGCATTTGAGGGACTACCTTCACCAGCGCCGATTGGGCGAAGATTCCAATCGTTGCCAAGCCGACAGCCAGCATCCCCAATGTAACCGGCAAAGAAAACAGCTCGGCCAAGAATCCTATTGCGGGTGGCCCGGCCAAAAAACCGAAGTAACTCACGGTTGCAACCGAAGCGATGCCCATACTAGGACTCATCGTCGACATTTTACCTGCCGCTCCAAACAAAATAGGAATCGTGTTGGCCATGCCGAACCCGACACATCCAAATCCAAGAATCGCAAAAATTGGATGTCCAACCAGAATCCCGAGGCCCAAACCTACGGAAGCAATGGCACTGCTCACACGAAGCACGGTCACGGGTCCCCATCTGCTTGTCATATAATCTCCGGTGAACCGCCCGGCCACCATCATCAAGGAAAAAGCTGAAAAACCAGCGGCGGCCAGACTGGCATCGGTGTTCAGTACGTTTTGTAGATAGACAGCACTCCAGTCAGCCATCGCGCCTTCTCCCAATTGTCCCACAAAACCCAAAATGCTCAAACCTACCAAAGGCCCGGTCGGAAAAGCCAACTTGGGGGTTTCGCTACGTTCATTAGCTTCGGAGGGAAGCAACTGTGAAAGCACGATAGCATTCACGACAAAGAGTGAAATTGAAACTCCGGTTACAAAAGTGGTGGATGCCACGTCATAAGAAAAAAGGATACCCCCCACTCCCGCTCCGACCAACCCACCGAGACTGAAAAGCGCATGGAAAGAAGACAGAATGGACCGTTTGTAGGCGTTTTCCGCTGCGACGGCCTGTACGTTCATAGAGACATCCAACATGCCGTTGGTGAATCCTAAACTGATCAACGCCGCAAACAACCAAGGCAGGCTGGGAGCAAATACTGGCAAAGGCAAGGCCGCACAAAAAATCAATGCTGCGATTTGAGTGGTCAATCGGCTGCCCAACCGTTGTACCAACCAGCCTGCCAAGAGCAGGCTCACGAGCGCGCCAATTGCCATCATCATCAAGGCCATTCCCAGTACACCATCACTGAGCTGCATTTGATTCTGTACCGACGGAATGAGCACTGCCCAGGTTCCCAAACCGGTCCCATTGATAAAAAATACCGTTGAAATGGACATGCGTGCCCGTTTCAATTGGATTCCATCCATATTCACCTCCAAGTCGAATCCACTGAGGGATCGACAAAAATAAATTAATAAGATCGCAGATTGGTTATCCGACAGGCTGAATGGCCCGTGCCTCTTGGCGCAGTAGAATCATCAACACACCTCCTGCACTTGCTAAGATTGCAATGAGAAAAAATACCATACTGGATCGGCCTAAATATTCGACCAAAGGGCCGACAGCAGTCGGAAATATCATGGCGCTGGCACCGCCAATGACGAATAGGATGCCAATGAGGTTTCCAGAGAATGCCACTCGTTGATTACCATACGCAAACATGGTGGGAAAAATGGGTGACATGCAGAGTCCAAACAGCGACACCGCACCAAATAAAACCCAAGGGTGGTTTGCCACCAACAGCAAACCAAGCACCATCATGGAACCGATTAAGCTGCCGAACAGAATGCTCGGTGCGGAATAACGTCGGACAAAATACACATTCAAAAGCCGTCCAAACGTCAAAGCTCCCCAATAGCAGGTTGCGAGAATGGTAGCCGTCTCCAGAGCCATGCCTTTTTCTCGACCATAGGTGACAATCCAGCCGCTAAAGGCGATTTCTGCTCCGATGTACACTCCCAAAAAAGAACCAATCATCAAAAATGTTTTCCAAGGAACGTCTTTTGTGGACTTTGGAATGGTCTTAGGAATCTCTGGACTGGGCAGAAACAAAAATGCGACTCCAACCGGTAACATCCAGAGCGCGATGGCCCAAAATCCAGAGTAAAATTGACCTGTGAGTTCGACAGATCCCCAGATCAACAGAGGCCCCAACATGGCGCCTAGACCGTAACAAAAGTGCAACGCGGTGACCCAAGGAGGCGATTTGTCTCCGTGGGTCCAAAGCAGCATCGTGTTGCCTCCGCTGTTGATGGAAATTTCGCCAAATCCGACAAAAAACAAAATCACTACCAGCCACATCAAATTGGGGGAAACGGGCACGAGAGACGCGGCCAACGCCGTCATCGCGGTGACGCCGACGATTCCCCAATGTCCTGGAATACGGTCATAGAGACGTCCCATAATCAATGCTCCTAGAATGGAACCGATGGCTTTAGCACTGAATAAAACGGAAATCTCTGCCCGGTTGGAGCTAGTGAATTCACGCAAGTACTCCAAACTTCCCCCTAAAATGCCGCTGCTCATGCCGCAGCCGACAAATAAATAAAAATATGCAACGGTTTTCCGGTAGATCATAAGTCCTCGTTTATAGAAGCACGGCCCCTTCATGAGGTCGCAAGGTGACCGTGTTTGCCACGGTTTCATCTCGATCCATATGAGTGGAAACATTCACCCTCCAGTCGCTCTGTTTTGGCGGTAGAGGGACGATCAATTCTTCATCCGAACAATTCAGCGCGATCAGAACTTGCTCGCCTTCATGTTCGCGGAGATAGACCAAGCTGCTCTCTGGAATATTCGAAAGCGATTCATAGCTTCCGACCGTCAACGCAGGTGTGTTCTTACGCAATGCGATCAGCTTGCGGTACATCGCCAAAAATGACTGTGGGTTGGATTTCTGTGCTTCCACATTCACTTTTTGAAAATCTGGGGATAACGGTAACCAAGGCTCAGTCTTAGAAAAACCGGCAAAGGCGTTGGCGTCCCACTGCATCGGAGTTCGGCATTCATCCCGCGTTCGATTGGTTTCGGGCACGAGCCAGGGATCTTGTTGACGCTCTGGTGGCACATCGACATTGGGCATGTTCAACTCGTCGCCATAATAAATAAAGGGTGTGCCCCGTAGGGTCAGAATCAACATTCCTGCAATTCCGGCTAGATCTCCGTAACGTGAGGTTCGAGCACGGTCGTGATTGCTCAAATTGTAGTTCGGCCACATGTCGTTTCCACAGGAAGCATCGTAGCGATCAATGAACTCCTTAAGGCTTTTGGCTTCCATTTCTGCGTAGGTCAATCGGAAGTTGAATGGGAGTTCCATCCCTGCTCCATTGACTGGGTCGGCAAAGTTACGCAGTTGTTCCAAGGTTGCATGATATGGAACCTCGCCAATCATCACTCGATTCGGGTAAGAAGCGATCACATCGTGCATGCGGCGGATGTGATGAATCGATTCCGGTCGATTGCATTGGTACTTGGCCTGAGTCAAATAATCGGAGGTGCTTGTGGGTTCAAAATCTTCGTCACGGAATTCCGGATCTTTGGAAATGAAATCGACCATATCGACTCGGAAACCGTCCACGCCACGATCCAACCAAAACCGCAACACATCGAACATGGCTTCCTGCACCTCTGGATTTTCCCAATTGAGATCGGGTTGTATTGGAGAAAAATTGCATAAATAATACTGCCCCGAAGCCTCATCGAACTCCCAAATCGATCCGGCTACCGTTGTATTGGTGACACTCCTCCAATTGTTGGGGGGACCACCCTCCTTGCCATCACGCCATATGTACCAGTCGCGCTTGGGGCTGGTTCGAGACGATTTGGACTCCAAAAACCACGGATGTTTGTGGGAAGTGTGATTGGGTACGTAATCTAAGATGATTTTGATATTCCGACGATGTGCTTCATGGATCAGTTGATCAAAATCTTCCAGATTGCCAAACAACGGATCAATTTCGGTGTAGTTGGAAACATCATATCCAAAATCTTCCATAGGCGATTCATAGATAGGGGAGATCCATACGGCTTCGATCCCCAGCCATTGCAGGTAATCTAACCGTTGCAGAATGCCCGGCAAATCGCCAATCCCGTCCCCATTGGTGTCTTGGAAGGAGCGGGGGTAGATCTGATAAACAACATTGTTTTGCCACCATTGGGTTGGTTGTTTCATGGTTCTTCTCCTTGGGATGGATGATGGATTTTAGGTTGCAATTGCTTTTGCAACTCATCATGCAAAATGAATTGCAACCGGTTGCATAAATTTGCAAAAAAAATGGATATGACTACGCCTGGGGATCGGACGACTTGCGTACGATCAATTCCACCGGCAATACCGTGGCGGTCACCACCCCGGTTTCTAAAAACTGAATCAATTGACGCACCAACAATTCGCCCGCCTTGGTAATTTCTTGGCGTATTGTTGTCAATGGAGGACTGCAATGGGATGCTAAAGGAATCCCATCATATCCCACCACTGAAATGTCGTCGGGAACGGTTTTACCTGCTTCGCGAACGGCTTCCATCGCGGCAATGGCCATCACGTCGCTGTTGGCAAATGCTGCATCTAAATCAGGGTGACGTTCCATCAAGGCTTGCATGGTCCGGTAACCAGAAGAGCCACTGTAATTGTCAAAGGCCACCAATTCTGGATCGAAGGGAATTCCAGCTGTTTTCAAAGCCTCTTGATACCCTAAGTATCGATGCATCGCTTCCGGTTCTCCTTCGGTTCCGCCTAGAAAGGCAATACGTCGTCTTCCAATATCCAATAGATGTTCAGTAGCCAAGCGGCCTCCTGTGATATCATCACTGGTCACACTGCAATACCGCTGTTGAGCGGAAGCTTCACCCCACGCGATGAACGGAGCGCCATGATCGGCCATCCAGTCGACATCTTTCCGATGGGTGCCGCACACGGGCACGATCAAGCCGTCCACCCGTTTGGCTCCGATGTATCGTTGCACCCAAGTGCGATCATCCAATCGGACTTGGGTCACCAGGAGATCGTAATTATATTCTGCTAGGGTTTTGGCAATAGAGCCTAATAATTCAATCAAAAATGGGTCCGTCACATAATAACCGGCTTCTGGGTCAATCGGTACCAGGAGTCCGATGGTCTGACTCCGCCTGAGGCTGAGATTGCGTGCCCCTTGATGTGTTTCAAAGCGATGTTCTTCTGCAATGGCACGAATGCGATCTTTCGTTTCACGGCTAATCAGAGGGCTGTCATTCAAAGCCCGGGATACCGTGGATTTGGAAACGCCTGCCATCTCAGCGATATCGGCTATTGTTTGGACTGAAGGTTTTTTCTTTTTCATAAGATTGAAATGAGGTTACGTTATTTGTTTAATGCAACCGGTTGCATATTAAATCGCATAAGATTGGAAGTCAAGAGACTGAGGTCAAATAAAATGAAAAGATTTCGATTCTCATCTTCTTGGTACATTTTTACCAATTCATTGCTGTCCTTGGCTGTTACCTGAAGAATCCTCAAACAAGGATTTTCGTATAAACTAAAGGTTGGTGGCTAAAGGGACAGGGTCTGCCTCAAGGAGATGCTGAGATTGTTCCAAACGGGTTCCGCAAAGTGTTTGGACACTTTGGGATTGCGACATGCCTTGACAAAGCGCAGCAATCGGTCCGGGTCATAGTGATCTCCCTCCAGATGCTCATTGAGTAATTGCAAGAATTGGATTGCCAGTTCTCCTCTTAAATCAGGAAGACGGGAATCTTTGTTTTCCAGATAAACACTACTCAATTGCTTCACGACCGCAGTATTCTGTATTTCAATCAACACGGTCTGCGCCATAGTGTGTTTTGCGAAGGGAAATACCGTGATAATCGAGCCTTTTGCTGGAAAGATTTCCATATTAGAAAATTCGCTCAGTTCGGAAGGTCGGCTGTCGAATAGAAAAAGTTCTTTTAAATTCGATCTTTGGAACATAGAGATCATAGTTTTCAGAATGCGTCGTTTCTCTGAATTGAGATATCGGTCGCCAATTGGAGAAAACGCGAAACTCAGCAGGGCACGGATTGGATAAAACTCCATCTCTAGCACGGGATGTTCCACAATGTTCTGTGCCCGTTTGTACTTTTTTTCTGTCGGTTCAATGGGAATGACTTGAGAAAACGCAGGAAACACTTCCGAAGGAAATTCGGACAAAATTGCAATTCGGCCTCCTGATTCTTGTTCTAAGAGAAACTGATACATGTCATCCAACGTTGCAAAACGATGGAGTTGGATTCCGGCAAATTCGCCCAATTCTGCGCAATCCGACCTGAGAAAATCGATCAGGTTGGTGCGCAATACTTTGGATAATGCCAACGCTTCCGTGAGATACAAGCCACGGGATTGACCGTTGAGAACCTTGGTTAGATTCCGTTCATTGACTTCCTCCTTGAGACCGATTTGTTTCAGTTCCTCGTTCACGGAAGCGGTCAGCTTTTTGTAGGAATACCCAACCGCTCGCTCGCGAATTTTTCTCCAATCTTCGACTTTGGGTTGCGTTCGTTCTTTTTTGTTCGATTCCATCATAGGTGCTCCTTGCCTGCCATTCGATCCGTTTGATTCGATTTATGATTTTCTTGAACTGACAAATCGTATTTTGCCTTACCGTAATCTATCTAACAGCACAACTGCATTCCAACGATTGCCTTTGTACGGAGATGGTGTTATATTCCGCGCTTCCCATTGAGCGAGAGTGGTGAAATTGGTATACACGCCAGATTTAGGATCTGGTGCCGCAAGGCGTGAGAGTTCGAGTCTCTCCTCTCGCACCATCCCTCCTTTCCTTCTTCCTACTTCCTTATATGTCAACGAAAACCCCTTCGGTTTATGAACGGATCTATGTGACCGTACGTGAGATTCCTTATGGGAAAGTTGCCAGCTATGGACAAATCGCCCGAATGGTTGGCGGATGCACTGCGCGAATGGTAGGCTATGCTATGGCGTCCGTGACTCCAGAAAAAGAAGTGCCGTGGCATCGGGTGATCAACAGTCAAGGCCGCATCAGTCCACGTGCTCGTACCAGTGGAGAGCTTTTACAAAAAGAGTTGCTCGAAGAAGAAGGCATTCAGTTGGATGCCGAAGAGCGAATCGATTTTGGAACCTATGGCTGGGAACTTGCTCCACCTGTGGGGCGCAACTCGTGAGGTCGTATGCAAAAGTATCGATTTTTAGTGTTGGTGCTTGTGATGAGTGGTTGGATGTCTTCATGCTGCATTGGTTTTTGGGGAAAAGACGAAGACTGGATGAAGCGACGCATCGAAGTTTTGAAAGCTCAAAGCCAAGCGATAGATGACCGAAAGCGATTGATAGAATTGACTGTGGAACGTGAAGCGTTACAAAGCTGCCTCAGCACACCTAAATGACTTTTGAGGTAAGGGAACTCTCCATGGCATTCTCTGAAATTCTAGGCCAAGATGCTCCGATTGCTTTGTTGCAACGCACCATCCAGCAACACCGCTTGCCTTCTGCATATTTGTTTGCTGGTCCTCACCACATTGGAAAGCAGAAAACCGCTCATGCTCTGGCACAGGCAGTCAATTGTGAAAAATCGGGAGCCGATGCATGCCGGAATTGCAATCATTGCTTGCAGATCGAAAACGACGAGTTTCCCGACTATTCGGTGGTGCGACCCCAAGGACAATTTGTAAAAATTTCGCAAATCAAACAGGCCATTCGATGGTTACAACTGCGTCCTGATTTGGGAACCCATCGAATTTTGGTGATTGATGAAGCGGAACGAATGAACTTGGAATCGGCCAATGCCTTTCTCAAAACCTTGGAAGAACCTCCCCCACAAACACTCATCATCTTGTTAGCAGAGCAACCTCAACAACTGTTAGAAACGATCGTTTCTCGTTGCCAGCTCATTCGATTTCATGTGCTCAAGCAAGACCACGTGCAGCAAATTTTGCAGAAGAATGAACAGCTGACCCCAGAACAAACTCAATTCTTGGCGTATTTCTCGATGGGACAGGTGAAACGAGATTGGATCGAAAAAATAGAATTTCTCATGGAATTGCGCGATTCCATGATCCGGTTCCTGGATCAATTAGGGATTACGGTGATGGAAGAGGTTTTTGCATTGATCGATAAAACTGGAACCAAAGAAGGAAACTGGCCGTATTTGTTGGATTTCTTGGAATACTGGTTTCGGGATCTTGCATGGTTATTGAATGGACTGGACCATCAGCATTTGTTCAATCGAGACCGCGAGGAAGAACTCCAACGGATGTTGCCCCGGTGGTCGCAAGACCGGGTGCGGGAAGCGCACGACCTCCTTACGGACACTCGTATCCGTATTCAACAAAACGCCAATCTTCCCCTTGCCTTACAATCATTATGGATCCAATTCCGACGCAAATTTGCAGAATGACCCCTCCGAACCTGGCTCAGAGTCGGATGCTACGAACAACCATCCAGCGTTGGATGCTGGTGTTTGGTCTTTTCCTCGTATTAGGCGCAGCCCATTTGGTAAACGCGCAGCAGGAAGATCCAAATGCGGCGCCCGCAGATGCTGAAGCAGCCGCCGATGCTCCCACAGCACCTCCTTCCATTTTGACCGATCTTTCTAACGAGCAACGAGCGCGGGATGAATTTCCGGCACGGCCCACTCCGTTCGAAATCGAAAACACCACGGAAGAAGTGGATCGTGCGTTTAAAAACTTCCTACAACTGTGGAATGAAGAGCGCTATTTCGAATTGTATGATTTTGGTAAAAAACGGTCTCGTGACTTCATCGTCCCAGAAGAATTCGCGACAAGGATGGTCAAACTGCCGTGGGTGCCTGTCGGGCTTGCAGAAGAAAACGCCTATGATATCGACTTCCGTTTTCGTACATTCATTTACGTGGCGGCGACCATTCAGTTTCGACACAAAACCAATTCGTCTTTAGAATTCAAAAAACGTCAAACGTACCTCCTCGTTTGGGAGGAGAATCGATGGCGATTCGACCTCTTGCAAATGTTGCGGGCACCCTTTTACGCAGCAGCAGAGGAAGAACTCCCCTAAGAGATTCCGTGCTCGGTACTTCGCACCGTGCAATGCTTGAATTCCAGGAAGATCCCATTTAAGCTGAAATTTGGAAATCACATGAATGATCCCAGCAGGGCTTTGCAGGGAGAATATAATTGAGTGGCGAGGTATGGGTGTCTCAGGAAGAGATTACATTAATTGGCAGTATTGATCGGATAATCTATGAACAGCCGGAAACTGGATTTTTGATCGCTAGTTTTTGTGAGGAGCAAGGGAAGCATGCCATCACGATCAAAGGAACGATCTTCAACGTGTCCGAAGAGGATTTAATCCAAATAAAAGGGAATTGGGAAAATCATCGGATCTATGGCAAGCAGTTAGCGGTGAAAGAATTCATGCCGGTTTTGCCCAGTTCCAGCATTGGAATTGAGCGCTATTTAGTATCCGAAATTCCTGGTATTGGTCGGACTACTGCAAAACGAATCGTAAAAAAATTTGGGGAAGACACCTTCCGAGTGATCGATGAATCGCCTGATGACTTGCTCGAAGTCCGCCGCTTCAACAAAAAGCAACTCAAAGAATTGCTTGAAGTGTGGGAAGAAAAACGGGCGGAGCGCGAGATCATCACATTTCTGCACCAGATCGGACTTTCCCCTTCACAAACCCACAAAGTCTCCAAACATTATGGACTCAGTACGATTCCTCTCATCAAACAAAACCCCTACCAACTGACAGAACTTTCTGGCATTGGCTTTCTCACAGCCGATCAAATTGCTCGCGAGCTAGGATTTGACACCAACTCGTCCGAACGGGCCATTGCGGGATTGCTGTATTTGCTCAAGCAAGTGTCTTCCGACGGTCATACCTGTTATCCGCGGCAACTGTTGTTAGAGAAAGCAAGCAAAGACTTGGACATCCCCTCAGATCTTGCCGAATCGGCACTCCAGCAATTGTTGCAAGATCGGCTCGTGAAATCGAAAGTGATTACGTTCAACGAGCAAACGGGAATGGAAATGATTGCCCATCCTCGTTTGTACTATGCCGAAATCAAAATTGCAGAACATCTGTACCGCATCTTGAAAAGTGAAGCCTACACGGAGTTTGAAGATCCGGAACCTCTGATTGCCAGCATGGAATACAAAATGAAAATCACTTTGGATCCGGTACAAAAAGAGGCCGTGATGGAGGCGCTCAAACACAAAGTGCTGATCATTACAGGGGGGCCGGGTACAGGGAAAACTACGATCATTCGATTCATTCTGGAATTGGTGAGTTCAGAGATACCGACGGTGGCTTTGGCGGCTCCCACGGGTCGTGCTTCCAAACGTTTGCTGGAAACCACCGGACGCAAGGCGTCTACGATCCATCGTCTACTAGGAGCCTCTAAACAAGGGTTTCAAAAAAATCGTGACGAACCTATTGAACAAGAATTGGTGATTATCGATGAAACTTCGATGATTGACACGCCCCTCATGCAATCGTTACTCGATGCAATACCGTCTGAAGCTCGTTTGATTCTAGTAGGCGATGTAGATCAGTTGCCCTCGGTGGGGCCGGGAGCGGTATTGCTGAATCTCATTCAGTCGGAAGTCATTCCAGTGGTTCGCTTGGAAACGATTTTTCGCCAAGCAGCCAACAGTTTGATCACGGTCAACGCGCATAACGTGCGAAAAGGAAATTTGTTGCACATTGAACGTCCATTACCTGAAAAGCTCTTGGATTTTTATTTCTTGCGTGAAGCTGAACCAGAAAAAATTGTGAGTAAAATCGTCACGATGGCGACAGAACGTATTCCTAAGCGATTTGGCTTCGATCCGAAAACCGAAGTGCAAGTCCTCACTCCCATGCACCGGGGGGTTACCGGATCGATCAATCTGAACAAACAACTCCAAAGTACATTGAACCCATCCACAGAACAGGTCGCTCACAAAGATTGGGTGTTCAAATTGGGAGACAAAGTCATTCAGCAACAAAATTCTTATGAAAAGGAAGTGTTCAATGGGGATGTGGGAATCATCACAGGCTGCGATTCCAAAACAAAATTGCTGTATGTGGCTTTCGATTCCAATGAAGTCAAATATGAAGCCGACGAATTAGAACAATTGTCATTGGCTTACGCCATCTCGGTCCACAAATCGCAAGGAAGTGAATACCCGGCTGTGATTTTGCCCCTCACCACGCATCATTACGTGATGCTACAACGTAATTTATTATACACGGCACTCACGCGAGGAAAAAAGTTGGTTGTGTTGGTAGGGATGGAAAATGCGGTGAAGATGGCTATCGAAAACGCGAGTCCTTCGTTGCGTTACACGATGCTACAATCGGAATTTCAGCAAATTTGGCAAGAAACGTCGTTGTTTTCACAAGAAGAAGACTGGGAAGAAGAATTATGGGAAGAGTCTTAAAATTCGCGGTCATCGGTCTGAGCGGTTTCTTGCTGGCATGCTCCTCAGCAGAGCGTCCCTCGCGTGTACACCCTCATTCAATTCAGTCCCAACCTTCTCAGCAGAATGCAGCACATCGACAAGAGTTACTGCAATCCATTTTGGATGCCGAGCGAATTCGCATTGAACGTTGTTTCTCAGAAGAATGTGAGAAACTGGATTCGTTCGGACCGAATCTTTCACGCCCCCAAAAATTACGCCCTTGGGAACGTTGTTTTGAAGATTCATGCGATGAGCTGCAAGATTACGGTCCGAATAGCTTTTTTGAGGAGCAGCGACGACGAAAGAAGGAAGGGCGATAAATCAATCTTGCAAATCATCTTGCAAGCTATCGCGTAACTCCCTGAGTTCTCCTATGAGCTGGCGTCGTTTGGCAGCTTTCTTTTTATGTTGGGGAGCAGGACTGTGAGAAAGGGATGGAGGGGGTTGGAAAACAGGGCTTTGCATCTTATTCAATAGCAATGCAATGGCCTTAGGCCGAGAGATGGTATGCTCTTGCGCAAATTCATCCAATTGATTGAGAACAGATTTGGGTAATCCCAAAAGTACTTTTTGAACCGGTTCTTGAGAAGACAATGTGGGTCTCATAAAACTCCTATCGAAGCGCTTGCAAGGTCTGGATAACTCCAGTGTGACCGCGTTCTGCTGACCAGATAAGGGCTGCATTGATATCAGCTCCTTGCAAGATTAAGAATTTTGCCGTTTCAGGATGCAGGCGACGGGCGGCGAGTGTCAGTGCGGTCCAACCTTCCTCACTCACCGCATGAATGTTTGCTCCTTTTTCTAGCAATAAGCGGACCATCTTCGTATTTCCGTTTAGCGCTGCCCACATCAATGCTGTCCATCGCTTGTGATCACTGTTGTTGATATCCGCTCCGTGTTCGAGAAGGAGACTGACGACCTCATCGTTATTGTCAATCGCAGCCCACATCAATGGTGTCTGACCTGTAATTTCCTCGTGTTCGACGTTTGCTCCGTTTTGGATGAGAAGTTCCGCTATTTCACGATGGTCGTCTAAAGCAGCCCACATCAATGCGGTTTGTCCTACATTGTCTTCTGCATTCACGTCTGCACCATTCTGAAGCAACGACCGAACTTCTTCCAATTTCCCTTTTTTCGCTGCATTGCGGAGGTCTTCTCCCTGGCCAAGGTCGCAGCCTACCAACCATCCACAACACAAGCATATGATTCCAATCAAAACTTTCTGTTTCACTCCATTCCTTTCTACTTTAATCGGGGGATACTGATTCCGCTATTTGCAAACGACCAACATCCGCAATTACTTAAAATGCAAAAATTTATTTTGATAAGGGACGACTTTCCCAATCAGACTCGCTTGGGGCACTCCTGCTTCATGCAGTTGTGCTAACGCAGCCATGCTTTCAGACTGAGGAATGCTGAGAAGCAGACCTCCACTGGTTTGGGGGTCGACAAAGATTTCTTCATGCCATTTGGGAAGAGGTTTTTCGAATACTATGTCGTGTTGAACCAGTTCTCGGTTCACACGATTGACCCCGGTACTCATTCCTTTGTGATACATTTCCAACGCTTCGGCCATCAGAGGGACGGCATCGATCTCAATTTCCAACGTGACCTGGGATCCTTTCGCAATTTCTAATCCGTGGCCGGCTAAACCGAAGCCTGTGATATCAGTCGCGGCGTGGACTGGGAAACGTTGCATAACCTCCGAAGCTATTTTGTTGAGAGAGGCTATCGTTTGGATACACTCAGCCATTGCCGCATCAGAGACCCAATTTTTGTGGTTTGCGTTGAATAAAACCCCACTGCCAATCGGTTTGGTAAGGATCAATGCATCCCCCGATTGGGCACCGGAGTTGCTCCAATATTCTTGAGGATGCACTAGACCCGTTACGGAAAGCCCAAACTTTGGCTCTTCGTCTTCGGTCGTGTGACCTCCGGCGAGGACGGCACCTGCTTCAGTAATTTTGCTCAATGCACCTGCAACGATTCCTTGTAGGACTTCCGGATCTAGTTTATCCGCAGGAAACCCGACTAAATTGAGACAGGTGACCGGCCGACCTCCCATTGCATACACATCACTCAGCGAGTTGGCCGCAGCAATCTGTCCGAACAGGAAGGGGTCGTCTACGGGGGGAGTGATGAAATCTGCTGTGGTTACCAATGCGACATCGTCATTCACCCGATAGACTCCAGCATCGTCTTTGGTCTCAAATCCGACCAACAGATTCGGATCTTCATTTTTTGGCAAACTTGCCAGCAACTTTCCAAGCCCGACCGGACTCAGTTTAGCTGCTCAACCACAAGTCTTCGCCAAGCTAGTCAATGTTGGTTTTTTCAATAAGTTGCTCAAGCCCTTCATGGGATTCCTTACTTACGTGGGAAAAGGTCAATTTTGTCAGCTCAAAAAAGGTATTCAGGCTAACCTGAAAACAGAATTCAAGGCAGCCTAAATAAAACGAAGTATTAGAGGCTAGTTTTGAGGAAAACTCAAGGTAGGTGCAGAGGAAGACGGATTGGAATAAATGCGAGAGTCAGTCTCGATTTCTAAAGAATAAGGAAGCGATCCATTCCAACGGCCATACGGCGTGGAGGATTATTAAAAATTCAGGTGCTAAGCTATAAGCCATTGCGGACTTCCGAAGCAAAAAAGCGGTTCCAAAAACCCCAATTAAATACGCAAAAAATAAGCTTCCCCCCATAAGGTGCGTTCGCAGCGCAGCGGCATCCTCCGCAGCATAAGGATCTACCTCAGTCGCTTCTTCAGAAGTATCGGAGGTACCTTCTTCGTCCCAGCCAATTCCCGCAGCCCCTTCGGAGGTATTCTCTTCATCCCAATTGACTCCCTCTAGGTTGGTTGCATCGGTTTGTGGGCTTTCTTCTTCGTCCCAATTGATGCCTTCAAGTCCAGTACCACTGGCATCTTGAGGTGTTTCAGTACTGTCGTCTTCCCAGTTCGTGTTGGAAAAATCAGTGGCTCCTTCGGTGGTCGTATCCGCCGTTTGGGCGAAACCTGCCGAGGTAAAACTCACCAATACCAGGAAAAACGCAATGGCTAGGCCGTTGGCAAGGCTTCGATTTTTGTGGGGTTGGCTTATCATACTCTTCCTATCCGATTCATTGTCATTGGCTGAGACAGCTCTTGATAAGGAAGAACTGCACCGGATTGAATCTACGAGTCTTTCATTTTGATTGGGTATAAGGCACACCTATGGCCGCAGGAACATGAGATTTTCCGATCAATCCGGCCAAGATCACCATCGTCAGAACATACGGAAACATTTGGAGGAACTGAACAGGTATCTCAATCACGCTTTGGGCTTGGATCTGAAACGCATCGGCAATACCAAACATGAGGCATCCAACAACGGTTAGTCCTGGGTTATAACGCCCAAAAATCAAAGCGGCCAGAGCAATAAAACCACGTCCTGCTGAGATGTCTCGTACATAAGAACTCCCGTGCGCTATTGAAAGGAAGGCCCCGCCTAAACCTGCCATCATACCGCTAACCCACACTCCATAATATCGCATGAGGTACACGTTCACTCCGGCTGTATCAGCCGCTTCTGGATTTTCGCCCACGGACCGCAAGCGCAATCCAAAACTTGTCTTGAACATGACGAACCATAAGGTTGGGATCAAGAACACGGTAAAATACACGATAAAAGAGTATTCACCGATCAACGTTCCAATGAATGGGATGTCTGAAATGAACGGGATGCTGATGACTGGGATCCGTAAATCAATGTTTGGTGTGATGCTGGTTGAACCGAAGATAGCGTTGGATAACAACGCTGGCACTCCGATAGCGAGTAGATTGATTGCAGTACCACTCACAATCTGGTCGGCATGATAACGGATACTTGCCACCGCATGAATATGGGCAACCATTCCTCCTACCATGACCGCCATGATCAATCCGATCCAAGGATTAGCGGTTTGGTAGGCAATCCATGCTCCAAAAAAAGCCCCGAAAATCATGATGCCATCGAGTGCAATATTCACCACCCCGGACCGCTCAGAAAACATCCCACCTAAAGCGGCAAGGATCAACGGAGTGGAAAGCCGGATGCCAGAGGCTAACAGTTCGGCATTGAAGAGATCCAAGAACATAATGCTCCTTCCTAAGGGCTAGGTAAGCCGAAGTACTTTTTTGAATAATTGATCCGTGGCCACAAACAAAACGATGATTCCCTGAAGTACCATGACCAAATCTTTGGACAAGTTTTCAAACTCCAAATCCAAGAACAAACTCCCCCGTTGCAAGGCACCAAATAAAATAGCGGCCAAGATCACGCCAATAGGATGATTCCGTCCCAACAATGCCACTGCAATTCCGATGAAACCCGCTCCTGCAGAAAAATTGTCGTGATAGGTATGACGGAAACCCATCACTTCATGAATGCCCACCATTCCAGCAAAACCTCCGGAAAGGAACATCGCCATGACCATATTTTTCTTCACGTTGATTCCTGCATAATCGGCAACGCTGTTGCTGATCCCGACTGCTCGAATTTCGTACCCCCATTTTGTTTTCCAAAGGATTAAATAAACGGCGACGCAGGTCAATAAGGCTACAAACAGAGCGGTATTGAGGGGCAATGATTCCGGAATTCCTGGTAGGAACTCATGAAATTTAGGAATTTCGGCGGCTTTGGGAATGTGTTCCGTTTCTAAAACCTGGGTCCCTTCGCGATGAAATGGGCCCGTCACGAAGTAATTGACCAAACCGAAGGCAATGAAATTCATCATGATTGTATTGATCACTTCATGTCCGCCAAATTGCGCTTTCAGTAGCCCTGGAATGCCTCCCCAGACACCACCTGCTAAAAAACCCACGATCATACAGGCAGGAATCAGTAAAAATGCAGGCCAACTGCCACCGATATAGATAGAAAACAGCGCGATGGCCATTGCCCCGATGTAAAGTTGACCTTCCCCCCCGATGTTAAACAAACCACATCGGAAACCAAAAGCAACGGCAAGCCCTGTGAAAATCAAGGGAGTCGCATAAAATAGGGTATATCCCAAACCGTCTAGGCTCAGAATCGAGTTTTGAAAGAACACCCAATACACATCAATCGGGTTTTCTCCGATAAAGAGGATCAAAATGGCTCCAACCAAAAATGAGGTCGTCACCGAGATCAATGGCAGAAAAAAGACTTCGTATTTTTTCAGCATAGTCCTAACTCGCCTTGGCTGTTTTCGATTGATACTGCCCGGTCATCATCATGCCAATTTCTTGTTCATCGAAGGTTTCTAGGTTGATCTCCCCTGAAATCTGACCTTCATACAGAACAATAGCTCGATCCGACAACGAACGGATTTCTTCCAATTCAGCAGAAACCACCAGAATGGCTTTTCCTTGGTCACGAAGTTCAATAATTTTTTTATGAATGAATTCGATTGCTCCAATATCGACTCCTCGTGTGGGTTGGGCAATGATCAATAATTCAGGATCTTGAGTGAACTCACGGGCCACGATCACTTTTTGTTGATTTCCACCTGACAGACGACCGGTTAAAGCTTGAATCGAAGGAGGGCGGACATCAAACACACCAACAAGATGTTTGGCATATTCACGAATTTTGTCGAATCGAAAGAATCCACTTTTTTTACAAAATTGTTCTTGATCGTGAAATCCTAAGATCAAATTTTCCGCATTAGAATATTCGGAGATGTAACCATGCGTTTTCCGGTCCGCTGGAATATGACCGATATGAATTTGACGCATTCGTTTGGCTGTGAGAGCAGTGATATCTTCGCCCTTATATAATATTCGTCCTGAGTCGGCCTGACGTAAGCCAGTGAGCACCTCCACCAATTCGGTTTGTCCGTTCCCTTCCAATCCTGCAATTCCCAAGATTTGGCCACCTCGAATTTCCAAGGAAAGATTTTTAATACGATCTCGTTGAAGACCGGCCACTCGGACATTTTCCAGTGTCAATATCGCCGCTTCAGGCTCCCGGGGGTCTTTGTGAACACGGAGCAGTACTTTGCGGCCTACCATCATGGTGGATATGATTTCGGTTGTGGCATCTTTGGTTTCCAAATCACCGATTTTTTTGCCGTGCCGCATCACGGTCACGTTATCTGAAATGGCAAGAACCTCATCCAGTTTATGAGTGATGATGATGATTGTTTTCCCCTGATCTTTCAAACGCCGCAGAATCTTAAAGAAGTCTTGCACTTCCAATGGGGTGAGCACGGCGGTCGGTTCGTCCAAAATCAAAATTTCTGCACCGCGATAAAGGGCTTTGAGAATCTCCACGCGCTGCTCCTGTCCCACAGAAAGGTCTTCTACCTTTGCATAAGGATCTACATGCAGGCCGTAGTCTTCGGATATTTTTTGAACTTGCTCAATCGCATATTCTAAGTGGAGCTTGCCGAATTGATTGATCGGTTCGATTCCTAACACGATGTTTTCGGCAACCGTGAGTGGAGGGATCAACATGAAATGTTGGTGCACCATCCCGATGTGGTTATCAATCGCATCATGCGGATTACGAATTTCTACGGGATTGCCAAACAGTTTGATGACTCCGGAATCGGCTTGATAGAAACCATACAAGATTTCCATGATGGTGGTCTTGCCAGCCCCATTTTCTCCGACAATGGCGTGAATCTTCCCCCTCGGAATTTGAATGTTCACATTATCATTGGCTGTTACCGGACCAAACCGTTTGGTTATAGACTCCATTTCCACTGCATATTCATGGTCAGTCATGGTTACCTTTGAATTGGAGGGGAAGAAACTAAGAAGGTCTTGAATGATCGGAAAGTTGCCCCCGCCTTTCTGGAAAGCAGGGGCTAGAAAAGGTCTTACTTGTCTTTGACTTGAATTTCGCCGTTGACAATCTTGTTTTTGAATTGATCGACCACGCTGATCATCTTTTTGGTCACCAATTTACGGTTGTTGTCATCCAATGCGTATCCAACGCCGTTGTTATCCAATCCAAACGTATGGACACCGCCTTGGAAATTGTTGTCCTTCACTTGTTTGATCACAGCATAAACCGCATTATCCACACGTTTCAGCATGGAAGTGAGGATTTGTCCGGGCACGATGTAATTTTGATTGGAGTCCACACCGATAGCATACACGCAGGAATCAGTCCGTTGCTTATTTTTGACCGCAGGAAGACAGGGGCCACGGCCGTTGACTTCTTTGATTGCATCGAACAAACCGTTTCCTGAGGCACCTGCTGCGGCGTAGATGACGGAAGCGCCTTTGGTCATTTGAGCTTTTGCAATTTCTTTGGCTTTTGCAGGATCATTCCAGGCTGAACCGGTAACGCCGACATAATTGGCAACCACGTTGATACCAGGATAGATCAATTTGGCTCCTTGTCGGTAACCTGCTTCAAACTTCCGGATCAGAGGAATATCCATGCCTCCAATGAAACCGACTGTTCGGCTACCGTTCATTTCGCGGGAGCGGATTGCAGCGAGCATGCCCACTAAAAAGGATCCCTCGTGCTCTTTAAATACCAACGAAGCAACATTGGGAAGATCCACCACGCTATCGACCAAGGCGAAATGGATATTAGGGAACTCCTTAGCCACTTTTTCAATAGAAGGCTGGTGTGCAAACCCAACACCGATCACGAGATCAAAACCCTTTCCAGCAAAGGTTCGCAGACCTTCTTCCACTGCACTGGAATCGCCTGGTTCAACATCTTTCAGCACAATTCCTAACTCATCACGAGCACGAGATGCACCTTCCCATGCAGACTGATTGAAACTTTTGTCAAACTTTCCCCCGGCATCAAAAACCAATCCGACCTGCACTTGGGCAAATGAACTCGTCGCAATGAAAATAAACACGCTCAGTGATAGTAATAGCTTTTTCATGAGGACTCCTTATCTGATGGATCTGAAGGGAATTAAGGGATGAAACGCCTTGAAACAACGGCTTACCAATAGCAATCTTTTTTTTATTTTGCTAACGATTTCTTAACGAGGTTTTGATTTACGCAAGAGGAATTCTATCTGCGTTGCAATGATGTTTAAAGCCACTGGATTCGCTCGATTTTCATTAATAATTATGTCGGCATAGCGTTTGCTCGGCTCCACAAATTGATCGTGCATGGGCTTCACTGTCGTCAGATACTGTTGCACTACTGACTCACGGGTTCGCCCCCGTTCCACGACGTCTCGTTCCATCCGACGGATGAACCGTAAGTCTGAATCGGTGTCCACAAAAATCTTCAAATCCATCAGTTGCCTTAAGCTATAATCTTGGAAAACTAAGATGCCTTCGACTAAAATAATAGGCTTCGATTCTTCCATTTGCATCTCAGAGAATCGCACGTGCTGACTATAATCGTATCGAGGCACAGCAACCCGCTCTTCCCCTTCGATAAATCGTTTTAAATGTTCGACTAAAAGTTCGGTTTCTAAAGAATCCGGATGATCGAAATTGACTTCGTCTCGTTCCTTAGGACTTAGGTGGCTCAAATCACGATAATACGCGTCATGCTGCAACAGCAAAATGCGATCACCGCCTCCCCGGTTGAGGAGCTTTTCGACCATTGTGGTTTTTCCCGAACCGGAACCTCCGGCCACACCAATCACAAAGGGTTTCATAATCTTCCTTTCATCCAAGGCCTCTTGCGGCCAAATTGATAAAATGACTACTTGAGGCCTATTTCTCGGAGACGTTGCTGCAAATATTCATCAGCGGTCATCCCGCCATCGGGGTAGCGATTGGGATTATCCTCCGTGATACATTGTGCCAGTGGCGTTAGATCGACTCCTGGGTTGGGGTGCAAAAAGAAAGGAACCGAATAACGCGACACCAATGCATCGGGTCCCACCGGGTTGACCACACGGTGGGTGGTGGAAGGGAACAAATGATTAGTGAGCATCTGCATCATGTCTCCAATGTTCACTATAATGCCACCGTCACGACTTTTGGCTGGGATCCACTCTCCGTCCTTGGCCAGCACTTGCAATCCGGGTTTTTCGGCGTCAACCAGCAAAGTGATGAGATTGATATCTTCATGAGCAGCAGCTCGTACCGAACCATCCTCTTGAACCGGAGGGTAGTGCAGAGGGCGCAAGATGCTATTTCCAATATCAATCCGCTTTGAAAAGTAGTCGATTTCTAAACCCAAATAGATGGAAAAGGCGCGGAGTATCTCATCTCCAAACGATTCGAGGGCCTGATACATACCCCAGGTGTATTCTTTAAAATTGGGGATTTCTTCGGGCCACACATTAGGAAGGAGGTTTTCAGCCCATTCATGGTCGCGAGGTACTTCGCGTCCCACGTGCCAAAATTCTTTTTGATCCGAAACGGTTTGGTCCTTTGCTTTTTCAATACCAAATGGGGTGTATCCGCGTGCCCCGCCGATACCTTTCACGTGATACTTCTTCTTGGTGTCTGTGGGGAGTTCAAAAAAAGCTTTAATCACTCTAAATGCATGATCCACCAATTCCGCTGACACGGAATGGTTATAAAGTTCAACAAAACCGTAGATTTGGTACGCCTCTCCTAATTCTTGAGCAAATCCTTTGGGGTCGGAATGGAACCCACTGAAATCCAAACGAGGAATCTGATTTTGCATAACATTCTCCTTCAAAGTGGGGTGGATGGTGTGAGGGATTCAATACGACGAGGGGTTTCTTTGCGCTTATAATGAGAAACCCAAGAGAATTAAAGAAAAACTTCAGGGATCACCCACCGAAGGGGGCTACGGTGGCAATCTTCTTAGTGAGTATTCCCAACTTGGCCATCTTGCTACGCAGGGTGTTGGGATTGATTTGGAGAATCTCGGCTGCTCCTCCGTGTCCATGAATTTGACCATTGCAATGTTCCAAGGCTCGCAGGATATGCTGCCGAGTCATTTCTTCCAAGGAGGATAGGGGGCCTAGTATGACTTCGGGCGTGGCATCCGTCGATTGCGGTTCGGCTGATAACGCTTCGATAACAAGACTGCCGTTGCGGCTAAGTATGACAGCTCGTTCGATGACATGGCGCAACTCCCTCACGTTTCCTGGCCAACCATAATTCATCAGTTTTTGGAGTTCTGACGATTCAAAACGTTCCATAGGCCGCCCTACGGTCTGCGAGTATTCTCTGAGAAAATGTTGAGCCAAAAGCGGGATATCTTCTTTGCGTTCTCGCAGGGGTGGCACTTCCAAAGGAAACACGTTGAGCCGATAATACAAATCACGACGAAACTTTCCCAGGTGCACTTCTTCACGCAGATTCCGGTTGGTGGCCGCTACCAACCGGAAGTCCGACTTGATGGTTTTGTACCCACCAACTCGCTGGAATTCGCGGTTTTGCAATACCCGGAGTAACTTGCTTTGCAATTCCAAAGGAAGCTCCCCAATTTCGTCGAGGAACAACGTGCCTTGGTCTGCCAGTTCAAAGAGGCCGATTTTGCGGTTATCGGCCCCCGTAAACGCCCCTTTTTCATGGCCAAAAAATTCGCTTTCAATGAGCGTTCCGGCTAAGGCTCCACAGTTGGCAATGATGAAGGCTCCGTCACGCCGGGGGCTGCTGTAGTGAATGCAAGCCGAGACCAGTTCTTTGCCCACGCCGGTTTCTCCGGTAACGAGAACTGACGTGTCTAAATGGGCCACTTGGGACACTTGTTCCAGTACTGCCTGGATCGCAGGGCTTTTTCCAATGATTCCGTGGCCCTGAATCTCACGTTGCTGAAAGTCATGATAGTACAGATTTTCCTTGTGAAGACGTTGTGTCATCGCTTCAAGTTGGGCATGGGCCTGCACATTGTCGATGGTAACGGCCAGTTGCATGCCAAATGTCCTCAAGATCTCTAAGTCTTGTTTTGTGAAGGCATTGGGAATGAGTTGGTGTTCTTCGTAAATAACGCCGATTACCTGATCATGGAGGAGCAATGGCACGCACAGTCGCGAAATGGGTTCTTTGGCTGAACCGTGCGAAACCAAACCTGTTTTTTGCTTTGTGACTTTTTGAATCCATTTCATTACGGAGGCACTCATTTTTTCAGAAAAATTCCGAGCCGCTTTGAGTCGCATAGTGCCCGTTTCATCCTGCAAAAAAAGCGCTCGGCGTTCCGAAAGGGTGAGCGTGCCCAGCAGATCCACGATGCCTGAGTACAGATCTTCCAAGCTGCGAAACGAGCTGATGGTTCGGCTGATTTCCAGGATGCTGCTCACCAACTGCGTGGATTTGTCTTCAGAGCGAACCCAATCCTTCCATTCTGGTGGAAATATATCTGCGGAGAGGCCCGCCAAATACGTATAAGCGAGCTTTCCAAAGTGATATAAGTCCTCAGTGCGGCCTTGTTTTTCAGCCCGCTTGGCCAGCCAGAGGGTAAGATTGCCCAAAGGTAATGAGAGTCGTGCTTTTTGGAGACGTTGCACTAAAAAATCCAAAGCCTTTTGGTCCGGCCAAAAATAGGGATCATGAGAACTCTTTCGGACGATTTCATAAAACGAGTACAGGGTTTGATGTGCCTGAGAGTTGTGCTGTGCGAGGATGTTGCAGAATTTCAACAGGTCCCACTTAGGATGCAGGCGAACATGCTTGTGTTCTGCTTCCAAAAACAAATCGAAAAACAGATCGGGGTAAGACAAACAGGCTGTTTTCAGTGCCATGTTTGGCAAGCCGTGCAGCCATCCTTGTGCTTCGTTTTCTCGGTTTTGTTTCAATGCCGAAAGGGCCAAAACGGAACGATACAATGTATGAGAGACCATATCCTCAAAAATTCCCCCATGCTCTTGAGCACGAAATGCAGACGCTTGGGCTTCGTCGTATTTCTTGGAAGCATAATAGAGGTAAGCCATATTGGCATTGCATTGATTCACGATGCCTGGATACCCTTGTTTTTCAGCTTCTCGAATAACTGCACTGACCAAACCCATGCCCACAGTAGGCTTTCCGATTAGAGAATAACTGGATGCCACCGTCCCCAAATACAGCAATGGAAACAAGCTGTTGGGTAATGAATCGGTGGGGGGAAGGGTTTTTTCGTAAATATCGACGACTGCAATGGGGTCGCCTCGCATTGCCAGTAGGGGAATCAAAAATGCTGAGACCAATTGACGTTGACGCGAACGTGCTTCCAAATGGGTGAACTTCCGAAGCAACTGTTGGATTGTTTCGTCATTGATAGCATCCCGCTGCGAAGTCAGCTCTAGGTGATTCACTCGGAGCGTTTCGATTACCAACTCGTAAGTGAGACTTTCAATCGCTCGTGCTTTTTCAGAAAGCCTTTGGTAGATTTCCGGCGATCCGGTGGGCTTGGCAATTCGGTAGCTCAACCAGTGTCCAGAGGTTGCCAATCCTAAATAAGACAGCGCCACATTTGGGAAATACGCATGGGGTTCCAACACGTTGGCATAATGCTGATAAGTCTCCAACGCACGAGACGAATCACAGATTGCAATGCACAAGTTTCCCAGTTGAATCGCTGCTTTCCCAAGCACTGCTAACGCGAGTCGCAACTCGGCCTCTGTCTCTGGGTAAGGGGCACGGCCTGAATGGGTGAGGGTTTCCAAAAATCGAGTGGATTGTTGCAAAATGGCAATACGGGCTTCTGCTCTCAATTGCTTTTTGAAATAGCGATATTGAGGCGATTGAGAAAGGTCGCAAAAGCCGGTAGGGGTTTCATAGAGACACCAGTTTTCATCACTTCGTAACAATGTTAGCAATTCTACCCCTTGGTCTTGCCACGTTTCCAACCAACGAATATGAAAACGGCCGCTGAATCCGGTGATCACTTGCAACAATTGTTGGTTTGCTTCGGAGAGTTGCTGGTACCAATGTTCCAAGGCCTGGGATTCGGGTGTGTTTTCCATAATTTTCAAAGGAAGGGGTGAGGACGAACGATTACATTACGAAATATCAAAAAAACGATTTTAGTGAGCGGTATAATTACGAAATATCACAATAATTCAACAAAACACAAATAGAGGGGAGAACTAGCTATGCCACAGTCGACTATTGATATCGGACACGTCACGGTCAGCAACCAACAGCCATTTGTTTTGTTTGGAGGAATGAATGTATTGGAATCACGAGACTTGGCTCTGAGCGTGGCTGAAACGTATAAACAGATTACGGACAAATTGAAGATCCCTTATGTTTTCAAGGCTTCGTTTGACAAAGCCAATCGTTCTTCATTGACGTCGTTTCGGGGGCCAGGGATGGAAGAGGGGTTGAAGTGGCTGCAAGAGATCAAGACGACCTTTGACGTTCCAATCATTACCGATATCCATGAACCCCATCAAGCCGCTCCGGCTGCTGAAGTGGTTGATGTGCTTCAGGTCCCAGCATTTTTGTCGAGGCAAACGGATTTAGTCGCTGCGATTGCTCAAACAGGTGCCGTGGTGAATATCAAAAAAGCTCAGTTTTTAGCCCCTGAAGAGATGAAGCACATTGTGACCAAATGTGAGGCTGCCGGGAATGATCGAGTGATTCTATGCGAGCGCGGCACCAGTTTTGGTTACAACAATTTGGTTGTCGATATGCTTGCATTTCCCATCATGAAATCATTCGGATGCCCCGTCATCTTTGACGTGACCCATGCACTTCAAAAACCGGGAGGGCGTCCTACCTCAGCGGATGGGCGACGTCAATTTGTTCAGCAGCTTGCTTTGGCAGGAATGTCCCAGGGGTTAGCGGGTTTGTTCCTCGAATCTCATCCCAATCCTGACGAAGCCAAATGTGATGGACCCTGTGCCTTGCCTCTGGACCAACTGGAGCCATTTTTGAAACAACTGCAAGCACTGGATCAGCTGGTGAAATCATTTGCCGTACTGGAAATCCGTTAGATTGCATCAAGCGACTTCTTTGGACTCCCAAATACCACGTCCAAAGATTTTGTTTATGCGGCCACAGTCAAATCACGCTTAGCAAAAATGACCGGTTTATCTTCGAATTTTTGTGGTTGTTCGGGATACTTCACACGATCAATCCGTTCGCCACTAGGGTTGTAAAGCGAAATGGTACCGCCCTTGTTGCTGAGTCGGATGGGAGAGAGTGGCCCGACCTGCATTGCTTCGCCAGGAGCTAGTGACCCTTGAAGGGATAGCTCATTTTGAGGGTCTTTTAGTTTCCAACCATCGAAATTCAGCCGGTCGTTGGAAAGGTTGATAATTGAAACCCATTCCCCAAGAGCTTCGTTGCCTGAGGCGTTGACTAAGGCCGCTGCAATATAAACATGGATTTTTTCATCAAGAACGGTTTCTCGCCGATCACCAACCCCCACCATGTCGCTGGGATGATCCACTTCTATGTGTTCTGGAAAGTCGTGTACGTTCGCATTGTTCCGTGCCTCTGAGGTTTCGTTAAAAAATAGCGGATTGTTGTCAGGCACCTGGGAAGGAAAGATCAATCCCGTCTTCTCTTCAATCTCTGTGATCGAGACTTGATAGCGCTGATGATTGAACAGGTTACGACCACTTTTATCTTTTAGCGCGTCTGTATCCTGCATCATGATGAAGGCCCGAACTTCCAAGGCATCTTGCTTGTTGATGTAGGCCACGACTTTAAAAAAGCCTGCGGGAATCAACGCTGTAGTCCGACCGGCAGGAGTGATAGAGCGAGCGAAGTCACCAAAGATTGGCCCCGAAATCACACTAATTTTGTCGCTGGAGTCCAACTTGAGGTCTTTCACCCAATCTTCTAAGGCCAACCATTCGTCTTGGTTGAAATTTGCATGCTGTAATGAAGCGTTTGAATAATAGAAAGTATCATCGGACGCATGTTTGGCCTCCCGTGCAGAATTTCCCCAAGCGGCTGAGGAGCGCCTTGCCAAATGCCCACGATCCCACGGGTTGGAGCGGTAGTAGTCATTGTTAAGCTGATTTTCAGCACCAATCCGGGTATCGATTCGCCAATTGTCGGAGCGGTTGACGCTTTTAAAGAGAGCTTGATCGATATTGAGTGCTGCGAACAATGGCGTTCTCAATTCCTTGTTCATTGCAACGGTATAGTTGTGATAGTGCGCATAGACTCCGTGTTCTAGTTCTGGTTTTTCCAAAACCGATCCAATGAGCCCTGGAGAAAACGTGGGCAACGGTACTGGTTTACCAAGAAAATCAGGATCATAACCTTTCATAATTCCTCCATATGTAGATGATGAACAATAGAAAACATTATTCCCAAAACAAAATACAAATAGCAATAAATTAGGCATATTCGCAAACAAACCAATTAATTACTTTCTAAAATGTAGTCAATGAGAAACTTCGGTTTCTGATGAAATATTTAAACTTTCAAGTTTATGAATTTTCCTAGTAGAGCAGCTTGTGTTTAAAATAGATTTAGGTAACAAAAATAGTAGGCTAAAGAATTAAGCAATGGAAATTACAGACCACATGATAAAAATAGCACTATTTTTAGTAGTGAGCACTATCGATCAATGACAATTATATCAAGCATGCACAAATGCCGACAACGCATAAATTCAATAGTTTATTTGCTATGAATATAGTGACCAATAATCTGCTAAAAACATTTTAGTCCTGTGAAGTACTATAATTTAATCAAAAGGAGGTCCTTATGGCAGAGTATAAGTTTGAAGGCGCACCCGATTCGTCTTGGTATCATACGGTGCACATTCGCTCAGAACTGTATGATGCAGCATATCTTGGCAGTGGTTCTATAATTAATGGACGTTATGTTCTAACCGCAAAGCATGTCGCAATTAAGGTGGAAATGAGTTTAGCATTGGAGTTAAAGACTCGTGCATATCCAGCGTTTTCAGGGGATTATAAAAATCCGAAGTATGCTCCTCTTGAATTCGAGCAAGATAAGGTGTGCTACCTAGAAGCTGACTATCCCGATATCGCGATCATAAAACTCAAATCTGCTGTAAGTTCTGGGTTTTCCAGTCGTGTTTTACACGAAAAATCGGATAAAGATTTTGGCTCAGACCTTAAGCATAATCAAAAAGGTGGTTGGCGTGTTCGTGTTGCAGGATATACTCCGATCAGTGAGGCTGCGGTCCTAACCTTATTGGAAATTCCCTTAGAGGAAATTGGCGATACGTTCATAAGTATGAAAGTGTCTGAAAAAGCTTGGAACATGGGTGGGTTGAGTGGAAGCGGAATTTCCATTCCAGGGAACCCCCAAGGGCCTTTGATTGGCGTTTTGAGTGAACAACTTAAGGAAAAATTCCGTAAAGAGAAAAAAAAGAATGTCGTGGTAGGAGAGGTTTTAAACGATGAAATGAAAGCACTCATTGCAAAGTGGATCAAGAAATTGAAATAAAGAGTTCTTGCACGGGCAAGTGGTACCTTCCGAGTCAAATTCCCGAAAGTTAAACAAACGCTGGATCAACAAAAGCCTCTAGTTTATTTTACTGACATGGGGCGTGATTTCTCTTTTCAATTGTTACTCAAAATCTCTACCGGCGGATGATTATGGAAATATGGGCGACTTGGTTTGACTCCACCACTGGATTGCACTCCGTATTTTTAGCAAAAGTGGTTGCGACCTTATTAATCGGTTGCTTTTTTTGGCTCGTACAACGGGGAATCAATCAACTTCTTTCGAAGCAAGTGAGCGATCCCAATGTTCGTTATAACTGGAAGAAAGGAACCCAATATGTGCTATCAGCTTTTGGGTTGATTTTGATTGGTCGTGTGTGGATCGAGGAATTTCATCAGGTTCTCACAGTGTTGGCGGTCGTTGCGGTTGCAGTTGCCATCTCATTGAAAGAAGTGTTCATGAACCTAACCGGATGGGGCATTATCGTTTGGCGAAATCTATTCGTGGTGGGAGACCGGGTACAAATTGCTTCCACTCACGGTGATGTGGTCGGCATCGGGATTCAATACCTGACGCTGATGGAGATCAACGATTGGGCTTCCAACAATCAATCGACGGGACGGTTAGTCAAAGTTCCGAACTCGTTGGTGATCATCCATCCGGTAGCCAATTACACAAAATCATTTCCCTACTTGTGGCAGGATTTAGAAGTTCTCATCACTCCAAACAGCAATTGGCCCAAAGCCAAAGAAATCTTGCAAGCCATCGGTGAAAAACACACAGCACATTTGGCAGAAGAAGCCCGTCACTCTCTCGATCAAGTGAGAGACGAAGTGATCATTTTCCGTGAATTGACCCCGGTGGTGTATATGAGCGTGAAGCAACTGAAGCCTTCCGGCATTCGCTTGGGATTGCGATATCTGTGTGCTCCCCGAAACCGGCGAACTTCCGAAACCCAGCTCTGGAAAGACATTTTGGAAGAGTTGGGACAGTGTGAGGATGTCGAACTCATATTCGATTGATTCGATGAATAATGGGAGGCTAAGTGTAACTGCGGAGTAACGAGATAGCTTGGGAATAATACCCTTCACCAAATAGATTGAGGTGATTGAGGATGTGATAGAGCTTATATAAATTTTCCCGATATTCGTGACCTTCTGGCAGCGGGAATGCTTCTTGATATGCTGCATAAAAGCTCTTGCTAAAACCTCCGAATAATTTCGTCATCGCTAAATCGGCTTCTCGATGTCCATAATAAACAGCTGGATCGATTAATACGGGTTGACCTTGTTCATCGATTAAAAAATTTCCGGACCACAAATCGCCATGAAGCAAGGAAGGCGTTTCTTCACTTCCTTCCAATATCGATTCGATCCGGCTTTCCAATTGAACAATCGCCTGGGTTAGCTCTGGGGTGGCATAACCATTGCGTTCAGCAAGACGATATTGGAAACGGATGCGATTGTTAAAATAAAATTGTGTCCAGCTTTCTGATTCTGGGGGATGGCTGATATTGAGTTGATCGGTCGCCCCAATGAAATTGTCTTCATCAAACCCAAAAGTGGAACGATGGCAACGATGCATCTGAGCAAACTGGCGACCAAAGTTTTGGAAGAAATTGGCAGGTTCGTTGCCGCGATACGGGCGGACGTATTCCATTAACAAAAAATTGCCTTTGCTCAATAGAATTTCCGGGACCCGAATCGCATTGGCTTTACGAATTTCTTGCAGGCCGCTGGCTTCCTTAAAGAACATTCCACCAATGATACCTTGCCCCGTTTTCAGAAAATATTCTTTACCCGACTGCAGTTTGATTCGTTGCGTTCGAGCAATGCATCCTCCGCCCACCGGGTCGTTTTCAATCACGACCTCTCCGGCCCAATCCTCAATTTGTCGCAGTATTTTTGTGAGTTCCATGCTGTTCACCGATTGGGGGTGCTAACATTGATAGTGAATTATTTTCGATGTGTTAGAAGATATCGTCGACAGTTATGATCATTTTTTCAACTCATCCAGAAGCCCTTCACAAGCATCTTCTAAGATATCCAGGACCCGCTCAAAGCCTTCCGGACCCCGATAATACGGGTCCGGCACCACCGTTGCTTGATGATTGCGACAATAGCTCGCCATCCGTTTCACTTTGCCATGATATTGGCCGGTAGGATCCATAGACATCACATCGGAGTAGTTGTCGTGGTCCATCGTGAGGATGAGATCAAATTTCTCAAAATCGGTAGAAGGGTCGAATTGTCGGGAGATGCTGTCGAGGGAGTAATCCCGTTTGCTTGCGTGCTGACGCATTCGAGGGTCGGCAGATTCCCCAACGTGATAACTGATCACACCGGCAGAATCGCATTCGATTTCGTTTTCCAAACCACGTTGTTTGACAAAAGCCTGCATAATCCCTTCCGCGGTAGCAGAGCGACAAATATTACCCAAGCACACAAATAGTAGTCGAGTTGACATGGTTTCCTTTTTCGATTGGTAAGATTCTGAGAACATCTGACAAGGTGAGGCCCCAAATTGTTGCGGAGCTTATATTCCCTTTTACGGAGTTTAGGCGGGGCAAGTCAACTCACAATTCGACGCATCGTTACGAAGCAGTCGATTGTTCCATCCATTGCTGGAACTGCGTGATCAATTCAGCAAAAACTTCTTGTTCGGTGCCGTCACCGTTGACTTTAACAAGATGGCCCGTCAACTCGGAATGATCTAGCAATTGCTGGTATTGCGTTCTCACGGTTTTCAACTTGTCGCTATGATGAAACAGCTCGTTGTGTGAACTCCGACGATTGATACGCTCTACGCAGACTTCGATTGAAGTATCCACAAAAATCGTCACATGCGGAGCAAATGCGAAGCGATTGATGGCTTTCAACCACTCCAAGTCCATTCCCTCCGAACTTTGATAGGCAAGACTAGAAAGCACATAGCGATCGCACAACACCCAGCTGCCTTGCCCTAGACTTTTCTGGACTCCATTGGCATCGTTTTGCAAGTGGTCCACCCGATCACATGCAAAGGCTAACGCAATCGCAGTCGGGGTCATCACGATGCGTTCCTCGATGGCCTGACGAATCACCACCCCGGCGGGGCCATTCGAAGGTTCTTTGGTGACCTCGGCAAAAATGTCTTGCTGGGATAACCAGTTTTTCAAAAGAGCCATTTGCGTGGAGGTACCTGCACCATCCAGCCCTTCAAAGACAATAAATTTTCCTGGTGTTGGTTTTTTCATTGGGAACGTTCCTACTGCTCGGGTTTGGATTGAGGTGATACACTCTGTTACACCTCGTTACAGTCTGGAAAAGCTTCCTTAGCGTTTCCCCCCCTAATGTAATCGTTGATTGAAGATCAATATTTGTATTGTCCAGGATTTCTGAGAAGAGGGTTCCTTGTTTCAATAGGCTGCTTAATACCATTCAATCTGGGAAAAATGATGACAAAAAAGAAAATAATCGTAGCAAGCGTGTTGTTGGGAGCACTCGTTCAGTTCTCACAACTTGTTGTAAACGGAGAATTTTATCAAAAATGCGGATCCACATTCATAGTCGCTTGATTGTCTGGATAACCTGTATATTTGAGCCAATAAGCTACCGCCATTTCAAAATAACAGGAGAAATTGTCTTGTGCTCCGGGATCGTCCAGATGACCTTCGACTAAATTCAATCCATACGTTATATTATCGATGATATAGCCCTTGGGTGATAAAGAATGCTCCATGTTGTACTCCTGCCCGAATGTTTGAGTGTCGGGATTGTATAATGTCATTTCATAAAGCGGTGAATTATCGTCTGCACCATAAGTTATTTCTATTTTGTCGATAGCATGTTCTGTCATTGCGTTGAAAATGACGTTATATGTTTTATCTTTCCAGCCTTCAGGCATCAGTAGCACCATATTCATATCATAAGAAAAGAAAAAGTAGACTATCCCATCGTTCCAAGTCCACATATTTGGTCCGCCGGATAGTCCCTGCTCCTGGAGGGCATTCAGTGCATCTTCCACAGTAGGAGGGGCTGTAGGAATTACAATAGACATAGCGTCTCTCCATACAAGGGGTTTGATTCGATTAACAAGATTTCAACAAACAATGTATCGGTCCCCACATAAAGAAAGCCGCCATTGAACCCTTGTCAAGGCGGCTCCAAATTCGGGTTTATTCTTCTTTCGCGGGCGGTGCCGGTACATCCGGTTGAACACACTGTGGAGCGCCTTGATCGCCAAACAAGGGAAATTTTACACTATAAGCTGGTGAGGCTCCAAACTGCTCGGTGAAATCATTGTTTCTGGATGGGTCTCCATAATGAAATTGATCCAAAGTCAACTTATAAGATAACGTGCTGACTCTGCTACCTGTTGGCTCTATATCTCCATAGTTATAGTCGAAGCGGTTTACGTAATTGCCACTATTGAGATCTTTCATTGTCAATTCCCAAAGCGTGCTTGGGTCATCCGGATCGTAAGAGATGACGACGCGTTGAAGGTTATATGGAACAACCGCGTTGTATATAACGATATAAGCGTCGTTATTGTAGATAGGTTCTGTCGGTTTGATGGTACCGTCATAATATAGAAACAAGTAGAGTAGCCCATCAGACCAAGTCCATACGGTAAATTGGGCAATATCTTGAAGTGGCAGGTTTGTCGCATTATGAAGGATAGCATCGGCTTGGCTCTGAGTAAGTGGGTTGGTGTCTATCGTAACTGTTGCCATAGCTTTTTCTCCGTTTGAGAGGGTTATTCTAAAAATAAGCTTCTAACGAACGAAACTCAGCGTGTCTCTCGAGACACTCCTCTTTCTGCACTGGATGTGCCTCTAGAAAAAATTCATTAAAACTCCAAATTTAGCTTGATTGGCATGTCAGCAGAGTCCCTGTAAAATCAAGGCGTAGCAGGAGTTTTCAAATTTATATGGGGATTGAAAGGAAGGAAAATCTCTCGGAAGGACCGCAAAGCTCTTTGCGTCATTATGACTCACTGATTTTTGGCCGCTTGAGGGCATATCCGTTTGACCGACCGAGCTGAGATATGTCGTTTACTGTGTGAGTCATAATGACGCAGGTTGTCTCATTTGCGTCATTACGACCTACTGCTTCACAGCAAATGAAAACGGCTTCTTGTTTTTGTACAAATTTTTCGAAAATTGGGGACTACCTAACCGAGTTCACATTGAACTAATAATTTTAGATACTGGAATCACAGGAGATCCACATGCAACTTGACGGTTCATGCCATTGTCAGGCGGTGAAGTTTACAGTCGAATCTGCTCACCCTTATCCATACAACATTTGCTATTGCACGATCTGTCGGAAGACGGCGGGGGGAGGAGGGTATGCCATCAATTTGGGAGGAGAGGCAGAAAGCTTACAGGTCGAAGGCCGAGAGCATTTAAAAATCTATCGAGCCAAAATACGCGATGATGAAACGGGAGAAGTGAAGGAAAGCTCTGCTGAACGCAATTTTTGTGGAGAATGTGGAAGTGCCTTGTGGTTGTGGGATCCCCGATGGCCCCACTTATTGCACCCTTTTGCCTCGGCGATTGATACGGAGTTGCCCAAACCCCCTGAACGAACCCACCTGATGGAGGATTTTAAAGCATCATGGATCGATACACCCATAGGGCCAAACGATCAGCAGTTTGGACGCTATCCCGCTGAATCTATCGCATCTTGGCATGAGCGTTTGGGGTTGACTCAATAATTTCCGCCTTGCTTTCAGAAAGACTCCTTTGCTCCATGACCCCGGGGCTTCAAGAGTCAGCTCACCAATCCATCGACCTTTTGAGATTGCAACAAAAGCCCGTCTTCAGGCTGGGGTAGGGGGAGATAGATAGTAAAGCTGGCCCCTTTTCCCACCTGGGAATCCACCTTTACGAAACCCTTGTGCTTTTCGATAATGCTGAATGCGATGGAAAGTCCTAGCCCCGTGCCTTCTCCGACCGGTTTTGTTGTGAAAAAAGGTTCAAATATTTTATTGCGAAGTTCTTCTGGAATGCCACAACCGGTGTCTTGGAACGTGATACCGAGGTAATTGTCTTCTAGAAACGTCCGGATGGTGAGAACTCCTGGATTTCGATCTTGGGTTTTGCTCTGTTGCGCCACGATAGCTTGGCAGGAGTTGACCATTGCATTCATGAACACTTGATTGAGCTGGGCAGGAGAGCATCGTAATTTGGGGTCCACCGCAAAATCACATTCGAACTTCACTTGGTTTTTGTAATTCGAGCTGACCAAACTGAGGGTGGATTTCAACCCAGACACCAGTCGCACTTCTTGCACATCGGTACGCTCCAATCGAGAGAAGGTGCGTAGATCTCGAACAATCGTTTGGATTCGTTGCGTTCCATTGAGAATCGCATCCAAGTTTCGAAATAAAGGGTCGAATTGTTCTTCAAACATTCTTTTCACGTCCTCATCCGCTTCGTTTTCCAACAAGTCGAACAGGAAGGTTTTAAATTGCTTCAAACGGCTTTCTAAGTTCTGTGCTCCGCTATTGGTGAAATTGACAGGATTGTTGATTTCATGAGCTACTCCCGCGACCAACGTTCCCAGGCTAGCCATTTTTTCTGTTTGCACGAGCTGAGTTTGAGTTTGCTTCAGTTCGGCATGTTTGATTTCCAATTTCTTTAAGGTTTCCTGCAATTCCTTGGTTTGAACAGCGACCATTTGTTCGAGACTGCTGATGAAGCTCAAGTTTTCCAACGTGATGGCAAGAAAATGCGCTAGGGTGTTGATGAAACCTTGATAGGTCGTGTCCATAACTTCCGAAGAAACTCCGTCGATCTGAATGTAGCCATGAAGTTGATCGCGGAGATGAATGGGTATGTGCAAGGTCTCGTTATTGAGAGAACACAAAGGATTGTTTTCACTGCGCTTGGTTTCATTGACATTAAAAGGCAACGAATAATTGAAGGAATGTTCCGTATGACGGATGCTACCCACTTTCAGAACCACACCTTCTTCTGTGGATTCCGTGGGAAATCGGAATGAAGAAAAACCTCGTGATCCATTTCCTAAAATTTCTAAAAATGAAAGCAGGATCGACTGCGCATTTTGGAGGGGGGGAAGCCGCAATATCATATTGGTGGCATGAACCATCGGTGTCAACTTGTCATAGGCGGAAGCAATTTCTTGAGTCCCTTCCAAAAGCTGAGCAAAACGGGAGTTGGCTTGACCTAGCGCCACGTTGGTTCCTGTGAGATCGAGGTGGAGTTTCACCCGCGCAAGCAGTTCATATTTGGAAAAGGGTTTGGTGAGATAGTCATTGGCACCGGAGGCGAATCCTGCGGTGAAATCGGCTGCTTGATTTTTAGCTGTCAACAAGATGATGGGAAGCTCTGCGGGTGAGTAGGTATCGCGCAACACTTGACACACCTCCAAACCGGACATCCGAGGCATCATCACATCGAGAATTAACAAATCGGGTTGTTTTTCTTCCACACAGGCGAGAGCGTCCTTCCCATTACTGGCTTGAAAGATCTGGTAGTGATGCAGCGATAAATGATTGACAAGCACCTGGAGGTTTAGAGGTTCGTCGTCCACAACAAGGATTCGGCTATTGTTGTTAGAGACGAGAGCTTCTTCTTTTTCAGGAACCGCGGATTCGGGTTGGGCAGAGATGATGCGTGATTCGGCAAACGGTGAACTGCCCAGCACAACCGGGATGTTGGAGCGGGGGATAGTAAAATGGAATTGAGAACCGATCGACAATTCCGATTCCACCCAGATTTTACCACCGTGGAGTTCCACCAATTTTCGGGTTAAGCTCAGGCCAAGCCCGGTGCCTCCATAATTCCGAGACGTAGAAGCGTCCGCTTGGTGGAATGCTTGAAAAATACTTTCAAGCTGTTCGGGGGGAATGCCCACACCGGTGTCCGATACAGTGAGTTCTACAAAGTCCTTGTGCGTCAGAGCCGACACAGAAACCCAGCCGGTTTCAGTAAACTTGATGGCGTTTCCCACCAAATTGAACAAAATCTGCTGAAGGCGATTTTCATCTCCCGATACCGGAGGGGTGTCGTAATCAATTCGATTGTGGAGAACAATCGTTTTTCCACCAAGCAACGATTTGGAGAGTTCTAAAACCACCGTGGTCATTGCCCGCATGTCCACCGGGCGTTGTTGGATTTCGAGTTCTTTGTGCTGCAGTTTTTCGGCATCGAGAATGTCGTCCACCAATGAAGCCAAACGTCTGCCACTCGCCACTACAAGCAACAAGTTGGTTTTGGTGTCTTCATTGAGCTCTCCCGACACGCCGTCAATGAGCGATTCGGCGATACCAATGATTCCATTGAGGGGAGTCCGCAATTCATGCGAAGTGGTAGAAAGGAATTCATCCTTCAATTTGTCGGCCTGCCTCAAGTTTTCGATTGCTTCGCGCTGAGCCAACTCCCGGTCACGGCGAGCTTGTTCAATTTCAGTAATGTCGCTGCACTGTACAATCACTCCGATGATGCGCTTACGACGTCGCAATGGAGCGATTTGGATATTCAGGATCAACGGATCATCATCCGTTATTCGAGGAACTGAAACTCCAAAAAACTTTCGTAATCCTTCCTCTCCTGATAATATATTAGGCAACAGATCCGCTTCATCAATACTCTGGTGCAACAACGAGTCGGGATGTGCCAAGTTGACGTCAATGGATGAAGCTTGCCCCAACAAGCGTCGAAACAACTGTCGGGCTGCTCGGTTTTCTTGAATGATAATTCCTCGATCATCGGTGGTGATAATCGCGGTGGGAGTGTGACGAATCACGCTTTCTGACAATTGTTGGATAGCACGCCGTTCGTGCTCCGTCATAAAAGACAAATACAACGTAGCAACGAACCAGATGGATAAAATCAGAAACACGGGGTACACCAAGCTGAGCCAAATCTGAGCCGCAAACAGCAAATACATTTGAATGGCGCTGATTCCCAATGCCAATCCGACCACCACAACATTGAACGTGACATATCGGAAGTAGTGCAGCACTCCAGCTAACGTTCCCCCTAGCCCCAGGAGAATCAGCAATGTGTGCCAATGGTGATCCGAATCGAGCATAGAAGAATGTGGGGGTTGAACAGAAGGGAATTGTTTCTGCAGAAACCCCACCCATTGCTCATCCAAAAACGCCATGTGTTCCCAATCTTGTACAAACAGCCACACAATGACGGCAGTAATCCCAATTGCTAGTTTTGTTGGAGAAAGTCCCCAAAACCTCTGGAGTCGCATGATTAATAGTCTTCAAAAGTGTTAGACCCCTGCAAGGCCACAGCTCAATTCTTAATGCAATCCAACGGCAAACTTATAGCAAAGTCATAAGGCTTGGCAATCTCCTTTTGGGCCACTCATTGGAACGCCATGCAAAACTTTTTTTTCCTATCAAGTAGAAGAGAATAGAGTCATCTATTTTACTTGAGAGGAAGGTTAAGGGAGAGTGGACGGAAGGGAGTGTTGGATTTTAATCGATCATTTGCGATTAATTGTGGGCAGTTCATCTGGCCCTCGACCGAGGTACTTCTGAAAAATATGCTGATAAAAGCCTTCACTTACCAATTCTTGAATTCGTTTGTCATATTCCTGAGCCAGCTGCCTGCCACGTGGGTGCCTTTTGCTGAAGGCAATATATCCCCAAATGCCTTCATTGTAGTCATATGGATTTCTAACAATTTTACGATACAGCCCCAATTGTTTGATTTTATAGTCTGCTACAATAGTATCGCTGATGACAACATCCACGCGTTGTCTAGACAATTTTAATAAATTTTGTTCATCCGATCGGACTTCCTCCCTTCGGAACAGCTTCGATTCTAAAAATTCTTCCGGATAGGCAAAACCCAGGACGATCCCGAGTTTCATACCCTGGAAATCCTCCAAACTTTGATACCGAATGGTAGGTGCTCCTGTTGGTTGATATATCCCTAAGATTTCAACACTAAAGGTGAACTTAGGATAGTGCAAGAAAGACTCTCGTTCGGGTCGATACCAAACCGAACCAATCCCTTCCACTTGACCTGTTTTGACCATGGCAATGGCTCGTTTCCAGGGCACAATTCGAGGAATATAGTGATAGCCCATCCGGTCAAATAGTTCCGTGAGTAGTTCAACTCGCAATCCCCTCACTTCACCGTCTTCCTTCCAGATGTGCGGAGGATAATTTGTGCTGACAATCGTTACAGTGTCTTTCGCATGGGTACTCGACAAAAAAAGTATCACCAGCACTATGATATGCATCGATATGAAAGTTTTGAAGGCCATTTTGTTTGTAGATCATTTATTGTGGATTGAGATTATTCAAATGAATCAACAGAGCCAACGGAGCCTATGAAGAGATCAGTTGCCTGGTGAGCAACTGCTAGCGATGCGGGAAACCCTTGCCTATGGGTCACTCTTGAACAGTCTCCACATCTTGTCCGAATGAGAGCATATGCCCGTCTGGGTCTTGCAGGCTGAATTCTTTCATCCCGTAAAACGTGGATTCTAAGGGCGTGGGTTGGAAACCTTGTGTAACGACATGATTGTAGAGGTCGGTCACGTTATCAGGGTAAAAATAGAAGATGGCAGGCCAGCTAATACTCTCTTGCGGGTTGGTTCCTTTTTCTAAACCAAGTTCGTGTTCCGTTTCCGAAAGCATCAATTCAGTTTCACCAGATCGGATAGTAGCCCAACGCCATTCCTGAATCCCTTCTGGAGGGCTGACGACTTCGAATCCCAAAGCTTCCTCGTAGAAGACAAGGCTGGATTCGAGATTAGAGACATTTAACATTGGAATTAGGTTTTTTAGTTTCATTTGGAAATCCTTGGTTAAAAAAATTGGCGCTTTAATTAGAACGGTAAGAGTTTTGAATATGGCAAATAAATCAAATTGAGTGCTGCTGAGCAGTCGATGTCGTCACACTAACATATCAGATCCCGCTTTTTTCACTTTCTCAGGCTCTTTAGTTTCGTCTATGGGAACCGGGATTTTGTCCCCCCGAATTACGGCAGGACGTTCCCCGACGGTTTTCAACCAACGTTGCAAGTTCGAGAGCCCTTCCAAACTAACTCCCGACCATTCATGTCGGGAAACCCAAGGCCAGGTCGCAATATCAGCAATAGAATAGTCTCCCGCTAAGAACTCGTGGTTTTGCAAGCGTGTGTCCAGTACGGTGAACAACCGGTGTGACTCTCGTTGGTAACGTCCAATCGCATAAGGGATTTTTTCAGGTGCATATCGGTAAAAAACGTTAGCCTGACCTTGCATCGGTCCCACTCCACCCATTTGAAACATCAGCCACTGCATCACGACTGAGCGTCCTTTGACATCCGTAGGCATCAAACGTCCTGTCTTTTCTGCCAAGTAAATCAAAATTGCGCCGGATTCAAAGACGGCAAAGTTATCATTGTCTTGGTCTTCAATGGCAGGGATTCGGCCGTTCGGATTGATTTTCAGAAACCACGGTTCCTTCTGCTCATTATTCCCCAAGTTGATCGCATGAACGGAGTACGGAAGTTCCAATTCCTCCAACATGATCGATGCTTTTTTACCGTTGGGTGTGGCTGCCGTATATAATTTTATCATAGGGTTCCCTTTCTTTATAAATCGAGTATTTTTTGATTAAATTCAAAGAAGAATAGCATTTTCCAACGATCTAAGTCAGCAAGTTTTTTGCTGAGATGTTCGTGACTTAGGTCGATTCAACACTAAGAGGCATTCCGTTGACAACCCAAGGAGAATAGGATACTCACCGAATTTGTCTGATTCCAAATTTTACTTAATAACGATAAAGCATAGTTGTAATGATGAAAAAAATTTCTTGGTTTGTGATTCCTATTTGGCTGGTACTGTGTGCAGCCTGTGGAGTGCCTTTGTCTAAAAACCCACTCTCTTCTCCTGAAAAATCGACGATTGATGCGGATCTATACGGACCGTGGGAGCTTGTTGCAGAAGGCGATTTGGCTGAAGTTCGAGGCTTCCTCCACTTAGGCCAGGACGAAAAATTGGTGCATTTCCATTTCATCAGTCATGAAGCAGAAGGTCGTATTGGATTTGTGAACAGTCGAGCTTTCACCACACGAATTGGAGACATCAAATATCTCAATCTCAAAATTGATGCATTTGGCCCGATTCAGGAGGAGGTGATTAAGAAAATGGCACAAGGGAAATATACATTCGCCCAATATGAACTGGTATCTCCCGACCAACTGAGGCTTTCCGTCATCGATGGTGAGACGGTAAAGCGAGATATTCAGGCTGATAAGATTGAAGGTAAAGTGGAGTATCACATGCGAAACATGGAAGTCAGCTTAGTGGCTTCGTCTAAAAAGTTGGCTAAGTATATCCATGAAAATCGGGAGCGTCTGTTCAAGCGTCAGTTGTTGTTTAATCGGATGCAAGAATGAAAATTGTAGTTCGCACTCCCAATTGGTTGGGAGATCTTATGATGTCCACCTCTTTTTTGCAGGCCGTGTTGCATTATTACCCTACGGCGCACGTGGACCTCATTGTCAAAGCGGGTTTGGAAGCACTGCCGTTGCCGCATCGAGGGGAGGTGTTGGTCTTTGATAGACAGCAAAACTCTCCTGGAAAGTTTGGGGCCAGTCTACGTTCCAGACGATATGACCGATTTTATATCTTGCCGCCCAGTTTTTCTTCCGCATGGATGGCGTTTCGAAGCGGAGCCGTCGAGCGAATTGGTTATGGAGGCAATGCAAGAAGCTGGTTGCTGAAACCTGCTCGACAATATTCTCATGTGCCACGCACCCAACACCTCATCAGCGAGTATTTGGGATTATTAGAAGAAACGCTGTCCCCGAGAGAATTCCCCCCGTATCTGCCGATTACTGAAGAGTGGATTGAAGGTCAGCTCAGTGCGATCTCTCCTGCTCTTCCTAAATCTTTTGTCGCGATTGCAGCGGGGGCGATTTACGGTCCTGCAAAGCAATGGCCCACAGAACACTATCAAACGCTGGTAAAACAATTAGTGCAGGCGGGTCATTCGATTGTCATTGTGGGAACGGCTGCTGATCGAAAGGCTGGAGATCAAATCCTGAATGGTGAAACAGGAGTGGAAAATCGATGTGGTCAAACCAACCTTCCTCAATTGGTTGCATTATTGGCAAGGGCTTCTTTGTTGATCAGTAACGATTCCGGAAGTATGCACATGATGGCGGGCTTGCAGCGCCCGCAAGTGGCGGTATTTGGTTCGACCAGCCCCGTATGGACCGGTCCACTCAATGGGAAGGCGACCGTGATGTATAAACAGTTGGAATGCTCTCCCTGTTTCCAACGTACCTGTCGATTTGGGCATTACAACTGTTTGCGCAATATCAACCCGGACGAGGTAAAAGCTGCCGCGCTCAAAGCATTGGCAGGCTCTTTAGGGGATGGTTAAATATCTCGGATGTCGCGAGGAGCTAGATCTTCAATTTTGTCCGCTAAGGCGCGCAAACGGTCCACACAGGCATGAACCGCTCGAGGAAGTTCCCCTTCGGAAATGAGGTCGTGAGGTTTTCGCCACTTCCCATCTACGAAATAGATAGGGTTGAGTACGCTTTCTGTTTTCAAGCACCCTACCGCTTCCACAGATCCCAAGATTGGAACCTGACTTAAGCTTTCGACTCGTTTGAGGTCTTCCGGACGTAGATATGAATTATAAACCATCGTACTTTCTGGATATTCAATGGCCATGTCGTCTTCTTTTAAGGGTTTGTAGATTTCTTCTCCACTACTTGTCATTCCAATTACCATTCGTGATTCCATAACCAACCTATTTGTTTGAGTTGATGGGTAAGTTGTACTACTGCATCAAACAGCATGTATTCAGCAAAAACTAGTCAATTCGATCTGTTCTAATAAATCATAAAGACAACAAAAGAACAACAAAAGAGTGTCTTCTCAAAATCCTAAATTGCGGTTCCGTTTCACTTCAGTATAATGCGCACCGGCTGCGAAATACCATCTAGTCAAGAAATTGTCACACTCGTTTCCGGTGTGTTTTAGGAGTGAATGCTGTTGGGTGGGTTTTTTAAAAAGCAGAAGACACAACCACCGTGCCAAAGTTTTCATTTGCTAAAACGGTTTACTAACGAGGCGTTACTATCGTTTGTTGAGGAGGTCCTGTGGAAAACATGGATATTCGATTGCTGTCGTTTAATATTGACGGCACGCTCTTAGGAAAAAGCAATACCAATCGTTCTTTTAAAAAACTGTGGAATCACATCGATCCAGCGCATCGACCGATTCTGTGCTACAACACGGGGCGTTTGCTGGATAACACATTACAACTGATTGAAGACAAGAAGCTTCCCGAACCGGATTATATCATCAGCGGGTTGGGAACTAACATTTATAGCTTTCATGAGAAACGGCTGATTAAATCCATTTCTGAAGTGATGGAAGAGGGGTGGGATATCAGCAAAGTGGAACAGGTGGTGACAGAGTTGCCTTACCTCGTTTCGAAACAACCCAAGCACTTACAAAATGCGTATAAATCCAGCTGGTATTTTGATGAAGCGACGTTTGATCAAATCCAGCATGTCGAACGGGCTCTCGATGAAGCGGAGTTGGATGTTTCGGTGGTTTATTCCAGCGCGCGTTTTTTAGATGTGCTTCCCAAATGGGCTAATAAAGGGAATGCCCTCATCTGGTTTCTCAAATATCTCAGAATCCTCTCCAATCAAGTATTGGTGACCGGGTACAGTGGCAACGACAATGAAGCTTTTTTGATCCAAGGGGTCCGGGGAATCATTGTGGGTAACGCTCAGCCGGAACTGTATCAAGCCACTAAACATTTGCCGGTGTATCATGCTCAAGAAACTCACATTGATGGGGTGGCAGAAGGTCTAGCCCACTATCGAATTATTTCCGAGGACACCTTTCAATCGGGAGGTGATTTCCAAAACGATCCCATCGATATTTCGATGATCGAACGCCTGGATGGGGAAGCTGTGCCAGGATTGGAAAAAGCCCAATTGGAGTTCATTCGATGGGGATACGAAAAAGCTATCGAAGCGCTGAGGCGCGACATCACACCGCTGGGTTTCAGTGCGTGTTCGTTGAGTGATAATGAATCACGGGGCACCGATGAGAATTATCACAGTGTGTGGGCACGCGATGGGGCCATTACTGTAATCGGCAGCATGCCATTGCACGATGATCAAGAGATCAATCGATGCCAACGGCAAACCTTGGAAACCTTGATTAGTCACATCACGCCAAACGGTCAAATACCAGCCAATGTTCGGATCGATGATCAACGTCCTGATTATTCAGGAGTGGGTCGGATTTGTTCGATTGATAGCGGTCTATGGGTGATCATTGCGTTTTATGAGTACGTGAAAACAACGCGGGATATTGATTTTTTGCGTCAATATTTCAAACAGTTGCAACAAGTGATGGATTGGTTGAGTGCCCATGACAGCAACAATGACGCGTTGTTAGAAATCCCGGAAGCAGGTGACTGGACTGATTTGTTTGGACGCAGCTATAATGTATTGTATGATGAGGTTCTGTGGTACCGAGCGAACATTTGTTTTGGGCGCATTTTGGAATTGCTAGGGGACCACAAACGGGCAGGAGATTACTTACGGTGGTCGCAAGTGATCAAAAAAGAAATCCTGTTGAACTTCTGGCCAAGCACTCAACCAATTCATCATCATTCCGTGGGTTTTGACGCACAACAATATTCTCTAGGAGACGCGAGCTATCTGATTGCCCAAGTGACCCCTTTTGATTTCAGTTGGCGCTGTGATGTGTATGGCAACGTACTCGCGTATCTATTCGATGTGTTGGATACGGACCAAGCCAGTCTGGCTTTCCGCTTCATGTGGGGAGCAGGCGTCAATGACCCTTACCCCGTTACGAATGTGTATCCCCCTGTCTCCGCTGGGGATGCGGAATGGAAACATTATTACACCGTCAATTTGCTCAATTTGCCCAATCATTACCACAATGGAGGAATTTGGCCGTTTGTGGGTGGACCGTGGGTTCGCTTTATCAACAAACTGGGGTTACGTGAGCTGGCGTTACAAGAATTATTGAAGTTAGCTGAGTTGAACAAACTCGGCATTCACCATGAATGGGAATTCAACGAATGGGCACATGGCAAAACTGGACGCCCGATGGGCAAAGCGTTTCAAGCTTGGTCCGCGTCTGAATATATTTTGGCCTGTCATGCGCTCAAGGTCGTGAATTCTAAAAAAGGGAGATAAACCATGAGTTTAAATACCTCTATCAATTCAATTTTAATCCTTTCCACGCACGGCTATGTGGGAGCTGAACCCGAACTGGGAAAACCCGACACCGGAGGACAAGTGGTGTACGTGTTGGAACTGGCAAAACGATTCAGCCGTTTAGGACGGCGTGTGGATTTGGTCACACGACGTTTCGAAAATCAGCCAGAAGTGGATGAAATCAACGAAAACTGCCGTGTGTGGCGTATTCCTTTTGGAGGGAAAAAATTCATCCGCAAAGAAGACATGCACGATTATATGGATGATTTTGTCACCAATTTTCTTTCGGCGATTCGTTCGCGCGGTGCCCAGTATGACGTGATCTATTCTCACTATTGGGATGCCGGATGGGCCGGACAAAAAATCGCAGAAGAGCTTGGGATTGCTCACATCCACACACCACATTCCTTGGGGTGGTGGAAAGAACAAAATATGGGCAGCAATACCGATATGGATGAGAAGCAAATGGAAAAGGCTTATCGATTCCAGGAGCGTATTCGAAAAGAATTTTTAGTGTATCAAACCTGCGATCACCTCATTGCAACGACTGAGCAGCAAACGGAGATTCTTCAAGAACGATACGATGTGCTCGAACGTCATGTTACGGTGATTCCACCGGGGATGGATGAGAATCGTTTTTCTCCGGTGCGTCAGGAAGAACGCAAATTGCTTCAGGAAAAATATGACATCCGCCCTCATGATGTGTTGGCTCTTGGAAGGATGGCCAAAAACAAAGGCCATGATCTCCTGATTGCCTCCTTACCCACTTTGATCCAACTGGTCCCGGATGCGCGATTGGTAGCAGCAATTGGTAGTGACAGCTCGAAGCAAGACGACCGAGGGGTTTCAGAACTTGTCAATCTGGCGCAAGAGCTAGGGATCACTGACAAAATCGTCTGGCCCAAATACATTCCCGATGATGATTTGGCCAACTATTATCGCAGTCCTGGCGTGTTCGCACTTTCCTCAAGATATGAACCCTTTGGGATGGTGGCAATTGAAGCCATGGCGTGTGGCACCCCGACTGTGGTGACGGTGCATGGAGGTCTGTTTGAGTTGATCGACTTTGGTAAGCATGCTTTGTTTGCTGATCCAAATCGTGCGGCTGAATTCGGAACCATGCTGGCGATGCCGATGCTGTATCCTGATTTGGCGAGTGAAATGTCGGTGGAAGGAGCACGGTTTGCCCGTCGAAACTTTGGTTGGACCGGCATTGCCAAGCGCATCCTCACTATTTTTGATTCCTATCGCAAAGCGGAAACAATTTAGGAGGTGCTTACTTTTTTTGAAACAGCTTCAGTTGGCTTTGTAAATACTCCATCACACCTTCTGGAGGTGAGTCTGGTTTGAAACCGTAGTAGTGCCCTGCAATTTGGCGCAGGGTGCCAAGGTTCGTGTCCGGATACTTACGAAGGAGGCGGAAATAAAGATCCACAATGAACGCGATATTATACAGACGGATTTTATCATCGTCTTGGATCTGTTTGAGGATATCTTGACGTTGGCTAAATAGAATTTTTTCCGCCTCCAATTTACGTTTGCGGGCACGGAACAAAGGGTTGTTGGCTTTTTTTAGAACCGTATAGTGTTCTTTGACCGAAGCAGGCACCCGGTCGCGTAGCAGTTCGTGACGCTGTTTGAGAACCAAGCGGTCTTCCAAACCTTGGTCCGTGATGCGTTGTTTCAGATCAGCAGAAACCGGTGGATCGGGGGCGCGGTCCGACTGCAAATACTCCAAAAAGGTTTGTACAAGCGGCTGTTGCACCTGTGAGGCCGGAAGGCTCCGAATCACGGTGAGCATCGATTCTTTGAAAATACTACGAAAATTGGCCTCAGGGGTGGGTTTGATCATCGAACTCGCCACTTCCTCAAACATATTCATCACCTCATCCGTTCCCATCCCCATCATGTTTTTAAAAATCCCCCGTCCTTTTTCGCGAGGCACCTGAGGGTACCGTTTGTTGCGTACAAACAATCGCACGAAATAGGTTCCCTCGGTGTTGGGAAGCGTTGGGTCGAAGTAAAGAAGTGAATTACCTACAGCAATAACGTGGTCATCATCGACGCGCAGGTACACCACACATTCTTCAAACTTCAGAGTGCCCATGTGTTCTTCATCGTAGGTGTATTTGTTTTGGCACCGGATTATCGATGCGTCGTAATACTCGATAAGCATCTGTGCCACTTCGGTAAACGCATCATAGTAATTGACGTAGTTTCGGATAAAAAGGCGTTGTTCCAATTCCTCTTTATGACTATGCAGCGGAATGCACTTGTAATCCGGATGATGCATATCCTGATTTCGAAACGATGGTTTTTCCGGAACCACCGTTTGCAGCCGATCAAAGGTAGGCGCTTCTTTAGGCTCCTCTGGTTCAGGGGGAGGGGGTTTGACTTCGATTTCTTTAACAGGTTGTTGGAGCGCCATCAATCGGTTCTCAGCCGCTCGGTAGAAAGCCCGTTGGTAATCGCGATGCTGTTGGATCGTATTCAGTACTTGATCCAGTATTCCCACCAAATTGTGTGAGGATTCCGAGGAGCTGGTATTGGTGGAAGATACCGAAGTCTCATACGATTTGTGAACAGTAGTGAGATCCTGCACCAGCCCTATCATTTCTTCCCGCATGCTGAGACTATGGACAATTGGGTCTGCGGCCCCTTTTTCGCCGGGCACTTTGAAGATTTCTTCTCGTAAATCTTCAAATAGCGAGTTGAAGCGCAAAGCGGGTAATTGTGAGAGGGCGCTTAGCTCCAGGTTACGAATGACCGTGACATGGCAACGGTCTTTATTGTTTAAAGCTTCAAAAAAGAACTCGTTTTTGCGTTCCCCTTTTTTGTCCACAATTTCCAAACCACGGTCCTGATAGACACCCGCTTTCACTTGGCTGCGTTCGCAAGTTCCTGCTTGACGGTCTTTTTCGGCCATTTGGTTGACAGACCATTCCAAGGCCGTGATCTTTTTCACTTCGTAGTAAAATTCTTGATAGGGATTGTGAAGGTGGTCGAATAGTAATCCGGAAAGGTTGTATACAATTCCACCGAAGTCGTAGGTATTGCCTTCAGGAAATAGCGGAACCTCTCGGTGTTTCTTCATGAATTTGTCCAGCTGATGCGAAAACGTACGAATGCGCAAAGAATTGTGGACCAAGCGAAATAGCAAGGAATTCAATACCTTCTCGGAGTTTTGTTCTAACTGTGCTGGAGTGATTTGGGTTTTGCTGGCTTTGGCGAGATTTTGGATCAGGGTGACTTTATCGTCTCGGTTTTTCAGCACCGCCGCATTTTCCGGGTAGTCTAATAAATGATTGATCAAAGCTTCGTTGCCCAGATTGCGGTATTGCGACAAGAGGTAGGCGTGGCGTTGTAGGTTATTTTCCTGGCCCACGCCGTTGATGGTTCCCATATGCGTTGACCGCTCCAAAGCCTCCTTGCTTTTGGCACTGAAGATCTCGTCAGGCAGTGCCAATACAAAACTTCGGCTCAGGTATTCCACCATTCTACCCATTTGCATTGCAATGTATTCCTTCACGATATCCAGGCGTTTGATGGCACTGTAGGTAAAAAAGTATTCCTGTTTTCGAGAATCTAAGTCGTTTTGATATTTGACCATTTCTCGTTTCAATGTTGCGGAATCCACTCCCTTTTCAAGCAATTGCATTTCTCGATCTTGAATCTGCTTGCCCATATAGTTTTTCAGGTAGAGCTGCGTTTCTCGCTTTGCCCGCGCCTGTTCGTTTTGGAAGAAGTGATCAATCACACCATGAGGCGAGAGACCGGCCGGGTGAAAGCTTTCTGCAATCAATGCTTCATCTCGAAACATCCCAAACCAGCGGTCGATTTGTGAACGAAGTGGATCGCGTTTGCTGCCAGGGTTCAGCATGCGTTCCAAAGATTTTTCTATCTTTTTGGTATGCCGATAAAGCGTGCGGAACAGGAACTCCTTTTGTTCCAAATTGCCAGTGAAGCAGCTAACGAGCAAAAACTTCATTTCTTCCAAGTCTGCCAAAAATGGGTACATCAACAAGAATGCGTCCAAGCGTTCTGGGGACTTTTCTTTGCGAATGATTTTAAGCAATGTGGTCAATCGTTCCTGAGCACTTTGGGAGCTATTGGGGTCAAACACGCGGGTCGTGTCGGTTTCGCTATAGGTCAGTTTGGAGATTTCTTGGCGGAAGAATTTTTTGAGGTCCGACGATTTCAAAGGAGATAAGTGGAGAGCATTTTCCAACCATTGCTGATCATCCGGTAGGTCAGCGTCTGAAAAATTGGCATTGGAGGCTGATTCAAAAAATAAATCCAGTGTAGGACCGATTGCCATGATCAACTTCAAATCGTTAATGTTTTCAAAGGGAACTGTGGGTACGCGTATTCCCGGATAACATCCGGATTTATAAATTCCGAGATCTTTTCTTATTCGACTTATCAGGAATTCGAAATCGATTCAAAAAAGATGCAAACTTTGCCCCAATCCTCATCATTTTCTAAAGTTGGGGTGGTAAGGCAAGAGCGTTTCTTTTGACCAATGTATTGTGGTTCAAGTTCTTAGGGGGACAGGAATAGAAGGAACATTGACTGAAAAAACGCCAGTACCGTGGCGTATTGATACTATGCAAAATCTTAAGAGGAGGTTCTGATGAAACTGTTTTGCGCATTGTTGCTCATCATTTTGATGCCCACCAGTTTGTGGGCCAATGAAACGATTACCATTTCGACGGGGGAGTACACGCCATTCACTTCAGCAAACCTGAAGCACGATGGGTATGTGAATCATATTATCCGGGAAGCCTTCAAACGGGTGGGATATGACGTGAAATACGACTACCTGCCTTGGAAACGGGCGTATGAACTGGCCAAACAAGGCCGTTATAAAGCCAGTTCGTATTGGTCGATCAACTCGGAACGGGTCAAGCATTTCCATGCTTCCGAGCCGGTGGTGGTGGATAAAACCGTATTTTATCATCTCAAGTCCAAGTCAATCGATTGGAACACCTTAGAAGACCTCAAAAAGTATCGGATTGGTGCGACCTTGGAATATTCCTATTCTGAAGAATTTTGGCAGGCTCAAAAGTCAAAAATGTTGAACATTGAGGTTGCTCCCACCGACGAGTTGAACTTCAAAAAGCTCTTACGGGAACGAATCGATATTTTTCCAATGGGAAGCATCACAGGCTATTCCTTGCTGAGCGAGAAGTTCGATCCTTCGATTGTGCAACTGATCACGTTCCATCCGAACGCATTGACCTCTTCTCCAGGACATTTGATGTTCAGCAAAGCCGATCCCAACGCGGAGGACTTGCTGAAAAAGTTCAATGAAGGATTGGCCCAATTGACAAAAGAAGGGATGATCGATCAATTCACCGATGATCTGTACGCTGGAAGGTATAAGAAATAACAAGTTCCAATCTTCCTAAATTTTCGCAAAAGCTAGGTGCTGTCTATGAGAAATCTGATTTTACAAATCGATATTCCCACCGCAGAAACGCGCAATATGATGTTGGGATATCACGGCGAGCTATACAATACCTCGCGTCGTCTGTTTTCGGAGTATGCTAAAAAAGTGGAAGCCGACTATTTATGTTTGGGGTATCGAACTCTGGAATTGCATCCATGTTTCGAGCGGTTCCAGCTATTTGAAGAGCGGTTTGATGTCTACGACCACATTCTTTACGTCGATTGCGATATCATTCCTAAAACCACAGCACCCAATGTTTTCAAGCAATACGAGAATCGAGGATTGTGCGCTTTCCCTGAAGGGGGGGCGTTTTATGGGAATAATCGAGATGTTGACAGTTTGACCGAAGGGAAACGGTTGGAAAACCTGATCGAACGACGGCGTCAAAAAGGATACATCGAAAAGGAGCGAGAATTTCTTTCTCAGGAGTGGCTAGAAAATCAGTATTTCAATAGTGGCGTCATGCTAGTGGACCAAGACACTCGAAAACAAGCACGGATACAGGGGGTGGCTCCATACATCCAAGATTTTGGGATGTATGATCAGGCTGCTTTCAACAAATTGGCTTATGAACAGCAGCTTCCTTTCACTCCCTTATCCTACGTTTACAATGGGCTATTTCACATTTACCCGCCCGAAAACATGCCTCAAGCCATCCGTTCCTGCCACTTCATTCATTACGCAGGACCGATGAAAAACATCTTTTTTGAGATGACCCAAAAGTTAGGCGATTTTTGGAATCTTGAGGATCTCGACTCTACAGCATTACAGCAAATCATCGTCGAACATGCGGAGTTGCTGTAATGCCATCGTTCCCTCAGAACGTGTTTGAAAGATCCGCAAAACCCTACAGAGGAGCAGATAGTTGGGGGTTTAGCTTCGCAGCCCCCACAAGATGCCAATGGCCAAAGCCATTAGTCCAGGAACCGATCCTGACAACCATAAGGGAGGGGATTGGAGGGCTAGCATTGTGACTCCGGCCAGTACAAGAATAATCGGAAACAGCTTGGCTTGGAGGCCGCTCGCTTGATTGCGGGCGGAAAGACCCTGGGATTGCGAGAGCAAGGCATCTGCCAGCATGCCGCCTTCTATGGGAAGGCGTTGTGCCACGTCCCACCACAACGGTAGGGCTTGCAACAGCAGGGTGTCCATGTCTTCGGAAGGAAATTGCTTGCTCCACAGTTGTTGCAAATAGGGTTTGGCATCTTCGGATATATTCAATTCGGGATCGACCGAGAGGGCAACCCCTTCCACTGTCACCAAAGACTTGGCCAACAAGATGATATCCGACGGGAACAACAAACCGTATTGTCCCCCTAATGCCATTTGATCAAAGAGCAGTTGGCAAAATCCGTATTCCACCACCGTAGCTCCCACCCAATTTTCGTAACATTCGCGGATCGCTTTGCGGAAACCACTTAAGTCCGAATGGCTTTGGAACGCGGCCAATTTGGTGAGATAAAAAGTGGCCAAATCCAAGTTTCCTTCAAACAACGACGACATCAACATGATGAATTTACGTCGGGTGTCGACGTTGATTCGTCCGTAGATGCCAAAGTCCAAGAACACGAGATCCCCATCATAAGACACCCGCAAATTTCCTGGGTGAGGGTCGGCATGAAACAATCCGACTTCCAGAATTTGGAACAAAATCACGTCAAGTGCCCGCCGGACCAGGTTTTTCCGATCCAGTTTCAGCTCTTCCATCAAGACCAAATTGTCGGCAGGGAAGGTGGACAGATGCTCCATGACAATCAAATTTGAGGATGACTGCAAAACTTTGGGAATTCGCACGCCCCCTTGTTCAACGATGGCAACTCGTAATTCTTCCGTCACACTCGCTTCATTTTGGAAATCGAGTTCTTGCAATGTATAGCGATACAGTTCCTCAGCCGATGCCAATGGCTGGTAGCCACGAAGCATGGGAAAGAAGCGCTCCACATGAAAAGCCAGCCACACCAAAATAGAGAGGTCTTGCTCAATGGCTTCGTCAATCCCAGGTCGTTTGATCTTCACGGCCACAAGCGTGCGGTCAAGCAGTTCTGCTTGGTACACTTGTGCCAATGAACCTGCTGCCAACGGAGTTTCATCAAAAGAGTGAAATGTTTCTTCCAGCTTGGTGCCGAACTCTGCTTCTAGATAAGGACGGATCACCTCAAACGGAAGCGGTGGGACTTCTTCTTGAAGATGCCGAAGTTCCTCGGCCAATGAAGTCGGGATGAGGTCACTTCGCACAGACAGGATTTGACCAATTTTGATAAATGCAGGCCCCAATTGGGTGAGGGTTTCGCGCACCACAGCTTCCCAGGGGATGGGGGTGCGGGAAGCATCACGCCATTGTTTCCAGGCACAGGAGAGCTTACTGAATAAGGTGGGGCAATCGCGAACATCGATTCTCGAAAGCGGAACGGAGAGGGCTTGATGGAAAGAGATTTTAAGAATTTGAAACAGGCGACTCCGGTTGAGAGGCCGCCGATTTAAATCGCGCTGCAACAATCGCATTTATTCGTTCTCCGCAGGCGGACCGGTCCAGGCTCCCTTTTCAATGGGATAGCCCGCTTGCGACCAAGCCAACGTGCCTCCTTCGATATTGATGACATGCTCGAAATCATACCATTCCAACAATTTGGTGGCGATGACACTGCGGACACCACTATGGCAAATGATGCCAATCGTTTTGTTTTTATAGGGTTCCAGCTCCGACAATCGATTGTATAGAGACCGCACAGGAATCAAATAAGCTTGAGGGAGGTGTCCCAGTTCGCTTTCATATTCTTCTTCGGTGCGGACATCTAAGATCAAATCGATTTTTCCAGATTCCCATAATTCTTTGGCGGTTGCCACATCAACGCTCGACTTCAACTCCTTAGTTTCGGAGTTGACACTAGCCACCGTTTGCGCCTGGAGCGCACTACTGCCGAAAACGAGTCCAAGCATTATGAAAGCCAGGAATACGAATCGGAGAGCAGGGGTTTTCTGAAATTTTGTCTTTCGGTTCATAGCTACCTCTTTGAAGTGGGTGAGTGAAAAAAATGCAACAAGAGGGGCACAACTGAAGCGATGATACGACAATTCGCGACGGCAAGCAATAACTGGTCTTTCATGGTAAATCGTTTGTGTTTTCAGGCAACCTACTGTTAAAACGAGGGAATTTTTAGGCCACCTTTCATTTTCATCGATTCTTCACTGTTTAGCAGCTTCTTATGTCCGACTCGCCACAATACTCAATCAAATCCACCCAAGGGCGATGGATTTTGTTAGCAACAATTTTGGCGAGCGCGATCACTTTTTTGATCAGCACTTCAGTCAGCATTGCCTTGCCTTCCATCCAAGCCGATTTTGAAACGACTCTCACCGGCTTGCAATGGGTGGTCAACGCCTATGCCTTGGTCTTAGCGGTATTGCTATTGATCAGCGGCTCCTTAGGGGATGTGTATGGAAGACGCCGGATTTTTTCCATTGGCATCGGAATTTGTGTGACCGGAGCGTTGCTTTCTGGCTTTACGCAAAACATTGGGCAGTTGGTGGTGTGCCAAGTGATATTGGGATTGGGAGCCGCCATGATGGTTCCCGGCAGTTTAGCCATCATCAACATCGCATTTCCCGAGACTGAGCGAGGCCTTGCCATTGGACTGTGGTCCGGGTTGTCGGCGGCGGTGGCCACCTTGGGACCTTTTGTAGGCGGATGGCTGATTCAAACTTTTGGATGGCAGTGGGTGTTTCTGATCAATGTGCCGTTGGGAATCTTAGCTTTGATTGTGACCCTTCGTTTCGTCCCGGAAAGCCGGAACCCGGATTTACATCGTCTGGACTGGAACGGAACTTTTTGGATGTTGGTGGGGTTATTAGGGATATGTTTTGGACTCCTCCAAGCCCCAAAAGCCGGTTGGTACGACGCTTGGGTTTTAGTCAGTATTGGCGGTGGCGTGTTATCCTTGTTGTGGTTTTTACGAGTAGAGTCCACCTGTGCCGAACCGATTGTGCCATTGACTCTGTTTCGCAATCCGCTGGTCGCTGGAGCGAACCTAGTGACGTTTTTTCTATATTTCGCCCTTTACGGACATATCTTCTTTCTTGTGATTAATTTTCAGCAGTTCCAACATTATGAGCCAATGATGGCCGGAGCGGCCATGCTGCCTTCCATGGTGATCATCTCGGTTCTCGCGGGGCCTGCGGGTTCATGGGCCGACAAGGTAGGACCCCGTCTTCCCATGACCATCGGAACCTCGTTGGTCACATTGGGGATTGGTTTGCTGATCATCCCCGATTTGCAGTCGAGTTACTTCCTCTACTTCCTTCCTTCCTTGAGCTGTTTTGGGTTGGGCATGTCGTTGGTCATTGCACCTCTTACGAAGTCGGCCTTATCCGTGGAGTCCAAGTTTTCTGGAACCGCTTCAGGTGTGAATAACGCGGTTTCACACATCGCCTCCTTGATGGCAATTGCAGTGCTGGGAGCTTTGGTGGTTTCCTTGTTTGGGTATCGATTGGAAATCAATTTACAAGCCAGCCTTCTGCCACCGGAGGCTCAACAACAGATCCTGGAACAAGCGATCAAATTGGGAGGAATCGAAATCCCAGAAAACTTTTCTGAAAGCCACCATCTCACAGCAGAAACGGCAGTCGACCAAGCTTTCCTGTATAGTTTCCGGGCAGCCATGATCCTGTGCATGAGTCTGGCCCTCCTCAGTGCTGGGATTGCCGGATTGATGATCCAACGGCCCGAAAAAAAAGAAAAATCCACCGTCCTGGAAGAACCGTCTGCGGAATAGTTTTTGGCGATGTCATCTTGACCATAACATTCACTATTGCCGCCATCACAAAACCCCAGACCGATCGCATCCCCTTTGGCAAAGTACAAATGATGTTGGTTCCAATTTGCGAATAAATCAATAAAGTCCTTCAAAATCAATTACTTGAAAAGATAATTTTTAACTTGTTGAGTTTTTGGTTCTCGCAGTTTGAGTCCCTATGAATCCCTCAAAATCCGTACAAATCCTTGTAATTTGGCACTAGTTTGACACTAGTTTTCTGGGGAGTATTTTCACTGAATAGTTTGAGTGGATTACGCCTCAAAACGCCCTCCATGGTCATACTCCTGTCAGTATTTCGTCAGTCATTTTTCACTAAACTGTTCACCATTTAAATCAGAAAAAATATATTTTTCAATATAGGAAATAGCAAAATAAAGTTGAGGGGTTTGCATCAAAACAAACTTCAAAAAACATTGGAGGGAAATATGTCCATTCGAAGTTGTAGAGGTGAACAAGCCAAGTTGCGTATCGTTGATCAATATGAATTATCCCCAGTCGCTCATTTGAAATTATTGGCTGGCCAGGAAACTCAAGGCTGTTGTGGGAGAGTTACAAATCGTTACTATTCATTTGAAGCCAAGGAAAGAAAAACAAGCAAAATTGAGGAATTGGTTGTTGGTTATGATTGTACGGAACAGTTCCTAAACCTCATTGAATTGGAGCCTTTGCCCCTTTTCAATCCTTTTCAATCCTTTTCAAGGCGCTGCGGGAGGGAATAATGGCAATCAAGCAAATCATAATGGTGAGCAACAATGTCCTGGAATGGCTCCTTTAAATAGACAATTGTATAATGCCATTCATTTACTCTGTGCTGCTTGGAATGGGAGACCGCGAGGCAGGCTCGGAAGTTACCTGAGGTATATCAGGGAAAATCCACAACGACCGACGAAGAGTTTTGCAGTGATAGGATTCAACAAAGTTTTGGCAAATGATTGGCAAAATCGAACTTTGACACAAATTGTAGACAATCTAAGAGAGACCAATCCTACACTAAGGGAATTTGAGTTTACCTTGATGGTGGACTTATTAAGGGGTTTGCTTCCCCATTTCTATTGATTCCTTCCTCATTCACTCAGATTTTCAGTTGCCGAGCGTAAACTTTTCAAAAAAGGCACAGGCTTACAAATCAAGAAACTATGGTATTTATTCACATTGAGAAGATGTGGGTCGTAACTTACCAGATGCGTTGCATGGCCATTGTCGGCACAGAGTACAAACGCAATGTCGTCTCGATCTTCGGGATATTGAAACGCACGAAAATGATAATATTCATAGTCACATTCTCAGCCAATGTTCGTATTGTTACCAATAACTCTATGATCAATTCTTCAGAAAATTCGAGTTCCTGAAGTTTCTCGAAATACTCTTGCAGAGTATCCAATGAGTAGAGCAACACAAATTCATCATCTAGCCATCGGTTCATTAGCTCACG
>JANQJU010000070.1 GCA_028281495.1 SAR324 cluster bacterium
CGGCAAAGCATGAATTTGGAAGATGAATATTTGGAAGATTTGCAGGCTCAAGAACGCCAAGTCCTCAAAGCTAAAGAAGAAACCGCGCAAGCGAGGCGACAAGCTGATGAAGAACGGCAACGCGCCGAGCAAGAAAAGCAAATTGCACAGCAAGAACGGCAACGTGCCGAGCAAGAACGGCAACGGGCACAGCAAGCCGATCAAAGAGCAGAGCAAGAAAAAAAACGCAGCGAACAGTTGGTCGAAATTCTCAAAAAGCATGGTATCGACTTCAACGAATAACTCTACGTGAAGTTCCGGCAAACGTGCGTGCAATCCACCCATTTCCCTCCTAAAACCTCATTCACGTTGTTCATCATTGATTTGCTGGTAGTGTCCCTTTTGCACTGATACAGATTTAAGTTGCTCAGTGTGTTATTTCCTCTAAGAAACAAAATTTAGGAGGAATATGATCACCGAAACCATCATCCACAGTTGTCATGGCTGTCAAAGCATGAATATCCGCAGAAACGGTTGGGACCACCGCGGTAAAAAGCCCCGTCAGAAATACCATTGCCTCGACTGCAATACTTATGGGACCTTGAATCCAGATGGCCATTACGACGAAGCAACCAAAGAACGTGCTTTAGCAATCTATCAAGAACGAGCCTCGATCCGAGGAACGGCACGAGTAATGGGTGTTCATCGCAATACGATTTGCCGTTGGATTAAAAAAAAGCAGACTCGCTTCCCGAATTAGAAGAAAGTTTAATTCCTGCTGATCCAGAGGATACCTTAGAACTCGACGAAATCAGAACATTTATAAAAATTAAAGGTTATGTCCAATGGATATGGCTGGGATTAAGCCGCTCTACTCGTCAGATTGTCGCTTATCATGTGGGACATCGAGATGCCTACGAGTGCCAAGAGTTTCGTTCTAAAACCCCTGTGGACTATCGATATTTGGAATCAAGAAGTGATTTGTGGGCGGCTTATAACACAATCTTTCCGCATGCTTATCATTGGCGTGCTGCCAAGCAGCATGGTCAAACTAATCATACCAACCTTCACGCACCACCGCCCCGCTCACTCAAGGCAACACGCCTGGTGTCAAAATTCCACAAGCTCAAACTCGCCAAGCCTGAGCAATCTTTGGAGCAAAGGCAACGCCTTCCAAAAGGCCATTGATTCCTATGTTTAGGAATCCGGATCCAAACCGGCCTGCTTGAGTTTCTCCCGTAAACGGGCATTCTCTTCTTCCGCTTGTGCCTTTTCCTGCTGCACTTGTGCCTTTTCCTGCTGTACTTGTGCCTTTTCCTGCTCCGCTTGGTTCGCTTTGGCTTCCGCTTGAACCTTTTCTTGCTCCGCTTGGCTTGCTTTGGCTTCCGCCTCAACCTTGTCCTGTGAAGCCTGCCTCGCTTTCACCTCCGCTTGAACTTTTGCCTGTTGCGCTCGCTCCGCGGCTTCTTCTAATTCTCGCAGATGACGACGAAGCGTCGCTTCTTCCAAGGCCAAACTCCGACGCGTCTGATACACCGCCAAATAATCCTCTCGATTCGATACATCCTTCAATACACTCATGGCTTTTTCCATAATCGGGTCCTGTAAACCTGCTGGCAAATCCTCATCATCTAAACTCGATCCATAACAGAAAATCCTAGGTCAAATCCAAGTTTGCTTCTTGACCCAGCAATAACTTGCCCACAAAATCGATTTTGAGATCAATTTCATAAATCATCTGTCCTCCGTCCTTGGATATAGGTGGAAAGGGGGAATCCTCTGTAAGACTCGACCTCCTCAGTGTCAATGGGTTCCCAGGCCCTTGTCAAGATACCAAAAGAAGGGGCACATGGCACAAATTGAGTGGATAGCTACCGAATCGGGCACCATAGTAAAATCACTCGGTCCCTAGTTCAGACTGACCAATATATTGATATTGCTGGTAGTTCCTCCTAAATGGTGAAATCGAAAAACCCGAGAAGCTGGTTAGAGACTCAAGAAAAAAATCAATGGGATCCTCCTACGATTCCCAACAATTCCTCAAGGGAGAAAAAGACATGATGAAATGATGAAGAGATGAAAAATAGGCAGGTTAGTTGTTGTGACCAAAATGGCTTGTTTCCAAGTTGATCACTAATATGTACGGCGTCGCCGGACTCGTATCATGAACGCTATACACGATACGATATTCTTCGATTGTCCCCATGTCCGAAAGCTCCCCATGACCAATCACCACTTGATACACATTGGTCGCCAGCAGCTCCCCTTGCGAACGAGGGGTTTTACTCAAATGGCGGACTCGCTCTTGAATCGAACGACGATGAGATGGGTGAAGCGTCGTCATTTGCCAATAAACCCAACGTTTGTAACGGATCGAATAACTCATTGCATCGGCCCTTCTTCCAAACGGCGATCCAACTCTTCCTCCGAAAACGTGTGAGGGTCTTCGTCCGCTAATTCACTCAGCCGTTCATAAAACGTGCTGTCCCGACGATCTAAAGGGACTGTCAGCACCATCCGTAATGCTTCCTTTTCCGGGTCCACGCTCCGTTGGACGGGAGACACCACGCGTTCGACTAATTTTTCCATAAGAGTTCCTTTCAGTCAGATGCTAATCATTGATCACGCCCTAAACGATTCAGGACTATCCTCAAGAGATGTAGAAGCAGGCTCCCTTGTCTCATTGAGTTGTTCTAGTTTAGCGAAATGCCGAGATCTCAACAACCCCAAGAAGAACATGCAAAGCAGCAGGGGAAACCAATTCCTCAATAAAGCGCGGACTTGCTGGGCAGAAATAAATATTCGTTAGGCTGACTAAAAGGCCGGGAAGTGGCGTTATTGAACTGATTTGATAGCAAGATTGTAATTCCAAACAAACCAATCCAATGTCCATTGGAGGTAATCGGAATCTTTGGAAAAAGAGAGTGTCTTTCGAGTCCACCTTCCAAGCCTTTGCCTCCAGGTATTGTTGAAGCGTTCGACATGATTCGTGATTCGGTTTGGCTTCCCAGAAATGTAGTGTTTGTGCTGTGGAAAAACGGCTTGGTACGGTGCCCAATTGTCACTGGCAGTGTCTAATTCTCGATAAGAATCAGGAATCTTTTCATAGAGTTGAGTACGTTCAGACTGATCGCGGTACCCAATATGAAACGCAATGACCTGTCGCGTACATCGAGAGAGGGCAATCCATATCCATTTAGCGCTTTCCTTCTTCCCTACAAACGTCCATGTCTCGTCGAGTTCCAATAATGGTACTTTGGCTGACCATGACGGTCTTTGCCATTTTTTCTCAAGTCAGTGCTGCCACATCGACTACAAGAAAAACTTTGCGTAATCATAGGTGCTCCTACTAAATCTTTATTAATTAATAGTGAATAGTCGCATAGTAAATCACATTATCTTTATCAGTTCAAGAGCGCCACTACCCAATGCCGTTAACATCACGTTGCCAGGGGTCGTTCATCAATTCTGTCTTGGTCCCTCTGGCCCGCTCACTCAAGTAACCCCGCTCATTGCCAAACGGTTTCTTGCTCGACCGCACCACTTATGTGGTACCCCCGGTCTCAGCTTCGCTGCCACCGGGACGGCGCAAAGCGACGTTCTACATTCTACCCGCAGACCAATTCTGTCTCTCACGAGTTGAACAAGGAAAGCTCCCAACGATAAATTGATAAAAACTACAAATTGACCGGATACAATTGTAAGCTCTGTACCTTAAACTCCACTTGACTCGATATGCCCCTGGGCGCTCCTTCCACCTCCAATAATATTACGCTCTCTCCCAATTGAACGGAAAGACAATCATCCTCTTCGTAAGAGATAATCTCACCTACCAAACGGACTCCTGAACCTTGCCGAGCCATCTGCATTCTGCCAATGTTGGTCAACTCGATATCTTTACCCCAAACAAATTCCTCGTCTATTTCAAACTCCACTTCCGATTCCATTCCTATTTCTGGAATCGATCCTATCCAAATTCCAATACCTCCCCCAAAACTCGTCTCAAATTCGATCAGGCTTCCACCTTCTTCCTCCTGCAATATCTTCGCTATTTTTATCTGCATGTTCATCTCTTTGGTAAAGGGACCCGGATCACTGTGTTGTCTACATTGAACACGTTATTCGCAGGATCATAAGTCCACGTTTCCTCATGATAATGGTGTTTGGTCGGTTTGCCATTCATTTCATGATCCCCATAACGAATGTTGCGCTGACCATCACGCGAAACTAGGCGATCCGCATCCGCATCTCCCGTTCGAGGATGCTTATTCGTGTAAGGACCGTGACCCAAAAATTCTTCCCACTTGTCCGTCGTATCTTGAAGTTTGACCGGTTTCTTATCGTAAACTTCTTTGTGGTTGCCACGGCCAGGCGGAGCTTTAGGAAAATGTGGGCGTTATTGCTCTGGAACGTTTGCGGTGCGGATCACGGTGCCGTGGGTTTCGCTGAGAAGGAGGAGGGCAAATCGTCGGATCTGAGAAAGTTGGTTTTGATTCAAAGAAACGTAATCAAAACGGCCCTGGTAATCGGTGTAGCCGTCTTTATAAAAACGGATCTCTCCATTGGCATATTCTGCATAGACTTTCACATAGACTTTGGAAAGTGGCTGACCCCCATCGCGATCCGTGATCTGAAGTTGGCCATAGTTTTCCGCGATATGGGGGATTAAGGAATGCGAATAATACACAAGTGATTGCTGTTGTCCTCCACAGACGGCCTCAATGATCAAATTGCGATTGGCTAAACTTCCGGGAGATTCCACAACGATCAATCGTTGATCCTCAGGAAGTGAAACTGTTTGAGACATGTGAGGACGGATGGTTGTCAACTGCTTGGCATTTTGCTGGGTGAACGGATTTCGAGAAAATAATAACTCCACGTCCATTGGATAATAGTTCACTTTGCACTCGGTCAGATTGTTGTAAGCTAGCCAAATTTTTTGATTGTCAATTTGCAGATCAAAACTCGGTTCCGAGGCTGCCAACTGAGTTTGACGTTGATCACGTGAAGTCGCCTCAACCGTTGTTTCTTCTAAAATTGCGTCGAATCGTTCGCGCCACCGTTTGACTGGATAATCCCGGTATTGCGCTGCGATAGTCTTAGCCCGATCAGGTTCCTCTTGAAAAAACGCTAGATAGGCGTCCAGATAGTCGTATTGCAAACGAGGATGGATGTTTTCGGGTTGAACATAACGGAAGAGCGCCAATGCTTCGTCAATACGGTTTTGCAAAATGAAATAATAAATCATGGCTAAATAATCTTTGTCGTCCAAACGAGCTTTTTGACTCAGGCTCAGAAGCAATAGACGATATTGCTCCTGAAGGCGGTCATTGAGGATTTGGCGTTGGGACCCCAAGCGGTGCGCCCGTGCGTTCACCAACGGATAGTATTCTTTGTGTTCGTACAACAGGCGTTCGACCGCATCAATGGAAACCAATGTGCTTTGCAAATAGTATCCACTGAGACTCATTAAGTGAGAATTCTCTAGAAACTCTCGAAGACGCAATTGATCATTGTGATAGACGCTGTAAGACCACAAACGAGAGTCATAGCGATGACGAGTCGCTAGAACCTCCAGAACCTGAGTAAAAAATTCGTGATCGCGGAGGCGAAAGGCGATTCGATTCAGGTCGTATTGCCTTAGGTTTTTGGATTCGAGAAAGCGCAACACTTGAGCGTCGGTACCTTGCTGAGACACGAAATCCCACGAATCTTGATCAAAGGATTGCGGACTTTCTTTAACGACTAATGCTCGGAAACTTGTTTTGGCTACAGTCTTTTGCTGCTGGGTCACATGGGCTGGGTAGTGGTTGAATTCTCCAGGGCTGGGGAAATAGAATTGATACTCCAAACGGGAGGTTGCAAACGGTTCGAGGCGAATTGTTAAATTCTTAGTGGATGCTCCCAAAAGGTTCAAAATCCTTGCTTGGTATGTACCAGATCGACTCGGGCCTTCTTCCCAGATGGGCAGAGAGCCTTGAGGAATTTGAACCAGCAAATCCACCTTTTGAGGTATCGCCGTGAGATTGGTGAGAATGATTTCACTTCCATACACAGTATCTACCAGAAATTCACCTTCCACATATTTCGGGTGACTTTCGTTCCCAACTTGGCGACTCCGATCTCCCCGCTTGAAGTAATTTCGATTCACGAATAGCTGAGAAGAGGCATCTGCCTCAACCTCCGACTGCTGGATCGTTTGGTGCACAACAATCAGAGGGGTTCGTGCCGTCAACGTGAGCTGATCTCCGTTTCGCTGAACTTCAGGAGCAGTGGCTTCTAAGGGAAGAGCCAGCAAGGCCAAAGCCAGGGCCATCTCGGTGAAGTTGGAAGCGGCTTCTAAAAAATTCTTAGAAATAAATCCACCTTGCGTGGAATCATGATGTGCATAATCTCGCCAAAATCGATCCATGGAGATGGCATTTGGATTTTTTTGATCCCGTGCAAGCTGGTAATAATACGTTTCTACCCATTCTTTGGTTTGGTCCAATTGCTGAAAAAAGGGTCGAGGTTGTGCCACTTGAAATGCGTTTAAATCGGTCGTCTTCGATTGCAGTGTCTTTGCCTTGAGTCCTCTGGGAGCCATCTCGATTTGTTGTTGGCTTTGTTGGCTCAGTTGCTCCATTTCCAATTCATCCATCATGGCTTCTGAGACCGATTCTATGGAATCTGAAGGCATTGGAGGCATTTCTGCCGATAAGGTCATCAACTGTATTTCCAGATTCCCTCGATTCAATGCCATTTGAAACAGACGCGACTGTTGGTCAGGATCATCTGGAATCGTTTCCCACCAGTCGTCAACGTAGCGACGGACCGACTCAAGCATTTCCGGAGTTTTTTGGGCAAGAAGAATTTTTTCCAACAAATTCAATGTTTCGAATCGCCAAAGTTCTTGATAGGGCGTGAGGTCGTTTTCTAATAGCCAGTCATCGAAGAAATCAGGATCAATTTTATTAGCCAGGTGAGGGCGAATGACCTCCTCAAAAAAAGGCCGATCGTGATGGAATAGAAAGAAATGAACTTCGTGGCTGGCGTACTTGGAATACTGTTCTAATTTCTGTTTTGGATCCAAATGATGCCATTGAGGCAAAAATTGAAATTCCTGCCAGGATTGATCCGTGTGCAATGTGGCATACAAATCGTAAACCGATTGCAAATCGTCATACAACTCCCAGCGAGTCGCGCTGACGTCTTCAATCGTAAGCGAATCTCCAGGTTGGAGAACCGAGATTTGCTGAAGTTGGCTGTAGTTTCTTTGAGCATCAAAACTGTTGGCAAGCCGAAGGTCCTGAAGTTCGACTGTAGATTCTGGCAAAACGATATCGCGATAAATCGATTGTGACCCTTCGATGGCCACGATGTGGACGTGAGAGCGATTCTCGAACGTTGCTAAATCAATGGAAATCAGTCCGTCCTCATTGGGTTTTAAGTTCGCGAGCACCACAGAGTTGTCACTAAGAAAATTCAGATTAGCCAGTCCTAATGTGATGCCTAAATTTCGGCTGTCCCGGAGACGCTTGCTGGGAGCAGCTGCGGGGCTGGGAGGAGCGATATCAAACATTTCTCCGGCCTGGGCACGCTCTTCTTGGGCTTCTGTGTCTCGCACGCTCATTGGATTGAGCAATAATCCAGGGGTCGGAAGCAGAGTACCGGGAAACTTCTGAGCATATTGCCGTTCCAAGATGTACCGGTATTCGTCTCCAATACGACGCTCAGAATGATAAGTGGATGTGGGAGGCTGTAGTATTTTGGATTGTGGGTTGGGATACGGTACTTGCCACAGATCCCATAGGGAAGTTGTCGGCAAATAGCGAACTGCCACCACATGAACTCTGGTTTTGGGAGAGTGATTTTGAAGCTGAATGTGCAATTGTTCACCCGCTCTAGTCACACTTTCGATTTGTAAGGGGTGAGCTGAAGAAGCTTCCCTCATGTGAAGATCGGTCAGCAAGATATCTTCTTCTAACACTCCGTCAGTGATCTGGAGTTGAATGAGCGTTTGAGAGGATTTAAGAAACAGTTCGTAATTCCCTGCTAACAGCCCTGTAATTTTCAGAAAACCCGGTTCCCATTGAATCGCATCGAAATGGTCGGACACATATCGATTGCCATGACGCTTTAGCAAAGCCACGTTTTTACGGGTTTGGGGTTCCTGCGACTCATAAGGAATCAAAATGGGGCGGTTCACCGGATGGTGTTGTCGAGTCGAATAGGAAATTTGATGGCCAAGGAGAGGCCAGGTTTGGGTTGGATTTCCCGAAAGCGTGGTCTCTAACCATTGAATGTCAACGAGTTCTCCCAATCGAATTTGTCCGTTTTGATCCGTTTGCAAAGCAACCGAAACCGGATCTTGGAAGTCCTTATGTTTTAACAAGAGCACCATGGGCCTATGTGGTTTCGGTTCACCATTTTTCCCTAAGGCTTCCAGGACGTAGCCACTTTCGTTTTTTTGGAGCAGCACGGCCTTTGTCAAAGCAGTTTGATCAATTTGATTGAGGGGAAAAATGACTTCGTCCGAAAGCACGATGGGATCGTTTTGGGTCTGTACCGGCATCTTTGTCCTCAACGTCACCTGGAGCATTGCCAAGTTAGAAGGAACCCGGAATTGATGAAGCGCCACCAGATCATCTTTCAACTCGAAATCGGTGACAGTTTGGATGCTGCTGATCCCTTGCGTATCCACGGTTTCCAGCACCAGTTCAGTGTCTTCTAAAAACGACAAGGTCACCGGCTGTTGATTGAGGTAAAGCGTGGGCCTCACCCACAAAGTCGCGATTTGCCCTGCAATGAGTTGCTCCCTATCAATATAAAGTCCCGCAGACAGACTGTAGATTTCAGAAGCGTGCGAGAAGGTACCCAAGGACGAAAAATTTCCATGGGTCAACACGATTGGGTGGGATTGGGGACGGGAACTGAACGGAACCCAAATGTAACCATTGTCGTCAGGATGGTATTCGTGACCGGAAAGCCATAGGGATCCGTCGGAAATCTTGTGATGCGTTTCGTCGAACAAAGTGAAGCGATGTCCGGCAACCGTCAAGGCTCCGGTAAAACGTATCTGACCTTTGCGAATCAAGGCACGGCTGCTTTTTCCATTGCCAATCAGTTCCACCACATACACACCGCGCTTGCTGAGAGAATCCAATTTAAAACTTCTCAACACACGACGAAATGGGGATTCTTCGTAAGTGAATATTTGCTCCTCATTCGCTACCAAACCTTCCACTTGAACATTCAGTTCAATCGGTTTGCCATTTTGACGGTAATATCCGGTCGTGTTGATTTCGTAAACACGAAGGATCAATTGCGAAACGTTTTTAACAAAAACTTCCAACTCGACTGGGGCGTCCGGGGCGAAATGCACTGGATTGGAGAGGGCAAACTCCAAATCAACACGCTCCTGCAAGGCTCGGTATTTCTCGGCAGACAACATCGTGGCCCAACGTTCACCGTCTCCAATTCCATCGAGAATTTTGGTTTCGGCGAATACTTCGCGAAGGTAGTCGTTTTCGAGATACGGTGCATACTCTGAAAAATCTTCGGCTGGTGCCAAAAAATGATGCAAGTAGTCGCGGATAAGGGGTTCTTCATTGCCCACAGGAGGCAATAGGGTCACGTTGCGAAAATCCTGTCTCAGGTTGGCAGAAATCGCCCGTTTCTTGGTATTCAACTGAAACGATTTTCGTGAAGCTTTCTTGGGAAGGTAAGCACTCGGCTGGTCTCGGGGCAAATTGAGGTATTCCAGAAATAACTCACGGTTGTATATTTTTTCTCGGCGATCCAGATCCAAGCGATGATAAAGCACCTGGGCTTTTAATGAACTAAAGCTGGGAGACAAGCCATTGAGAAACTCGGAAAGTCGCTCAAAATAAGCTCGTGTGAGGGCTGGATTGTTCTTCCAATCTTCCTCGTCAGAAGGCCATAAAGTGCGCAAATACGCATGAACGAATCGGGATTCTTCGGCGAGCTCAGGAAGCAGCTGTCGAGCTTCATCGAGTTGAGACCGAAGCATTTGTTGATGAATCGGTATATGACCAAAACCCCGGCTACGTGGATTTCGAAGGTCTTGTACGACCAATGAGGCCAACCGGGGGTGATCCGGACGTTTCATTCGACGCAACCATTCCCTTAAACGGGTGGGGGATAGCGAGTCGTCCCAAAGTTCCTCAAGTGCGTGGTCTTCGAAACCTTGCAAACCCGTATGTTTTTGTAATGCCAAGGTTTTTAAAGATGGGGCACTGATTAACTGCGGGTCCAATTGTGAGGGAAATTGTTCCGGTTGAGCTAATTTTTGTTGCTGATGGTCAAATTGTAGTTGGAAGGTGTTTTTAAGATATTGAAGCGTTTTTTGAGGGGATTGGTCGTATTCCAAGAAGGCTTGTCGATTCCGAATTTCTTGCCAACGGGGGGACTTGCCGTGACGCTGTTGCCAGGCCTCCAAACGAGAAGCCACAGCCTCTAGATTTCCTTGAGATTGGTCGTAGAGACTGCGGAAATATTGGTAATCTTCTGTGCCGGGAACAAGTTCATCAAGCACTTGGGAACGGTCTTTGGATAATGCAAACTTTTCTAAGAACTCCAGATCTTCCGCCCCGCTGAGGATGGGACAGAGCAACAGTAGGGCTGCGAAAATCCATCGAGTTTTCATGAAACCTCCTTGGAAAGTTATCGTGTTTTATCATCGTCTCCAAAAAAACTATCCCATACTTCTTCAGCTTTTCCTTTAAGATTTCCCGCCGAGTCCCCGGCCTTGTCTGAGAATGAACCCAAGGTATCGAACACTGTATTGGTAAATCCGGCAATCGGGTCCTCAGAGTTCTTCATGTCGTCCTTGTACTGCTTGCCTGCGGATTTGACGTTTTCCCATGTACTGTCGTCTTCCCCACGTTCGATGAATTCTTTATTTAGAATTTTGTAATATCCACCTTGATCCACCCAGGTTTTGAGTTCCGTTAATCGAAGTACAGGAAAAGGATGGGTGGTGAACAACAGATTCATCCATTTGTGGATGCTATCTGAAAGCGAATTGGCAGCTTCGTAATCAGCCGCTTGTACGAAAAATTCATTCACGTCCATTTGTGAGTAATCGGCTCCTCCGGCCATTTTCATCAGCAAATTGTAATAAACCATCGGTTCTTGAACGACCAAAACCGCAGCTCGATCGGCACTCAGCTCACTTTTTCGATCCCATTCCAACAACGCCATGATGATGGCGTACAACGCAATGTTTCCCAAGGGAAGATTGGCGATATACAATGCCAATCGAAGGAGAACCACGAGTAGTGTTTTGTAAAGCACGTGTCCGCTCATGATATGGCCAATTTCATGACCAATGACGGCGAGCAGTTCGTCATCAGACAACTTTTCAACAGTGGAGGTATTCATCACAACAAAGGGTTGATCGACACCATACGCTCCTGCATTGAGGAACGGGTTTTGCGCCACATACAATTCTGGAATGTAGGGCATATCCAGGATACGGCATGCTTCTCGATGCAAGTTGTAGATGCGACTGAACTGATTTTCACTCACACGGACGGCCGAAGCGAGAAAAAGTAAGCGAAAGGACTGTTCTGTCGTTTTACCAACAAATCTTTTCAAAAGGGCATCGAGTCCTGGTACTGCCTCTAAAGCAGATAGAGCCGCTCGGTCAGCAGGATGCTCCCAGGCTTTTGCACTAATATTGTTGAATTTTTTACGTTTTTTCTTTTTTCCTACGTTTTTTTCATTTTTTTGAGCCATGCTACCTCGTAGAGTGAATTGTGATAATAAAGGGGGGCTTCAATAAACGACGACCTGTCGTGGAAGCAAACCTATTTTGGAAAAATACGTCAAACCCTATTTATGGTCAAACTATGACCTCCGACTATTGGATTCTCGCACTATTGGTGGGCACGGTTGTGTGGATCATTTTATTGCGTAAACAGATTCAAGAGCGAACCCGTGCCAACCGGCAACTGTTGATTGAAATCGGAGAACGGCGCAATGCAGAGGCCGCGCTAAGAGAAAGCCAACGTCAGCTTTCTACCCTGTTGGGCAACCTGCAAGGAATGGCGTTCCGTTGCTGGAATGACGAATACTGGACCCTAGAATTTGCAAGTGACGGATGTGAGCATATGACTGGCTATCTACCAGAAGAATTGATCCAGCATCACAAACGGGCATTGCGTGAGATGATTCATCCGGAAGATAGAAAGAAAGTTTGGGATAAGGTTCAAACCGCATTGAAGGAACAAGCTCCTTTTCAAATCGAATATCGCTACTTCACAAAAGCCGGGGAGCAGAAATGGGCCTGGGCGCAAGGCGTGGGTGTCTGGACTGAAGACAATGAAGTCATCGCTCTAGAAGGGTTTGTCACCGACATTACTGAAAAGAAATTTTTGGAAGAAAAACACTTGTCTCTTGGGCGACAATTGCGCCGTGCTCAAAAACTAGAAGCTATCGGAACGTTGGCTGGAGGGATCGCTCACGATTTCAATAATATCCTGTTCGCCATCATGAGCTACGCGACGATGGCGAGTAAAAAAATTCCTCAAGGCAATCGCGGGTACCATCATGTTTCTCAAATCATCAAAGCGAGCGAACGTGCTCAATCCCTCATTCAACAAATTCTGACATTCAGTCGTCAGCACGAACACCATTTTGAGACGATTGAACTGAGCAAGTTAGTAGAAGAACCCTTGGCATTGATTCGGTCGACGCTTCCTAAGACCATTGAAATCCAACTGAAAATTGAAACGGACCAAAGCACCATCGCTGCCGTGCCGTCCCAGATCCATCAGTTGTTAGTGAACCTTTGGACCAATGCAGGTCACGCGATGCGCCAAACGGGGGGATTATTGGAGATCCGGCTCACGAAGACTTGGGTCGATGGAGGGATGGCCCAACGGCATGATGTGAAAACGGGTAATTATTTATTGTTGATTGTAAGCGATACCGGATGCGGCATGGCCCCTGAAGTGATGGAACGTATCTTTGATCCGTTCTTCACAACGAAGCCCGTGGATGAAGGCACCGGCTTGGGCTTAGCTGTGGTGCATGGCATCGTTAAAAGTCATCAAGGCATCATTACGGTCACCAGCGAAGAAGGCAAAGGCACGACCTTTTTTATCTATTTTCCTGTTTCGGAAGAACGGTTCCGCCATTCGGTGGAAGAACATTATCGGATCTCTCGTGGACAAGGACATATTTTGCTAGTCGATGACGAGAAAATAATCGTCGAACCTATTCAGGAAATGCTAGAGGCCCAGGGGTATCAAGTCACCAGCTCTTTGACAGGAGTCGAAGCGTTAGAATGGTTTCAAACGCAGCCTGATCAGTACGATTTGGTTATCACGGATCAAATCCTCCCCAAACTGACCGGAACTCAACTGGCGGTTAAGCTAATGAATATTCGAGAAGACATTCCTGTGATCATCATGACAGGATACCAAGATCTCCTTTCGGCAGATCATGTGAAACAAATTGGAGTGAGGGAACTGTTGATCAAACCGGTCACGGAAGTCACCTTGTCGCAAACGATTCAAGATGTGTTGAGACAGTAATGAAAGATGGCATTTAAGCGAGGTTATTTACTTTCTTCATGAAGGAAATGAAGGAGTTGTTGGACGGGAGCCTTCTCATGGGATTCATCAGGCAGGCTATCGATCACTTTTATGAGTGCTGGAAATAGCTCGGATTTATGAGAACCGATCTGATTGAGAGGAACACGTTGGAAAACGACATCACCCATTTTGCTGAAATCCCAACTCATGCCACTTTGCTCAGTTCGCTCATACCATAGGAAATAGCCGTAAGGCGCTGGATGTTGATTATATTCTTTAAAATCGATCTCAAAATAGGTGTTGCCCAATACAAGTAGGTTTTTATCTTCGATAGGCAGCATCAACACGTGTTCCTCAAACTCAAACGAACGTTGAGTCCCGACCAAAGTCAGCTCATGGGCCGTGTTTTCAATACAGGAGAAGTCACGTTCCTCATAGACCATCAGGATTTCGAGAATCGCATCTTCAAAGGCAGAGTAATAGTTGGTACGGCCTCGTGTAAAAAATAATGAATACTGTTTGGCAATCGAGCCTGGATAATCCTTTGGAAAATCAGGACCAAATCGCGGACGATTGGTTTTTGTAGTGGACAACAAATTGTCAGGATATGTTCGTCCAATATAGGCAATACGGGCAGCTGGCTCTTCTTCCTTAGGTGAGAAAACTTTTTTAATTTTTTCCACCAGGCCACCAAGCCAGGACCCGGTGCTACCATCTATTTCTTCTGCTTCGATGATGTCTTCCACCAAATCGTTATAAAGTGAACTTTCGTCAAAAGCGCTTTCTTCAACACCCAAATCCACTTCCTGCACATTTTCTTCTTTTCGCATACGAGCACGCATCTTACCGATCAAATCGATCAGGACGTTGGATGGTAGTCGTCCAAGCATTACTTTTTCTGCACGGATTGTCGTTTCCACATCAAAGGTCTGCCGGTGTCGTAAGTTGGCATTGAGGCGTTTGGCGATCTTGGTCCAATTGATATATTCTACATACAACTCTGCCTTTGCCGTGCTGAGAGATGGCGTTGGGGAAGTATCGAAGCGATCTTCTTCTCGCAAGGCGTAGACTAGCCAATATCGCAAGTAGGCATCCTTCCATTCCAAATAGTATGGCATCAATTCATGGCTAAAAATTGCATACAACAAGTCGGCAAATCGTCGAACAATTTCGCTATAAGGAATTTCTCGTTCGTTAAACAAGGGATCTGCGGCCGAAACCAATTGCTGAAGTTGCTTCACTGAAAGGGATTTGGCATCCCCTCCATCCACGACCGAAGGCGGGATCAAGCTAAGATAGTTATTGGTGAGGGTGATGATGAAGGACTTCAACTTATGTTGCACCTCTTCTGCGATTTCGGGGGTGTCGAATAAGGATTCGGTCGACAGGATGCATTGGGTCACGTCTTGAGTGGCTTTGAGCTTTTTGAATAGGGAGCGATAAACGTTTTCTTTCGTCTGTACGTTTCCATGAAACATCAGCTTCAGAAAATTAGTAAATTGGTAGGTGGAAGAAAAAATTTCATAGTTATGTAAAACGAGTACTTTTTCCTCTTGAGTGAGGTTTTCAAAGCAGATGTCCATTTTTTCACAGAGACGAATCGCATTATCGATACTATCGGAATCGAACTCCTGGTCCCCGCGCAAGTTGGTCATTTCTTGAATCACCTCCTCAATCTTTTCTGATGAGAAGATTTGCATATGAGCGGCATCAGCTGAACTAACAAATCGGCTGGGTTCGACCATGCTTCTTTCTCCTTCCTTGCAGTTACGATAGCTCCGGTATTATCTGGTCGTTTTCCAGATAGATTCGGGGCAGGCGGTTATTAAAGCCGGTGAGAATTTCGTAAGGAATGGTGTCAGCCCATTCCGCCATTTCTTCGACCGTGACGGACGCGTTTCCTTGCTTTCCGACCAAAACAATCTCGTCTCCATTGTACGCAGAGTCCCATTCGATGTTTACCATGAATTGATCCATACAAACTCGTCCTACGATAGGATATCGTTTTCCCCTGATGAGCACCGATCCTCGATTGGAAAGGGCGCGGCGATACCCGTCACCGTATCCGATAGGCACTGTCACCACTCGGATCATATGATCGGACCGCCAAGTGGCTCCATAGCTGATAGGACAATTCGGTTGCACGACTTTGAAATAAACCACCTTGGAGGTCAAGGTTAGAAGTGGCTTGAGATCCAAAATGCGTCGACTGGCTGGGTCGGGATAGATCCCATAAAGGATGATTCCAGGACGTATAAAATCATAATGGGATTCAGGGAAATGAAGAATGCCCCCGGAATTGGCCAAGTGCCGCAGTGGCATTGGAGCGCCAATTTGATCAAAATAGGAAAGCGTTTGTTCGAACCGTGCAATTTGTTCCATGGTCATGGGAGAGCTGGGATCGTCTGCACAAGCCAAATGGGAATAGATCCCTTTGAGGGTGCAATGCTGGGTCTGAAGGGCGGCTTCGATAAACGGTTTTGCAGAATAACTGTGAACGCCGATCCGTTCCATGCCAGTATCGACTTTCAAATGAATCACTGCTTGTTTTTGTTTAGTGGCTGCCACAGCCTCCACTTGACGCAGCTTGGCAATAGAAGACACCGTCAATTCAAGATCAAAATCTAAAAAGTGATGAATCTGGGAATGTAAGATACCTCCCAACACCAATATCGGGAGTTTCAAGCCTGCACGGCGTAACGTGATTCCCTCTTCCAGAAAGGCGACCCCCACTTGTTCCACACCCAATTTCACGAGGTGTTGCACCACAGGAACAAGGCCGTGACCATAGGCATTTGCTTTGACAATTGCCATGACTTTGCTACCGTTGGCGCACTGTCGGATCAACTCTAAATTATGTGTCAAATGATCTAAATTGACAGAAGCAATTGTGGGGCGTGGTGTTAGAGGCATCTCGTTCATACGTATTCCTATTGCAGTTGGCTATAAAACCCAAACAATGCACTGCAAAACAGTTCAAAGTTTTCGATTTCCGAATCGAGGCTGATTTTGGCTAGGGTTTCCAAGAATTGATCAATGCTATAGAAGGTTCGGAACGCGTCATAAACTTTAATTCGGATCTCATGCTCAACAAAGAGCGGAACTAACTCATTCACAATTAAAGACAACTCATTTGGGTCATGCTGCAAACGCCCTAAGATGTGTTTAAAAAAAGTCTCAATACTGGGGCTGAGTTTCCCGGAATCCTCTTTCAAAGTTTCTGCTGAGACAAAACGGGTCTCTTGAGAGGCCCCCCCTCCCGGATGTGCGATCTTGCGACGGTTATAGGGCGATCTTTCGGTTGTGAATCCAAGTTGGTATTGTTTTTTATCGCGAATGTGTTGGAATAGCGCCTGAGCTTTTTGAGGAGCCATTTGGGTAGGTTCCGCTTCTGAAGCCAACACCCTCTCAATAAAGGGGTTCTTGCGATTCGAATATCGCTCGTAAGTATCCGAACCATGGCGGTAAGGAACAGGCCCCTTCTGAACCGCTTTGGACCGATTTTGTTTGAGGATGAGAGGGATTTCAGGTTGCTTTTTCTGTTCACTCATTTTGCTTTCCTTCCGATTTTTTAGCTAACACAACGACTCATGCTTTTTCCAGTAGATTCCCCCCATACAGCTATTGTGAAGTCACGAATCTTGAAGTCAGGATTCATGTTTTTAGTCAGCCTTATTTTCTTTGGAAATTGTCCAATATTTTCTCAAACGGAAACCACGACCGACTGGCCTCAGGTGATGCAAGCGTATCAAGATCGGTCATGGAAACAGGTGGTACTATCACTCTCTCAAGTGGTTGCTTCCGAAACTTATTCAATTGAGAATCGAAGGCGAGCTTGGTTCATCTTAGGTCAAAGTTATCTGCGCATGAAAGCTTACGACTTAGCGGAGCAGAGCTTTCTAGAAGGCCAAAAACTGGACAAAGAATATCCGCTGCTATGGACGTATCATTTAATGCGTGTTTATTTGCGAAGCGATCAGCAACAAAAAGCCTTGCCGTTGATTCAAAAATTGCTTCAACCCCCTGTCAATGGATTTTACCTAAGAAAGATCCGAGCCAATATCAAAAACTATTACAACACTAACGAAACACTACCTCTCATCCACCCGGTCTTAAAAAAATCCGAAGCAACCCCCAGTCTTTTTTTTAACGACCATGAATTAATCAATATTTACGCCAAATCGTCCTCACTTTTAAAAAAAACGATCCCCAATTCTTTGTACGTGCGACAGTGGCGTCGCCCGGAAAATCTAGCCTTAGCGAAAGAGTCCGATGCGAAGATTGCTGAATTGAAGAAAGCAGGAAAGGTGAAGCTGACTTCCAATGACTATCGAACCCGGTATGAGCGGTTGGATAAGTTGAGGTTGTACAAATATTTGACCGAGGTCATTCCTAAACAGATCAATCAGATTTCTGATCGAAACGTTCGTACCAAGGTTTCCAATATTTACTTAGAGGCACTTTTCAAGCGAAAGCAGTATCAAAAGATCCTCACATTACGAAACAAGGGAACCCTGGCCAAGACTTATAACACGCTTCCTACGACTCAAGTATTTTGGACCATTCGCTCTCAACAACGCTTGCGCCAGATTACCAAAGCCGCCGAATCTTTAAAAGAATTGGAAAAAATACATCCAGGTTCGACATGGCTTCCACTGGCTTATCGAAAAATGGCTGAGTCTTACGAGATTATCGACAATGATCCAAAAGCGGATGTGTATTGGAAAACTTTAGCCAAACGTTTTGCCGGTACAAAAGAGGCAGAAGTCGCGTTTTGGAAAGCCGCATGGTTTCGCTATCGTAACAAGCGCTACAAAGATGCCTTGTACTACGTGGATCAGGCCATGACAAAACAGGTATTGAGTCCAGAAGTTTTTGCTAAATTCATGTATTGGCAGGGCAAACTGCAGCATTTGCTAGGTCGAAACAAACAAGCGGATCAAACATTTAAGACTTTGCAACGGGACTGGCCGAACACCTATTATAATCTCAGATTTTTGAGTCAACCGGGACCATGGACCCAAAAAATCACGACTTTCGGAACGAAACCTCCACAGCGAAAATTTTGGCACAGTGATCCTCCTGCACCCGAAGGCAAAATGGCCAAATTGACCAAGCGCCATGAATTTCTTTTTGCATTGGGAGAAAAAGAACATGCGGTTTATGAGGTGATGCGGGATATCGGCAACCATGGAAAGTATTCTCTGATTTGGCGCGGTAGCGAATTATTATACGAGAATCAAGAACACCATTCTTTGCAAAGGCTCATCAGCAATTACTATTTGGTCAATCTAAAAAAATTACCCATTCAGAACCAGGCCGCCTGGAAATTCGCGTACCCTCGTGCGTATTGGTCGTTTGTAAAAAAACAGGCAGACAAAGCAGGGATTGATCCGTATTGGGCACTTTCAATAATGCGCGAAGAGAGCCGATTCGATCCAGAAGCCAAGTCAATTGCCGATGCACACGGTTTGATGCAGTTGATTCCCCCAACGGCAAAAGAAGTGGCAAGGCAACAAAAGTTGAAATTCCACCGAGTGCCTCAACTTTATGATCCTTTTTTCAACATCCGATTGGGAACCCATTATTTGGGGGGGCTTGCCAAACGCTTCAACCAAAACATCATATTTGCTTCAGGTGGTTATAACGCGGGGCCTCACAATATGAAAAAGTGGGTAAAACGAGACGGCAAATTGCCTGCCGATGAATTCGTAGAAATGATTCCTTACCGAGAAACCCGGAACTATGTGAAACGGGTTTTCATGACTTACAGTCTTTACAAAAGAGTATACGGTTCCTAACTTCAGTGGTTTTGAACTCAATATCTTTGCCTTCCTCCTTTTAGATTCATTTATTCTCTGCAAAATATCTTCGAAGCTGGATGCTCCAATGAGCATCCAACTTTTGAATAAAACTTTCGTTAGATTGGTTGACCGGAAATATATTGCAATATTGCTTTGCATCCGGGGTATACTGACTGTCGGGGTGGTTTTGTTCTTGTGTTTTACTGAACGCAGGAACCATGAGAAATGATCTTCGACGGATGTCAACTGAAAGAAGGCATACTAACAAAGAGGAGGCGACTATGGGGCACGTAATCGGACAATGCTTGGGGGGATTAGTCCTAATAGGGCTTTGCCTTCAACCCACGATTTTTGCGCAAGACCGATTCGATATGGCGGTGGTGACAGGCTATCCGCCATTTGCTGGAGAAGATCTGTATAAAGGAGGGATCGTCTCCGATGTAGTGATGTCAGTGCTGGATGAAATGGATGAGCATGGCCAAGTGGAATACATGCCGTTGAAACGGGCTTACATCAAGGTTTCTAAAGGTCAAATGGCTGCCGCGTTTCCGTTTACCAAAACCAAAGAACGTGAAGCTGAAGTGTATTTTTCCGATCCCTTGTATCTGTCGATTGATCGTTTTTTCGTAACCATAGATTCAGGGATAATCACCTGGAATCCCAAAAATTTGAAGGGGCGGAAAGTTTGCAAACCGATTGGAACCGCGACGGATGAAATCCAATCCTTATTGGATCAAAAAGTTTTAGAATTGGTTCGTAGTGTCAGTCTTTCCAATTGTTTTCGTATGCTGGCTAAACAGAGGGTTGATCTGGTGCCGAGCGATGAAAAGGTCGGTTGGGCCATTCTGAATCAGTTTCCGAACAAACAAGGATTCAAAGCGTTGCGAAAAGATGTCCGAGTGGCTGGTCTACATTTGATATTAGGAAAGCATGTTTCTGATGCACAGGGGTGGATAACCCGGTTTAATATTGCTTTGGCCAAGCTCAAGCAAGAAGGGATGATGCAGGAAATGATCGACCGGCATTTCAACAGGATCGCTTCAAACGTGAATTGAACTCAAAATAAAATTTTGTTTTTCCTCTTCTGATTCATGGTTCGACTAGGAGAATAAGCAATTGCATTTGTTTGCCTCAGAGTACTGTTTGATCTTTAACGATTGCACCAAAAGGCGGGACGAGTGATGAGCGGGAATTCCTCGAATTTTATGGTGCTAACTCAGAATGTGAAAGACGTATTGAATCGGCTCAACACACCGATTTGGGTTTTTGATATTGATCAAAAGTCGATGCATTGGGCCTCTGTTGCAGGTTTGCAATTTTGGCATAGTGAGTCGGTAGAGGAGTTGCGTCTTCGAGATTTTCGAAGCGATATGACGCCCGCCACCCTAATTCGCCTAAAAGATTATTTGAGGCGTTTCCTCAACGGAGAATCGATTACGGAGCAATGGACTTTATATCCCAAAGGAGAGCCTGTCAGTTGTATTGCGCAGTTTTCAGGAATTCAGATGGAAAACTCTGAAATCGCGATGTTGGTCGAGGCCCAACCGGTGGTACCAGTGAGTAACAACAACCTAAGGATGGTGGAAGCGTTGCGCCATGTTCCGGTAGGAATCTCTTTGTTTAATTTTTCTGGGGAATTGTTTCTGCAAAACCCGCACGCAATGCAAACATTTGGAGATGCGAGATTGAGCACGCGCTTTGTGAATGTTTCCGATTTTTCTGCCCTGATTCAAATTTTGCAGGCTGGGCAGGTCTTTCAATCTGAGGTTCAAATGAAGACACTTGCGGGGAACTCGTGGTTTTCAGTCGAAGCGCGTCCCGCTGCCGACCCTGTGAGTGGCGATTCCTGCATTTTGATGCATGTGGTGGATATTCAAGAGAATAAGGTCGCCCAAGAAGAATTACGTCAACAACATCATTTAATGCACTCCATACTGGATGCAGTGCCCATCAATATTTTTCTAAAAGATGCCGAAGGTCGGTTCGTTCTATTCAATCGTCATGCCTCTGAAACCACAGGCAAACCCAAAGAACAAGTGCTCGGTTTAACCGACTATGATATCTTTCCTTCCGAAACAGCCAAACGCTTAAGAAAAGTAGATTGGGAGGTGATACGAGATCAAAAGATGGTGCATTATGAGGAACGCCTTGAATTGCTAGGAGAGATAAAATGGATGTATGCTGGAAAGCAACCGATTCATCTGTCGGAAGATGAACCCCCATTTCTGCTGGGATTTTCGGTTGATATCACAAACCGAAAACGGATCGAACAAGAGTTGGATAACCAACGGAAATTCATACGGCAAGTGATCGACACCGATCCCAATCTCATCTTTGTCAAAGATGCGTTTGGTCGGTTTCTTTTTGTCAACCAAGCAACAGCGAATGTATTTGGAAAAACAGTTGAAGAAATGGAAAGGGGCAGCAATTCGGATGTCCATCATCAAAAAGAAGCGGTCCAGGGTTATAATGCAACGGATCAACAAGTCATTGAAGAACGGTGCACAATCACGTTAGAAGAATGCTTCACCTTTCCCAATGGGGACGTGCATTGGTATCAAACGACCAAAACACCCTTGGTTCAGCCCGATGGCGAGATATACGTTTTGTGTATCGCCGTGGATATCACCCGCCATAAAGAGGATGAAGTCGCTTTAATTGAAGCTAAAGAAATGGCTGATGCCGCCAACCGGGCCAAGTCGCAATTTCTGGCCAACATGAGCCACGAAATCCGGACCCCTATGAATGGAGTCTTGGGAATCACTGAGTTGCTTGCGCATTCTCCTTTAAATTCTCAGCAACAACGGTATGTCAACGCTTTGCTGACCAGCGGGCGGCATTTATTGCATTTGATTAACGACATCCTGGATTTTTCGAAGTTGGAAGCTGGTAAATTGGAGTTAAAATTCGCCCCGTATGACGTAGAAGAGTGTTTAAAAGAAATTGTGGAGATGCTCGGAGTGCAAGCTCAAGAGAAAAACTTGGGTTTGCAATACCACGTGGATTCACGCCTCCAGTTTCCAATCGTTGGAGACGCTCGTCGATTAAAGCAGGTCTTGGCCAATCTCATTGGCAATGCCATCAAGTTTACGGATCAAGGGCACATCGATGCCACGACGCAATTGATCCACGAAGAAACATCCTCCATCAAAATATTATTCAGTGTCAAGGACACGGGAGTGGGCATTCCAAAATCGGAACAATCCTCCTTGTTTCATGAGTTTTCTCAGCTGGATGGTTCGGTCACTCGACGCTATGAGGGGACTGGATTGGGTTTGGCCATCTCCAAAAAATTGATCGGTTTGATGGGGGGAGAAATATCCGTTGAGAGCGAGGAAGGGAAAGGTTCCGATTTCCGGTTTACTATTGTCGCAGAGCGGGCTGAAGCTCCGCAGCATTCTCATAGCCCCTTACTGAATCGAGAAAACCATTCTAGCCTATCGGTCGCTCAACACTTCCCTCTGAACATTTTACTAGCTGAAGATAACCCTTTGAATCAGATGGTAACGCTCGGTTTTTTGGAAGCTTTAGGATACACCGCGGTGGTGGCACACAACGGTAAGCAAGCGATCGAAAGCTTGCAACAGAAACATTATGACTTGATATTCATGGATTATCATATGCCAGAAATGGATGGTGTGGAAGCCACCCGTCACATCTGCGAAAACTGGCCCTTAGAAAGGCGTCCGGTCATCGTAGCAATGACCGCTGATGCGTTTTCTGATGATCGCGAAAAATTGCTTAAGCTGGGGATGAACGAATACTTGAGCAAACCGATCAACCTGGAAGAATTGCGAGCCACAATCGAACGTAGCTACAAACGCCTGAAAGCTCGTAATCTGAAGCCTTCGGCAACGGTTCATTCTTCCGCGCTAGCAGAGCCGTTTCCAAGGAAAGATTTGGATCAAACTTCAGTCGAACTCATCGATACATCGATCCTGAAAAACTATGACCCTGACTTGCAAACTGAGCTGCTGGAAATATTTTTTGCAAGCTCTTTGGAGGCCCTTTGCAATATTCGAACCTATGCCGAGGCGGGAAAGGCCGCTAAAATGGGAGAGGAATCTCATAAGCTAAAAGGGGGGTGTTTGGCAATTGGAGCTGTAGAACTGGCCAAACAATGCACCGTGTTGCAGGCTTGCGGAGAAAACCAAGACCTTTCCAATGTCCATGACAAAATTCCTGCCTTGGAACATTGCTATCAGAAAACCCAACAAGCGCTACAAGTCTTATTTCAAGAGCTTTCCACCAGATAGTGTGAATACGACTTTAATAAACGCGGCACAAAGCTCTTTCCTACCCGTAAAGCGATCGAGGCTTGCTCGTTCGTGCCCACCACAACATCCACCTGGTAATTTTTGCTTTTAGTGAGTTTCTTGTGAATTCGAAGGATTTTTTTGGGATTCACAAGATGTGATTTATGAATCTTGAGCAACATTGAGTCATCAAAATACAACTCAAGGTTAGAAAGCGAGACTTGAACCAATCGCGGGTCTTGCTCATTTTCCAGATAGACCTTGCAATAAGGAGAATACGACGAAATGTGAGTGATCTGGGGCAAATACGGTTGGATTTCGGGGAGTGCCTGAATCATTTTGTCAGTGAGCAACGCTTTGAGATTGCTTTCAATCAATTGCGCCTGTTCCAGCAAATTGAGAAGGTACTCGCGTTCTAAAGAATTGAATGGTTCTCGATGTGCTTCTCGGAACAGACATAACAAGGCATCATGTTTGATCCATTGAACAAATACGAAATGGGTACCAAGGAGCTGTTGGGGTTGATCCGGAGTATAAAATAAGGCCAGTGGCGATTGTTCTTGCACTAAATTGACAATGATCAGTGGAAATTCTGGCCTCTCCCGATATACGTCTAGCAACGGCATTTCCGGTGGTTTCGACAAAAATTCATGGTGAGGGATCGTCAGCGAACTCAATTGGCCGTCTTTCCACAGGATCACATCCGATGCCAATTGCATCGCTTGAATCTGAGTAATCGCAAAATGGAAGAGTTGTTCGTGATCTTTAAACGTTGAAATGCGATTGGCATATTCTCGTAATGAGAGCAATTGTTTGCGAGCCAACAACACTTGTAAATGGGCTCTGCTGCGGGCCAACAGTTCCGCCTGTTCAAATGGTTTGGTTAAATAATCGTTCGCTCCCAATGAAAAACCCGTATCCCGATCCACTTGCCGATGCGAAGCCGTTAGAAAAATGATCGGCAATGCTCCTAAGGGATAGTGCTGTCGAAGTTCGCGGCATACATCGAAACCATGCATGACTGGCATCATCACATCGAGCAAAATCAAATCGGGTGGACCTTGGGCTTGTATCCATTCCAGTGCCGAGACCCCATTGCTTTGGCAAATCACTGTATATCCTTGAGGGCCAAAACTGTTGAGGATGATCTGTAAGTTCGTGGGATCGTCATCGATAGCTAAAATTTTCAGAGCTTTTCCAGTGTTAGAAAACGCGACGGGAGCTGGATGTATTTCAGGAGGTGGCAACAAGTCCACAGATAGAGGAGCTTCCTTCAGAGGAAATGGAGCTTGCTCAATCGACGAGGCCAACGGCAAAGTGAAAGTAAATCGACTGCCAATCCCTTTCACACTATTGACGGTAATGTTGCCACTATGCAATTCCACCAGTTGTTTGCTGATGGAAAGCCCCAATCCCAATCCTTCGTATTGTCGAGAAATCGAATCATCTTCTTGTTCGAAGGAATGAAAAATCCGGTCGATGCGATCTTCCGCGATACCCACCCCCGTGTCAGTGACCATGATGGCGACAAACGTGTCTCGGATTTCCGTTTCGACGGTAATTTCGCCTTGTTCTGTGAACTTGATGGCGTTGCCAATTAAGTTGTGAAGCACTTGAAGCAATCGTTTTTCATCGGCAAAAGCCGCAGGTAGGTCAGGCGGGATGAGATTGCGCAATATGACCGGCCTTCCAAGCAATAGTGGGGAAGAAAGGTGTAACACGAGCTCCACCACTTGATGAGTATCCACTTCTTGCATTTCTAGCTGCAACGTATCGTGTTGGAGCTTGGAAAAGTCCAAAATATCTCCCACGAGTCCAGCCAGACGCTTACCACTATTGATAATCATGGCAAGGTTGCTTCGCAAATAATCAGAAAGTGATACATCCGGATGGGTCAATAAGGTTTGAGCGATTCCGATGATTCCATGCAATGGGGTCCGCAGCTCATGAGACGTCTTTGCTAAAAATTCGTCCTTCAGCTTGTCAGCTTTTTTGAGTTTTGCGTTCGATTCCGCCAAATCGGAATAGGATTGCTCCAGCTTTTGAACCATTTCGTTGAACGACTTTCCCAAAAACCCAATTTCGTCAGAAGAGATCACAGGGACTTGCAACGTTAAGTCGTTTTTCTCGATGATCTGCCGCACCCCATGCGTTAGCGATTCGATGGGTTTACTGATGGAATTGGTGAGGTAAAAAATGAATGGCAAGGCAAATAACAAGCTCCCTAAACCCACTAGGCTCAGTAGCAGAATAGTCTGCTGGGTTAGCTGCTCCGCAATAGCTTTCGAATACAGGATTTGAATCGATCCAATCGGACTGTATCCTTGATAAACCCCCAGAACACCTTGATAGAATCCCTTGTCTCCCAATATGATTTCATTCGTAAGAATGGATTGCTGAGTGAGATCAAGCCGCTCCTTGAGTTTTGGAACCATTGCTGGACTGGGAGCTTGGTAAATGTGGCTGATCCCTACGCTTCTGCGAGAATTTAAGAAAATGTTGATCTGCGTGTCTGTCAAATAAGAAACCGTTTCAACAAAAGGTTGATCCAGTGTTTGAGCCACCTTCACAAAACCAATTTGTTGCTTTTCGATTTCCAGGGTTTCAACGTTGACTATGCTGCGTAGCAATGGAGCGTAAGCTACCGAAGCCAAAGCACCATCCACGCGTTCAAAACGAACAAACCGTCGTTTGGGAATCGGTTCAGTAAATCGAGACGGTAGTAAAACCAAAGTTTCCGTGAGTTCGCCTGATGTGCTGCTAATCCTTCTCAACTCTTCTTTCACAAGAATCTTCCGGTAGCCTGCCCTGGCAATCGAGATCGGTTGGCGATATCCCACCCAATGATTTTCTCCGTTGCGGTAGCTGAAAAGCAACAAATCGCCATCATTGTCGTAAACTGCGATTTGGCGCAGATTGCTTGCCACGGCCATGTTTTGCATGTCGGTAAGGATCTGTTGCCGGGTGTGCATTGTCAGGTCGGGTTCGTCAAGAAGCTTGTATTCCCGCAACAATTGAAACTTGGTCGGCATTTCGTTGATTCCGGTCAATTGCTGGGCATTGGCCAGGATCTTTTCCTGACGAGCCAAAATTTCATCAATGACAATGTGAGCGGCGTGCTGAAGACGGTTGTTGGAGTTTTCTTGATTTTGACGGTTGATGACAAAGGAAACAATCACGATTGAAACGAGCATGGTGAGCAGAATCATGCCTAGCATGCTCAGAGTAAACCTCCATTTAATATTCATAAAACCTTTCTAATCGACAACCCGTGTTTTGTGGATCTCGGTAGGCTTGGCTGACCGGAACGGTTTCCAGTACCTCATAAATATCCCAGGGTTCTTCATTTAAATGGGGTGGTTTGACTTTGACGATCAAGACATCATTCACTTGCTGGTGATTCCCTGAATAAACTTTGCCAGGATTGGCTAGGATATCGCGAAAACTGTGGCCTTCCAACGCTTCAATTACCTTTTCTGCTTCTTTACTATTAGCGCGTTCTACCGCTTTTAAGTACTGCATTGTTGCGCTATAACTCACAGCATGCAAGAACGAAGGGGGGCGTTTGAAACGCTCGTTCCATTCAGTAATGAAACGTTTTGCCCCTGGATAGTTCATATGGGTTTTCCAATACCAGGGAACTGTGCCGTAATCTCCCGCAAAAAACATCTGATTTTCCTTAATCGTTTCGTCATAAAATACCCCGTGTGCGACGACTAATCCTTTTTCTTTCAAGCGAAACTCAGTGATTTGTTGAGTCGAGGTGATATGGTCCCGTGCAACGGTAATGTTTAGTAAGATATCGGGTTTCGCTTTCAACGCTTCCAAGAGAAACTGAGAAAAATCCGTTGTCCCTCTAGGAATCATGCTATTGCCGACATGCATGAATCCCAAAGGCGTTAATATGTTTAAAAAGTCTTCCAGCTGACGATGCCCCCAAGCGTAGTCATTTGTTAGAGTAAAAACCCTTTTTCCTATTTGATTTGCAGCCCAAGCGGCGGTGTTCGAAGCAAGTGCATAGCTGTTAATACCCCATTTGAATGTGTAAGGATTGCATCGATTCCCGACCAATTGACTGGTAACGGCTGTGGTCACAAACAGCAATTTTTTATAAGCCAGTGCCTCCTTGCTAACCGCCAATGCAATGGAAGAAAACGGGGTGTCAAAAATCACATCCACCTGCTGCTGTCCATATAACTCCCTCGCCATTTCCACGGCTAAAGAAAGTTGACCGTGCATGTCACGAAACACAAGTTCAATGGGTTGTCCGTTCCACATCCCCCCGAAGTCACGAATCGCCATCTTGATGGCTTCCGCATTATTTTTAACAATGTAACCAGCAGGGCCTTCAATCACACTGAGAACACCAATCTTCAATGTATCTTGAGACAAAATCAATGGAGGTTTCCCTAGATAAATAACGATGGTGATTAGCCATATTAGGATCATTGATTGGAATTTCATTGTTCTCATAATGTCCCCTTTGCTGTTGGTCAATCCTTCAAAGCACCTAGTTTTGTGCTATCCATTCAAGCAACGTCCGGTCATCGCATTGTTTGAGAAAAATTGTCAATAGGGGGGAGCTTTAGTTTATCCCATTGGCTGGCATAGGTCCTGCTCTTCCGTATTTGTGGCGGTTTGACGCAAACGATGGATTGAATCTTCAAAGAACATGGAACAAACGGTATCTTGCAGTTAGCAACGAAGTTACTAACATCAGGTATGTTTTCAACGTTGTAAATCAAAAGCTTAAATTAAAGTACACGTATCTCGGATCCTATGGAGTGGAACGACTACTTCAAAAACTCGATTTTTCGGAAATCGCTCGTGATTTCATTGATTCTGCACGCCGGGTTGATTGGTGTGTTGTCTGCAATGGGACTCTATATTCCACCACCGGTGCCGAAGGTCATTCGTTTGTCGTTGGTGCGTTTGCCTCCTCCCCAGCAGGAAATTCCTATGGTATCTCCTTCGGAATTACCCCCACAAGGAAATCCCGATGGCAAAAGTTCGGATAAAGCGTTTCTGTCGAAACCCAAAGCCACACCGAAGGAAAAAAAAGCAAGCACTCAGAAATCTGTAGTCAAACCGAAACCCAAACCAACATCAAAGCCAACGCCGAAACCCAAGCCTAAAGAAGCTGCCAAGCCCAAACCTAAAAAACCCGTCAATCCTTCTCCTAAGCCAGAGTCTGAATCAAAACCCAAACCGGTTGTGCAAAAAAACAAAGAAGCGGCTGCCCCCGTTCCGTCGACTCCTGAAGCTGCACACGAAGAGCCGGCGCTTAGTTTGGACGATATTCTTGATGCGACTTCAGATTTTGAAGCCACGCCTACTCATGAAAACGTTCCTCAACAAGAACTTTCGAATGCTGCCAAATCGCTTTTGGAAGGCATAGACACAGTAGACGTGATCGAATTTGGAACTGATGAGACGTCAACTTTAGGTGTTCCAGGCGGTACCCAAATCAGCCCCGAAGATGCTTCAATTTTTCATCAACATTTGAAATCCACTATCACTCCGATATGGGGATTGCCTCCCCAGCTACGCGGGTTGAAACTTCAAGCCATGGTCCGGTTTCGAATCAAACGAAATGGAGAAATCGTTTCAGCCACACTTGAAAAGCGATCCGAGAGTGATTTATTCAACAGTTCGATCCAAGCCCTACTCAAACATCTGAAATACCTCCCGGCTCTGCCCGATTCGTATCCAGATCAACAATATGAATTGGGAGTTCGTTTCACACCGGGACAGTTCTAAAGCAACACCAAGATTGAAGGAGTATAAAGTGAATAGGCAGCAACGGAAGTGGATATTTAGATTTTGGAGATTGCTATTGGCGGTCGGAATCTCAATCGAACTCAGTATTGGAATCCCCTGGGCACAGGAGATTCAGTATTTTGATATCGATAGCCCTCAGTTCAAACCAGTCGTCTTGGAAATCGATGCCCCCTCCAACAACATGGATGCAAGAGCATTTTTCGGAATCGTTCAACGGAATTTGAAGCAAAGCATTTTTTTAAAAAATAGCTTACGGCTGAAAGCGTACCTACCGAGCGAAAATAACGCCACGTCTCCGGATTTGACGTTTCGACTCAAACTCTCGGTGCCGGAAGATGCTCCAGCCAAGATCCAGTACCGCTTACAAAATTTAGCCAACGATCAGGTGCTTATTGAAAGTCAGGTTTCTTTGGAATCATTGGACAACCTGAGACAAAGAGCCCTGAGATTGAGCGATCAAATTCTTAAGGAAACCCTTAACCTAACAGGACTCGCTCAGACGAGGATTGCTTATGTGCAATCCACTCTGGATTTTAAAAAGAATATCATGCTGATTGATTTCGATGGAGACGATGAGCAGCGGTTGTCTTACAATCTGTGGATCAACAGTTTGCCTTTATGGTCTTCGGATAACAAATCATTGCTATATACAAGTTTCACTCACAATGAATCCAAAATTCATATCCAGCCAACACACCGTTTGAAGGCTCAGTCGTTGAGCTTTGAACAAGGTCAAAGCCTGAGCGGAAGCTGGGCGCCGGATAATCAAAGCATCCTGTTGACTTTAATGCAGGAAGGCAATTCCGATATCTACCTATATGAACTCGAAAACAAGAGATTACTCCAAATGACCCCCTGGAAAAGCTTGGAGACCTCCCCGGCTTGGTCTCCGGATGGCACCCGAATGGCTTTTGTTTCGGATCGCTTGCGCCATCAGTTCCCACAGATTTTTCTCTACGATTTTCGAACTCGAAAATTCGAGCGATTGACCGTGCAAGGGCCTTACAATTCGTCTCCGAAATGGTCACCGGATGGTCAGTGGTTGGCCTATGAGGGGAGGGTGAATGGAACCTTTCAAATCTTTAAAATCCACACAACGATTCGTAAACCTCAGCAGCTCACATTTGGCAATTATGATTCGGAAAAACCGGATTGGTCCCCGAACGGCAGACAGCTGGTGTTTTCTTCCAAGCGTGAAGGCAACCCCAAGTTGTATTATATGCGAGCCGACGGTGGAAATATGGTCCGAGTCACGGATGCACCGGATTTCGTTTCGGAAACCGATCCATCATGGAGCAGGCCCTAATTTATTTCGAAAAAACATCCTTCCTTGCTTGCTCCAGCTTTTCAGTGACTTCCTTCAGATTTCCGGTGCTGAGAAAGTCAGCTAATATCGGAACCGCTCTTTTGTCAAATTCTGGCAAGGTGTCGCGGTCAAAATATTGAGCCACGCCTTTAGCCTGATTGAGTAATTTTGCTCCCGACTGGATGAAGCGATCTTGCCCCACCGTTCCCTCCTTATGAGGAGGCAAATACCCGAGACCTTGATTGAGCTGAGACTGGATCTCGGCTCGTGATAAAAATTTGATAAAGGCCTCGGCGTTCTTTCGGTTTTTCGTGTTCTTCGGAATCATAAACACATCCATCGGGGCCTCTTCATACAGAGGAATGTCTCGAATTTTAGGAAACGGCATGAACTCTATATCTTGTATCAGCTTTTCAGAAAATCGATTGGTTACGAAATTTCCGATCAAGAAAAAACCGATTTGTTCTCGATACAACTGGGGCAACACTTCATCCCAGGTAAGCAATTTGGCCGAATCGTTAAAGAACCGCTGATCGATCAGTTTTTTCCATTCCTGCAAGACTTCCTGAACGCGCGGATCGTGGAAAGAAACTTCACCTCTTAGAACTTGTTGATGAAAGGTCAGTCCGTTCATGCGTAGATTGATGTAGTCAAACCAAGCTGCGGCAGGCCAATTGTTTTTGGTGCCAATACCAATGGGGGTGATTCCCGCTTTTAGCAACCGTTGTCCTAGAGAAACAAACGCTTCCCACGTGGTTGGCACTCCCCCATGCTTTTCGATGAGCGACTTTTTATAAAAGATGCCCCAATGGTAATAGGAAAACGGTAGGGCATAAACTTCCCCATCGTACATCACACCGCTTTTCACGTGCGAAAGGTGCTGGTCCAGATTTTCTTCATTCCAGAGGTCGGTGATGGGGTGAATGACCCCTTGTTTTGCATAAGCAAACAATCGCTGCGAGGCTTGCCAATACAACACATCAGGATGGTTATTTTCTTCCGAAAGCCATCGATTCAATGCCTTTTTGTAGTCTGCATCGGACTTAGCGATAGTCCTTATTCGAATACCGGTTTCTTCGGTAAAAATTTCAAAGATATGATTGTAAGCACTCCGTTGTTTAGGTGCCATCAGAACACCGACCCGAATTTCGGATGCAGCCAATGGCACTATCCCGAATTCGAAGATCAGCAGTAAACATAAAATAATTCTCATTGCCCTCCTCAGTTTTTTGTAAAATATTGAATTCCCCTCAAATAAGATATTCTTCACACAGGCATGACGCTACTTGCCTCTGCAACAAACGGGAATTATACTCATTTAGCTTTTGAGAAAACTTCCGTTTTTGTGCAGAAAGATTCCGGAATTCTAAGATTTTTTGTTCCTAGTGATAGCAAACCATGACCTCACATTCGTTCTCTCACACGTCGGTTACTGTTTTAGATCACATCGTGGATTTGGAGAGAGAAGCCCTGCTCCACAATTTTTTGATTGAGCGCCATCCTCCAGAAATCATGCGGCAGCCGCATTGGCACAGCCAGGTGGAGATTAATTTTCTAAAAGACTGTCAGGTGACTTACCGTCGAGCGGGAGAACACATGTCACTTAAGGCGGGGCAAATGGGAATTTTTTGGGCCATGATCCCTCATCAGGTTGTGGATATTCAGGGGGTGGGAAATATTTTGGCCATCTCGGTTCCGCTTCATGACTTTCTGCAATGGTTGCTTCCCAACGATTTCAAATATGCGATTCTGCAAGGAGCATTGCTATTTGTACCCGAACCGGTACCGACCGATGTGCCAATTTTTGAAAGGTGGTTTCATGAGTGCCAGCGGGGAGATTTGGCATTGATATCGCTAGTGTGTGAAGAAATCCGTTCCCGAGTGAAACGCATGGCCTTGACCGGATGGTCGAGTCATTCGCCCCAGGTTTCTAGGAAAAGATATAAGAAGCATAAGCCCGCCCTGGAAACACAGCATGTTGAGAAAGGGTTGCGATTCATTGCACATAATTATGCGGATCGAATCACTGTCCAAGACATCGCAAACTACGTTGGGATTCATCCCAATTATTTGATGAATCTCTTTCGCAAAGTGATCGGGATGTCGGTGATGCAGTACGTGACCCGGCACCGGCTGAGTCAGGCCCAAGTCCAATTGATGGATACCAATCTCACAATATTGACGATTGCTATGAACACCGGATTTGGGTCGCAAAGCCGTTTTTACGAAGCCTTTCGAGAGCACTTTGGAGGGATGAGCCCGGGTGCTTTTCGAAAGCAATTCCATCCCTCTGCATAACTGAAATTGAACAGGTTAGAGCTTCAAGTTATGGATCTCCTTAATAGGGTCATGAAAATGATAAGTCGTCGGGTTGGAATTGGAATCCTCTCAGTTTTTTGCTTTTGCATCGGAGTAATCTCGCTCCCCGCAAAAGCGATTGCCGACTCAGTGATGCTTGCCGATGCAACTTTGGACGGAAAAATTTTAGAATTTCATTGGCCTGCCGAACAACACGGTGCCCGGTATACGATTTCTTGGGGATCCCGTGAGCAGTATCATCAAGTCATACGGCTCGCGCAAGGGGGGGTCAATCGAGTCGATCTTAGGTCTCACCCGCATTGGGAAGGTCAAGTCTCAGGTGTCATTTTAGATATCAAACCCATTTCGTATCGACTGGTCGAACCCAATTGGAGAGACGAGTTCGGCATCTTCATGAGTCCAGAAATTCTAAGTTCGCAGACCAGTAATTTTTTGTGGGGACACACCTTCCTTAAACTCCCCACAGTGTTTTGGATTGGACTGGCTGCCGTGGGAGTCCTGTTTATTCTCAGGTTTGTGTTTCGCCGATCATGGCAAACTGCTTTTTTCATTTCACTGGTCCTTGCCTTCAGCATGACAGACATCCGTTCCATGTATGATCATTTTCAGGCCACTCAAACCCGGAGCCTCGATCAAAAGGCGGTGGACTATGTCAAACAAGCCACCCAGCTATTTGGCCCCCAAATCGGGGATCGCTCATGGAGCCTGGATGGTGTGATCATCCCTTATAATTTCCTATTGAAGTACCACTTGGCGGAATATCAACAGTTTCCTGATTCCAAAGCTTCCCAAGCCGATGTTGTGATTCGTCAACATCCCAACCGGGAATTGTATATTCAAACTCGGTAGTGCTTCATGCTGATCACCTTAATCACTTCAAGCCTTCATCTATTTCTAAATATTTTATGTGGTTTTGCCGTCCTCAACGGAGTTCATTGGGATCGCAATGCAGAACCTCGATCTTTCACGGAAACCTGTGTTGCCGCCTTATTGGTGGGAATGCTGATCGAAACTTTAGGAACTTTTGTGGGCATGTTGCTAGGGTTTCCTCACACCTCGATGGCTCTTTCAATCTGGATTATTGGGCTGGGACTCTTTATCGGACGTGTCCGAGTCATTCGGAATCGAACGAGGTTCCCTCGGTTATGCCGAGTGCACTGGTTCGAGTGGGGACTTGGATTGTTCATCATCGAAAAAGTCGGGTTTGGCCTGTGGCAATTGATCGAACGAGGCCTGCTTTACGAAGACGGTTACCTGCATTGGGCACGTATTGGACGTCTTCTCTATAGCGGCATCAATTGGTCGCTTGATCCGACAAGCGATCATTTTTTAGGAGATCCGAATGGAAAAATTTACTACCCGTTGCATATTCCAATTTGGCGAGCCAACGCAGCTTTGTTGAATTCTCAATGGAATGACTTATTGGCAGGGTTTGATTCTATTGTTTATTTCTTATTGATAGTCGCTAGTGTTTGGCTGATGGTGTTTCGCTTTTCAAGTAATCGAAGATTGGCAGCGATTGCCTCATTGGCAGTGGTTACCTACCCACTCATCGGCTGGCATATGGGGGCAGGGTTTGCCGATTTACCCGTTGCTAGCTACGGGATCGCCGCTGTTGCTGCATTGCTCCGACGTGAATGGATTCTCGCTGGATTTTTAATCATTGGAACGGCTTGGACCAAAAACGATGGACTGGCCTTATTCATTCCCGCTCTGTTGGCAGGATTGGCGGTGCAGCAGGTGTTGGTAGGAACACGTCGAACAGACTGGGGGATACGCATTCGTGCCTTTGGTGGAATGATTGGAGGCATGCTGCCTTTGTTGCCTTGGTTGTGGATGCGGACTCATTATGAGCTGCGCCTCACTCCAAGTTCCTTTCAGACATTTCAACTGTACCCTGAGGCTTTTCCTATGATTTTTCGAGATATGTATTGGGGGACGGAAGCCAGTTGGCATTGGTGGACGATGAGCTTTCTGGTCGTTTTTCCACTGGTTCGATTTTGGAAGGATTCCGATGGACGCACACTGCTTACTATTTTCTTCGCGTTGCTGGTGGGAGTTGTGACAATTTTTAGTGGCACCGATCTCTTTGTATTTTTAGAAAACAAAGCAACTTTTCAGCGAAGCTTGCTTCAGATTGTTCCCATCGGCATTGTGTGTGCGGCTTACGGTGGGTGGCTCATGCTGGGTGCTAGGTCTCGATTGGGTCCAATCGAGTCTTCGACCAAAAGAGGCGGCATTTCTTGAAAACGATCTCATGAGGGCAGAAAAACAAGATTGCTCGATTCATTTCAGCTTTTTTTTAATGTCGTTTCTGGCAAAGTTGGCGCATTGTTTTCTGTAGTGTTGATGGCAGCCCGTTTGATGACAGGACGTGAACCCGTTTGATAGTAGGGCGTGAACCCGTTTGATAGTAGGGCGTGAACCTGTTTACGGATAGGGTGTGAACCCGTGTGACGGCAAGTGGTTGTTGATTCAGAAAAATTTCAATTCATAAACAATTAAAGGAAATAGGCCTATGTGGAAGAGGTGTTGGATTGTAATCGGCATGGCATTGATCATGGGGGGATGTACCCTCACTCAAGAAGAAGCAGATGCTCTCAAAACTCAACAAGAAACGCTCAATAAAGAAGTCGAAGCTTTGCAAGATCGCGTGGGAACCATGCAACAAACGTTGCAAGTAACCGGTGGTCAGGAAACAGCGGACCAGTCCAATGCTCTATTTGAAGAGCAATTGCGCCTTTCGGAAGAGTTCACCCGGCTTCAAAATCAATTGGATGGCATCACCGGTCAATTGGATAACCAGCTTGACATCATTCGCCGCGATACCCAACAAACCATCAGCGAATACAGAGAGGACCAAAAACGGTATCAAACCCTTTTGCTAGGATTTGTGGCCCTGCAAGGGGGCAACCCAGCTGAAGCCGCGGGGCATTTCGACCCCTTTTTGAAAGATCCGAATTCGGTCATACCACACGACCTACTATTGCATTTGCTAGCTGAAAGCTACTTGCAACAAAAATCTTTTGAGGCCGCTATCGTGCAATATCGAACTATTTTCAAAAATTTTAAAAAAAGCCCGTACCGCCCCAACGCCTTGTTCTCAATGGGAGTTGCGTTTGGAGCCAGAGGGCAAATTCCTGAACAAAAAGTCATTTTGAGAGATTTCATTCGGATCTATCCAAAGTCTCCATTAGCCTCTCAAGCCCGAAACATCTTAGACCAATTGAACCCACCCAAACCGGTCAAACCACCCGAAGCATCATCTGTGAGCGAATGAGGCGCAAACTAAGGACGAATTATGATTCCAATACGATTTGCCTACTCCCCATGCCCCAACGATACGTATCTTTTTTATGCATTGGCTCATCAAATCTTTGATACAGATCCGTTTTCGATACAGATTGAGCATCATGCGATTGATCAACTCAACGCCCTTGCTCAACAGCAAGCGGTCGATGCGACCAAGGTTTCCCTGTTGGCTTATGGCAGTGTTCGAGAGCACTATTCCCTGTTATCCTGCGGGGCGGCTTTGGGGAAAGGTTATGGCCCAGTCGTAGTCGTGCACCCAGAAGCAGACAAGAATCCTAATAACTGGAAACTGGGGTTGCCTGGGCCTCACACAACCGCTCACTTGTTGTCCCGTTTATGGCAACCTTCACTAGAGGAGGTTTTGTTTTTGCCTTTCAATGAGATTCTAACACGATTGAAAGCACGGCAATTGGATGCCGGAGTGATCATTCACGAAAGCCGTTTCACCTACAATCAACATGGATTGCTTCTTCACACCGATCTCGGAGCTTGGTGGCAGGAAACTCATGATTTGCCATTACCCTTGGGTGTGATTTGTATGGCTCGTCGATTTACTCCCGAACAACGAGAAGCAATGAATGCTCTGCTTTTGACGAGCCTGGATTACGCACAATCCCACCCAGAAGAACCCCTCGATTATCTCAAAGCCCATGCCCAAGAAACGGACGAATCGGCCTTACTGCAACATATCGGGTTATACGTGAATGAATACACGGAAGAATTGGGAGAAGACGGACAAGAAGCGATCCGATATTTGCTCCAACAAGCGGAAAACTTAGGCTTAGCCCCTACCTCAAACCAGCCCCTATTTTCGTAAAGGAACGATGGGAATCGTTTGGAGAGCAATCTTGATGTGGGTTGTTCTGATTTTGATTTATTTCCCGGTTTCTAAAGGGACCTACCTGATTGACGATATTGACTACATTGTCAACGATGCCGTGTTGGAAGACCCTGCCGGAATTTTTCGAATTTGGCTTAGCCCATTCGAAAATAATGGGGTGTGGCCTTACATTCCTGTCACTCGGACTTCTTTTTGGTTGGAACGACAGCTATGGGGGCTATCTCCCTCAGCCAGTTTGTGGATCAATGTGGGGTTGCATGGTCTGACCGCCTCCTTGCTTTGGATCGCTTGTTGGATCATACGCATTAAGTATCCTTGGTTGATTGCAATGGTGTTTTTAGTTCATCCGGTTCATGTGCAATCGGTGGCTTGGGTTATCGAACGAAAAAACACCTTATCGGGACCATTTTTTTTACTGTGTATTATTGGCTATCTGATGTTCATACGGACATTTGAGGTTTCGAATCCAGCATCGGCTAAGAAACACAAAGCCCCTTGGAAAGGAGTGTATTTTCTTACCTTGACCTCGGCAGTTTTAGCGTTTCTCAGCAGTGCCAAGACCGTTATGCTACCGTTGGTATTGGTCGGTTGCCACCTAGCGATGGGAGCACCCTGGAAACGGAAGATGGTTATTGCCCTTATCCCTATTTTGCTGTTGGCCGTCGGTGCTGGAATGTTTCGGATCTATGCCGAAGCCAACCTGATGGGAGACTCTGGCTTAGCCTATACTTACTCTTTCCAAGAACGGGTTTTGATTGCCACCCAATCTCTGTTCTTTTACTTAGAAAAGCTCGTATTCCCGCATCCGCTGATGTTTACCTACCCTAAGTGGAATCCATCGGAAGCATCACTATCGGCTTATCTTCCAATCTTCAGCGTGTTTGCCATTGCCGGAATCACCCTATGGAAATTTAACGCATGGGGTAAAAACTGGTTTTTAGGCCTGGGAGCTTTTTTGCTCCTTCTGTTTCCGATGCTTGGTTTTTTTTATACAGGGTGGTTTCAGTTCTCATTTGTCACCAATCATTGGTTGTATTTGGCGTCATTTCCCATTGTGGGAATTCTAGTAGGAACGATCCTATGGCTTAGAAGAGAATTGGAGCGATACCGACAATTTTACCTGAAACCGCGTGTATTCGAGATTTCCCTAATCCTGGCAATACTCAGTTGCTTTACCTACTTGGCACGACAAGAAGTATTGATTTATCAGTCTCCTGAAAGATTGTGGACGACAAACCTCCGACACAACCCGGAGGCATGGTTGGCACACCAAGAATTGGGGAAATCTTTTTTAGAGGCAGAAAACTTTTATCAGGCTGCCAATCACTTGAATCGTGCCATCGAACTGAATTCCAGAGCACTCGTTGCTTTGAATAACCGGGGCGCCATTCACGTTTATAGAGAACAATGGGATAAGGCGATTGAGGACTACAGCCGAGCCGCCGAAATCAATCCGCTGTATGTGCTCCCTTTTCTCAATCGAGGAAACATTCATCTAGAACAACACAACTACTCCCTGGCATTGGAAGATTTTTCGCATGTGATCCAGGTCTCGCCTTACGAAGTGCGAGCATGGGAACTGCGAGGTGAACTATTCTTTAGAACCGGCACCCCCAAACAAGCTTGTTTGAATTGGGGACGTGCTTGCGAGCTGAATTCCTGTGGAAAATGGCAACAGAATCGATGTGAAGCCGTATTGGAGGAACTTCCAGCGGATTGACTAGGGATCAACCCGCCAAAAGCGAGGCATCAAAAAGTGAGGAGGGAGGAAAGAGTTAAAATAAAAACGTAAGAAACAAACAACTTAGAGAGACAACAGCATAGAATTACGATGTGATTGTTTTTTTCAAATACCATCCAAGCAGACCCATCACCCAGCCTGATACGACAACTAACGTAATGATATCTAACATGTTCAACTCCTTATAATGTTGGTAAAGTAACTTAAGGCAGCTTTCACTGAAAAATTTTGTATCTTTATATCACCATATGAAATTTAGTCAATAATTAAAGAACTATTAGTTTTCAATTAACACGTATGATCATTGCTCGAAATTTTCAGCAACGAATGTCAATATACCTGAAACCTGCAACAACACGAGTGATCCTTTGTTACAAAGTGTAACAACACGAGTGATACTTTGTTACAAAATGTAACAGCGTCTCTTTTCGTTAGAGTGAGCTAATATGTCTCCATCTGCTGTACTTAAGTTCATTAGAAAACGATGGTGGTCATCCTTGATGCTGGATGCCTGTTTCATCGTGATCGTCATTTATGGCGTGTATTTATGGCAAACGCGCAATTTACTCCCCGATAGCGGAAACATTCCTGCTCCTGATTTTTCCTTGGCTGGACTGGATGGCAACACCTACCGACTATCCTCAGAACAAGGAAAACCCGTCTTGCTGTATTTTTTTGCACCTTGGTGCACGATTTGCCACCTGAGCGTGGACAACTTAGAAGCTTTGCGCCAAGCTCGAACCTCAGATGAATTGCAAATCTTTATCGTGGCTCTCAGTTGGGATCGAGTGGAGGAAATCGAATCTTTTGTCAAAGATCATGAACTTTCGATTCCAGTGCTTTTAGGTTCTTCCGTTCTCAGTAGGCAATACCGAATTTCAGCATTTCCTACTTACTATGTACTTGATTCTCAAGGCATGATCCAACATCGTTCGGTCGGCTATTCGACCGAACTGGGAATGCGTTTTGTGACTGGTTTGCACAATCCAAGTTAGAGCTTCCTTGTTAGCGTGCTTATCGAAGTTGGGCAACAAGGTTGATTCGGCCGTGAATGTGCTCCGCTAGTTCCAAATAGAAGCCGCATTTTTCAAGCTGGCCCTTCATCCACTCAAAACCGATTCTAAGCTTCCGATAAACGCTTTTTTGTATTTTCCATTCCCCGTCGGTTTGCTGATAAACCAAATCGTGTACGTTCACATGATTGGGTTCATACTCTAAAAAGCAACTGAAGATGCGATGCGCATCGGATTTGATGGGGATGAACCGATCCGTGGTTTCTAAAGAAGGGGTCAGGTCTCGAAAGCTGAGAATGAACCGCCCACCCTCCATCAAAGTGTTAGAGACTTTCTGACACAAGACGACCACCTCTTCGTAAGAAGATAGATGTGTCAGTGTGTCTCCCATACAAACGACCAACTCAACATTGGACTCACCGTATTCCGACCGACCATGCTGCTCAAATTCAATCAAATCGGCTTGGATGGTGCGGATCGATAAATGCCCTCTGTGATTTTCTAATTCCGAAAGGAGGGTCGAGTTGAGGTCAATGGCAAGGACATCAAATCCAAGATTGGCTAAAGCAACGGATTGAAAACCAGAACCTGCCCCAAGATCAATAGCGTTTTTAGAATGCTTAGGCAAAATTCCGTTCGAAACGAAAAACTCTTCGTTTTCTTGTCTCCGAGGTTCGAAACCTCCGCTCATCCACGTGTAATGTTTTGCTAGAAGCTGATCATAATGTTCGGTCACCGTTGCCATGTCCTTCCTTTAAAAAGTGAGTGAAACCCTGATCGACGTTCAGGGAATTGGGTGAAATTTGGAGAATCAAATTTTAGGCGAATGCTTAGATTTTTGAGAGTAGTAATGTTTTTTGGTCATAAATCACAAAATCATAATATTGTGATTTATTATCAAAATCAACATATATCCATATTGTGATTAGCATACAAGCAATAATGTCTTTTCATCAAATTTTGTTCGTTTCCACGGCTTACTCTTCGTTAGTCTTTGTGATTTTGTTGTTTTTTAAACTAGCTTCCGGAATGCACTTGGGATAAAATTAATATAAACCTAACATTAAATTATAGAACGTGGAGAGAACATGAAGTTGTATCACAAACTGCTACTCGGTTTTTTTGTGGTCGCGTGTTTGGTTGCAGCCGTGGGTGGCGTTTCGTATTGGGCAAGTTCTCAAATGGAGCGAACGGTGAATCAAGCTTTGCATAGTTCCGCACGAGAGGCTCAATGGTCTGTGGAAATGGGCCGGCATCTGAATCGTTCGTATGCGGCGGTGCAGGAACTCGTTCAAGAAACCCTATACAAAGAACTTCATCCACATCATCAGGATGAGCAGGAGCGAGATATATCTCATTCCAAACTCGCCATTGCTGTTTCAATTCAGGAAATAAAAAAGGCATTCGCTTTGAGCTATAAAGCGACCGAATTGGGGGCGAGTCTTGCTGAGGAATGGGGAGAAGAGGAGACTCAAGAAGAAGAAGAAGAGGAATTGGAAATCTTGGACGAATTGCAGAAGAAGTTGGACGTCTACGAACAACACGTAGAACAACTCCAAATCTTGTTGGAACAAGATCTCGATCAATCGATTGGATATTTGGAAAACACGGTGGAGCCTCATTTTGCTGCTCTGTTGCCGTTGTTAGCCGAATACCAAGTGGATGCTTTTAATGAACTTCATGAAGAGTCCGACGAAATTGAAGAGTCGCTTCACATGACCGGTCTTTGGATATTGCTAGGAACCATCGCTGCCTTCATCGTTTCGATTCTGTGGGCGCTTGTCGTAGCTCGCTATGTGTTTGATCCGATCTCTGAATTGAGACGAACAACCCAAGCTATCAGCCAGGGCCAAAGTGAAGCCCGTTTGAACTTGAGCCGACATGATGAAATGGGAGAATTGGCCAGTGCCTTCAACAAGATGCTGAACGAATTGACTGCTTCTCATGAAGAGTTGAAGCAAGCAAAAGAGAAAGCTGAAACGGCCAATCAAGCCAAGTCTCGATTTTTAGCTAGCATGAGTCATGAAATCCGAACTCCTTTGAATGCAATCGTGGGGTTGAGTCAGGTGTTATTGAAACAAATGAACTCTCTATCGGTGCCGAAAACCTTCCAAAATCACGTGGAAACAATTCAGACAAGTGGGCAAATTTTGACTGAACTGATCAGCAACGTATTGGATCTTTCCAAGATCGAAGAAGGACACATGGAACCGTTTAACGAAACTTTTGCCATTCGAGACCGGATCCAAAAAATTTTTGAAGTGTATCGGGTTCCGGCTTTAGAGAAATCCATTCAATTCACATTCGGAGCATCGCCCGGATTGCCAGCCTATGTTGTTTCAGATGCTGGCAAGCTTTCGCAAATTCTGATGAATCTGATTGGCAATGCCATCAAATTCACTCCCTCTGGCAAATCGGTTCATCTCGAAGCCAAACACGATAAGGCTTGGTTGGTGTTTCATGTTGTTGATGAAGGAATTGGGATTGCGGATGATCAGCAAGCAAAGATTTTTGAAGCGTTCGAACAGTTGGATGGAAGCATCACCCGCAAGTTTGGAGGAACGGGATTGGGACTTGCTATCACAAAACGATTGGTGACCTTGCTTGGCGGGGACATCTCGCTCAAAAGCAAATTGGGAGCGGGGACACGTTTTACTGTCAAATTGCCATTGGTCGTGGCCACCCCACCCCAAAAGGCTTCCGAGAATGCGGTCCAGGAGACGATAGGATCAGATCTCACTGAAGAGACGACAGTTTTTCTTCAAGAACCGTCTTCTCCGGAAAAGGTAAACGGTTCCAAGGCGACCTCCGAAAATCAGTCCGAAGTTTCCTCGAAGTACTTTAAGAATGCAGTCATTTTGGTAGTTGAAGACAATCCGATCAATCAACTCACGATTGCAGCCCTGTTTAAAGAGTTTGGGTTGCGGGTCCATCTTGCCAAGGATGGACAAGAAGGGATCGTCAAAGCAAAAGAATTGCAGCCTGACTTGATCCTGATGGATTTGCATATGCCAAAGATGTCGGGCATCGATGCCACCCGAAAAATTCGTTGCAATCCCGACCTCGGTCAAACCCCGATCATTGCGCTTTCTGCGGATGCGTTCACCGACAAACAGCAAGAAGCGTTTGATGCGGGAATGGTCGGTTACCTGACCAAACCCGTAGAGCTGGAAAGCTTGACCCCTCTGTTAGACAAATACCTCCAAGTTTAAAGGGGCCGTTCCAAAACATCGACCTAGACTAAAGGGCCTTTCAAAAAAAGACTTCAACTATGGAAAAGGAAGCACCGTATAGTCGCTGCTGCCACGCCAGAACACATTGACTTGACCACATTGCGCAACATGGTTTTGAGAAGGATACGGTGTGTTGGCTTGCTGTACGTTGCCTTCCCAGCCTGGACCATTGGTGATGAAGGATTTCAGCTCGAAACTTCCATTGACGGTTTTGGAGCAATCCATATCGACATCCAACATCCAATAATGTTGCCCCCACTGATTCAATGTTTCCTGACCATATCCATCGACAGGCACGGTCCGGAGCGCTCCCCAACTAGAAGGCCAAACGTCAGTGGTCCAATCCATAGCACTCCCATCGGCACCGGACTGAGTGGGTTCGATTCCATACCAATCGAGATAATCGTCACCAGCCTTCCAACCAGCCGTGGTGGCATTGAGAAGGTTACGATGGCGTATGGGAATTGCACATTCGTAATTGGAGCTAGTGCACGTTCTACCTAAATTAGCAGCAGCATAGTCGTGATCAATCCCTCCTCGAAGCAACATATCTTGGCCAGATTGAGTGACACCGTAGATGAAAACAACCGTTCTTTGCCAATCTTCCATGCTTTCCGTGATGGTGATACTCACCGAATCGGTAGCGGAGGCTCCGTTGTCGTCGGTTACTATTAGTGTCAGGACATACGTGCCTGGACTGCTAAAGCTGGTGGTGGGTTGGACTCCTTGTAGGCCATTATCCCAAGCATATGACACGATAGTTCCGTCGGAATCAAAGGAAGCTCCTCCATCTAATTGGATTGATTGGCCCACTCCCGCTTGGATGTCAGTACCTGCATTGGCAGTCGGGGCGACATTGGCATTGACGGTTATGGTTACAGTATCGGTTCCGGTAGCTCCTTCGTCATCGGTTACCGTCAAGGTCACTGAATAGGTGCCGGGGGTGTCATATTGCAGACTGGGGTTGATTCCAGTCAATCCATTGCTCCAAGTATACAAAGTGATGGTGCCATCGCTATCGGTGGATCCACTGGCATCAAAACTAACGACGCTTCCTTCTTTCACAGAGACATCTGCCCCCGCATTTGCAACAGGATGGCTATTGACAGGAGCGGTTGGAGTTCCTGGTGTGATGGTTCCCGCATCAAATACGGAGCTGCCCAAGGGAAACATGTAGTTCTGACCACCATTGCTATCCCAGTTGCCTGCCCCATCATTGAAAACTCCTTCCACAGCAGTGGCATTCGGAACCGGGACGGTGATTACACTATAACCTGGAAACGTGGAATCCGACATCGCAACACCCGGAGCAACGGTCCAAGTTCCGCCTTGAGGTCGATAGTGGAAATAAGGTGACGCGTAACCTCGTTTATAATAAACCGTTGCGCTGCAACCTGAACAAGGAGGAAGGCCAGCTTGTGAGGTGCCGTCGTTCAATAATGTCCAGGTTCCGGCGGTCAAAACGACCCCGGAGACAGAAGGCTTCCAGGTGCTACCGCTATCTTCAGAATATCGGACTTGTGGATTGGTTTCTGACACCACGTAGCTCAAATTGGCGGTCAAAAATCCGGGAAAGTTAGATGCCGTCATCGGGGTTTCCACCCAGGTTCCGTTGTCGTTGATTTGTGCAATGACGGAAGGAGCATCACTTTCCACATACAGTGTGATTTGAGCACTCGGGGGACGGTCTGTTACAAACGGGTAAGTGCCTTCCACGCTACCGTTGATATCTTCAATGTACTTTCCATTTTCGAGACGATATCGTCCCGCTCCCACATACACTTGTTGAATTTCGCTTTTGGTGACATTGCCGTTCGCATCGACCGCCTCAATATAATAGTCGATCAACTCGTCTCGATAGTCGCCGATATACGCATAAAATAGGTCGCCAATGAGTTGTGCTGGCAGGATTTGCATGGTTTCTTTGGTCGCTGCTTGCCAATCCACTCCATTCATTTCGGGAGTCAAATCTCTTCGGGTCATCGAATATTCAACCCAATTGCCTACGCGACTTGGATCAATATTAGGCACCCCTTGAGCATGCAACGTGACCGGATCGTATACGCGGAAGGAGTTATCCGAAGCATCGGCCTGCTTGTTGGTATGGCGTCGAATTTTCACTTTGATGTCTTGGATTCCACTGACATCGAATCCATAGGTGTAGATAGCGAAATTGTTGTCAAAGTGGTGCAGCGTCCAGCCCTCGGCTTTGCTCACGTTGGCACTCCCTGGATTGTAAGGCCATCGTTGAGGCCACCAAACTGAAGGCCCGGTTTGATCGGCATTGGAATTTGTATCCACATACGGCTTGGAAAAATGCAACGATTGATTGAACGACAAGGTGGGTTTCACATGATCATCGACATTTTCATCATAGTAGCCAAAACCAGAATCAATCGAAGCCATCAAGAAATACCATCCCAATTCAGCGGGATTCGCCCCACCGGCATAATCGTTGTTGGCATCTCCTTTGACAGGATATGAGAGCATCCAGGGATTCAACTGATTGCCTGGATAGGTGATTTCGTTGTCCAGTGCGGTCGTCGGACTCCAATGATCGGGGTGCGCGTCGAGCCAAATCTGTTCGGCTGTTTTCGCGTAGTTCAATGCCGCTTGAAGCAATGCAAAGTTTCGTTCGAGGTAGTGATATCCGTATTCAAACGAAACGGTCATGCCTTCTTCCACGCCCGAAAGGTTGATTTTGGGTTGGTAGTCAAAACCATGAACGGTATTGAAATCAGGAAACTGTCCTTTCCAAATGCCAAACGGTAAGTGCCAATGGTACCAGGTGGGGTCTGCCGAAGAATCACGGGTGTCGATCCAAGAGCCATCTTGCACATGCACCACGTCGTCGTGTGGAATTGGGTTGGCCAGTAGGTACTCATCCACACCCACTCCATCCACTTGGGGATCTGCGTAAGTGACGTTGCCGGAGTTGGCCCAAGTCCCCCCATCCCCTGCACGACCTGAAGAGTTGTCGCCGTCGTGCGCAATCACGAAGTACTGCTTTCGATTTCCAGCAGCCGCTACAAAGGGCTTGAGCACATCTGCGGTGACTGAGCCTTGATAACCTTCTTCCCACGAACTCGCTTGTTCTACCGGAATTCCCGCGATTCTTTCTTCAAGTCCTGTTTCAGGGTCCACATGCTTGACCCAATGAGGAATCGAGGCAAACGGGAACTTGTTCTGCGTGACTTGCGATTCGTTGAACATCTGTAAAGAAACCCATTCACCGACGTCGCTGACATTTTGGAGGTCGGCTCGATTGGGAGGCGACGTCAAGGTATCGATCCCAGGATCGTTGAGATAGGGGTAATCTCGCAACGTTCTAGAAAAGTGCACGTTGCCAATCACGGACCACTCAATTCCTAATTTTTTCAAGGAGGGGATTAAACGCTCGGAAAATCCAAGCTCTGTGGGGAAAAATCCTTTGGAAGATTTAAAGTTGGAACCCAAGAAGTAGTCCTGGGCTAACGTAGCATTTTGATAAATGAGATCTTTGAGAAAATACTCCGCTCCCACGGTCGGTCCCATCGAATGATGTCCGGTGAAGTGAATCAAATCCAATGCCCGGTTGCCATTGGTTGTGAGCGTTCCGTAGTAAGCATTCCTCCACTTTTCTCCCCAATTGGGATTGCTATAACCGCTGAGTTTGCCCACCAAACTATTGACGTTATTAATCACTGATCCTGACATCGTTACATGGGTTTGACTTCGAGGATACCGGCCATGATTTCCATTGGCTGTGTCGGCAGGCCAGTCTTGATACGCGCCAACCTTAGCGTGATGCGTGTAATACGAAACCAAGTCGTCATGGGGCATTGGCGCGCCATTGGGTAGAAAGTAGGTGTAGTTGGCAGGAGGGTTGTTTTTCAAATCGATAACGGGACCGTCGTAAGTATAACGAATGGGTGCTCCTACCGGAGTCGATTCATATTGGCTGACATCGTAATACGGCCAAAAGTTTGGCATGTGATTGTGATAAATGTGAGTCGCACTGATGTCCTCGGCATGCACTGCCATCGGCATCAGGCCTATACCGGCAATAACGCCAGAAATGATCTTTTTGAGTCGATGTAGTGTGGTCATAAGCCTCTTATTGGATTGGAGTTTGGTGAGGAACGGATGGGATGCACCAGAGTTTGCTCATTTACCCCCGGTGCACCTTGGGTTGTGTTGAAGTGATTGTGTTGAAATGAAAGCCTTTCGGGGTTCGCTCATTTACCCCTTCGGCTGGGTGAAAAAGGACTGACGTTGAATAGATTTATGCAAACGTTTGCAATTTTGATTCAAAAAAAAGGGTGGAACCGAAATTCCACCCAAGTTGGAGGGGGGTACAATCAATTGGATGTGTAAACCAGTACGGTTTGCGGGGGCACGCTGATGGTGCTGTTCGCTTGATTGACAAATGCAGTCGCTCGTCCAGCGCCGGTGCAGCATCCGTCCAGCAGGTCTTTCAGGTAATGGCTGCTAGTGTTCTGCAATACAGGATGCAATTTGAAACCAGAGCGGTTGACATCGGTATCCCAGTAGTGAATCCACTGATCCCAAGAGGCATTGAACAAGACCCATACCACTTCTCGATTAGGGTCTAAATCTTGAGAACCAAAGTCGGTCAGTTTGAGAACGATCAACCGACCGTCGAAGTTGCCTTGGTCGTTCCAGATGGATCCTGGCAAGCTCAAGTTGGACTGAATGTCTCCTTTAGTTCGCATGCGGAACAGAGGCGAACTCTTGCGAATCTTAAGCATGTCTTGGAAATGATTGAAGGCCGCCATGATTTGAACATTGTTCGCAACTGGAACGGAGTTCAAGCGTGCTCGCCAGTCATCCCAAGCCTCTAGGTTTTCTGGTTGCCATCCAGGGGGAAGGCCTTTTTTCCAGTTGTTGGTTTGATAGTTGTAATCCAAGCGGTTGAACCAGTCCCCTGAGTTGTAGCTGTTTTCGTCTCCTGACTTCGAGCGAAGGACCTCCACACCCGCATGGAAAAACGGAACTCCTTGTGACAAGGCCACCATACTGACCCCGAGATTGTGCATCTTAGCCATTTGATCGGCAGTAGCAAACGCGCCGACCTTCGCAATCATGTGGTCCCACAAGGTGGCTTTGTCGTGCGCCGTGACATAATTGATGCTTTCCTGAGGATCGTTCACATAACCATTGGCCCAGTCGTTTAACGTGCTCCTTAAACCAGAAAGCACTTGGTCACGATTCTGGGTTTTGTCGGTGATGAAGGCATCATCAACAAACAAGTCGTGGGGGTTTTGGCCCTTCCCTTTCACGGAATCTCGGATTCGATCATTGAACGTTCCCAAGCCCATTGCCGAAGCAACCGCATTGTATTGATGCATGGCTTCTGCGGGCAGCTTCCATTCCAAAGAACCAAATTGCCATCCTTCTCCGTACAGGTAGATTTTGGATCCATCGATTCCATCCTGAGCTTCGGTCAACTGATCCAAACCTTGTCGGATACCCCACATCGAAGCTTCCGTGTGGAAGCCCATCAGGTCAAAGCGGAAAGAATCGACTTTGTAAGTTTTGGCCCAGTGAACGATAGCATCTCGCATCAAACGAGCGAACATGTAGTGCTCGGAAGCCGTATCAGGACAACAACTGGTGCTAAGGAAGTTCCCGTCGTGATCCAAGCGGTGGTAATAGTCAGGAACCACTCGTTGCAAAATATCGGTATCGAACAGGTGATTGAACACCACATCAGGCACGACACGCAATCCGATGCCATGAAGGGCTTGGACCATCTCTCGGAATTCTAAGATTCGTGTGGCTCCATCTGGATCCGAAGAGTAACTGCCTTCAGGAACCATGTAATGGAAAGGATCATACCCCCAATTGTATCCGTCAATGGCTCGTAGATCGGTCGCAATGGCTTGCTGTTGCTCAGAATCGGCAGCGTAGCTTTCCATGACTTGTAAAATCGTGTTCCCGGTTTGAGGGTGCCCCGGATAAAGCTTTTCAATATTGTCCGTGAGGTCGATTCGCTGATTTTTGTCCTCGTTCACGGACTTGATGTCATTCACCGGTAAAAGATGAATATGGGTGAGTCCTGATTGAGCGAGCTTTTCCAAATGGTCACGACCGGTGGAGTTTTCCATTGCAAATGCTTTGAAAGTGCCTCGGTACGCTTCGGGGACAGTTGTGTCCAACACGCTGAAGTCACGAACATGCAATTCGTAGATGGCGATGTCTTCAGGAGCTTGCACATCATTGACTTGCACTTGAACCCCGTCGATTGTGTCCATTTGTGGAGTGATGGTGTGAGAATCCCAACCCGCAGGCTTCAAGGTGGTGTCATTTTCAATATCCACCATCTGAGAGCGCTCACTGTTCATAGAGAGGCTGATGGAATAAGGATCGGTGGCCAAGTAGGTTTGCAAAGTGCCCGAGAACCGATCAAACACGGTGACTTCATACAGATAAAACATGTTTTTCCAAGAAGAAGCTCCGCTGTAAGTCCACGCTCCAGTCCACTTGTTGTTGACCATCACTTTGTTCATGGTGAACGGGCTGCCTCCGACCATTGTAGAGGTAGTGGAATCAGGATAAACCATCAGTCTGACAGAATGAGCGGTCGGCGCCCAAAGGCTCAAGCTCGGGATGCCGTTTTGGAATTTGAGTCCTAAGTCTCCATCGTAGGAGTAAAGCTCATCAATCACACCGGCTTTTTGTATAGAAGTCGCGTCAACTACATTTCCGTTGGAATCGCGCTTGGCAATCACCACTTGTCCCAGAAGCATTTGCTCAATTTGAGCATCTGAAACGGAAACACTGATTTTGGTGAAACCGTGGTCTCGCATGAATGCAAACTTTTCGTAAAACACACCACTTTCATTGTTGAAATTTCCAACCGATCCCAAAGCGATTCCAGCGTCAACCGTGCTGAAATCGGCGCCTACTTTGATTTTTCCGTCGGTATCCCAGATCAAATTGCCATTGACATCGTAATGCAGGGTGTAGTTGTAGTTGCCTGCGTCGCTGCCCAAGATCCAACCAATTTTGTCGCGAGAGACCCAACGCGCACGGGCATCTGTTACTTTGCGTTCGTCGGGGTTTTGGGCCAATGGAATGAATTCCACGGTGTTTGAATCGTAGGAAACTTTGGTGATGAACCCCTTTTTAGCCCAGTGGTTGATCGTGGTGTGGGGGGTGTCAGCTTGGTTGATGTTGCTTTCCCAGAATTCGTTGCTTCCTTCACGAATGAAAGCTTTGAATTCAAACCAGTCCCCGACTTCGCCATCCATCGTGACATCGAACTTCCACCAGTGGGGTCCCCATTGATTTTCGGGATCCTCTCCGAAGCCGTTGTCGGCATACGTGTTTTTTGGTCCCCACTCCGCGGGCCAAGAATTGGTAGTCCAGTCGAGAGCGGACTCAGTACCCCAGTCGAGTTCGGAGTCGTTGGCTTTGATGGCTGCCGTGGTGCCATTCAATGTGTTGTTGTAGGTGATCGCTTCCCCCATGGTTGGGTAGGAGCCGGGCACTAAACCGGCGTCGTGTCCTCCTTTGATGAAGATATCTTGCCCAGGAGTGGTTTCTTTATAGATGTAGATAACGGTTCGAATGGGGGCAGCACTCGCAATGGCCATTCCCAACAACCAAAAACACAATAGACTCGCAATTCGCTTCATATTACCTCCTCTTCACAGGTTGCATCATTTGAAACATTGAAATAGTTCATTTACCTCGTTAATCCAGAGCTGCAATCGTTTGCAGAATGAATGTCAATTCTGCCTCAAATTGCTACTGCAATCGTTTGCAATCGGTGAAGAAATAATTCCGAATTCATGCGCATTGCGCAATGAGAATGTTTCCAAACGTTGTGTGCAAGTTGTGAATAGAGAATCGAATTGTCACAGAAATGTATAAAATTCAATAGGTTGAATGACAAGAATTCAACCTTCTTGCAAGGTCAACCGTGAACAGGGAAGTTGGGAAGTGCGGATTTCGCCAAAATGCGTCGTTTGCAGTGTAAAATGAAACGTTTGCAGCAAAAAATGAAACATTTGCAAACGCTTTGTGTTTATTCGTGAAACCAATTCGAATATTGAGATTGAAGAATGGAGAGAAACGCCCGTCCTATAGGAAGGGGTATGGTGCTACCGCTCAAATCCTTGAGGTATACTTCATAATCTGATTTGGATTTCCGGCGGGCGGCCAACACTTTGTGAGCATGGACCATATGGGATTTATGAATTCGCACTAACGGGGAATCTTGAAAGTAATTTGCCAACTGTTTGAGGCTCACCCGCAGTTCCAGATTTTGTTCATGCTTGATGTCGAAGTAAATTGTGCAATAGGGAGGAGCGGCTTGAATGTACGTAATATGATTCACGACTGGCCCCAACCGGTCCATTTCCATCCACTGTTTCAGATGGGCCTGTGAGGATTCACCACCTTCCTGAATTGCCGCTTGGTTTTGACTGGCGTAGTGTCCCGTAATGCCACCTGAAGGCGAAACAGGCATTTCTTGAATCGTTTGTTCCAGCCATTCCAAGCCTTCGACTATTTTTTTCCACAACCGGACTTCTTCCTGCAAAACCGCTTCTCGACTCTGCTGAGTGACCAACGAACTCAATCGGGGGACCGAATACGTGCTTGTCTGTCTTTTCCCGGAACTTCGTCGGATAATCAACAAGTCCTGCCTCTCTAGGGACTGCAATGCCACGCTGAGCGACTTGCGTGACAACCCCGACCCTTGGCTGAGTTCATCGTAGGTCATGGGGAGTTTTTGCATCCCTTGCTCAATCAGCTTGGCCGCAACGAAGCTCCACACGCGAAACTCGGCGTTTCCCAAACGATTGAGGTTTTCTAAAATGCCATGAATCAGATGAGGCAAAAGTTCTTCTGAGGGGAGTGTGATTGGCATGGGAAACTCCGACGCAACATCACGAATTTAAGCGCTTTCCACAAATTCGAATTAGTGAATGGACTCCCTCCCAAACCATTTTCACCTCAGTCGTGTCAAGTAGTTTCTTTAATTCACTACCGAATTTATCTCAACGAAAGGGAATGGTGTAATTAATTCACTACGAAAAATCTTGGATTCGAGTAAGAACGGAGCCGATAGCATCACTCTTTGGGGTCGATGCCATGTTTTTTGAGAAGTTCCATCAATTGCTCGTTGCGTTTCTTTTCTTCCTCGGCACGTTGTCTTTCTTGTTCAGCTTGTCGCTTCGCTTCAGCCGCTTCTTCTTTGGCTTTCAGAAGTTGGCGCTCTTGGGCTTGTAAATCCTCCAAATATTCATCTTCCACATTCATATTTTGCCGAACTTGCTCTTCCGAATTGGCTTTGATCAATCGACGGACCACCTTACGGAACTTTTCGGGAATCTGCTCGTCGTCGATATCGAGAACGTGTTTATCATGGCTCACTACGTAGCTTTGATCAAACACACTAAGAAGCCGTTCCAAATCGGTTCTCATCTCCTTCCTCAACTGAGGTATCTGAATCACAATGCTATCATGGGTCAAGCTTTCGATGAATTCTTCCCGTGCTGAAATGGGTTCGCCTGTGGTTCCATCCCAATAAGCTCGTTTGACCTGAACAATGGGGGCTTCAATGTTTTCAAGTCGGTGACCCAAAAAATAGATGCTGTGGATCGGCAAGGCGTGCCTGATTTCCTTTCCTTTGTTTTGTTCGAGGACAGCATTTTCTTTGTTGGAGTATTGCATTCCCAAGTAATTTCGAAATCGCATGATATCGGTATGAAACTTAGCCTTCTGGATTTCGATAAGGACTTGTTTGAATTGTTGGTTAGGGAGTTGGATTTTAGCAGAGAAGTCCATTCGGTAGATGGTGAAGATATGGGGATCGCGAATTTCACCAATGGACTCTTGAGGTTTGAACTCCAAGTCGACAACATTTTCGCTGAGGATTTCCGAGATGAGGAGGATGGCGACTTCTTTATCTTCCATGAGGTATTTGAAGACGACATCGTAGATCGGATTGGCAATGAACATGGGAATCCTTTCGAAACAGTAGCTGTAAAGACGGGCAGCGTGTTGGATTCATTATACTGCCAAATCGTTTGTATTCCCAATAGAGAGTGGTGTTAATCGTTTAAACTCCGTTTCGTCATGGTAGGATCTTCAACAACAAAATTCGCTACGGTCTGGGCAAATAACTATTGAACTCTTGATCATACGCATCAAACCCCACCACCTCTCGCAGGGTTTCAAAGGCTAGTAAATTTTGTGGAGATTCTCCTTGTTTGAGGGAGCGCAAGGCGTGTTGCATGGACCAAATGGCTGTGCTCAACAGAGTCAGCGGATAGGCCGCAAGTTTGTAACCGATGGCTTCCAGGCGTTGAGGCGGTAATATCGGAGTGGTTCCTTGTTCAAGCATATTGGCGAGCTTGTATCCAGGAACTTCGGTGCAGAACCGTTCCATCTCCGCCTCGGACTGAGGGGCTTCGAGAAACACAAAATCCACGCCTTTGTCGACGAAGGCGTTGCATCGCCACAAGGCTTCTTCCATACCATCCGTGGCACGAGCATCCGTTCGGGCCATGATCAAGATGTCGGCTCCTTCGTCTCTTGCGTCGACAGCGGCCTGAATGCGAGTAAGGGCTTCGGCACGATCCACCACCTGTTTGCCTTGGGTATGACCGCATCGTTTGGGAGCCACTTGGTCTTCAATCATGATGCAGGCCAATCCGGCTTGAGCATAACCCGCGACAGTCCGTTTCACGTTCATGGCGTTGCCATAGCCGGTATCGCCATCGCCCATCACCGGGATGGAAACCGCTTGGCAAACCTGCCGAGCTTGATCCACCATTTCTCCGTAGGAAATCAAACCCGTGTCCGGCAGTCCCAACCGAGCAGCGGATACCGCAAAGCCGCTCATGAAGGTCAAAGAAAATCCAGCTTGCTCGATCAATTTGGCGGAGAGCGCGTCAAAACAGCATGGCATCTGAATCAACCCCGGCTGTTGCAAGAGGTCTCTCAATTTTTTTGCGGACGACTTCATGATCCTGCCCCCTGAGTAGACCGTTGGCGTTCGATGTAATAAGCCACCCCCAATACTTGTGTGAGTAAAACCCACGGCATGGCCAGCCAACCCAGAATCGGAACGAACGCCAATCCCATTTGCGGCAATCCCACTTGAATGGGTGCCCACCGTACTGATTGTTTCAGCGAGTCAGTGGATTCCTTTTGTTCCTGGAGAACTGTCCAGTACGGATTGAAAATGCCTCGCCCCATCAGGTAGGCGGCTCCAATAAACGCCAAGATAGGGCCAACAATGGGGATGAAACCCACCACAATCAATAGTAGGACCCAGAGGACCTCTTTGAATCCAACAATTGCAGACTGCACGGTCAATCCCAACCACATCCCGAAATTGAACGGAACATCTGGTAAAGGCCGGAAATGACGAATGACTTGGCTCACCAAAAACTCATGCCACGCGCCCATCATCGACACCGAAAAAAGCAAGGTAGCCACCGCCAGTAAAGCCCCCACCAAAATTTGGGTGATCCATAAAATAACGCTTCCTAGTGTGGCCCAGAACCCGTCTTCTGATCCAAAGAACGAAGCGATCCAAGGTTCCAATAGGTAATTGTACAGCAGACCATTGAGGACCAACGAAACCACAATGAAGATGACCAAATTGGCCAAAAATGCCCGGATCGCCTGTCCTTTCAAACCGGGGACTTGTTGGAAGGCTTGGTTGCCGTTGCGGAGGCCAGTTAAGGGTCCGATGCGAAGAGCTGACTTCATATATACTCCTTGGAAAAATAGTGGGTACGCATGAGTTGGAGATTTCCTAAAATATACCAATTTTCATGTAAGACTGTAGTCTTCAAAACGACAAAGGGTGCTTGTGCAAATCCTAACATATGGATGATTCTAGAACAGTGTCCATGAGTTCAGTGTGTTTTGTTGTTACTGAACTCAAATCTACACTAAAGATTGTAGATTCGTTTACTATCTTTCAAGACAAGTTGAATTCGATGGAAACCGCACGAGGCTTATCTTTGTGGGAAAGATAACGTCTTATGCAAAAGCATCCAGATAAAATCAGAAAAGACAAATCTTTGTGGGAAAGATGAGTCTTTTTATGGCGTTCATCCGAATGCCAAAGTTGGAAAATCCTTGTGAGAAAGTTATGTCGATTGTGGTGTCTCACAATTATCAGGAGGAGAGTTTATGAGCCGATGGACCATTCAAACACAAATTGTGCTCAGCGCAGTGGTTTTTTATGCATTGTTGTCACCGCTAATCTGCGGTGCCGCTTACGTTTTCACATTGAAATTGGAATCCAAGATGGTTTCTTGGGAACAATCGACTCAGCAATGGTGGCAACAGGATGTGGCAGGAACGTTAAATAATCAGGTGTCTGATAAGAAACAAACGAGCTTGCCTCAACAATTACCTCAAAACATGATTCAAGGATATCAGGAAATTGTCGGAAGTTTGATGCAGGCGCAGCAATGGCTGCTTATGGTATTAGGAATTATGATGATTGGAGGGGCAACGATTTTCTTCATGTGTATCCGAAATATCAACACGTTGCTGTTTAAAATCATTCATCGGTTTTCAGAAGGCATCAAACATTTGGAACACAACGCGGAGCGCATTGAAGGCAGTGCTGAAGTTTTGTCCAAACAAGTGTCGGAACAAGCGTCTACCGTCAAGAGCATCTCATTGACTTTAGAAGATACGGTGGTGATGATCCGGCAAAACACCGAGAGCACGCTGCATGTGAAAGAAAAGGCTGATACCTCGTCTCGCCAAGTGGAACAATTGCGCGACGCGATGCAAGACTTAGAGCAGTCCAACAATGAAATCGCAGGCATCACCAAAACGATTGACGACATCGCATTTCAAACAAACATCTTATCCTTGAACGCTGCGGTTGAAGCCGCGCGGGCCGGGGAGCGGGGCCGTGAATTTGCCGTAATTGCTGATGAAATACGCGGTCTCGCCGTGCGCAGCGCTACAGCGACGCAAGATATTTCAGGAAGAGTGGGCAACGCCCGACAGAACCTCGAAATGGGGGCCAACATGGCCTACGAAATGATTGAATCTTTCATGGGAATCAATCAGCACATCCACGAAATCACCGATTCCTCACAACAGCAATTCAACCGGATCCAGCAGATCAGCCAATCTCTCAACCAGTTGAAAGGCACAATTGACACCTGTGCAACGTCTTCCCAGCAAAACACGCTTTCCATCTACCAATTGAATGATGAAATAGAGAATTCCCACAACATCGTTGCCGATCTTAAAAAAGTAGTCGGAGAGGACACATTGCGTTCGAACCGCCAGATCAGTGCCTTTGCACAAACCGCTTTCGCGGGTGGATTGACACCCAGTCATGTCTTCCGTAACACCCAATATATCATTCGAGACTTGGACTCGATTTTCCAACGATTGAACCTATCCACAGCCGTTGCCGAACCGATTCTTCCCAACAAGCAAATCATACCAAAAGATGTCCTACAACAGTTGTATCGTGTCTTTGAAAAAGTAGGACAAGCCCAGCGAAAGTTCGGAGTGTCCGCCTTTGTTCCTCCTCCGTTCCCCGAAGGGAACATCCTACCGTCTGCTCCTTATGATGCGACTGGGCTGATTTTGGCAGAATTGATTAAAATCAAACACCATTTGGATCTTACCGACCGACGAGTGCAATTGGATTTGATACCGGGCAAAGTGCCCAAAGATGTGTTTTTACAAGTCCTGTTGATCACTGCCAAATTGGAACGATTGATTGGCCGTTGATCATGGAAACAAACTCAATCTGGCAAACTTAATCCAGGAGTGCCAACCTCCAATCGAAACACTTCCGCAGGAACCACGCCAGTGGCCGGGGGCAAAAACATACCACCATTTGTTACCACATAAAGGCCGGTTTCGTCGCCAGCTTGCCGACCGAACGCAACGGCTGTACTGCCCGTGGCTCCTTGATCCGCTTCCGCGATCACCGTGACCTTACCTTCTGGAGAAACACGGACTACGCTATTAAACACATGCGTTGCCCCATAAAGATTCCCATTTGTGTCAAATGCAAAGTCGTCAATCACTTTTCCCTGGACAAACACGCTTGGAATTCCTGCACTTCCATCGTCTTGAAGTGGCACCTTGAGCAGCATGGCTTTGTCAGAGTTGGACACGTACAGCGTGTTTCCAAACCGCTTCAATCCGTTCACAGCAGGTGTTTGGCTTTCAGGGGATCGACGAGCCAACCATTCGTGTTCCAACCAAATTGAGAGGCTGTTGGTTGAGACATCGAATTGCCAAATCGCTCCTAAGAACGAATCTGCAATCAAGTATCGATTGTTTTCAAGCAAGGTGATCCCGTTTGGAAAAATTGCCCCTTCCATCGTAATCGAGTGGATCAACTCGCCCGACCGGTTCACTTGAAAAAGAGTTGGCACCTTGCCATCCAACCAGCCGGTAACAAGAAGATCTCCTTGAGGGGTGAACACCAATCCCGCAATTTTTCCAGACAGGGTGGCCACGTCTTGACGTTCTCCCGTTTCTGAAAAACGGTAGATTTTACCATCCTCATGACTGGCTACATACACAGCCCCTTCAGGATCGACGGCAACACTTTCTAAAAAGGTATAGGCCGGGAACTGAGCGACTTGCCTGACCGGAACCAATTCTACCGGATCATTAGCATACAAGGGGGGTAGCGATTGTGCCCCCAAGGATGAAACAAAAAAAAGCATCCCCCAGAGAATGCCCATTCCAATAATTTGCTTTTTCATAAAACCTCCATTTGAAACCGATGAGAACCCACTGCGTCTTTTGCGTCCTGAAATGCCAAAACAGACGCACTTTGAAATCAATCAAAAAACTAGCATTTTCCTAATTTTGGGACTAGATAGCAGAAACAGAATACTAGATCCCAATAATGGGACTAAAAGAAATGGATTCCGTTTGAGTGAATAGGAGGAATGGATTCCGTTTGAGTGAATAGGAGGAATGGACTCCGTTTGAATGAATAGGAGGAATCGAATGTTTGTGGAACGAAAGGAATGCAATGTTTGATTACAACGATATGGTCTTGTTTGTGAAGGTTGTGGAAAATGGGAGTTTTATAGAAGCCTCAAGAAGACTCGGTGTCCCGAAAAGTACCGTGAGTCGCAAAGTTGCCGAATTGGAAAACACATTAGGGGTGTTGCTTCTACAACGGACCTCCCGAAAATTGAAATTGACCGATACTGGCCAAGCCTATTTTGATCGATGTGTCGCTTTGGTAGCTGGAATTGAAGAAGCCAATCTAGCTGTAACCACGGAGCAGCCAACCCCCCGAGGTTCCTTGAAGGTTTCTGCCCCCATCACATTGGGCACTCATATCTTAGGGCCTTGGTTGATGGAATTTGTCCAATTGTATCCTGAGGTGGAACTGGATGTGGAGTTGACCAATCGTGCTGTCAATCTAGTCGAGGAGCAAATTGATGTGACGTTTCGAGTTGGGGGGTTGAAAGATTCGAGCCTGATTGCCCGGAAATTGTGGCCAGCGCCATATCGTCTCTGTGCCAACCCTTCTTATTTAAAGCGACACGGGATCCCTCACGTGCCCAAAGACATTCTCCAACACACCTGCATTCGCATTCGCTACACCTCCACTTGGAGTTTTGTTTCGCCTACGGGTGAACTGGAAACGATTTTGCCATCAGGCCGTATTGTTGTGAATGATGTCACTCTTGCCTGCCAAGCTGCTTTAGCGGGGCAAGGTCTAGTGTACTTGCCTAATATTTTTGTGGCTGATTATTTTAAAAATGAAGATTTGATTCCCGTGTTAGATGATTGGCCTTCTCACCCCCGTCATGTTTACGCAATTTATCCCACCAACCGCCACCTTTCGGCAAAAGTTCGTGCCTTGCTCGACTTTATCATTCTGAAAGTGAAGGGACGGCCTGAATGGTTTGGAAAAACCGTCGTATGAAGCAAATCTTGAAAACAGAGCTAGGATTGAATCGACACACTTTTTTATGGCAGGTTGGTCCAAAACCAAGGTATGGGTTCCTTAACCAAGGTATGGATTCCTTTGTTGGACTGGCTCATCAATTCTTTCTTTTGCTGATAGGAACTATGAAGTGGATAGAAACGTTATTCAAATCGAAATGGTTTGTGGGACTCTTGGTTGCGATACCTGCATTGAGAGTCGCGTATGCGATTTTTACCGAGCAATTGGGCGGCAACCCAGTTGAATTTCTACTCATCGAATCAGGCGAGTCGGCGGCGATATTGCTCATCGTGACATTGTGGTTGAGTCCGTTGCGGCTCCGGTTTCCCAAAGTGAGTCTATTTAAGATTTGTGCGCGTCATAGTCGACTCCTGGGAGTGAGCAGCTTTGTCTATGCTTGTGCACATTTGCTGATTTATGTTTTTCTGGAAAATTCCGATCTCGAAGAATTGCTGGAAAACTTTTTACGCTATTTCATTGTGACTGGTTTGGGAGCCTTCTTGATCTTGTGGGCTTTGGCTATGACCAGTACCAATTGGGCGATCAAAAAAATGGGGGCCAAACGGTGGAAGAAGCTTCATCGGACCGTCTATATTGCTGCATTTTTGGTGATCTTGCATATGGTGGCCAAAGAGAAATCAGATATTTTAAAAACGTTGATTTTCTTTGGACCTCTAATCATTGCAGAAGCAGATCGGTTTTGGAGGTATCGAAAAAACTTGGCGCTCAAAAAACAGAGATGAGGGAAACGCTATGACGTGGGTCATACGCAAAGAAATCATGGAATTGTTTGATGCAGAGGCTCGTCGACAATTTGAAACAGAAGCGAAGCTTCAATTGCAACAACGGTTTCCACAAGCCCTTAAAGCCATTGATGAGTTTGGTGGAGAACCAGTACTGCAAAAGTTGTTCAGCAAAGGGGTGGAGGATGCAGCAACTTACCAAATTGAAGGAGAGGCCAATGTGCTGCGTTATCTGGAACTCATGCTAGGGTTTCATCTCCGTTTTGTCCAACAACCCAATATGCAATGGGCTGTCACGATCTTAGAAGACGAAACCTTACCCGAAGGTGGAAAAATTGGGCTGATCGATCAGTATTTGCAGCAATCCAAGATGGAGCTGGAAGATCGGAACGCATTGCCTGAACTTCAAGATTACCTCGCGGCTCCTCGCCTAAATGAACTAAACGTCAACCCTGAAACAAAGCCATGACCACCACTCAAAGTAAAAAAGTCGGCAGTGCTACGGAACCTTGTGGTGGTATGGAAGGCGGAGTGGTTGTCAAGGTATTGGCCTCTGACAGTGGAAAGCCATTGGGCAGTGGCTGGGTGCAGTTGACAGGACCGACCACGATTCGCAAGAAAACAAATGATGCTGGGCAGGTGTCCTTCAGTGATATTGAGCCGGGCACCTATGAAGTCACGCTCGGGTTGAGCAATCGTTTTCTTCGTCGTTATCTCGCTCCGACAGCTGATCCAGTGAGTGTTGAAATGGGACAGTTGGTGCCTGTCATGGTTCAAGCGGACCCCATTAGCCCGGCAACCTTGAAAGTCAACGTGGTGCGCATCGGGAGTGGTGACCCCGTACCAAAAGCGATAGTCCGATTGTTGGGACCGACCAGCGAACAAGAATCGGCTGATTCCAATGGCTCAGCCCAGTTATCTCAATTGCTTCCTGGAAACTATAGTGTCGCGGTTCGATTGCCGGGTAATCTGAGCCGTGCCTACAACAAGCCCTCGCCACAAGAGATAACTTTGGCCTCGGGAGCAAACGAAACAATTACGATAGAGCTGGAATATCTACTCAGTTCGTTACAACTGACGTTACGTCGCGAAGACTCCAAAATCGTCGTGACCGATTCCATTCCGATTCAAATCCGCGGACGTTCTCCCCAAACCCAAAATACCAATGCTAAAGGAATCGCAACCTTTGATGAACTCCGACCGGGCACTTATGACATCACCGCTCGCATACCCACCGATTTGGAAGAACGTTACGAAGCCGTCGAACAACAAGTCGATTTGAAAGCAGGCCAAACGATCAAAACAGATGTTTTCGTGAAATGGTTCCAATGGCTCGAATATCGTTTAGTCGATTCGGAAGGGCGTCCCCTTCGCAAGGCTCGGGTTCGTTTGAAAGGGAAACAAACGATGGAAAAAACGTCAGATGCCGAGGGATGGGTGCGGTTCACTAAGTTACCTCCTGGTTCGTACCAGATCGAATCTATCGAAACACAGGAACCAACCGTGCTCCAACAAATAAATTCCTAGTTTCATTGTAACAAAAGTGGAAGCAAGCGAAGTCGATTGATGAGGTCATTATGGGAAAAGTCTATGGCAGTCGTGCGGATGCCAAAACGCATCAGGTCCACGATGGGGAAACGTTAGCAGAGATAGCCGAGAAATATGCAAAAGAATGGTCCACCACTTGGGAAGATATAGCCCTGTTCAATTGGGGAACTGTCGAAAAAGCAGAAGTCAACCTGGTGCTGCAAGAAATTACCGGACGCTGTGAAGTCAAACCCAGCTCTCCCGAGAAAACGATACTCTACCCTCACCCTGAAGCCCCTTTGGAATTCTTGATTCCGAAAATTGGCGTTGAAGCGAACATCGATTTGAAGCCGAACGAAGCCGATCAAAGTCATCCTCAATCTCAAACCATTGTATTGAATCCGTTGAAACCCGCCAATGCCGTGGAATTGAAGAAGCTCAGCCCCTGGTTCCTCCCAAATGCAGAAGCCTGCGATATCACCTATTGCTTGTTTGGCGCTCCAGAGGGCGCGGACAAACTAGAGATGGAGGTGTGGGCCAGCAACTACATTGATATTGTTTGGCAAAACCAAAATTCGACCATTAAACAGAAGCCCGATATCTGTGTCTACCACACGGAGCTGAAAAATTATCAACCACGACAAACCAATCAATACAACGAATGGAAAGGGACAACCAATGCCAAAGAAGGACTCCTGAAACCTGAGAAAGGAAATGGATGCATCAATGTTGCGTTTTCACCTTACACCGTGCTGTTGCGTCACTACAAAGCGGACCAAGATAAAAATGCCCGTCTGGAGCTGAAACCTTTTTGGCCCAGATTTGCACCGGATCACGAACCGATTCCGACTTCTTTAAAACTGGGCTGGAGTATTAAAAATACCAACCGGTTGAAACAAGGATTGTTGCAGATTCTCGACAACACAGAAACTTTGGTCTTTCAGAAGCCCCTTCAACCTTCCGATCTCAGTGCCGGTGAGCATTCTTTTGAATGGGATGGCAAAGACTCAACGGGGGCCTCGATTAGAAAAGAAAAAATGCCCTATCAGCTTCATCTCCAAATGCATACTCCCGCTGGCGTGGACAATGGCTTGGCACTGGCTGCAATGCAAACCGAGGTCCGGTTGTATGTGCATCCGGAGACCTTACCCCTTGATGAAAAGGACTATGCTGCCACCAATGACGAACCTTCGCTTCGATTTTCATTGGGGCCTTTATATCCTAGAGATAATCCTCCACCCCAAACCGCCCGCGTCCTGTGGAGCAAGATGAAATTGGCAGAAGCCGGTTTCCACCCTGGAAAGGTCAACCGGACTAAAGACGAAAGCTTTTTCAAAGCAGTGGAAGAATTCAAACGGTCGGTACCTAAGGTTCAGGGCCAATCCAATACGTTTGATCGCTTCAAAATAGAGGATTGGGAGACTTCCCCAAACGTTGACCCGAATAAGCTCGACATCTCTGATGACATGATTGCGGCATTGGATGGGTTGAATCTTGGTAAATTTAAAAGGCCTTGGTTTGGAAAATCGGCTAATCGATCCGACTACGATGTCTCCTCATCCGAATTTCAGTTGCATGTTAATGACTCGCAACATGAACTCATTGTTTGGGTGGACGACCGCAATTACTACACCAATCCCTATTGGGTATTAGGAGGTGCAGGAGGCAACCAAGGGGCGGCAGGAAAGGTATTAAAAGAAATTACAAAACATCCTACTGCATTGGGAAATGTCGGAGGGGTTTTCAATTGTGGCGACACGCGAGTTGACCTTGATAAGAAAATAATATGTCGTCCCTGGATTCCACTAAAAGCAGATATTTTACTAATGAAAAAAGATCAGAAATTGAAAGATGTCATTGATGTGAAACTTGAAGAGAACGAAATGAATCATATGCGCAAAGCCATTGGCCCCCTGCGTGTGGATTGGACGTTCGACGAAATCGACGACGGCAATAACATTGCTTCAAATATCGATTCAACACAATACGACAAAATCCGGACCCGAACAAAAACCACGGTCCATCATGTTCTCAACAAAATGAAGAAATCTTATAATCGGAAAGATGTGGACAAGCAGTCCACTTATTTCAATTGCCCTGAAACTCACGGCGGTATTCGACCCGACGATCTTTCCAATTACTACAAGGCTGCGTTTAGCACCGGGGATGACTATTTGGATCCTTGGCAGACCTTTATCGAACCAAGTCGTGAATCGGTTGTTACCCGTATTTATGAACGGATCGGTCTACAGGAAAATTTAATTTACCCCAAATATATCGGTCAAACGGGAATATACTTCCGCCCTTCAATCATTGCAGGCGACGGTTATCAAGTTCGTGCACAAATTCGATTTCAGACGTCAAACGCGTATTCGTTTTCAAATGCCTCGGTCTTAGCAGAACGATACGAACGTTGGCCGCAAGCGCACACCGCGAAAATGAGGGTATGGAGAAAAACCTCCCTACGTGGTTATGTCCACTGGACCTCAGATCAAAACCAATGGAACGCAAAGAAAGATGAATTCATTAAATATTATCACGCTTCTTATCTACATTTTGTTTACGAACAAGGAGAAGACGATGTGACACAACCGCTCACTTCGGTGTTTCCGGGAGAGAATGGAGGGGCCAGTTTCAAAGCTGCGGTTAAACAATGTGTTCCAGCTCCGGGTGAACCCAGTTGGATCGAATACGATACCGAACGACGGAAAGATGAAAACATTAAATTGGATCAAAAAGCCATGTGGCCTTGGTCCAAGGCAAAACAGCAGGGCATCTTCGAGCCAGCAGAACCAGGCTTCAATATGGGCGATGCGTTGGACTATTGGTATGAAGATGTCATTTCCCCTCTTTGGTATAATTATACAAACCGGATGGCCTTGGAAATCGTGAAGTCCATTGAAAAAACGAAAGGTATCTTGCGAGGCCACACCATTCTCCAATTTAAAAGCTCCAAACCGTTTTTTGTCCAAGAATACATGTGCAGCCTGAACCCAACGCAGCATCGCTACTATTTCGTAGAGGATTCCCCGAATAGCAATTACCAGGTGGGGGAGCCTTGTCCGGCCCCTTTATGTAAAGGGCATTTACATCAAGTCGTTATTTGCACCGGGGTGTATACCTGCAACAACAAGCATATCCAGGAGTGGGAAAACGATGATCCCCAAGGAGGGAAGTATACGGGAAACCCCTGTTTCTATGCAGGCTGTGGTTTGACAATTCGGCCCCTTGAAGTGAAACGCAAAAAATATGAATGCACGAGTTGCAAATGGGTGGGGTACTATCCGGCAGACCCTGGTATGAATAATCAACATTGTCCTCGTTCAGCCTGTGACGGAACATTAAAAGGAGAATTTTTTAGTAGCAAACGCCCTAAACTAATCATGCGTTGCCCAGGCGCTTTAAAACCTAAGGAAGAATCGTTTGAAGTTGCTTCTATCGGACTGCCTTTGGGGATTTCTATTGTGGAGGATGAAACGGAAGATCTATGGGCACATGAATTAGGTCACACGCGCTATCTTGAACACGCTGCTTCTGCTCCAGGAGCAAAGAAAGCTCAACACGATTCCAAGAAAAACAATATTGTTACCTGGAACCAAGTCTCCAATCTTGTGTTCGATAGCCCTCACAATTTGACGTTAAAGGTAGGTAAAACAGTTTATTTGAGAGTTGCTCCGAGCGAAAGTGTCAAAATCAACGATATGGTTTACTGGGACAAACATGCAGTGGGTGGAATCAATGCCGCCAACGGCATCAAGATAAAAGTTTTACAATCAGCGGCGTCTAGCATTTTGACTAGAGATTCGGAGTTGCGTTATGCGAACAGAGCTTTGGCTGAATCGCATCCGGATAATTGCAACTGGGATCGAGCCTGTATCATGTCCTATATCGTTCTTCAGAACACCTACGATGAGGAGAAAGACAAACCGTTCTTTTGTGCCTTATGCATTCTGAAAAATAGGGGGTGGAAGCTTGCTGGTTTGGCAAATGACCTGCCAGCAGAAACAACGACCGATCCCTGATTCCTCTTCTTGATTCCTCAGCAATCCTTCTGCTTCAGGGCTTCATCATAATGAATACAATCGCCCAACTCGCAGGCAGCTTTTAAATCGGTACAAGCTTGCGATTTGTTGGGGAGGAACTTCATGCCAATCAATCCTCGATATTTAAACGCTTCAATGACAGTCGGGTCGAGACGTAGCGTTTCACTAAAATCAGCATAGGCTTCTTCTGTTCGATTGAACTTCAAGTACAGCTTTCCTCGATTATTGTACGCATCTGCAAGATCTGGCTTTAGATGCAACGCGGCGTTGAAATCTTGCAAGGCGAGCTCATATTGTTCTCTGCGAATATAACCCACTCCTCGATTATTGTAGGCAAATGCATTGTTAGGGTCGAGGCGGATGGCAATCTCGAAGTCTTGGAAAGCCTGATCATATTGTTTGCGGAGGACGTACTCACTCCCACGCGATAGGAACAATTCGGCTTTGGGAGATCTTGAAATTTCATGGGTTAAGGCCACGATCCGGTCGACCGCCTGTGTAGAGGAACTGGCTCCTGATGCCAAAAACCCTTGAGCAATCAATCGTTGAGCCATTTCATTGGCAATGATTTGGCTCAATTTTGAGGAATAGTGGATATTGTCCACGTACAAAGGCTCTTTGAGGTCTTGTTGGATATCCGCAAGCCAAAGGAAGTTGGAATGTCCTTCTTCGCTTTCCGCTCGTTGCTTGATGAGTTCATACCCAAAAGTCCCATGATAATTGGAGCCGAAACGCAAATGGTTGAACAAATGATGGTCTAAATCATATTTGTAAACCGGAGTGGGTTGCCAAACAAAGACCACTGAAATCCCATATCCTTCGCTCAGTACTTCGACCATGCGTTTGTTTTGAAAATACCGATTCACGATGCGGGGGAATTCCTCCTCTCGGTTGAAGGATTCCGGGTTTTCAAGAGGCTGCGGGTGACTATAGTCATGTTGCACCACCCATTTCGATTTCAGCGTATTGAACGCTTTCACCAACGGTATCGCCTTGAACGCTTCGTTCCAAAGGGATTGGGGTTTGGGTTCCGAGTTTAACAGTTCGCGAATCTTCCCGGTCATTGTCGGCCCAGGAGAAAGCCAAGCAAAGTCATTGATGCCATCCACAAAAATCACCATATCGGGCACCACTCCTTGCATGAGCAATTTTTGAAACAACATCCGTTCCTGCACGGAATAATAGAAGCCCTGCCCAAAATTATAGACTCGAATCGGCTTACCTTTCTGAGGATGTCCTGCCAATGCCTCCTGCAAATAAGAGGCGATGGTTTGGTCATCGGGAACTCCATAGCCAAAAGTCGTCGATCCACCAAACAAAAAGATCGAAAAATAATTGGGGGACAAGGGCCATGGACCTTGATTTTTGGAGAGCCGGAAACCGTGTTCACTCACATTCACGAAACTTCCCTTGAAAGGCTTTTCCTGAAATTGCAGAAAGGGTTCATATTCGATTGCCCTCGACCAAGTTTCATACAACATGTAGCTGACCTCATCTCGGCCCAAGTCTGGATAAATTTGTTTCACCTGCTCCGGGGTCAACTGATCTCGTTCTTCAATCGGGTTGGCTGTGCCAGGTATGGCATCTAAGTATGGCTGAATCCCCCAAATGATCAGGTTCATCAGCCCAAACACCAATACCGTGTTGAATACAATGAGCGCGATATTTGTGTAAGACTTGCGGACTTTGTGCAATGTGGACATGGGGAGTCTCAATCTTTGGATTCCGGTTCTTCACCAATAGTGAGACGTTCTGGCTTCCAGGATTTTTGAGGTGAAGTGATCAATTGGAGATACACGGTAACCGGCTCCGAGTCTTCGGAGCCAACCACTTGAACCCGGACAAATCCGGTCCCTTGACCGTCACGCACATCCAAGCTCATTTCAGGGGATTCCAGTTCTTGGATGGTTCCAAGATGACGTGCCACTTCTGGGTCGGTTTGCAAATAGTCGAGAGCCGTTTGATAGGCAGCCGTGCGTTTCATCGGAATTTCTTGGATGAACCATGCCACAAAGAAAGAACCGAAGAACAAGATATTCACTCCCATCAATCGATGGATAAACCGCATTGGATTTGGGTGCTCGATGACTACGGTGCCGAGCCATTGATCCCCCAAGCGTCGGATGTAGCGGTCTATAAATACAATGACACCTTCCAATGGAAGCAAAATCAACATGACATTTCTGAGCAAAAGCACGCCATACGGAGGGGCCGTGTTAAAATCATCCACACGTCGGATTGTGATTCCAACAACGAATTTTCCGGGGCTGGCTGCGCGGAAGAGATCCTTTACCAGCAGAATCGAGAAGACCATAAAGTAAAACAGGGCCACATCTTCCCAAAAACGGGACGTGGTCGAATTCAAATCCCAGTGTTCGGCATAGGCAAGGTGGTTGAAGGTGTTAACCAACAACACCGCAATTACGAAATCGATGATCAATGCAAACAACCGCTTGCCATGTGAGGCCAGTTTTAACTTGGCAGGTGGTGTTTTTAAATTTTTTGGGGTTTCTACTGTCGTGTCAGGAGATGCTTCTGGAGACTCAGAAGATACTTCTGTCGTGTCAGGAGACGTTTCTGGAGACTCAAGAGAGGTTTCTGGAGTTTTAGCGGAGATTGATTTCGTAGAAGAGGCACGTTTTGAGGATTTGGATTTGGCAGACATAGATTGATTTTGGAGAGCTATTAATAGTGATTGCTAGTTGGGTGAATCGGTGGGCTATACAAATTTTTGCTCAGAGCGCTCAATCATTTCGGCAGCCAAGGTGTGTGTTTGTGGTGTGATTTCGGTACCCCCAATCAGACGGGCTAACTCCTGAACTTTCTCTTTTTGATTTAGTGGAAGAACCGAGGTGTAAGTGGCTCCTTTTTTCACCGATTTGGAGATACCAAAATGATTTTCAGAAAAAGCCGCTATTTGCGGTAGGTGCGTGATACAAAGCGTTTGGGCAGCATTGCCCAAAGAGCGAAGCTTTTGCCCGACGATTTCTGCCACCCGTCCGCTAATTCCTGTGTCAATTTCGTCGAAAATCAGTGTTTCCACGGTATCAACGGAAGCCAATACTGTTTTCAAAGCCAGCATGATGCGAGAGAGTTCACCCCCTGAAGCCACTTTCGTGAGGCTTCGCAACTGTTGCCCTGGATTGACCGATAGCTCAAATTCCACATGATCGATCCCAATGGGCGTGTAATGTGGCTCGGAGCTTTGGGAATCGGGTCCCAAACGAGGTGCGATTGTGGTTTGAAAAATCGCTTTTTCCATTCCCAGTTGGTGCAGCTCCGCCATGATTTGTTTATCCAATTTTTTGGCCTCTCGTTTACGGAGTTCGGAAAGCTTGGTTGCTTTCTCATGCAATTCCGCTTTCACTTCCTTGATCTTTTGGATCAACGCCTCTTCCGTTTCTTCCAACGATCCCAATTGTTTCAATTCCAATTTCACTCGATTGAGATGATCCAGAATGAGGGCAATCGTGCTCACTCCATATTTCCGTTTCAATGACTGAATCAGGCTCAACCGTTGATTGATCCATTCCAAGCGTTGAGGATCTTCTTCGATTCGGGTTGTGTAAGAACTGATCGCTCGATGAACGTCTTCTAATTGAAACAGACAGGTTTCTAGCGATCTCCGAAATTCATAGCATTGCGTATCAATTTTTTCGGCTTCTCTCATGGATTGTTCGAGTGCCCCCACCCGTTCTACTAAAGAGCCGTCTTGATCATAGAGTTCTTTTTGAGCTTGGATGCACAATAGTTTGAGACGTTCGGAATGGTTGAGCAAGTAGGCTTCTTGTTCGAGCGCTTCCTCTTCCTCTTTTTTCAAATCGGCTTCTTCGAGCTCTTTTCGTTGAAACGAAAGCTCTTCAATCCGTGCCGTTCTCTCAGCGAGGCGTGCTTTGAGAGCTTCGTGCTCGTTGAGGTAATCTTGATACTTATGGAACAGGGTGCCTACGGTTTCCCGTAAACTTACCAATTGGGCAAAGCCATCGAGAAAATATAAATGGGGTCCCACCCGAAGCAGGGCTTGATTGTCATGTTGACCATGCACGTTGACCAACAACTTGCCAATTTCTTCCAATTTGGTGACGCCCACATTGACATCGTTAAGAAAGGTTCGTTGGCGTCCGTTGCTTTGGATCACACGGCGGACAATCAATTCCGATTCTTCGCAAGGAATGTCTGTGTCTTTCAGGATTTGTTGAACCACCGGAAGCCGTTGGATATCGAAAGCAGCCTCAACCGTCGCTTTTTTTTCACCAGTTCTTACCATGCCATAATCTGCTTTTTTTCCGGTGATCAGTTGGATGGCATCGATAATAATCGATTTACCAGCTCCCGTTTCTCCAGTGAGAATGGTGAAGCCTTCCGCAAGTTCGATTTCAAGGTCTTGGATCGTGGCGAGGTTGGAAACTCTGAGATGCAGTAACATGAAGGGGCGCTCAACAAAGAAAAACGAGAATGAACAGGGCAGGTCTTCGCTAACACTTTAATATCATTAAAGATACGCCAGGAAACTACCACAGGTATTTATGGTTTACAAGGTTAAACCCTGTAGGATACATGAGGGTATCCGCAAGCTACAAGAAAACCCTTGCCGCCATTTTCCTGGACATTAAGTTCAATTAATTATATCAGTCACTTGTTAGTGATTTCCGATAAAATTCGGTGGACGAATTTACAGCAAATCCTTGATATCGGCATCACTCCGCAAAACCATTCTGACAACAAAACAATTCGGACACCATTTTGAAAGGAATGCAATGGGTGATTCATTTGGAAAACTATTCAGCATCACGACTTGGGGAGAATCCCACGGCGGAGGTGTGGGAGTTGTGATTGACGGATGTCCGGCAGGATTGCCGATCACGGAAGAGGAGATTCAGGTTGAATTGGATCGTCGCAAGCCCGGTCAAAGCCGCATCACCACGCAACGCAAGGAAAGCGACACGGCCCACATTCTTTCGGGGGTGTTTGAAGGGGTTACATTGGGTACGGCGATTTCCATAATGGTTAAAAACACCGACGCCCGCCCTAACGCCTACGATGACATGAAGGACCTGTTTCGGCCCAGTCATGCCGATTATACCTATGAAGCAAAGTTTGGTTTGCGAAATTGGCAAGGTGGGGGGCGCTCCAGCGCTCGTGAAACAATTGGCCGAGTTGCCGCAGGAGCCATTGCAAAAAAGATCTTAAGTACGTTTGCCGGAGTGGAGACCTTGGCGTATGTGGAGCAAATTCACGATATTCATGCAGAAGTGGATCGGTATTCGGTCACGTTAGAACAAATTGAAAGCAACGACGTGCGCTGCCCCAACCAAGAAGTAGCCCAACAGATGGTCGAACGAATTCATGAGGTACGCAAAGGCGGGGACAGTGTCGGGGGGGTTGTGGCTGCTGTGGTTCGCAACGTTCCTCCTGGTTTAGGCGAACCGGTCTTTGACAAACTCACCGCAGACCTTTCTAAGGCCTTGATGTCCCTTCCAGCAACGCGCGGTATTGAATTTGGATTGGGATTCGATTCGGTGTACTTAAAAGGATCACAACACAACGATCCATTCACCTATCGAGAGGGTCGTGTACGTACCACCACAAATCGTTCAGCAGGTATTCAAGGAGGAATCTCCAACGGTGAGGAGATTTATTTGCGAATTGCCTTTAAACCCACGGCGACCATTAACTTTGAGCAAGATACAGTGACTCGTGAAGGCAAAGCCGTGAAATTGAAAGCTAAAGGGCGACATGACCCCTGTGTTTTACCCCGGGCGGTACCCATGGTGGAAGCAATGATCAATTTAGTGCTAGTCGATCATTATTTGAGAAACCAAGTGAAACAAAGCCATACTATGGCCCCCAAATCCTGATTTGGCATTGCCTTTGCTTCATGAACATAGAAGTACCTTATGACTCGGCGGATTCAATTTGCCGGATCGATTCCTTAGCATAACGTTTCCCGATTAAGCTGCTATGTTTTATGACGTTTTCAATGGAGATGCGGATGGCATCTGCGCGCTGCATCAACTCCGCTTGAGCGATCCCAAAGAAAGCACTTTAGTTACCGGTGTCAAACGAGATGTGAAATTGCTCCAACGGCTGACTGCGGTGCATGACAGCCATATCACCGTATTAGACATCTCGATGGACTCCAACAAAGCTCCTTTGCTTCAATTATTGGAGCAAAACAACACGATTCATTATTTCGATCATCATTTTTCTGGAGACATCCCGGACCATCCTCAACTACGGGCTTCTATCGATACTTCGCCAGAAGTTTGTACAAGTCTTTTAGTCGACCAATATTTAAAAGGTGCTTATCGACCTTGGGCGGTTGTCGCTGCTTTCGGAGATAATCTGGAGGAAACAGCACAAGGCCTTGCCCAGGAAACGGATATCGCACCAGAAGAGTTGGGAAAACTCAAAGAGTTGGGAGAGTTGATCAACTACAATGGATATGGTCCCCAGGTGAGCGATCTCCACTTTCCACCAGCAGAATTATACCAAGCGATCACCCCTTACACCGATCCCCTTGATTTTTATGAGCAGTCAACGGCCTTGACCAAACTGGCAGCTGGCTATCAGCAGGATATGAAGAGCGCACTGACTCAAACGCCTTTGCAGAATACGGAGGTAGGAAGAGTTTATCGTTTTCCTGCCGAATCCTGGGGAAAACGAATAGCAGGTGTTTTCAGCAATCAGATCGCTCGAGAGCAACCAGAAAAAGCTCATGCCTTGTTGGTGGACAATGGAGACGGCAGTCACCTCGTTAGCGTACGAGCACCCTTGGCCCGACCGACGGGAGCCGACGAATTGTGTCGGTCTTTTCCCACTGGAGGAGGGCGTGCTAAAGCAGCAGGGATCAATCAGCTTGCGGAATCGGACATCAATAATTTTCTTCAACGCTTTGCCGAAACGTTCGCCAAAGCATCTACTTGATCAGATACTGCCCTTTTGGAGGAGGTTTTATGCCATGCGCCCCACAAAGAAGAAACCGGCTGATTGCATTCGTTGCAACGGGTTTCCTTTTCACTGGCTGTAGCTATTACAGCGAAGACGAATACCTAGCTAAAGTCAAAGAAACGCAAGAATACGAACAGCAGGTGGTGAGCCAAGAAGAGCAAATCCAAAAACTAGAAAATTCGATTGAATCGCTTCAACAGGAATTGGCCAATGTTCGCAGTACCTCACGCGCTGAAAATGAAGAGCTGAGGCAACAATTGAACAATTCAGACGGAACCTTTCAGAAGCGTTCGGCTTCGCTCCGTTCCCAAGTGACTGATGTCGAAGCCAAGCTGGCCGATTCTGAAGCCACGAACGAAAAATTGAACGGAGTGATCAATAGTTACGAACGGAAGATTCAAAACTTGGAAGCTCAAAACGAAGAACAAGTTGCTCAAACAGAAGAGCTGGAAGACTATCGACGAGAGTTGGAAGAATCGATTTTAGAATTGGAAGATGAAATTCAACAACTGAGTCAGAGCATCGGAATCGCCGAGCAAGAAAATGCAGATTTAACCGAGCAAAAAGACGCGATGTACAGCCTAGTGAAAGATTATCAAAAAGACTTGGAAACCACGAAGACGCAATCGGATAAAGCCCGCGAGCAACAGCAAGATTTTATTACTTCGCTTCGTTCACAATTGGAGTCTGATCAAGTGAAGATCGAAGAGTTGGAAAACCGTGTGGCGGTACGGTTGGACGAACGGTTGTTATTCGATTCCGGAAAATCGCATATCAAAGCCTCTGGTTTTAAAGTGTTGGACAAAATAGGCGCAGTGTTGAAGAAGATTTCAGACAAGCATATTCAGGTTGAGGGCCATACGGACAATGTCAAAATTGGCCCCAGTTTGCGCAGACGCTACCCCACCAACTGGGAGCTTTCCGTGGCACGGGCAACCAGTGTGGCTCGATACTTGATTGATGCGGTGAAAATTTCGCCCGAACGCATTTCCTCAGCAGGATACGGGCAGTTCCAACCCATTGCCGACAATAAAACTCCGGAAGGCCGACAGGCCAATCGTCGTGTAGAATTTGCTCTTGTGCCAGTTCGAACCAATTGAGCCGTGTCTCATACTTGCCAAGTTGCGCCCGTCAGATCGGTTTCTCCACTCGAAGAACTGACGGGTAGCTCCCTTCCAATCGTCCTTCTTGCCTTACCTACCGTTGAATGAATTACTGTTGAGCTAGTTTTTGGAGGTTTTGATATCGAAGCCGATGCCAGGGTACCACAAACTGGCTTGTGAAGGCGTCCAACACAGCTTCCGCATTTTCTTGAGTCAGCTCGGCAAAGACTTCGGGTTCGATTTCATCGTCATCCAACTCGATGTTCAACCTACCACTCCATAGTCGCTCTCCACTCTTCGCGTCGACGAGGTCGTACTTCACCCAGAGTACTTTGCCCCCCGAACATTCTGTGCATGGGAATTGATCCAAATGTAGAATGAAAAATTGATCGACTTCCATCGCTTTTCCAATACGAGAAGAAAGATCTTTGTCAGAAACCCCCGTGAGTACGAACGTGCCTACGTAGGTGTCACGCTGACGCTTCAAGAGCAGGGACTCTTGAAATTGAGAGTCGGATGCTTGCCGATTGAGGAAAAAGGCGAAACTTGAAAAGTTCTCGGGTGCTAGTCGACGCTCGGTCTCTGCTGCAACAGAACGAGTCACCCCAGGCGGAAAAAATTCGATGGATTTTGCCACAAAAAAAACGACTCGCTTGTTCATTTCAGGGGAAGGGTCGTCGATGGCATTGACGGAGACTCCTGTACATCCGATTAACCAGAACAGGGCCATACCAAGGAATCCAATCGAGCTATAGTTTGTCGCTTTCACAATCTACCTTCTATTAAAGTTTACAGTTTGACGAGGAACTGAAAAAAAACATTTCATTCGGATATAAGGGTTTTTTGATAAGTGCAACGTCTGAAAGATGAATTTTTGATGCTTGGGAACTGCTTTCTCGCACCGACCCGTTAAAACGAGCAAAGGATTTGGTCCCAATATTGGAAGCGTAATTGTTTGAGGTGGACTTGACAAGGTACGCAGATACAGGCGATTCACCATGAATTGCAGTGTCCATCATTTCGAATTTTTAGTGAAGGAAATACAATGCTCAATCTCAAACGAGTTGGATTGTTTGTAGATTCTCGTCCGCAAAGCAGCGTGGTCGATTTCTTAAAAGCTTGGTTCGAAGCCCATCAAAGCGAAACGGTTTTGTTAGGGTGGGAGTCCCCCCCGCAGCAGGACATGGATCTCATTATCGTGATGGGAGGGGATGGAACGGTTTTGCATGCTTTGGGACAATTCTCTGGGTGCCCTGTCTTGGCTATCAATTACGGTAATGTCGGCTTTCTGACCGCAGGCAATAAAGAAGATCTTGAAAAAATTTTGCTAGGTTTGCAGTCAAATGAATACATTGTGAGCGAAAGAGCGATGCTCAAGTGCGTGTATCCTGGAGGAGAATCTCATGTAGTGAATGAGGTGGTGATCCGAGGAGCAACACGCATGATTTCTGTCAAATGCTTCATTAACGAAATGCCAATGCGGGTGATCCGAGGGGATGGCGTGATCGTGGGAACCCCCACCGGAAGCACTGCCTATTTGTTGTCTGCCGGTTCTCCAATCGTGATGCCCAACGTGCGCTGTTTGATTCTTGCTGGTTTGAACGAATATAATTTTGCCTCCCGACATCTGGTTCTGAATCACGATGCTGCGATTCGACTGGTCATCAGTGAAGTGACCAAGGAGCAAGACATCTATCTTTCCTTTGATGGCAAAGATAAAATTCCACTATCGGTCAACGATGAGATCCATATTGTGGAATCAGAACGTCGCGCAAGGCTTGTGTTCTTAGATCAAAACTTCTTTTTCTCTAATCTTTCCTCTCGCCTTTCTTGGTAAGTTGTTTCCAAATCCATAGATTCAATCGATTTATCTCTCCAATTGTCATACCCGCTTCAATTTCGCAAAAAACTTCAAACATTAGGAAAATGAGCCAGACCCCTAACAAGGAACTAATATAGTTTTAAATTTTCTCCACTATAGTGAGGACCGAATTTAGAAAAAGAATGCCTTCAGTCCATCTCAAATGTTGTGGAGCATATGAAACCCTTGTTGAAACAAGTAACTAAGGTCACGATTGCCAAAAAAATCGGGTTCATTGTGATCGGATTTTTTGGCACTATAATCGCGCTGATCTTGGTGGCTCGAATTGGTCTCATTCAAATCCAGCAGGCAGTCCTGGATATGGAGGACGTGAAAACCAAAGGGATCAAAATCGAGCGACTCGTCGCTTTGATCGAGCAAGCACGAGGTGCCGAACGAGAGTTCTTTTTAACCAAAGATCTTCAGTACATACCTCAAGTGGTGAGTGCTATTGAACAAGGAAAAACACTTGTGCAGGAAATCGGAGAATTCGAAACCACGCAGGATCCGTCAGGTGAGATGTCTGAAGCTGGAAATTCTGATTCCGGACAAGTGAATTGGCCCAACGCTGCTGAAAAAGTCGCCAACTCGGAGCCAGCAGAAGTTGAAGCCTCTTCGGTTTGGTTGGAAGATTCGGATGAACCGTTTGAGGACACGGAAGGAGAAACAGTCGCGAATGGTGGTGAGGAACAAGATGTCGTGGGTGCAGCTTGGTTGGATGGGGCCGAAGGGTCTTTCGAAGACGAAGAAACGGTGCTGACGGATGAAGAACCTGAAGAAACTCCAACACAGGCGGCTTTAGTTGACAGCCCGCCCGTTTCCACCGCCGCCGAAGCGCCAGATGACTCAACCATTCCTTTGACCAATGAGCAAAAAATTGGGCAGCAGCTTCTCTTGATTTCCCAAATTCTCGATCAGTATCTGGTCAATTTTGACAAAGTGGTGGGATTGGAAAAAATCAAAGGCCTCACTCCAGGAGAAGGATTTCAAGGTATCTTTTCCAGCAACGCTCAAGTCACGGAAGAAATCTTTGCGGACATGAATCGTGTAGATTTCATGATCAAATTTTTGAAGGTTCGCAACGATGAGAAAGATTATCTAACAGGACGCCTCAACGAAACCAGCCCGATCCGGAATGGGGTTAAGGAGCTAGAGCGACTTGTTGCTGAATCCGATCTTGCCGACAACTTAAAAGCACGTTTGAGTGAAGCCCTTAAAAAATATCTGTCTAACTTCGACCGGGTCGTCCTGAGCAATTTTGAGATTACCGAAGCCCGTGGACAATTTGCTCAAAACGTCCGAGAAATTCCGCCATTGTTGGCAGAACTCAAAGCGTCCATCAACAATGACATTGAAGATATCGTATTCAATGCAAACGACACTCAGGACAATGTGGCAACCAATCTGTTCCTGTGTGGGTTTGCAGGGTTGGTTGTGTTTTCAATTATTGGAATTTTGATTGCAATGCGTATCACGCGTCCGATTCACGGAATGATCGAAAGTTTTGAAGTGATTGCGGAAGGGGATTTTTTACATCGAGTCGAAACCAGCACTCGTGATGAAACCCGCGATCTTGGAAAAATGATGAATCATTTTATCAAGAAGCTAGCGAAGCGTTTTCGAAAGATTGCTCAATACGCCCAAATGGTCGATGGCGAAGCAGATGAAGTGGCCCAAGCCGTAGCCGTGCAGCTCAACAACTTGCGCGAGTTGGCCGAGTTGGCCAATTTGCAATCGGCGGCCGCTCAACGCACGTCTTCCAATATTCGTCAGATTCAAGAGCGGATTAATCAAACCGCATCGAGTGCCAAGGATGCGGATCAAGTGGCTAAAAACTCTGAGACCGAAAGTGGCAAAGGCACGGAGGCAGTTCAACAAATGAAAACCCGGATGCACAACATTCAGGAAACTGCCAAACAAGTGAATAAGTCAGTGATGTCGATCAATGCAATTGCCAAACAAACCAATTTACTCTCGTTGAACGCGGCCATTGAAGCTGCTAAAGCGGGAGAACAAGGAAAAGGTTTTGCAGTGGTCGCGGATGAGGTTCGGCGCTTGGCGGAAAACTCGGGGAAGGTGACAAAAGAAATTCAGAGCATGATACGGGAGAACAACGACCGCATCCAACAAGGTGAGGAAGTTGTCATCGTCGTCGAAGAGAGCTTGATTCGGATTAACGAAAAAATCCGCCACAGTGCTGAGATCGCGTCGGTCATTTCAATAGCTACGGAAGAACAAAACACAGCAATTCAGGAAATCAGCGAAACTCTCAAAGATCTGGAACAGGATAGCATTCGAGTGGCGTCCATTTCTGAAGAAATGGAAACCAAGGCCGATCAGCAGTCTTATCTTGCTAAATCCACCTCGCAGCACATCACCACCCTTTTCAATCAGATTCAGCATTTCCGATACGAATGAACCTGCCTGGGACATAGGAACTTTAAAACCCTATGTCCCTCAAACCTCATGTCCCAATTTTTCATAAGTCTTCAATTTTCCTGGAACCGTTGCTAAATTTCGGTTGCTATTATTGGGGAAGCTTCCCAGGGTCCAACCACAACTCTTTCCGTTCCAATGGAGTGAGAGGCGACAAATTTGGATTTTCGATGGCAAAGGATCTTCGGTTTTGCAAATTCACCGATTCCAGCAATTCTTTGTGATATTTGAAAAAAACCTGATCGAATGTCCCATCGGCAATCATCCGATTCAACCCTTCTTCGATACGCTCAGCTAATTGAGGGCGTTTGGGGGTGACAAAGAAATAGACCGGTAAATACAGTCGCAGCATCAAATTTTCCTCAATGTGCAAAGTGGGAAACTGATCTTTCCGAGCCGCATATTCTTGTGGCGCTTCATTGATACCCCGCGGAAAATAATCGAATCGGCGACCTACCAACATCGAGAACAGTCCTTCATAACTCGAGCCCGTGACTAACTTGAACTGATTGTGTTGGAACACAGGAGTAATGGACCATTGCTTGCCTGATCCCGCATTGAGCTGTTTCAGTTCATCTAAATTTCGGATTTGTGCAAACTTGGGTTGGTCCTCTTTCCGAATGAGGAAAATTCGATATCCCAACAATCCCTTCATCACCGGAATCCGAACGGGAAGCAGCTCCGCTTCCCAGTCTTTTCGAGTTGCTGCAGAGATTACATGCAACCCTTTACCCTGCTTCAATTCTTCGCGTGCGCGCTCCCACTGCAATTTGACTTTGGTATACTCCAAACGATAGTCCCCATATGCATCGACTGTATGTGCCAATGCAGATTCCAACAACGCACGTGGATATAAAAGCCGTGTGTCTTGCTCCGATTGTGGGCGACTCAGCAAAATCGCCTCTTGTGCTAAGACGGGTGTCATGCTCCCGATGAAACAAACCAATGCCAACAATGCCCCCCGAATCTTATTGATAAAAATTTTCATACTCCCCTCATTAAGCATGCTTTAGATAATGATATTCCTCGATCACAAGTAGCCCGCTTGAAACCCTACCGACTTGTCAGCGATTCGGCTAGTTGTTTGTATTTCGAGACGCCTCGATCAATGTGTTTATACGGTGATTCACCTTTTGCAACAGATGTGGCGGCCCCGACTGATATTGTTTTTGCAACTGGGATAACTCGTTTAGAGACTCAGAAGTCTTTCCACCCGCTTCCAACGCGTAACTATAAATTAAGCTCATATAACCTATGGCCTCTCTCGGGGGAAGGACCTTCGAAGGTACGAGTGTATCCTTCAATTTGCTGAGGAGGATTGGATCGGCGACGCGTTTAAACACAATGGTATAGCGATCCGAAAAATGATGAGAGAATAGGTTTTGCGAAAGCATATATTCCAGAGTTTGCAAAAAAGGAGCATCGTACTCTACGAAATGGAACCAGGCCATGTTGACTAAAACGTAATCCGCGTGATCCAGTCGATGGCGTATCAAGTGCTTTCGATTGGAGAGCAACGTGTGCAATAAAGCGCTGGTGGTCAAATGAGCTTCTTGAGGAATTGTTGCTAGCGCGGGGGTAAGATCCAAGTCTAAGATATTATTGGGAGACGGCCTTAAACTTTCAATCTGGGCATGCATTCGTTGATAACCCCATGCCCCCGAGACTCCACAAATTGCAATCAGGGTAAAAAGGACGGTCATCATGGCAAGACTAGGACGAAGCATAACCAAGCAAAATTTTCTAAAACGGACCACCCCAAAAATGTAAGCAACCGTGATGATCGACATCGGAGCAAAGCCATAATAATTCAGTAAGCTGCCAGTTTCACTGTAGGTATACATCAAAAATTCAGAGGTCAATGGCAGGAGAAACACAGGAACGAAAAACACAGGAAAAAACAGGAATAGGACTTTGTTTTCCATTAAAAATGCAAAAATATCTAATACAGGAATGCCTCGTTCAAAAAATGCCTTGATGATCTTGTGGCTATGCTGCGGAACCACATCCAAAGCTCCCGGCAACAGAAAATTTCCAACCCCGAAAAAAAGGAGGCACAGCCCAACACCCGCGAGGCTTTCGATCCGAGTGTGCTTATCTTTTATAACCAGAAGTGTGCATGCAACGGCCGCAATCACAGGGAGGTTTTCTTTGATTCCCAACAGTAAAAAAAAGCATAAAAACAGCCGGGACGAAACATAAACAGAAGTACAAAGAAATTGCAGAAGGTTGTGGGAATGAGAAGAAATCTTTTTTTGTCGGTATGTCAGAAAAAAGTATACGGTTGCAAACACTAAAGGGGGGATCAGACAGTCGTGATGAAATCCACCTCCTAAATCGTACGATGCAACCAATGTGACAGGGTGCAAGAGGTAAGCAATCGATATCAGGACTGAGAGCCAAGGTGCTCGTAAGATTTCTTGAGAAATTCTGTAAATAAAGAAAGTGCTAACAACTGGGACAGTACTGGTTACTACAATCAAAAATACAGGAGATGGGAACCACTGATAGAGAGGAGCCATCAAAAGTAATGTGGGTGCAAAATGTTCCACTAAAAATGTAGGGTATCCATAATTGAAATACAATTGATCGGAGTAGAGTATCTGATCCCAAAAATTCGTGTTCCACAGGTAATTGAGGTAGGTGGCGATATCTCCGTGCATGAAACCGTTTTTCAATGCTTCGTACCGCAAGTACAACAAAATGCTGCAAACCATCGTGACCGCTGAAAACAAAATAAGCGGTGGCAATAGTGTTTTTTTCATTTGATTCCATCGAAGGCAGTCATGAAAGAATTTTTCAAACGGATGCTCACAGACATCGAAGAGGAGTCCCACAAAAATCGCAATGAAAATGAAATAGATGCGGAAAGCGGGGCGTTCAACCGAAAACGATTTTTTATTACCCTTTTGCTATTGGCCAGTCTAGCAGTCTTACTCTATCAACAATTCGGGTATATGTTGCCTTCCGAAGTCGATACAGGAGACATCCTCTATTTCGCCATTATGTCGGGTCTTGTTAGTTTTTGGGTGGCCTCCGATACAATCCAACTCAAAAAATTGGGCCGAACACTCGTGTTATGGGGGAGTTTTGCATTGGTTCTCATGACGGCCTATAGCTATCGGTTCGAGATTCAACAATGGAAAGATCGCCTATTGGGAAACCTAAGCCCTCATCATGGGGTGGCATTGGAAGAACGATCCTTGAGCTTTCCTTTGGATTCCGATGGCCATTTCTACATCGTAGCCCACGTCAACCAACGACCATTACGGTTTCTCGTGGATACTGGTGCGAGTCATATCATATTCCCACCTCGTGCGGCGGAAGCGCTCGGTTTTGATTTGGACCGCCTGTCTTTTATCCATCCATTCCAAACTGCCAATGGACGAATTTATGGGGCACCCATCGAACTACAAAACATTCGGGTGGGTGGCTTTTATTTGTCCAATGTGAGTGCTTTTGTGAATGAATCTCCGATGGACTATCCCCTTTTGGGCATGACCTTCTTTAAAGAGTTGAAGAGGTATCAAGTGGAAAATGGGATGTTGACTTTACACTGGTAGAAAAATCAGACTTTGGCCTCACCTTTGCTTTCCTTGGGGTACGTAGAGAAAATGCGAATGCAAATGGTAATTTTTTCCGGGGTTGTGATTTATGGAAGGATTTATGAACGAATACTATCGACTGTTGGGAGAGATTCAGGATGCCCAAGACGTGATTGGTCTCGCTTTTCAATTTTGTAATGGTGAAATATCGTGGGAAGAATATGAAGGTGAGTTGGCAAAATTAAAAGACATTGATCCGGTTTGAAAACGCCACTGCCCTGGCGTTCTGCCAAAAAGCCCTGACCTCTGCACAGAGGCAGGGCTTTTTTTATTCCGGATTCAATTCGTTTCGCCATACTTTGGACGGACAAAACGTGACCACTCGCCGAGCACTGATTTCGTACTCTTTGTTGCTTTTGGGATCACGTCCGGGACGCGACTTTTTGTCCCGAAGTTCAAATTTGCCGAAACCGCTGATCAAGACATCTTCCCCAGTAGATAGATTGGTTTTAATAATCTCGATGATGCGATTGACCAGAACCTCGGAATCTTCGAATGACAGCCCTTCCTGCCGTTGTAACGCTCGCATTATGTCTACTTTGACCATAAAACCTCCTGCCTGAAAACATAACCTTTGGGGAAACTGAGGCTCACGTTACCCCACGTACCTCTAGGAAATCAATGGAAAAATTTCACTTTTCCTGCCTCACCCTTTTAGCGTTGGACTGGAAATACAAAGAGAGAGTGTGCTAGAACAAAATTACTTGTCTTGCACTACGTCGTTTATGTAAACGGGCTTGTTTTTTCCTCTCTTGTAAGTCTTGGAGCATGGAATGCGGAGCAAACGAAGCACTAAACTTTTCGACGACAATCGAGCCATTTTGGATTATTTGCGGCATTCTCGTCTTCTAGGACATTTGCCGGATGAATTGCTACAAAAATTGGTGCCTTTGTCAGAAATCAGGCGTTATTTGGCGGGCACCGAAGTGCTGTCTGAGGGGCGTCCGAACGACAAAGTCTATTTTTTGATGCGTGGAACGCTTTCGATATACATAGGCGGAGAACTCATTTCAACGCTTCGGAGAACGGGCGATATTGTGGGTGAAATGAGCATTATCAGTGAAAAACCGTGCTCGGCCACTGTTGTTGCCAGCACACCGGTGGATATGCTGAGCATTCTCTCCCGCGATATCGGGCAATACTCCGATTTGCACCCCGAAGAATTACAAAATGTACTTTACCGTGTATTTGCGCGGATTTTGTCAGACAAATTGGTGCTTACGAATTACAAAGCCAAGCAATTTGAGGCCACCAATCGATTGCTCAAAGATGCACAAGGGCGTCTACAAAATGCGTTATACGATCTCGAACGTCACTCCGATTCACTGTTTGATGAAAAAGAGCGTTTGGCTGTAACCTTGCGAAGCATTGGAGATGGGGTGATCGCCGTTGATACACAAGAACGAATTATCTTGTACAACCAGAAAGCAGAAGAATTGACTGGTTGGCCTTGTGAAGAAGCAATGGGGCGTCCATTACCAGACATATTTAGGCTCATTCATGAAGAAACCCACGAGAGTCTGGTTAGCCCTGTCAAAAAAGTGATTGAAGAACAACTGCCACAAGGGCTGCCAAATCATTCCGAGTTGGTCTCGAAAGATGGTACCGAACATTTGGTCGCTTCAAGTGTCGCTCCTATGAAAGATCGGAAAGAAGAGGTGATTGGGGCCGTTTTAGTATTTCGCGACATTACTAAAATCAAAAAAGCAGAAGCCGAATTGCTTCTTGCCAAAGAACGAGAGTCGGAACTGAAAACTGCCGCAGCCGTGCAACAAACATTGTTTCCCAAAACAGTCCCCCAATTGAGTCCAGTGGAAATTGCATGTTTCTTTCAATCTGCCACTGAGACCGGTGGAGATTGGTATGGATTCATGACCAAATTTGAACGAAAACTGTATTTGCTGATCGGTGACGTGACAGGACATGGCTCCCCTGCAGCATTGATCACAGCGACCGCAAGTGCGACTTGTCGTACCTTGGAAACGATGTACAAAGAACATGATGAAATTCCATCTCCTTCTGAAATTCTTCGCCATTTGAATCAAGCCATTCTGGAGGCCGGGAGTTCTGATTACATGATGACCTTTTTTGTCGGTCAGTTGGATTTGGATACCGGTCAACTCGTTTTTTCCAGTGCGGGGCATACATTTCCCATTCTTATCAAACCGGACGGCGAAACGAGACATTTGCTCAATCACAATTTCCCATTGGGGCTGAGCCAGATTGCTCAATTCACTGAAGAAATGATCGAATTGAAGGCAGACGATCTGTTATTTTTTTATACCGATGGGTTGGTCGAGAATCCAAATTCTGAAGGAGATATGTGGGGGGAACGCCGATTAGAACATTATCTGAAGATTCATCGTGGTTTACCTGTGCAACGCTTGATCTGGCAATTGCAGGCAGAGCTTCAAAAATTCATTGCCCCCTGCCCTCAAGAAGATGATGTCACGATGGTTTTGCTCCGAGTGTCAAAACCTTTTCCATTGCAACAAGAGTAAACCAGATCCCTTATTGAGGTGTCTGGCAAGGCTGCTGGTCGGAAGGTTGTGGGGGACACAAGTCATAAACCTGTGAAACAACCGGTCGGTCGTAGTGATCTGTGTGAGAACGATCTTCCCAAACCTTGGGATACTTGGTTTCGATTTGTTTTAAGATCGGTTCGTAGTTTTGAAAATGGGGGCTGGCCAATAAATTAACTCCCAACCAACGTGCTCCATGAGATCGCCATCGTTCCAACTCTTCCACTGTCAGATTTTCAAGAAACCAACCGTTTCGATTGGAATAGTAGATCAATTGATTACGCTTGGTGGCTCCTATTTCAAAAGCAATCACTTTGTCTTCGGGGTTTTGGCTGAGTTCTGAAATTTTGTTGCCGGTATGAAACGAACCGATTCCATAACGAAAGTGATTGGCAACGTAGATTGTGCTTTGTGTCACGAACAATACAAAGAAACTTCCCAGCCACAATTTTCGAGTCAGGAGACTCAGCTTCCCGTTCCAGATTTTCAATACTCCAATTCCCGCAAACCAGCTTAGGATCGGCACAAATAGCAATTGATAATAGTCGTGAATGTAGTTGGCTTGTTGGACCATAATCAAGTAAGCCACACATCCTAAGAGCCAAGCCAAGGGGGCATGAAACCGAGAGTCTCGTATTCGAATACAGGCGAGGCCTATGATACAAAAGACCGCTGCCCACGGTGTCAAAAGCTGATCGATCAGTCTTGCGAAAATAACCCTTGAGTAAAAATCCCACGTGAAGAAAAGTTCCCAGGTCAGCATTTTATCGGTTTTGGAAAACTCGGAGCGACCAACATTCAATCCCACTGCATGATAGATCCAAATCAAACTGGGAATCCATGCGAGCAGCCCTGCCCCGATCAGTTTGGGACTGCGGAAGAGGGAATACTCTTTTCGGAACAAAATCAATAATCCGTAACTCAATTGAATGATGAGACCAAAAGGTTTGAACAACCCTGCTGCAAGTGTCCAGAAAGTCGCGTACCACAAAAACTGATCTTGATTTTGGTCTTCGGTCCACAGGTAAAAATAATACATTCCTGCAATCATAGCGGTAACCATGCAGGTATCGCTCATGATAGCTCGATGAAAAAACCAATTGAGAGGAGATATCCCGGCAATGATTAATGTGACCATCCCCACTGCATGGCCGAACAAACGACAACTGAATAGATACAGATACCACAGCCCTAAAAGCCCGAAAGCGATAGAAACCAAGCGCCCGGGCCACTCGGTCACTCCGGTCAAATGATACAACAGGGCAACCGGAATATGATAAAGCGGAAACTCCTGAGCGTAGATTCGATTCAATTGGGATGAGGTGGAAGTTTCTGAAGTGGGATCGGCAGGAACATTATTGTATAGATCCACGGTAGGATAAAACAAAGCATTCCAATCGTAATAGATGTATTTGGCCATTGCCGCAGCGGAAACTTGATTCCAACTGTGATGATCGACGATGGGACCGGTGATTTGATACAAACGCAGAATGAATAACAAGAACAATACCGTAAAGGCCTGTTGACGCGGTGAAAGCGGTAAACGGGAAGATAAGGAAATCATCATTAAATGGCTGGGTTTAGGGTTAAAAGTCATTCATGAATTGGAAACCATAACATGAATCTCAGCAGGGAAGGAACCGCATGAGAAAAATCGTTCAGAAGAAGGGATAGCGAAATCATGATTGCAAGAATGGTACACCATCCGGTGGCAGCAAACTTACTGATGCTCTTGCTCATTGTAGGTGGGATTCGTGCCGGATTTTCGATCAAACAGGAGGTGTTTCCAGATGTTTCCACCGATGTGATATCGGTGGGAGTGGCCTACGCAGGTGCCACACCTGAAGAAGTTGAAGAGTCGCTCTGTCGTCCTATCGAACAAGCGGTCGAAGGTTTGGTCGGTATCAAGAAAACAGAATGTTCGGCCAGCGAAGGGTGGGCCTCTGCCAGACTAGAGTTAGTGTCGGAAAAGGAAACTAGGCGAACGATGGATGAAATCAAATCGGCAGTTGACGGCATCACATCGTTTCCTTCTGGTGCGGAAAAACCCTTGATACGGTTAGGAAGAACCCGAGAGCCTAATACCTATATTGTTGTCTACGGAGAGGTTTCGGAGAATATCCTCAAAGGAGTCGCTGAGGAATTGGAAACGGCATTGTTGCAAACCCCGGAAATCACTCAAGTGGACGTTTCCGGCGTGCGGGAGCGAGAAATTTTGGTTGAAATATCTACGGAACAGATACGTCGCTTCCAATTGTCAAGAGAGCAGGTTTCGGCAGCAATTCGTCAAGCCACCAGGGAAGACCCGGGAGGCAAGTTAAAAACTTCTGGTGGGGATATCCTTATCCGTACCAAGGGGAGGCGATACTCAGCAAACGACTACGCCAATCTTGTCATTCTGGCTTCGGATGTCGGGCAAGTCCGACTCAAAGACGTGGCTACCGTTCATGAAAAATTTGAAGAGTCCGATGTTCAGGCTCGTTTCAATAATATGCCCTCTGCATTTGTGGAGGTTTATCGAGTGGGTAATCAAAGTGCGATTGAAGTGTCTTCGGCACTCAACACCGTGGTGGCTGATTTTCGAACTCGCATACCGGATAGTGTGAAAGTGGAGGTGCTGTTTGATTGGTCTTCGGTTTTGCAGGAACGGATCAATCTGTTGCTAAAGAATATGTGGCAAGGGTTGATTTTGGTCTTGGTCGTATTGGGATTGTTTTTGGAGATCCGTTTGGCATTTTGGATTCTTCTTGGCATTCCCATTTCCTTTTTGGGTGCCATGTGGTTCATGCCCTTCATTGATGTCAGCATCAACATGATTTCGCTATTTTCCTTCATTCTCGTCTTAGGAATCGTGGTAGACGATGCCATCGTGATCGGAGAAAACATTTACGCACATCGAGAAATGGGGAAAGACCCGATTCCCGCAGCGATTGAGGGGGCTTTGGAAATGGCCAAACCCATCACGTTTGTGATCTTGACAACCGTTGCAGCGTTTTCCACATTTTTTTTCATTCCGGGGGTGGTTGGAAAATTTTTTAAAGTGATTCCTTATATCGTAATGCCGATTCTTGCGTTCTCTCTCGTGGAATGCCTGCTCATATTACCCTCCCATTTGGTGCTTAAGCATGACGCGATTTTAGACACATGGATTGCACAACGACTTCCCTCGTTGCGCTGGCTTTTCGGAGGGATAGATCGAACGCGTCATTATTTCAGCAGCCGATTGAAAAAATTGGTGCACGGCCCTTACCGCCGTTCTCTGAAGTGGTCTTTGGAAAATCGGTACACGACCCTGGCTTTCAGTGTCACCATCGTTTTGTTGTGTGTCGGAATGACTCAAGGAGGCCATATCCGTTTTGTCTTCTTTCCTCAGGTAGAAGACGATTGGTTGACCGCCAATCTCGAAATGCCCTTTGGCACACCGTTTCACATCACGCAGAAATCCCAAGAGGTCATCATTGAAGCCGCAGAAGCAGTTATCGAGGAAATGGAAGAAGAAGTGGAACGCCCCGAGGTTTCCAAAGGGATTTTTAGTGCTTTGGGCTGGGGCGGGAGTCACCATGCCTCTGTGAATGTGGCTTTGAAAGGTTATGAAGAACGGGGATTTTCTTCCAAAGAATTTGTGAGACGGTGGAAAGAACGAGTGGGCGAAATTCCAGGGGCGGAATCGCTTCAATTCCGATTTGAAATCGGAGGTGCTCCTGGGTCAGGAATCCACGTGGAGTTGCAACACCCTGCCTACCATCGGCTCCGTTTGGCTTCCGAAGACCTGGAGAAAGAGCTAGCCAAATATCCGGGTGTGTTCAATGTGTCCAATAGTGCCAGCGCAGGAAAGTCAGAAATACGCTTGCGGATGCGTCCTGAAGCTCGATCGCTTGGCATGACGGCTTTGGGGTTGTCCCAGCAAGTCAATGCTGCGTTTCAGGGATTGGAGGCATTGAGCGTTCAACGCGATTCTGAGGAGTTACGCGTTATGATTCGCGCTCCGCTGGCAGAACGAAAATACGTCAAAGATCTGGAAGACATGGTGGTTCGGTTGCCCACTGGAGAAGATATCGAAATCTCTCGCTTGGCTCAAATGAGTGTCGGAAAAACCAGCAATGATGTCCATCGGATTGAAGGGAATCGTGTACTGACGATTCGTGCCAAGGTCGATCCCACTTTAGGAAATCAAGAAGAAGTGGTTCGAGGCATGGAACAAGATATTCTTCCCCGTCTGGTTCAGAACTACCCAGGACTTCAGCATAATTTTGGAGGAGAACAAAAGGAACAAGCCGACACTCTGGATCGAGTTTGGCAGGCTGCCATATTTGCGGTTTTGATTATCTATTGCCTGCTTGCGCTTCAGTTTCGGAGCTACTCCCAACCGATCATTGTGATGGTCGCGTTGCCGTTTGGATTTGTTGGAGCGGTGTTGGGCCATCTTTTGATGGGGTACAATCTCAGTATCTTCAGTTTCTTGGGAATGGTTGCGTTGGCAGGGATCGTGGTGAACGATTCATTGGTTTTGGTGGACTTCATCAACAACAATCGCCTTCGCGGTGCGGATCTACGGGATGCGGTAATAGAAGCCGGAATACGACGATTTCGTCCGATTTTGTTGACTTCCGTAACCACATTTTTTGGCCTCCTACCGATGGTACTGGAAACTTCGATTCAGGCCCAATTGTTGATTCCGATGGCAATCAGTTTAGGGTTCGGAGTGATGTTTGCCACATTTGTGATTTTGGTCCTAGTTCCCTCGATCTATCTGATTTTGGAAGACGGCATATCTCTCAAACGAAAACTCAGCACGTGGCTGCTGGCAGAGGCCGGATGAGAGACATGCCGCAGGGCCATCCGTCATTGATATTTATTTATAATTCTATCCAGAGTGCCATCTGCTTTCATCTCAAGCAGCTTCTGATTGATCTTGTTCGTCAGCGCTTCCTGGTCATGAGCATCGTTCGGATGCAGCGCGATGACAAGAGCACGAAGTTGAATACGAACTTCTTCCGGAAGTGATTCAATCGAAACGATGTGGAGGCCCGAATCATCGGAGGGAGAAAATTCTTCGATTGGAGTGGAGAACCGATTTGGAGAAAAACTGTGAGAGGGAATATCCGATTCCCCCGCGTGGAGCGGATGCGTGAACATCCATAAAAATATGACGACACATGCGACAATGAAAACTTGTTTGGGCATAGCAGCCTCCTTCCAAGAGATGCTGCCTCCCTCCAAAGTACGAGATTTCTTGCGATATCTTGAGGAAAGACGACAGCACGGTGAACATTACAGTTTGACCCTGATTTTTTGTACTGCGTGAATCCCCCAT
>JANQJU010000015.1 GCA_028281495.1 SAR324 cluster bacterium
CGGCAAAGCATGAATTTGGAAGATGAATATTTGGAAGATTTGCAGGCTCAAGAACGCCAAGTCCTCAAAGCTAAAGAAGAAACCGCGCAAGCGAGGCGAAAAGCCGAAGAAGAACGGCAACGCGCCGAGCAAGAAAAGCAAATTGCACAGCAAGAACGGCAACGGGCACAGCAAGCTGATCAAAGAGCGGAGCAAGAAAAAAAACGCAGCGAACAGTTGGTCGAAATTCTCAAAAAGCATGGTATCGACTTCAACGAATGACTCTACAACTCCCATCTGATAGCCAAAGAGATAAAAGCCCTATATGACATCCCATCTGAAGCAGACCGTAAAACCTCAACACCCCTGACAAATGGCTGCCTAGCAGCAGCGAAGAATAAAAAATTTCAATGGTTGTTGGGGCATCCGATTGGGTAACGGAAGTCATGGTGGACACCCCATCGTGAACTATTCAAAAAAACGTTTGATGATTTGATTATAAATCCCTTCCTTTTTCATAGCCGCCAACACGACGTCAAACTGGTCACGGATCTCAGCAAGATTCCGCTTCTTAGAAAACGCCAAATAGCTCGGCACACTTTGAATGGGAGGAGTCAGTTCACGAATCGAATCCAGTTGCTTATTTTGTTTGAAGATGTGCAACGCCCCATACTTGTTGCTGACCAAAATCTCATAACGTTGTTTCAGCAACATCTTGACCGCTTCTTCACCCGAACTGGCAGTTGCAGAAAATTGAACCCTCTGATCTTTAACCGCCGCGTCGAACAACGAACCATAACTGACCTTGCGTACTCCGCCAATGGGGTGAGGTTGAAGAAGACCCCAGTCTCCGTCGAATTGAATCGGAGATTCTTTTCGCACAAAGAACGACACCTCTTGCATCATCAAAACCTCTCGTGAAAAATCCGCAAACGTTTCGCGATGCGGATTTTTGTAGGCCGTAAAAATGGCATCGGCGTGGCCGCGTTCAATTTTCTGAATCGCCCTCGCCCAAGGCATGAGTTTGATGGAGATTGGACGGTCCATCCGTTGAAACGCCTCTCGAATGATTTCCACCACAATCCCTTTCAACTGCCCCGCCTCTTCATACTCATAAGGCGGGTATTGTAAAGTGACTAATTCCAGCTCGCGAGAATGACTGCTGGTTGCCAATGTCACCACCCAAAGTCCGATCAACGCCGTTGCCAATCGACGCACGAACCTTTCTTTTTTTATTACGAGTTGAAGCATAACCCCCTCTTTTTTTGATGGTTAGAAATATGGTTATTGGCATTCAATAAATTGAGAAAATCAACTTCATTAATCGATGAAAATAAAGATGCTTTTTAAGAGATCTTAAAAATTGTATTATTGTTTTTTACCAAACCCTCCTCCTCCAGGGGTGCAGATACGGATGCGATCTCCCGGTTGGGAATGAATTTCGTTCTTGCTACTCAAGTTGAGGGTTTGACCTTCCTTCTTGATGAACAAATTCACCCCACATTTTCCGGGATCTCCACCTGCCAATCCATAAGGGGGGTGACTCCGGCGCTCGGAAAGGATCGCCACATTCAATGGCTCTAAAAACTCGATATCTCGCACCAAGCCATCGCCACCATTATATTGACCAGAACCTCCCGAGTTCTTCCTCAACGAAAACTCTCGCAGCATCACGGGGTAACGTCTTTCCAGGATTTCCGGGTCGGTGATGCGAGTATTGGTCATATGAGTTTGTACCCCTGACTGGCCGTGCCAGGATGGTCCAGCTCCTGCTCCACCACCAATGGTTTCGTAATACCCAAAATGGTCGTTTCCGAAGGTTAAGTTGTTCATGCACCCCTGCGAAGCCGCCGCTGCCTGGAATGCTTTCAACACGACGTCGGTGATTCGTTGTGAAGTCAATACGTTGCCCCCAACCACCCCGGCGTTTTCGGAAGGAGACAACAAAGAATGGGGTTCCACCAAAATTTGAATAGGGTTCAAACACCCTTGATTGAGAGGAATCTCCTTTTGAATCAAACATCGCAGGGCATATAACACCACCGATGAGGTCACGGCTTGAGGCGCATTCAGATTGCCCCACAGTTCAGGACCAGAACCCCGAAAATCGAAGATGGCGCTGCCATCCTTGCGGTCGATGGTGAGCCTCAACACGATGGGACTGCCATCATCAAGGAAGTCCTCAGCATAAATCGTGTCCACCTCCTTTAATCCTTGTGAGGTGGAAAGCTGTTTGAACATCTGGCGGACGGCTTCTTCTGCGGTGCTTTGGATGTGATGCATATAAGCTTGCACCACTTCTAGAGAGTAATGTCTCACCATCTCCAACAACAGATCCACCCCTCGTTGATTGGCTGCCACTTGGGCTTTGAGGTCGGAAATATTGTCGGAAAGTCGTCGGGTTCCCCGAATGGGGGATGCTCCCAGGGTTTGTGGAGGGTTCAGCAACAGTTCGCTGATGCCTGCTTCATTGAACGCTCCATTTTCCACGAGCTTGAAACTCATGATGCAGGTGCCCTCTTCTGCCAATGTCCTCGAAAACGGCGGCATCGACCCCGGCGATATTCCGCCAATGTCGGCGTGATGACCTCGACTTGCGACAAAAAAGATGGGTTTGCTGTCTTGCCACACCGGGGTGATCACGGTGATGTCTGGTAAATGACTGCCCCCAGCAAGAGGATGGTTGCTCACCAACACATCTCCCTCTTTGAGATCATGCTGCCTTAACTGAATTTGCTGTCGCACTGCTTCACTCATGGAGCCAAGATGCACGGGCATATGAGGGGCATTGGCAACCAGCCCCCCCTCAGGATCAAAGACGGCACACGAAAAATCTAAACGTTCTTTGATGTTGGTGGAAACGGAAGTCCTTTGGAGGGTGCGCCCCATCTGCTCGGCAATGGACATGAACAGATTCCCAAAAATGGAGAGTTGAATCGGATCCACTTGGGTGCTGACGGCCTTTTCTTGCTTCAGGCCCACCACAATAGAAATATCTCCGTAGGGCGTGAGGGAGGCTTTGCATAAAGGTTCGATGAGAATAGTAGAAGTGTTTTGAATGAGTAGAGCCGGTCCGACGATTTGTTGTCCTGCCCCCATCGATTCCACGCGATACACCGGCGTTGAGAGCCAACCCTCTTCAAAAAAACATTGGGTGACGGTTTCCGATTGGGGAGGGATGTCGCGTGAAGGGATGGTAAACTTTTTGAGCCCTGGCGACTTAGCCACCACACGGACCCGCAGGTCATCAATCATAATGACACGGTCGGTCAAATCGAATCCAAACTCACGGCGATACGTTTCACGAAACACTCGCTCGAAGTCTTTGTCTTCGGGTTGTTCCACCATGATGGCGGTGTCAGTGCCTTCATAACGCAAATTGAGATAGCCATGTACCTCGATGGTGTCACGGACGTACCCCTGTTCGATCAATTCCGCACACGCTGCTTCGGCCAACGTGTCGAGATGTGGCTGCACCTGTTCTCGAAAGGTTTGTAGATCGTATTGGGTAGCCGAGGGTTCTTGTTTTTCCACAACCACATCTGCCAATCCGATACCATAAGCGGAAAGGATTCCTGCAAAGCGATGAATGAAGATCTGTGAAATCCCCAACTTACGGGCGATGGAACAGGCATGTTGTCCTCCGGCACCACCAAAACAGGCCAAGATGTGTTCTTTGATGTTATATCCCCGCATGACCGATATCTCACGGATCGGCCTCACCATCACTTCGTTCGCTACGTCCAGAAAGCCCAAAGCCACAGCTTCAGGACTCAATGGTTCATGACCCTTGGTTGCATAGTGCGTGTTGATTTCTTTGGTCAGTGTTGCGAAGGCTTGCCGCGATGCTTGGTAATCCAAAGGCTGATCTTCGGATTTTCCGAAAATTTTAGGGAAGTAATCGGGATGGAGCCGTCCTAGGAAGAGATTGGCATCAGTGATCGCGAGATGACCGTTTTTACGATAGCAGACGGGGCCCGGATGCGCTCGAGCGGATTCAGGCCCCACCTCAAACATTTCGTTGCGGAAGAACAGGCGGGAGCCTCCACCGGCGGCTACCGTTTTGATATGCATTTGAGGTGCTTGGATGCGAACCCCTGCTGTTTCGGTTTCATGGACCAGTTCGTACTCCCCACCGAAGCGAGAAACGTCGGTGGAGGTACCCCCCATATCAAACCCAATGATCGGTTGTCCGGTTTGTTGATAGTCCGTGGTCAAGGAGTAGCCCACCACGCCCCCGGCAGGCCCCGATAAAATCGCGTTACTTCCTTTGAAGTGATTCGCACTGGTGAGTCCTCCGTCCGATTGCATGAACAGCAACTTGGTGTCTTTCAACTGGTCACGAAAACCTGAACGGAAGCTGGCAAGATACTGCTGAATGTGTGGAGTGAGGTAAGCATCCACACTGGTGGTGTCGCCACGTCCTACTATTTTGACCCTTGGGATGACTTGATGGGATAGAGAAATTTGCTCAAAGCCGAGCTCCTGAGCAATGTCACCGATGGCCAATTCGTGGTCGTGGAAAGTGTATCCGTGAATTAGAACCACAGCAACACTGCGAACTCCTGAATCGTAAGCATTCAGCAACTGATTCCGCACGATCTCCAAATCGAGTTTTTGCAAAACCACCAAATTTTCACCGGTGATGCCTTTGACCACATTTTTACCTTGGGGGCTTTCCTCCTCCCCCAAGAGGCGGACGCGTTCCACCACTTCGATTACCGAATCGTACAACAACTCAGGTTTTTGGATTTCCAAATCAAAGATTCGCGGTCGGGCTTGGTTGCCAATCTGGAGAAGGTCCCGGAAGCCTTGGGTGGTGACCAAAACGGTTCGGGTTCCGTCACGTTCCAAAAGCGCATTCGTGGCTACCGTGGTTCCCATACGAATCCAATCGATGTGGCTGGCATCAAAACCCTCTTTGGGAAAGGATTCGCCGGTGACTTCTTCTAAAATCCGACGGATGCCTTCGCGTGGGGCATCGGGATAATTCTGTGGGTCTTCCGAGAGCAACTTCACTACTCGAAAGCCTGTTTCTCCAGGAACCTCGGCATACACATCGGTGAAGGTGCCTCCTCGATCAATGGAGAAACGAAATTTGTTGTTTGCATTCATAAACCCCTCCTGTGTCAGTCAATGATTCTATTGGTTGTAAGATGTGTTTTGAGGTGATTGCACGTGTTGTGTGAGGCCATCAGTTGGTCATGAGGTTGGGGAGCCACAACGCAATCTGAGGAAACAACGTGAGAATGACAGTGGTCAATAGCATGAGGATGAAGAAGGGAAAGGCCGCCTTGGCTATGGTACCGATGCTTTCATTCGTCAACCCCTGAATCACAAACAAATTGAAACCGACTGGAGGAGTGATCTGACTGAGCTCGACCATCAGAATGAGAAAGACACCAAACCAAATCGGATCAAATCCAGCACCGATCACCAATGGCAACGAAATCGGCAGCGTCATCACCACGATGGAAAAGCCATCTAAAATGCAGCCCAAAATGATGTAAGTGATGGCGAGCATGATCATGAGCATGAAGGGGGATAAATTCAAATCGCCGATGACTTGAGTGAGTTCTCTCGGTATCCCCAAAATCCCCATCGTTCGGGATAAGAAGCTGGCTCCCATCACAATCAATATGATCATGCTGGTGGTTTTGACTGATGACACCAAACAATTGTAGAGGATGCTCCAGCTCATTTTGCGATTGACATAGGCCAACACTACCGAGGCCAACACCCCTAAAGAGGCGGCTTCCGTGATGGAGGCAATCCCCGCATAAATGCTGCCCAAAACAGCAGCGATTAAGACAAAAACCGGAACAACCAGTTTCAATGAGATCATCCGCTCCGATAAGGAGTAACGCTGTTCTCCCCGTGGGGCTATGGACGGGTCGATAATTCCATATCCAATCAAATACCCCATATAGACCAAAGCGAGCAGAATCCCCGGCATGATGCCTGCGATGAACATCTTGCCAATCGAGACATCCGCCAAAATCGCGTAAATGATCATGATCAAGCTGGGGGGGATCAAAAAGCCCAACGTTCCCGCCCCCGCTAAGGACCCCATCGACGGTGAGGGGTGGTATCCGAGTTTGTGAAACTCCGATAACGTGATCCGCCCCACCGTTGCAGTGGTGGCGGCACTCGACCCCGAAACCGCAGCAAACAAGGTACATGCCACGATATTGATCAGCATCAACCCACTGGGCAGACGATAAAGCCAGGGAACCAGAGCTTTGAACAGGTTTTCGGAGATGCCCGATCGAAAGATGACCTCTCCCATCAAGATGAACAGCGGTAAGGCCACCAATTCCCACTTATTGACGGTTGCCCACACGGAGGAAGCCATATTGCCGCCTCCAGGAAGGAAGGAAAACAAATCCATCCCTATGATGCCGACAATGAACAGGCTGATACCAATCCAAATTCCTGAACCCAAGGTGATGACCAATGCCCCAAAAATCACGAGACCCATCATCATAAGATCTGCGTCCATATCAACCTCCTTCCCTTGGTGAATCCGTGTTCACGGTTAACTGCTGAATCGATCGAATGAAACAAGCCAGCATTTGCAGAGAAAACGCGACGGCTCCCATCAGCATGAGAGCTTGAGGAATCCACAATCGGGTGTTGGTTAAGGTGCCTGAAGTGGATTCGTAGCGGAATGCAGATGCCGTCATTCGAAACAAGTAATAAACCAGATATGCCACAAAAATAGTGGCGACCAAGGTAGCAATCATTTCCATCCACCGAACGGTCCGCTTTGGCAAATGGTTGACCAGCAGTGTGATACGGATATGACCGTTTTCCTTCAAAGTGAATCCCGCGCCCCAGAACACGATGGCAGCGAGGGCATAAGCCGAATATTCATCGGCAATGAGGGTGCTGGCCTCAAACATATTCCATACAAGGATCTCTACTAAAATCAGCAATGTGGTTCCGGCTAGCATCAATGCCGCGGCTCCGATCATGATAGTGTTCAAACGGTCAATTCCTACAAGGATCAGTTTCATAAAGCCCTCCGATTAGAATTGACGGCCAGTGGCTTTTTTATACTCCTCCAAAATTTGCTCGGCTTCTCTACCACTCTTTCTCAGCCATTCCGAACGGAGCTTATTACCCACAGCATCGAGTTCTTTTCGAAAGGTGGGAGTGACTTCGGAAACCGTCATACCTTGTTCTTGGAGTTTCTGGAGACTGGTCTCATCCATTTCTGCGGCCAAATTCCACATCTCCTCTTCCATCTCTTGGGCAATTTTTAAGACGGTGTTTTGAATGTCAGTGGGTAAACGGTTCCAGGCATCCAAATTCACGTTGATCATATTGACTGGCCCCACAATGTTGATGCGGGTGTAATACTTCAACAATTCCCAGGCCTTGGAATCCACCCCAGAGACGGAAGAGGTGTACATCGAATCCAATAACCCCGCTTTCATGGCGGGATACACTTCACTGAACGGCATTTTTCGGGCAGAAATGCCGGTTTCTTCGCCAAAAGCGAGTCCGGTGCCATCGTAGACCCGCATTTTCAATCCCCTCAGGTCGGCAACGGATTGAATTTGACGCTGTGTATAAATTCCTGAAAACGGCCAAATACTGGTGTACAAAGTCATTTGGTTGAATTTTTTCAGGGTTTTTTGATAAGCCGACTTGGACAAATCGTACAGAATCCTTTGTTCTTCGGTGGTGGTGGACAAAAACGGTTGGGAGGTGAAGGCCAAGATGGGGGCATCGCCTTCCACCATGCCTGTAGGAATTTCGGCGATCATCAACTGACCTTCTGCCAAAACGCGTAACAATTCGGGACCTGCAAACCCCAAAGACGCCCCATGATGCAGGCGAATCACCAACTCACCGTTGGTCGCCTCCGCTACTCGTTTGGCAAACCGTTCCGCCCCTTGAGAATGGAAGTTGGATAAGCCATAATTTAGGTGCATCTCCCATCTCGTTTTGGCGTTAACTTGGGAAATGCCTGCGACCCAAATTACACTCAGTACTAATAATAAAGATTGAATTTTTTTCATAGTTGCTCCTCATCTTATTAAGAATTAACTGAAAACTACTCTTTTAATAGGATCACTCAATCGGATGTTTTACATGGCCTCTTCGATCCGATTGTTAACCCTGAATTAGTTATTAGTTCACTCAATCCTAATTTCAACCGGGTTTACGCCTCTGATTCGTGGAAACTCGGTGTGGGATGGCTCAAGTTGACGCAAAGCAAGAATTGATAACGGCTGTAGCGGATATTGACCTTCTGAAAGAACCGCGAAATTCGCCAGAGTCACACGATTTTTCGCGAATCATTCGCGAAATTGAGGTGAGTTTTACGGAATTGGGACGAGTTTCACGGAAATGTCACTTTCTTGCTTGTAAAACGAGGAGTATGTTAGAAAAATTTTTGGATTTGCGAATAAAATGGGGTTCATGAGCTTTATTGATCTGCCAATGGAAACTATCAAAACTCATAAGCTGAGAATGAGTGACGGGATCAAAGTAGTGCTGAGTATTCTGCTGCTGGCTGCGTTAGTTATGGTCGCTTGGGGATTGTGGCAAGGGGTGACAAAAATCCATAAAAATGTGGCGCAACGGCATTCACAAAATCTCCATCAATATCAACTTGAAGTGGATAATTCAGTAGAACGACTCAGTAATATTGTGACGACTTTGCTCAGCTCACAAACACTTCGGGCACGCATCACCAAAATCACTGAAATCAGTCCCTACTTTGTATTCACCCCTGATTCCTATGGGGTCGATGTGGATTACTGGGATCGAGTGCGGATGGTAGAACATCAGATTTGGATGCTTCAATCGTTTCTCCCGACCATTCAAAGCAATGAATGGGACTACGTGGGGTTGTATTTTCTCGACCCCCACACCAATTCGCCGCCTTCACGGCCCTTGCCGTTTCTCGAAATCAATAAAGATCAAACCACGGTGTATACCTATTCGCCCAAAGGGAACGTAAAAGAAGCGCTGCGTTTTTCAGGAGATTCTGCCGCGTTGTTGCAAATGGAAAAGCAGTACTTCGATCGCGCGATTTATTCGCCTCAGATGGGGACGGATTTATATTTATTGATGGGCTTGACGGGGACCCGAACTTCCCTGGACGAAATCCATTCCCCCGCCATCTCGTCTTTTGAGCGGGTTCAAATTTCTCATTCGCTGGAAAACGTGCATTTGCGAATGCAGCGCACCATCGAGCTGACCACCTATAACTGGAAATCGCAGCAACGGGAGAACACCTCAGTGATGATGATGATTGCTGAGAAAAAACTGAGTTCCTTCGATCTGAAAGAATTCAAGCGACGGATTGGAGGAGATGACTTAGCGATTGTGATCAACGGTCAAGTGATCGCTTCTTCGTTTGATCCGCCAATCACGGAACTGCCCGGGGACATGACCAACGGATTGCATGGGGTTGCCCCCCAAGACACCACTGAGGTTGAAATCAATGGTTCCTCCTATTTGGTTTATCAGTCAGAATATCAACACACCGCTTTGGAGGGAACGTTCCAGTTGGTTGTGTTTGGAGAGCAGGCTCATTTACAGCAAGAACTGACCGCTTATTACACCACCGTTTTGATCAGTGTGGCCTTAGTGATCCTGCTGCTGATTCCCTTTTTACTTTATTTGAATCGGAGACCCTCCGTCGAGCAGGCAGCGTCGGTGCCTGTGCCTGCCGACCCTCCTAGCGAGCCGCTTGCGTCGCAAAGTGAAATCCATAAGCCTGATGAAGAGTATATGATCATGGAAGAAGAGGGGAAAAGCCTCACGATTCATCCAGACCAAGTCTCGCACATCAAAGTGACCGATCATTATTGCACCATCGTGTACCGCGCGGACGAAGTCTGGAAATCGTGTATGCTTTTGGATTCTCTGAAGAGTTTTGAGGAACGATATCCCGGTCGATTTTTGAGCATCAATCGTTCGACATTGATCAATCCCCATTGGATCGAAAAAATACAGTTGCACCAACGGAAGATCATTATGGAAGGGGATTCCGAAACTACCTTCACTATCAGTCAATCCCGTGTGGAAAATTTGAAGGAACATCTTTCTCCCTCCAACTCACTCTCGGATTGATCTTCGCATTTCAAAAGTCAAAGGGATCAGCTGCCCTGACGTCTTCTGGCAACCACGTTTCTTGGATATGCAGCCATTGGAAAGGTTTTTGTTTGGTCATAAGAACACTCGTGAACCGGGCATTCTGAGACTGCTCAGAAGCTTTCGCGCTTATTTGCCATTCCGTATAGGTGGCAAGCAAATGCGCTTCCATCTCGTAACGGACCTTCACATCTCGAATTTGAATTCGAAAATTCGGGTTGCTTCCATAACCCTGCCGAAAGCCTGATACAATGTCATCACGGCTTATCAATCTGCCTTCCGGTGGAATAAAATTTACAGTGGGATGAAGATGAGAGGTCAAACAGTCGTCTAAGGTTTCCTTCTCTATCGTACCGTTGAACCACCGGACAAAAAACCGATGAAGTTCTTCAATTTCCTCTCGTACTTCTTGTTCGAGCGTACTCATCGTGACTCCTTCTTGCTCGACCCAACCTTCAGGCCCCACCGCCCCGCTCACTCAAGGCAACACACCTGGTGTCAAAACTCCACAAGCTTAAACTCGCCAAGCCGGAGCAATCTTTGGAGCAACGGCAACGCCTTCCAAAAGGCCATTGATTCCTATTTTTAGGAATCCGGATCCAAACCGGCCTGCTTGAGTTTCTCCCGTAAGCGGGCATTCTCTGTTTCGGCTTGAGCCTTTTCCTGCTGCACTTGGTTCGCTTTGGCTTCCGCCTCAACCTTTTCTTGCTGCATTTGAGCCTTTTCCTGCTCCGCTTGGCTTGCTTTGGCTTCCGCCTCAACCCTTTCCTGTGAAGCCTGCCTCGCTTTCACCTCCGCTTGAACTTTTGCCTGTTGCGCTCGCTCTGCCGCTTCTTCCAAT
>JANQJU010000052.1 GCA_028281495.1 SAR324 cluster bacterium
CTCGGAGGAATCGATGAGGCCAGTGGTGATGATTTCGGGATTGCAGACGAAGGGTCCGACCTCAGTCTAGATGGTATGGATGGGGGGGATAGTGGCATGGATCTCGATATGGGTAGCATGGACGATGCCGGTGGCGACGAAATGGATTTCGGGAGCATGGCCAGCGAGGAAAGCGACATGGATGTCGGCGACCTTGATTTAGGTGAAATGGACACCAGCGATCTTTCAGAGGAACTCGAGGCAGAAGAGCTGTCTTTGGACGACGACTTTTCCAGTCCTGAAGAATTAGAGACAGCGGTTGATAGCTCCTTCGATATGGGCGAAGACGCCTCCGATTTCGATTTAGGCAGTGACACCTCACTCGATGAACCTACCATTGAGGAACCTGACTTCGACGAAGCTGACCTGGATGAAGCACGCCTCGATGAACCTGACCTGGATGAGCCCGATTTGGCCTTAGATGGTGGCGAATCCGATTTCGATGGTATCGGACTCGATGAACCCGACTTGGCCTTAGATGGTGGCGAATCCGATTTTGATGATACCGGGTTCGATGAGCCTGAAATGGCAGACACAGACTTTAGTGCTTCGGATTCTGATTTCGATGAACCCGAAATGGCAGATAGTGGTTTTGATGATGCAGGTTCTGATTTTGATATGCCGGATGTGAGCGACGATGGTTCCGATTTCGGAGAAGACGCTCTTGACGAATCAGGTTTCGACATGGATAGCACTTCAGGCTTTGACTTCGATGAGGAAGTCGATACTGTAGCCGCAGCAGGTGCAGTCGCTCTAGAGGAAGAGAGTGAAACGATAAAATTTGACGTCGATGGCGAAATGGATGAACTCGCTGATGAAGACGCCCCTGCCACTGAAGTCGTTGAAGGGCCGGATGCAGTCGAGCCTTCAAACTTCGATGAATCGGACACTTTCGACGAAACTGAATCCTTCGACGAAACTGATTTGGCAATGGATGATGCCACAGACGACGAAGCCGACTTGATGATGGATGACTCCTTCGATGGCAACGAGGATGAAGCCGACTTGATGATGGATGACTCCTTCGATAGCGACGAGGATGAAGCCGATTTGGCAATGGAAGAAGAATCCTTTGATGAAGCCGATCTCACGATGGAACAAGAATCGGAGGATGAAGCGGCCTTGATGATGGATGACGATTCATTTGGAGACGATTCCTATCATGAACCGGATTCAGGGTTCGATGAAAGCCCCGCCGAAGAGGTAGCCGCTGCGGATGATGATCTGATCCTTCCCGATTTAAACGATGCCGATGGTATGGATCTGGAGACAGAAGAGGATTCCTCTGAATTGCTCATGGAGGAAGAAGACTTCACACTAGAGCAGGAAGATTCAATGAGTGACACAATGTCCAGCGTAGGATTGGATGCAGCGGATATAGAAAATGCTGAATTGGAACAACCTACCTTGGAACCCGAACCGCCAGAATCCTCTGTGACAGAAGCCGGTTTAGCAGCTCCCGGTACTCCTGCTTTGTCGACGTCTCAAGGATTGGGGACCGAATTGCTGCTTAATGTTGTTCATGATTTAGCGGTGGAAGTTGGGCGCACCCGATTGTCCGGTAAAGAAATTACCGATTTGACCTATGGCAGTGTTATTGGCTTGGAAAAAGCAGCAGGGGATCCGGTAGACCTCGTGTTGAACGGGAAGGTCATTGCCTATGGAGAAGTTGTGTTGATCAACAAAGAGAAAGTGGGCATCCGGATCATTGGAATTAACCAGGATTGAGATAAATCGGATTTTACTTCAATAGCAAGGGGGCTTTTCCATGTTAGTCGAAGCAGATGCAGCAATAGAACCGTATAGTCTAGTAGAATCAGAAATCGATACAGGACGGTATGCTTGGATGGATGTGATCTTGCGGCGTTGGGCACACCGGCTTGAAACCACCTTGTTCGAAAGACTTGGGATTATGTGCGAGGTATCAGCGGATGCTGCTGAAGGGATGCGGTTCGAAGAATTTGGAAAACAATTTTCTACCCAATGCCCGATTTACATTTTCGAAACTGATTTCCACGGAAGTGGATTGATGGTCCTAGATAACCGATTTGCCCATGCCTGCCTGCAACCCAATGCCAAGGCGCGTCTCCAAGAACAACCCGATACTGTGCCACACCTGAATACAAAATCGCATCAGCGCCTACAAAATCTTTTAGTGTCGCTGTTGCGTGATTTCAAAAAAAGCTGGCAAGGCGTGGCGGAGGTCCGGTTGTTTCTCAAAAAAGTCACCACTCATTTTTTCCGAGCCAAAGTGATGGCTCCCTTTGAAAAATGTATTGTCACTCGTGTGCGTTTCCGTTCTCACGGATTCACTTCCCATCTGACGTTGTGTTTTCCGTATATGACCTTAGACCGCATTCTTCAACGTGAAGGCAAAAAAAGTACCCTACCCCCTGAACAACTAGAAAACTATTATTCCGATGTTCAAGATCATTTTCGCCAAAAATTAGAAGATTGCGACTATGAAGTGGTAGCCGAACTCGGCTCCATCGAACTCAGTGCACATCATGGGCAACCTTCTATCCAAGTGGGTCAAATCTTACCGTTGCAATCTGTGATCGGTTCAGAACTTACGATCAAGGTCAACAATCAACCAGTGCTTACGGGTACCATCGGACAAACCGAAGATTTTTATGCCGTCCAAGTCGTGGGTGACTATCAAGAAAAAAAAGCAGAGTTCCGCAGTCGACCCCGCTCTTTCAATCCAATTCGCTGGCCTCAAGCCTGACGCAATGGGTCAATTCCATTTTTTCCAACCTTCCATATAATAATGATGCACCTGCGGATGATCCAACGTGGATATTCCTACCGGTTCTGCATCCATATCTTTTTCAAAGAAAAACAGGTGTGGGATCACAGAGTCACTCAGGAATCGGGTGGGTACTGAAATAGGTATTGTGTCAAGATGCTCTCGGCCCACTCCTCCCGTGTTGCTCCCCATCACAAACCCCCATTCTCCAAATGAAGGGATATATACATGGTAGGGGTCTACATATTTAAACCCGCTGTCTTTCATTGTGGCCACAATACTCCAAAAAGCTTTCCTTGCAAAAAACGGACTGGTGGCTTGGGTTACAAAAACTCCTCCTTTGGCCAAATGGCGCTTCACCAATTTGTAAAAGGCCTGGCTGTACAAGCGAGACAACGACAAATTGTTGGGATCCGGTAGATCGGCCACAATCACGTCGTAAATTTCTGAAGTTTCTTCAAGAAATACAAACGCATCCCGATGCACCGAAGTCAGACGCATATCACTTAAGCTGTTTTGGTTAAGCCGTAACAACAGCGGATGGGTGGAAGCCATCCGCACCATTTCCGGATCTAAATCTACTAGAGTGACCTGTTTCACTTCTTCATATTTGAACAACTCGCGTGCTACCAAACCATCCCCTCCCCCCAAAATTAAAATTTTTTGACGACGTGCTGCTGCCTTCATCGGAATGTGAACCAGTGATTCGTGATAGCGGTATTCGTCTAGGGCTGAGAATTGCAGATTTCCATCGATATAAAGGCGGAGGTCATGCTTATTTTTTGTGAGAACAAGTTGTTGATAAGGTGTCTGCTTTGTGAAAATCACGCGATCATCGAAGATTCCTGTGTTCCACGCTTTCAGAAGAACTTGCGAAAAGATCAACACTGTTAACAAAAACCCTCCCACTCCGAGTGTAGCAATCCAATAAATCCGTTTCCGAGATTGCCCCAATTCATCAGCAAATGCCCACAGGGTTAAGATACCAATCCCCATGTTCACGAGTCCAAAGATTAAAGAAGAGCGGAAAATTCCAAAAAGCGGTAAGAGCAAAAATGGAAATAACAGCGTGGCCAGTAAAGCACCGAAGTAGTCCACCGAAAGAATGTTCGAAATATTGAGCCGCAGTTTGTAGTAGCTCCCCATCAGTCGGGTGAGCAAAGGGATCTCCAAACCAATTAAAATCCCAATCGCTAAGATGAGAGCGATCATGCATGGATAATATCCATCCGTGTAGGCGTATGCCAAATAGAGCAATGGGACGCACATTCCGCCTAAGCAGCCTAAAGCAAGCTCCATTGCAATGAATTTGGAAAGTAGTGATTTTTGTAAGTATCGAGAGAGGAAGGAACCAATCCCCATTGCCATCATGTAGAGGCCAATGGTGATGGAGAAGTGCTTTACGCTATCACCCAAAAAGTAAGAAGATGTAGTACTGATCAGAAGTTCGTAAATGATTGAACAAATGCCCGCAATCAAGGTCGAGGCAATGAGGATCCAGACCTTTTTCATTTCCCTTTATTCTGTTCATCACGCAAACGTCGGGGACCGCTCACGCTACCTTCCCGAACACTCCGACTGTCGTAGTAATTGACGTTCACAAATATACCAGGACTGTAATACCCTCCAACATATTGGTTTGCCCAAGCTGCGGTGTAACTCGCGTAAAATAGAAATCCAAAAACCAACACAAAACAAGCCAACACAAACCATGCGAACAGAGGAGGAATTCGCGCGGCAAACACCATCAAAAATGCCATCACGCCAGCCACAATCGTGAGGAACAACATGGGCCCGAATGTACCCCGCTTCCTCATCAAACGGAACGTAATATCCCCCAGTTCCTCTGGAGGATAGCCTTCGTCCATATACGTCAAAAAATAATAATCACCAGGATCGAGTAAAATTTCAGTGGTCAAATCTGTTTCGCTTTCTGCCCAAGCTCCATCCGAATCATGGCCAGTTTCTGCCCAAAGCTCTTTGTCGAAGGAAAACAAAAAAGCCTCCTTGCCATCATAAACTTCGGTGACCACCTGACTCCAACCATCGGAAGTTCGAAATTCTTGTTTGATTTCGATTTCAACCAGAGTTTGTTCTTCAAAACTGATCGGGCCCATCACTTGCCCCTCAGGAGAAAATTGGTGCGCTTCCGGTTCCGCGGAATCGGAGGAGAGGTATAAACCAATTGTCAAGCTAGCCAGCCCGATACCTATCAGCACTAGCAGGAGCCAACCGGCACTTTTTTTCTTAGGAGGGTTTCGCTGACGAGCTTTTGCAGATTTTGATGAAGATTTATTACGTCGGGTTGCTCGACGGGGTGGATTTTGTTCAGCCATAATAATTTTGGAAAATTATGTTAGCAATCCTCAGGTCATCAAATGATCATGAACAACACAGCTGCAAACGTGATCGCGATGCTGGCTTCCAAAAAGCTGGCTCCCAAGTTGCGATCCGTTTGGATCTCCTCACTGAGGTCGGCGTGCGGAATAATCATCTTGTCAAAGAAAAAACGAATCAAGGGCAGAAAGATGAAACCGAGCACTGCATCCAAAGCGAAATACCCCAGACTTTCCATCCAACTTGTGAATTCGATGGAAGCTGCATTCATCATGAGGATTCCAAAAGCGATCAAAGTCCCCCCAAAAGCCACACCCGCAGCCACATTGTCATCTTCAATTTCGTCATGGATATCAAAAGGGGTTATTTTGTTATAAACCCAAGTAAATGCGATCAAAGACACTTGGCCCAATAAGAAAAAAATGATGGTGGTATGGGGTCCTCCCCCTTCTCCATGAATGGCTCCCGCAATAATGAGTCCGGAAGCTACATAGGAACCGAATTGCACGGCGCCCGTACCACAATTTCGATCTTCCAGAATTTCTTTCATGTTCGAGAACTTGTAGAGGATGACCTTGTCATTGATGATCCGTGCAGCATTGAGCATCAAAACCCCTAGCCCGGCATAACCAGCCACCAACAACACATCACGCCATAACTCTTGCTGAGGCCCCATCATGGCTCCCACAAAAATAATACCCGTTGCCCCTAGATACCCCGACACACTGATACATAATGCAATGTTGTCTTTCTGGGTCAATTCTTCGTCCATTTGATATGGAGTTAGGAAATCTTTTAACTTTTTGGCAATTAGGAAAAACCCCAGAAATAAGGAAGTGTAGATCACGATTTGTAGGATGCTATTGAGCATACTGTTCTCCCCACTATAATGATTCGTTACCCAACTATACCCAAATTCTTCCTTGAAGGTAAAGAGTGGCATAACCCGCGAGTTCCACCCGATCTCCTATCGATTTGCAAAACAGATCTCCCCTCCGAGGCGAAATTTGTACTGCATGCAATGACTCTTTTTCTAAACGCTGCGACCAATAGGGGGTCATCAAACAGTGGGCTGAACCCGTGACAGGGTCTTCCGGAATGCCAGCTTTTGGTGCAAAAAAGCGTGACACAAAATCGACCTGATCTCCAGGAGCGGTTGCCATCACAGCCCTTCGATCCAACTTTTGCAACAAAAACATATTCGGTTGTAGCGCATGCACCTCGGCTTCAGAATCATAAACCACCATATAATCCCGCTCATTGGAAAACACCGGTTTAGGATCTGTCCCTAACGCTTCAAACAAACCGCCAGGATTTTCGCATTCTGTGACAGGCAACGCTGGAAAATCCATCACGAGTAAATCCCCTTGTTGTTGGACGGTCAGACGCCCACTCTTTGTTTCGAAATGGATGACCTCTGATTCAGGACTGAGGTGATTCAGCAAAATATAAGCCGAAGCCAGAGTGGCGTGGCCACAAAGTTCTACCTCTAAAGTAGGAGTGAACCAACGCAGCTCATAGTGATCGCCGGCTTTCACAAAAAAAGCCGTTTCTGACAAATTGTTCTCGGATGCAATGGCTTGCATCAGAGAAGGTTCTAGCCATGCCTCCAACGGACAAATCGCTGCTGGATTGCCCGCAAATACACGATTGGTGAATGCATCCACTTGATATAATGTCAACTCCATTGTTGCTCTCCTGTTGATGAGTCAAAAATTTGTATGGGTCAGAAAATGCCGCCCTCCGGAAAGAAGCTAGGAAAAAGTATCCCTCTGGTGTCAAAACAATGGGAATCCCATAACAAATCATAATGAATTTGAGAAATTTTTACCGGGTGTTGCTTCAATTTAGATAGCAACTTCACTTTTCGAAAAAAATAACCACGCATGGCACACCCACTGCAAAAACAATCACTGAAAGCTGAGAAAGCAGGGAAGCGATCTCGGCTTCGAGCAGACCATGTTCGTGAGTTTTGGCTATGGCTCCCACTTGCCCCTCAAGGATGAGGGCAAGTGGGATTTTTTTTCGCGCATATAGGTTGCCATGAATTTTAAGGGACATGTGACTGGCGGAGTGGTCACTGGAGTTGCCGTTACAACAAGTGCCATGGTGTTGAGTGGACCCGTCGGGATTCCCGCCCCACCCTTAGTATTGGCTCAAGTTTTTGCAGTAACCGTTTTTTTCAGCCTATTCCCTGATTTGGATATCAGTTCTGTGCCACAGCGCTGGTTTTTTCGAGCCATCTTCTTGACCCTGTTGGTGTTGAGTTATTATGGCTACTATGAGGAAGCTACCCTCTTAGCCTTAGTTGCGATTTCCCCATTGCTTGACCATCATCGGAGTTGGACTCACAATGTCCTTTCGGTATGGATCTTCCCCTTCATCTTGGCTTGCATATACGAATACATCCTTACCAAAGATCGTTTCTTTACATCATGGTCTTTGGAAAACGTGACAACTCATCTTCTCGATAACCTTTGGCTCGTCGTCGCCTGTATTTTTGGATGGTACACGCACCTCTTGCTGGATTCTCTCAAACGATTCCGGAAATTTAAATTGCATCCTTAACTCCATCCCATTTCCTCGGACTTTCCAATTAACTTTCCCCTAAAATTATGCCATAACATCAGATCTTTCCTATCGGTGGATCGCGTGACAAAAATTGCTATAGGCGTCATTGACCATCTCACCATAAACGCAGTCAATTCCTCCTAAGGACGACCTGAAAAAAGCGAGTTCTTCCCAAGAACAATCTTTGAAAAGGTCGGTTTGGGAGAAACACCCCCCCAATGGAGGACAACCCCTGCCAGGGAAGAGCAAAATGGAAACCAAGCGTGGGTAAGGCCAATCCATTGAGGGAAATGGCTCAAAAGAATGCTGAATAATTTAAAAACCGGGGGTGAAGGAGATGAAACGGATTTTGTTGATTGAAGATGACACGAATTTTCGCTTTGGCTTGAAGGAATTGCTCGCACAAAAAGGATATCACATCGAAGAAGCAGGCGATGGTGAAATTGGCTTGGAAAAATACCGAGCACATCCCGCTGATTTGGTAATCACCGATATCATGCTTCCGAAAAAAGGGGGGTTGGAAACCATTCTAGAGCTAAAAAAGGAAACACCACACGTCAAAATCATTGCGATGTCAGCACAACGCAACACGTTCGGGGTGGATAGTTTAGAAAGTGCTACTGTGTTTGGGGCCAATCATATCTTATATAAACCCTTCGACCTCGACGTATTTCTCGACATGGTCCAAAGTCTTTTGGCTCCGTCAAATAATGCTTAGGTTCCAAGCCCGCCTGCGGCATCTTTCGCACATCCAACGCATCGGTTGAATGCATTTGCAGTTCCATGCCATTGCGCCCTGACCATTGAGGGATCTCATTTTTCAAGGGGCCAATACCATACGTTCCCATTGTTCTCCCTTCCGAATATAACAAAAACGATGGTTGAGACGGTATTCTCCTGCAATCCAAAATTCCATTTGATCAGGCACCACTCGATAGCCTCCCCAAAAATCTGGAAGTGGAATTTCTTGCCCATCATAACGCGACCGAAGATCAGACAAACTGTTTTCTAGCTCTTGCCAATCAGGCACCAGCTGGCTTTGAGCAGAAACCGTAGCAGCCAGCTGACTTTCCCGCGGTCGAGAATGAAAATAAGCCGCTGATTGTTCACGTGGTACTTTTTCAATCCGTCCTTCTATCCGCACCTGTCGTTGTAAAAAATCCCAGTGAAACAAAAGCGCAACCTGAGGATTTTCTAGAATTTCTTTCCCTTTGCGACTGTCGTAATTGGTATAAAAAACAAAGCCTTCTTCTCCATAAGATTTGAGTAAAACGATACGGACAGAAGGTTTACCTGTTTTGGTAGCTGTCGCTAAACTCATAGAGTTAGGATTAGGGAGTGGTGTTTGTTTTGCCAATTGGAACCAAGTTTCAAATTCCACAATTGGATTCGGATGCAAGTCGGAGAGAATCATGAGGAGTATCCAGAAAAAAGTTGCGAAAATAGTTGGCAGAATACCAACTCAGTTCTAAACTCAATCTATCACACTACGTTTAAACTGAAAAGTGAGGTATGTACTAAAAAGGCAATGATTTGTCAGCCTTATAAAACAAAATAAAAGGGGTCCTTCCGTGGACCCCACCGTAGACACGTCCGTGTGTCGAACTATATAGCGCAGCGAAAATTCGCAATGGAAACAAATGCATCAATAACATCAGATGCTAATTAACCAAAGACCTTTTTGCACGCCAAAATCGGCACAATTTTTGTTAACTTATTGTAAGGAAAAACTATTTTTGAAGAGGAACACGCTGGTGGGTGAAACCAGAGAATTTTAGTTGGAATGAGGCTATTTGGAATGCAATGTCGAGCGTCAAAATTTTGCATCGGAATTTTGATAGTTCAGAATCAAAGCGAAGGGAATGTATAATTCACAAATCGCTAAAAAAAATTTAAATATCAATGGATTGAAAGAAAAATTCAAAACCTGAAAAGTGCAAATGGTAGGAACAGACACTCAATTCAATAAGCACAGCAGGTTCGTCAAAAACACACAAATCTCTTCCAAATGTCAAGCCTGAGATCTGAACAAAATTGACAGAAATTTGGCAGCTTTTAATTCCCATTTTTAAATCAATGAGTTAATGTTTAGAAAAAGTTAAGAACGTGTTGTGCATAAGCAAAAAGTACCAAAAAGTTTGGAGCAACAGAACCATTTTCAACATTTTTTGAAGCATTTTTTGAAAGTCACTTAAGCCCCACAAATTGTAAAGTCACATCGTATACAATACTAAAATAAACAGCAAAATTTGATATTATTTAGTAGTTTGAAAAAACTCTATTAAAATAACCCTTAATCCTAAAAAATGGTCCATTATTCGAGTGAGTTGCGCAAAACTCCTCATGCTTCATGCACGTTTCTGCAACAATACCTCGATTCGATATACAACTTTTGTAACTCCATGTTATCCAAGAATTTGTAGAGGAAAAGAGAGCTAACTTCTAACCGATGAGAGAAAAAACTCACAATTAATATAACAACGAAGTAGAGGGGTAGAATGAGCGAATTTGAAAGCATTTAATAAAAAGAAATCTCCTAGCTAAGCGGCTTAAAATCAAGCAGCCAGTATCCGCTCTGAAAAACTACTCTGTCCGATTGAACATCCGAGTCACTGTAATGATGATTCCACAAAAAGCCCCAAACATAGCTCCCCCCACAATTCCTCGAAATGTGGTGGTTTCCATAAATACCTCTAAGTAACCTAACAGCGCTCCCAAGCCGGTACAGAGAATAAGAATTACCACTAGAATTGGATGGTCTCGAAAAAAGCTTTGCATGATATGTCCTGATAAAAAGGTGAATAAAAATTTAGTTTTTCTAACTTCAGTTGATGTTTTTATCACATCTTTCCGATTTGCCCTAATTTACTACGAATCAGGAAAGGCTGATTGTGCTTTGACATGTGGTCTCCCAGCACAAGAGACTTCTTGTTTCAAAAGAGAAATCTAAGCTGAAAATAAGGACATCTCGTGCCAAAAGTGCGGTTTATGAACAAATTGCGGCAAAACCTGGAAAATAGACAGGATTTCCAACTTATTCAATGTTTCTGAAGGCTTGGCACAGAGATAGCAGAAGGTGGAGGAAAATCTGTCAGAAATATGAATTTTCTCTGCATTGCTAATTCAAAAAAATTTATCGAAACGAAAATGCCGTTGAGCACATTTCCTACTTTCATTTTGCTCAACGGATTATTGGAACGAGTCTTACGGTCTCTACAACAAGTTTAAGGAATTCAGGTAGTTTATGTCGCAGTTGATGACAATCGAGGAAATCAAACAAACCTATGAATCGCGTTGGGTCTACATTGCCGAGACCGAAACCGATGAAAATCTAGAAGTCGTGCGAGGGATTGTACGATGGCATACGACGGATCGAGAAGCATTGGTTCAACGGATGGTTTTGCTACCCGAAAGGCATATTGCGATTCTCCATACTGCCGATTCCGAAGAAGAAGGGAATATCTATGTTTTATGATCATAGCCAACAAGCACATCACCATAGGAGATGGCTTATGCCGCAAATGATGACCATCGGAGAAATCCGCGAACAATATGTTTCCCAATGGGTCTATGTGGAAGATGAAGAAAAAAATGAATATCGAGAAGTCGTACGAGGGCGTGTGGTCTGCCATGATAAAGACGAATTTTCTTTTTTCCTACAATTGAAGAAACTTTCCTTCAAACCAGGAGAAATTCTTCATACAGACGACCCACTGCTATATGAAGATGTCGAGCCATTGTGAGTCGCCCTCAATGATAGATTTCCTTTTTTAACTTCAAACAACGGCTATCGGGTCTGTACCAGAACGGCCGTTGTCCTGTTGGGAATCACTACGGTTCCGGTATCGGCAACGAATTGGGTAGCTTTAACGATCACATCCACAGACTGCTGCTGGATAGGGTGTAGTCTGAGTGAACGGCCCTTGAACTCCTCGTGCTGAAAAGTCACTGCTTGAGTTGTAGCGTTGAGCACAATGGCAATAAACTCTATACCCCGATCAAGATCAGCCAATTCTGGAATATCATCGGCAATGGTCATGACGATCAAACCTGGAATCTGATCAGTCCCCAACTCTGCATTGAGAAACTGAACTCGTTTTTTTATGTCATCGGCAGTACGCAAGCGAAAAAGGGGCGAGCTTTTCCGAATCCTCAACATTTCTCGGAAGTGTTCCACGGCTTTGAGAATTTCCGGTTTTTTAGGAGTTATCGCAGTATCGGCAAGTCGTGGTCCCCAGAATGGCCACTGCCCTTCGTTCTTTTCGGCTATTGGAAGGCCAACCCCCCAATTGTTACGTTCATAAGTGAAATCTAAAACGTTGAACCAGTCACCAGAATTATAACTATCCGTGTCGCCAGATTTAGAGCGTAGCATGTCACTTCCGGCATGAAAGAATGGAATACCTTGTCCCAAAGCAATTGTGCTCAGACCCAAATTTTGCATCCGAACTCGACCTTGCAGAGGTTCAGTTTGAGGATCGCGGCTCGTCATCCGAAAGGCGGCTTTAGCCTGGATATAGTCCCACAACGTGTAATTGTCGTGCACCGAAATGTAATTGATCGTTTCCTTAGGAGACGCTGCATATCCCGCATTTAAGTTGCCTCGATAATTGATATCAGCTCCGGTGACGATTTTTCCCTCATAGCCCATGAAACGGTAATCTCGGAGATTTCCCGCCATACCAATTCTCACATTGTCTGCATGGTTTAAGAGAAGTTGTTTTCTTCCAGCCGCATCAGATGGCATCCCTGAGTTTTCTGGTGCTTCATTGGGGTCATAATATAGCCCAGTGAGAAACCCTTGATTGGACGGATGATCGAACACGCTTCCACCTCGTGCCGAATCGCGGATGCGGTCATTGAAACTACCTATATTCAATCCGTACATGTTGACTTGATGGGCTGCCTCTGTCGTCAAGATGCCGTCCAAAGAACCAAACCTCCATGCCTCTCCATAGACATACACGTTTTTTCCATCCACACCGTCGTTTTCCATGGTTAAGCTATCAATCGCACCGCGGACATTTTTCATATTGGTCGTCGTGTGATGCCCCATGAGATCAAAACGAAAACCATCGATTTTGTAGTCTCTAGTCCAAGTGATCAGAGAGTCAATCATGAGCTTTTCCATCATGTTGTGTTCCGTCGCGGTGTCCTCACAACAGGTGCTTGTTTGCACATTCCCATCATTATCGAGACGGTGGTAATAACCGGGAACTACTTTGTCCAATACACTGCGATCATTTTGACCAGAAGCATTTGTATGATTGTAGACAACATCCATCACCACTCTCAGGCCAGCGGCATTCAATGCTTTTACCATTTGTCGAAATTCCAACAGACGATTCCCCCCATCTGGTTGGGTCGCATAACTCCCTTCCGGGGTGGTGTAATGGTAGGGATCATACCCCCAGTTGAAAGGATCACTTGCTTTCACAGCTGCAATGGCAGCTTGCTGGTCGGAAGAATCTGGGGCAGCCATGGTAGGAATTTGGGGCAGCTTTTGCTTTCTGCGATCTTCTTCAATGGTGCCAATGTCAAACAACGGTTGCAGATGCAGATGTGTCAACCCAGCTTCAGCCAAAGCTGTGAGATGTTTCATACCGTTGGATTGCGTTTCCGTAAAAGCCATATAAGTGCCTCGGTGCTTTTCCGGAACCGTTTGATCAGAAATACTGAAGTCACGCAGGTGCAGCTCATAAATCACGATGTCTTCTGGCGTACCAAAGTCGGGTTTCTGTAAGTTATCCCAACCTTGAGGCTTCCATTGGGAGGCATCTAAATCCACGATTTGGCTGCGAGTGCTATTCGTCGATAAGCTCAGAGAATATGGATCCGTTACCAAATTGGTGACCAATTCTCCTGAACGCACAATTACCTTCACTCCAAAGGCATAATATCGATTCAGAAGGCTATCGCGTTGTGCACTAAGTTCCCATACACCAGTCCAGTTGTTGCGATCCATGACGCGTTGCATTCGAATCGGGCTACCTTTGATTTCTCCAGAAGTCGGCGAATCATAAAGGTGCAACACCACCTCCTGAGCCGTAGGCGCCCAAAGACGCAAGGCGATTCTCTCTTTCTCTACAATGGGACCGAGAGGGCCACTATAGGTATAAAAATCATCCAAAATACCTGCCCTTTGCAATGACGTGGCATCCACTAATTGGCCAGCTTGATTGCGCAACGCAATCGCCAAACGCCCTGTAAGTAAAATTTCAATGTTACGTAAAGTGCTCGTATCGATACGGGCACGCCCTTCCAGATAAGACAGATAAGCCAGCTTTTTATCAAAGGTGGAATCATTACCGTCACCCACAAACCCGTTGAAGGTCAATTGGAACACTTCACCGCCTGGTCCCACTTTCAAATCACCATTGTCATCGGAAAAGATGTCACCTTCAGGATGATAATAAAGGTATGGCGTGAGGCCTGCGATTTCATCCAACTCCCAAATGATGCTGGTACGAGAAATCCAACGGGCTTGGGCTTTTCCCAAATCACCAACGGCTCCAGCTTCAATCATTGCGGCATCTTCTTCGGTGAATTTCGTGTCACTCCCCTCGACCATCCAGATTTCAGGAGTTTCTTTAGATGTATTCAAAGTCATATCGCGTCCTAAATGGTCTTTTTCATTGCCTTTGTGAATGATGAAGTTGATCGGTTTAGTAGGATCTTGTAGCCGAATGATCGCATAGCGCCCAGCTTCGTCTTTATAGGTAAACGGTTTAGGAGCATCCCATTGGGTAGCTTCTGAGGGCGCGATGGCCGTCCCCCAAAGATGTAACCCCCAGCCGTCATAATCCTCTTTCTTGCGGATGTAATGAATAATCGCCACCTGAGCAGGTTTTACCATCAAGGTGGGCGTCTCGCTTTGAGATGCATCCAAAATGAATTCGTATGGAGCACGCTCTGGAATAGAAAGCTTCAAATTGTCACCGCCCCCCTTGAGCACTTTGCTTGAATCCAAGTTGATTTCTGCCTCTTTGTCAGCTCCAAAGTTGGCAATGATCTGCCAATCTTTCTCAGCCACTTTGAATTCCAAGGGGCCCTTTGGCAGTACTAAAATTGCTGAAAAACGATTGTTGCCCAAGTCTTCCATTTTGTTAGCAGTGCTCCAATTATTCATGGAGCCTCGCACAAATAAATCGGTGCCATAAGGATTGGCATATATTGGCCAGGAAGCGAATGCCATTCCGATGCTCAAAATTATGCCTGTAGCCAAGATGAATAAACTTTTGTTGAGCCTCATAGTCCTCCTCTTTGTAATCGATTGCAAAAGCCGAGCGAAAGCACTTCACTCGTTGGGGAAGACTTAGCAGAGACTTTTTGAAAAAGCTACCGCTGCTTTTTTCACGACAAAAATTGAGATTTGCAAATAGTTATGGCCTACTTTTTGTTCTCGGTTCGTTATATTTATCAACAGAATTTATCATTCATTCTTAAGGAACCGTTATGATTGAAGAAGATCAATTGAGAAAACTGATCCAAGAAGAATTTGAACAAAAAGGTGGCGATCTCAAAGACCTAGAACATCATCTGCCACCAATGGAAGTGATGTGGCAGCACGTCTCTCAAGAGGCATCTCACGGATGGCGGAACTGGCTTGTTCTGGCGAACTATCCAACCCATTGGAAAATTTATGCGACGATGGCTGGAATTTCTGCAACGATGCTTCTCTACTACACAACCCTCTTGCTTAAACCTGCCGAAACCCTTTCTATCCCAACAATGACCGCGCTGATGCTATGATTTGACGCCCTCCTGCATTACCTTCTAACCAGTAATTTTAGCTAGAATAGGCAAAATCTTATCAATCGTGGGAGTTTGCCGAAACACAAATCCATATTGTTCGAAATATTCTGAGTACGACAAGGCTTCTTCTACCAAAGGGTCTTTCAGCAGTGACTTGACTACTCCGATAATCAGAGGCGGTTGCGACAGGGCTTTCAATTGTTCCAAACGCATCGTGAGATGAGAAGAATGCCACGCATGAAAAAGTTCCATAGATACTTTCTTTCCTGAAACATGCTTAAGGGTGTAATCCGGAAAACAGTAAAGCTCTCCCTCCAAAGGAATGAAATCCGAAGCGGGTTCGAGTGTCCAATCGGGAGTCTTATTTTGAAAGTTCTGCTGAAACATTTCGATCTCTTCCGGCACATATGCCAAGAATTGATGGTAATGCGAGCGGATTCCGCAGGAATCATCAATTTCCAAACGATAGGTCTTGGTTTTAGTCAATTGGATTTCAGCAGAGAGTTCCCATTCCGGTTGGTGCAAGATCGCAGGAAAAAATAAGGCGAGATTCAATCCATATTTCTGAGTTTGATAAAATAAGCTCAAAGGGCCATCGATGATAATTTTGTATTCTTCCTCATCATATTCATCCTTTTGAATACGGGCAAGCAGTTGGTGGAAACGGAGATACTTGCACAATTGACGCAACTGAGGCGATTGGGAACTGGTCACATACAACTCCAAACTATTGCAACGGATCAGCAATCCTTGAACCTGGGCACAATTGTATCGATGCAACAAATTCTCAGCGGAGTAAGGCTTGCACGCCAAGACTTGTTGGTACAAAGGTAAATCTCGATAAAGCTGATGTCCAAGGGCTTTTGCGGAATGAGCAAACTCTTGTTGGACTCGTGTCTGATATGCCCTTAAGTTTAAGAAATTTTCTTGGGCTAATAATTGACTAGTTCGAGTGAATAAATTCTTTCGAAATGCAAACAATTCTTCTTTAGGAGCAGAATCGAATTCAGTGCGATCCAACAATAGTTTTTCGAAACCACGTGCAATACTTGCTTCACAAGCGCTGACATCAATGACCTGCTTACTGCTTTCTAAAAGTGATTCACGAGTTTCCCCAACACTAGCCTTAAACAAATCGATCAGTTGCTGGGCTACACCTAGCAGGGTTTCGTCTTTGGGATTGATCAGCAATGGTCGCACCCGGCCTTTATGTTTAGTATGGCGTAGCAAATCTTTGGTAAGCATAGGCACCTTCCCAATTGAGTTACAGTATATCTATCGTGTAGCAAACCTGCCTTTATTCCCTTAGTCTGATACCTTGAATTCATTTGACAAGCATTTGAGACAGGTTCTACATCAAGAATCCTTCACTAGGTGATATACATTGCTAATTTTTTAAACAAAAAATTTTCATGAGGGAATACTATGGCAGCAAAAACAGCATTAATAACAGGAGCATCCAGTGGAATTGGTTACGAACTGAGTTTCTTATTCGCCCAAGATAAATACAATTTGGTGTTAATAGCTCGTAGTTCCGAAAAACTCCATGAATTGGCAAAAAACTTAGGCACCCGATATGGCATTGACACTTTGGTCATTTCTAAAGATCTCTCAGAAGCATCTGCTCCCGAAGAAATTTATCAGGAAGTGCAGCAAGCAGGCATTTCAATTGACGTTCTGGTGAACAATGCTGGATATGGAAGGTATGGTTCATTTGTCGATACAGAATTAGAGAAAGAGCTGAGCATGATACAACTAAACGTTGTCACTCTCACTCATCTCACCAAATTGTTTTTAAGAGATATGCGTCAACAGGGTAGTGGTAAAATCATGAATGTTGCCTCGACTGCTGCTTTTCAACCAGGCCCACTAATGGCCGTATATTATGCAACCAAAGCCTATGTCCTTTCATTTTCGGAAGCGCTTAATAATGAATTGGCAGACACAGAAATTAGCGTCACGGCCTTGTGTCCTGGCCCGACTGTCACTGATTTCCAAAAAACGGCAGCGATGGAAAAATCTCGGTTAGTTAGCGGAAAAACATTGGTTTTAATGGATGCAGCTCGCGTTGCAGAAGCAGGTTATCACGGCTTGATGAACAACAAAGCCTTAGTAATCCCTGGCGTCATGAATAAGCTGCTGGTGTCATCACTACGACTCACACCTCGTTTTGTCGTACCGCATATTGTCAAATTCATCCAAAAAGAATCTTAACTGGATTCTTTTCAAAACTTTTCTATCCCTTTACCTTGGGTTGCCTTGCCAGCTATAGAAGCTAGGCTAAAACTCGATACCGAGGCTTGTTGAGGGTAACGAAAAATTATTACAAACATGGAGAAAACATGTGGATCAAAGATTTAGATCATTGCGAAGAATTCATTGCTGGAGACGACAGTATTTTAAGGGAAATACTTCATCCAGATAAAGCAGAGTTGAAATTAGGCTACAGTTTAGCACATGCGGTCGTTAAGCCCCGTATGAAAACCTTTCAACATCGCCTGAAAACTTCAGAAGTATATTATCTCTTAGAAGGAGAAGGAGTGATGTATATTGACGACGAATCACAACCTGTACATTCGGGTCAGGCCGTTTATATTCCACCTCAATCGGTACAATACATACACAATACCGGAACTTCCGATTTGAAATTCTTGTGTATTGTTGATCCAGCTTGGCGTCCAGAAGATGAAGAAGTGTTGGAATAATTGCGATTGCTCATTATGCGACTGGAATGTCTAATACGCTGAAGCTGATCATCAGATAGATAATGATTCCTAAGATATCATTGGCCGTTGTGATAAACGGTCCTGTGGCCAGTGCAGGATCGATATTTAAACGTTTCAGCAAGATCGGTACTGCCGATCCTACGATAGTTGCGACCGCAACAACGACCAATAATGCCATACCTGTAACGATTCCCATTTTTGGATCGCTGGTTATCAGCCATGCAATTGCCACAAGAAGAAGGGAGCAGACCCCGCCATTCAAGAACCCTACACGCAATTCTTTCCAAAGCCGGTAAAACAAATCACCGGTTCGGATTTCGCCGGTAGCCAACCCTCTAACAACAATCGATGAGGACTGAATTGCAATATTTCCTCCCAAAGCGGCAATAAGGGGAATGAAGTAAGCCACTTCGGGTATTCCAGAAAGAGCTTCTTCATAACCGCTCATCGCAATCGCTGCTAAAAATCCTCCCCCCAACCCAAGCAATAACCATGGAAGTCGATCACGCGAAGTCTTGAAAACTGAGGTTTCCAGTACCTCTTCTGAGCCAGTTCCAGCAATGTGTCCGATATCCTCCTGATACTCTTCATGAACAACATCAATGATATCATCAATCGTAATCCTTCCAACCAACCTCAGGTATTTATCGATCACTGGGATCACTACAAGATTGTATTCCTGGGCAATATGCGCGACCTGTTCTTGGTCGACATCAACATCAACAGCCACAACATTCGGATCCATCAATCCTTTGATTAATGTATTGCGACCAGAAAGCAATAGCTGCGCCACCCTCACCATGCCAATGAGATGCCGATATTCGTCTACGACGTAAACTGCATAAAAGGTATCAAGTTCTTCTTGTTCGATATAAGTCCGAATGCTTTGGATTGCTTGCTCGACAGTTTGATCTTGTTCTACTGCCACAACATTCGGATCCATGATCCCGCCGGCAGAATCCTCATCATATTGTAAAAGGTTCGTGATTTCCTGACGTTCTTTAACTGGCAATACTTCTAAGACCTGACCGGCCTTCGCTTGATCGATCTCATCCACTACAGAAATCATGTCGGCAGCATCATCCCCATCCATTTCTTCAATCAATTCTCCTAATCGCTCGGTGGTCATTTGCCGTACGATTTCCTCTAGAATGGGAGAATAATGTTGAAGGTGTGCCAATGTTTCCGAAGCTAACTCTTTTGGAAGATTCTCCAATAAAATCAATTGATGCTTGAGTTTGAGTTGTAGCAGACTATTCGCAATCTCAACTGGGGACAGCTCTTTTAAAAGTCCGCGTACCGCTTCGATTTTTTGGCTATTGATTAGTTTCTTGATTAACTTGTGGTGAGAGGAATAGGAAGCTGATGGGTGCGTGGTCATGATGAACATCCTTATTTATGCCAACACGCGCAGTTCTTTCATGGTATCGACAAGGGTTTGAGAATGGCTTTCGATAGATTCAATATCTTCTGAAGTCATATGAAGAGCCTTTGCCAAACGATCCAAGACTTGTTGTTCGGCATAAGAAATCTGCCCGTCGATCCGGGCAAGCAAAAACGCAGATGATAATAGTTCCAGACGCCCCGACCGTTCTAATACGGTTTCCGAAAGCAACAAAAACAAAGCGTCCAGATTATTTTGATAACGTTCAAAATGTTCTTGAGCAGTCTTTAAATCAACAGCGATTAACCGTTTATCAAATGAACACAATGCGGTAAGTAGCCCCATCTCCCGGTTTGTTGCGGTCTTGTGATCAGATCGAATTACTGAGAGCATAGCCAACACTTTTGCTTCATTAAGCGGTAATGAGACTTCTGAAGAGTCGGTACTGCCCTCCTCTGCAATATGGTTTGCATTCAAGGTATCTGCGATATACTGCGAGTGCTCTCGCACCGTATTGATTTCTTCGAGCGTCATCCGCAAGGTATTGGCTAATCGATGGAGAAGTTGTGTCTCTTCCTTCGAAATATGTCCATCGATTGATGCCAATAAATATGCAGAAGACAATAAGTCAATACGATCATCGCGCCCGAGTATAGCTTCTGCCAAATTATTGAATAAGTGATCTAAGTTTCCCCCATATTGTTTGAATTCTTCAATTTGATTTTCGAGATTGATGTCTATCAGTCTTGCGTCGAAAGAACAGAGCGCCTTTAACAGTCCTATTTCTCGTTCAATATCATTTTTGTCGTCTGAATAAATTACTGAAAGCATGGCTAAAATTTTAGCTTCAGCCACATCCATGGTGGATGTCCAAAAACGCTCTTTTACTTTTTGTAATATGCCTTTGATTCCCATAGCGCCTCCCCATTAAAGAAACGTAAATATTTAGAGGATTTAAATAAAAGAATTCCCAATAGATTGCAATAGAAATCAAATTAGGGGTTGACGGCAAAAGGAAAAATGGAATATAAGGGAAGTTTATTTTTTCTAACCTTTTTTTAAAGAGGAGTCCGGATGTCTGAAGTGCAACTATCCGCAAACATACGTCACGTCAAAGGAAAAGCCGCCAATCGTCAGTTGAGACGTGAAGAAAAGATTCCTGCTGTTCTTTACGGCCCCAATCTTTCTGTCATGCTGGAAATGGAAGAAGAACCCACACGTCGCATCTTATCTCAGCTTACAGGGACCCATCAATTACTTCCCCTCCAAGTGACTGATTCTAAAAGTGGTGAAACCTCCCTGCACTATGTATTGCTTCAAGAAATTCAACAACATCCTTACAAAGAGGATTTAATACATATTGACTTTCGCAAATTGGACCCGGAAAAGCCGGTGAATTTGAAGGTACCTCTGAAGATCGTTGGACAATCTCCTGGAGTGAAAAAAGGAGGAGTCTTGCAAATGGTGATTCGAGATGTGCCGATTACATGTCTTCCAAGTGATATTCCCGAATATATCGAGGCTGATGTTTCTCACTTGGATCTTCGTGAAACCATGAGGGTTAGTGAGTTAAAATATCCTGAAAAAGTAACAGCGCGTGCCCGTCAAAATTATAGTGTTATTTCTATTGTCGGACGCCGGAAGTAATCGTGTAGTATTGCTATGAAGGTTATCGTTGGGCTGGGGAATCCTGGTGATTCCTACGCAAAAAATATGCACAATGCAGGCTTTATGATGGTCGATGAGATTGCTAAGCATTTGCATATCGCTTCGTTTCGCGAAAAATTTAATGCTGAATTTGTAAAGTCGAGCTTGGATGACAACGATTTTCTCCTTCTCAAGCCGATGACTTACATGAACAATAGTGGCCAAGCCGTGTCCGCCTGTCTCAAATTCTTCAAGATTCCTCCGCAGCAATCTCTTGTTATCTTCGACGATTTGGACTTAACGCTCGGGAAGGTTCGGTTGCGGGTCAATGGGGGGCATGGTGGCCACAATGGCGTCAAATCCATTATCAATCATCTCGGCACTCAAGATTTCAAAAGAATCCGTGTGGGAATCGGTCGCCCCCCTGGAGAAAGCCAGGCTAAGGATTATGTATTAAGTAATTGGACTGGTGCTAGTCTCAAGCAACTGAATGCCGTTCAGAGTCAAATAGTTGAGCGAGTCCTTCGATTCATACGCGGTTCTTCTTTTGAAAATGATTCATTTGGAGCTTGAATGCGCGTATCGCACTTAGCTGTAGTTTTTGAGGAAGACACTTATGGGATTGGAAGTTGGTATCGTCGGATTACCCAATGTTGGGAAATCAACCTTATTTCGAGCTTTAACCAAAGCCCAAGCAGAAGTTGCTAATTATCCTTTTTGTACCATTGATCCCAATGTGGGAATCGTTCCAGTAGCGGATCCACGCCTTGAGCGTTTAGTAAATTTGATTGAGCCGGAGAAGGTTGTTCCTAGCACTTTGAGAGTAGTGGATATTGCTGGTTTAGTTAAAGGTGCAAGTAAAGGTGAGGGTTTAGGCAATCAATTTTTAAGTCACATTCGACAAATTGACGCTATTGTTCATGTGGTTCGATGTTTTGACGACCCCAACGTCGTTCACGTCGCTGGCAAAACAGATCCGCTTGATGATCTTGAAGTGATCCAAACAGAATTGATCCTAGCTGATTTGGAGCAAGTAGAACGTAGGTTAGAAAAAGCGACTCGACAGGCTAAAGGAAACAAAGAAATCGCCGAAACGCTCCCAATTTTACAAAAGATAATTGTCCACTTGGGTGCAGGGAAACCTGCCAGTGGAATGGAATGGAACGAAAAAGAATGGTCCGTGATTCAAACACTTAACCTCATTACTATGAAACCTGCGCTTTATGTAGCTAATGTTGCTGAGGAAGGACTAACCGAAGATACTGATTACGCCAAACTCCTAAAACGTCAGGCTGACGAAGATGGGGTAGAAATGATTAAAATATGTGCTCAGATTGAAGCTGAGCTGGCAGATATGGACTTGGAAGAAGCAAAACTATTCATGGACGATTTGGGTATTGAACAATCTGGTTTTGTTCAATTAACTCATGCATGCAATACGCTACTCCGTCAAATCGTTTTCTTCACTGCCGGAAAGCAGGAAGTTCGAGCCTGGAACATTCCGCAAGGACTCTATGCCCCTCAAGCTGCTGGAAAAATCCATACGGACTTTGAAAAAGGCTTCATAAGAGCTGAAGTGTTTCATTATAGCGATTTGGACGAATTACAATCTGAGACTGCTGTCAAAGAAGCAGGTCGATGGCGTCTGGAAGGAAAAGATTATATTGTCCAGGACGGTGATATCGTTCACTTTCGTTTTAATGTTTAAAGGGAAAATCCCGCTAAACTGCGGTGAATCCCATTTCCTTGTCTGTACAAAACAGGCTTCACTCGAAAGGAAAAGGTAATCTGATGAAAGGATATGAATCAGTTATTATAACCAACCCTGATCTATCTGAAGAAGACCAGGAAGGTTTACTTGAAAAAACGAAGGCAGTAATTGCACGTTTCAATGGTACTGTAGAGCGATACCATCTTTGGGGACGTCGGCGGCTTGCCTATTCGATCAAGAAAAAACAGTATGGCGTCTATCACATTCTCTATATTGCAGGGGATGGAAATATGTTAAATGAGTTGCAGCAGTATTATAGGTTTGCCGATGAAATTTTACGGTTTCAAACTATTGCAGTTGAGGATATCGAAAAGGCAGCTCAGCTCTTTCTCGACTTATCTGGTCCTAAAGTGTCAAATACGACGGACACAGAGGAAAAAAATTTACCTTCAGGTGAAATAGTAGATACTGCTCATCAAGAAACCACGCTGTAAACTGAGGAGAAAACATGGCAAACAAAAACGGACGTAAGAAAAAAGTATTAATTCCACGTAGACGCAAATACTGCCCCTTCAAAGAGGCTGGAGTGAAACACATAGATTATAAAGATGTGGACATGTTGAAAAACTACATTACGGAATGTGGAAAAATTATTCCTAGTCGCATTTCAGGAGTCTCGGCACCTTATCAACGTATGTTAAAAACAGCCGTGAAGCGTGCACGAAATCTTGCATTGATTTCCTATACGGAAGGCTATGTTCCACCAGAATCTTGACATGTTTTTTTTTTCACATGGTAGCCTCCTACCAAATCTATTTACATCATTATTACGAGGATGAGCTGTGAAAGTCGTTTTAACAGAAGATATACCGAATGTAGGGGTTTTGGGAGATCAAGTGCAGGTCAAACCAGGATTCGCTCGCAATTATTTGATTCCTCAGGGCAAAGCAATCCTGACTTCTAGCAAACGCAACAAAGAACTACAGCATCGTTTGGAGTACGTTGAAAAGTTACGCCAAGCTGCTATTGAAAAAGCCCAAATTTTAGCTGGCCAACTGAAAGAGATCGACCTTGAAATCACTAAGAAAGCAGGTCCTAGTGGCCGTCTATTTGGATCCGTCACCAACAAAGAGTTGGAAGACCTTTTGGTAGAAAAAGATTTCCAAGTGACACGCAAAGATATTTTGCCTCATGAGCCGATCAAAACGGTAGGCACTCATACCGTTAGTATCAAACTTCATACGAAAGTTAAGGTTGAAGTCCATGTCAAAGTGATTGCAGAATTGATCGAAGCTGAAACACCTGCCCCAGAAGCGCAGATCTTGGAGGAATCCCCTGTCGAAGAGGTAAGTGTTGAGGAAACCGAAGAGGCGATTGAGTCTCCTGTTGCTGAATAAACGTTGGAACCTTTAGGTTTGAAGCGTTCTTCCTTGGAGGGCTGATGTCCTCACCCAACCTACCAACCGAATTATTGCCCCATGACAAATTTGCCGAACAGGCAATTTTAGGGGCAATCATTTTAAAAAATGAGATTTTGCTACAAGTTTCAGAATCTCTATCTTCCTCTGACTTTTTCTCTCCCGCACACCAACGAATTTTCGAAGCTATGTTCGAGCTTTCCGAGCGTAGCGAACCGATTGACGAAGTTACACTGGGAACTTTTCTCAGAAATCGAAATCAATTGGACCAGACCGGCGGTGCCAACTATCTTGTGGAATTGGCCCAAAGCACCCCTGTGGTTGAAAACGTCGATTATTACACCCAAATAGTTCGCGAAAAAGGTCGATTACGAGAACTCATTACGGCTGCAAACGAAATTGCAAAACAGGGAAAGGAATCCCACGAAGATGTCGCCATCCTTATCCAACAAGCGACAGAATCGTTGCAGGCCATTGAATCTAAATCAGCAAACCGCAGTTATGATCATCTCAAAAATATCTTACTCACTACCTTTGAGAGGCTTGAGCAACGCTCGGCTGCACCACAGACGGTTACAGGTGTGCCTACAGGATTCATCGAACTGGACGAACTGACGCATGGGCTCCAGAAGTCGGATTTGATCATCATCGCTGCCCGCCCCTCGATGGGAAAAACAGCATTTGCTCTCAATGTAGGGTTTTACTCAGCTATAACGGCACAGCTTCCGATCATTATTTTTAGCTTGGAGATGCCGAAAGAACAGTTGGCATTAAGGATGTTATGCAGTAATGGTGAAGTGGATAGTCATAAAATTCAAACAGGCCGTTTAGACCAAGAAGATTGGGATAAATTGGCTGTCGCGGCCTCTAAAATGATGGAAGCCCCTATGTTGATTGATGACGAACCTGCAATCACCCCTTTCCACATCCGCCGTATTGCTAAGCAGATTCAAGCAGAATATGGCACCTTGGGAGCAATTATAGTGGACTATCTTCAACTGATGCGAACTGCTTCCCGTGTCACGTCTCGTGAACAAGAAATTGCGGAGATTTCAAGAACTTTGAAGGCCATTGCCAAAGAATTCAATGTACCAGTAATCGCTTTATCTCAATTAAATCGAGATCTTGAACGGCGGGCCGATAAACGTCCAATGATGTCGGACCTGCGAGAATCAGGAGCAATTGAGCAAGACGCAGATATAATTATGTTCATCTATCGTGACGAAGTGTATAACGAAAACACTGAAGATGAAGGGATCGCTGAAATTATTGTCGCCAAGCACCGTAATGGCGAAACTGGAATGAAAAAATTGGCGTTTATTGGAAAATACACCAAATTTGCTAATTTGAGTCTCCGAGAACCGTCTTAAGTAATTGAGGTTTGTTACTTTTTTTGGAGCATATTACATGGCAACGTTATCCGATGCTGATTTATCCAAAGAATTGGAGGAGATCCTAGATGGTTCCAAATTAGTGGAGTTGGCTGTGATCTTAGTTCCTCCTAAGATCCCTCTCACTTGTTTCCCTCAGGTGATTGCTGAAGTACTTTCTCGATTGTTTACTAAAGAATGGGAGCAATTGAGCGAGAAAGCAAAAGAGTATGTCTCATGGATTTCTGTCAAAGCTGAATCCGTGGATGTGTTGGTGCCAATGGACGTTTACCCCCCTACTAAAGGATTTGAAATGCTGTCTATTGATCCAGAGGGCCGCAGCTTTGGGGGTATCAGCGAACAATGCAAACAATTGGGAGTTCCTCCCATCTTGGTTCGATTTGCTTCGCTTATTGCTGTGCTGATGACAATAAGGCTCTTGAAGCGGCAAACCGACCTCTCTCGCGAAAATCTAGCAGCTTTGATGTTTACACAAAATGTCGATTCAAACTACCTCAATTACCCGATGGCGCTCAAATTGCTCCTTCAATTGTTTCCAGAGCATGAAGGCCGTTTTTACCTAGAGGTGAATGAGCATGTTACAAAAGACTATTTGTCGACAATCCGTACGTTAGCCGGAGATTTGAACATTCGTTTAGTGCTTGATGACTCCAATAAAATGGATGTTGCCGTACATTGGGACCTCTTAGATTTAGCCGATTGGATTAAGATTGATTTCCATGCAACTGCTCTTTTAGAGAAGTATCTAGCAGCCAATCGTGGGCAGGAAATTATTGCGCATTTTGAAAATTATGCTCGTGGTTCCGGTTCGCCTGTTATTGTCCTAGAAGGATTGGGAGATGCTTCCCCGCTCAAAACTTTCTTGCAAGAACATTGGAAACATTCAGAAACAGCTTTGTACTATCAAAGTCGAGAGCGACTTCCAGTTGCACCTTGGGATCGTTACTTTGGCTTGATCCAGGATTACATGCCCCAAGAGTTTGGACTTTTCTTCAAAGGTTTAATTACTCAGGGAAACTAAAAATTTTTTCGTCTTCGGGCTTGCTTCAACGATATGACCGTATAAGGAATATTTAGATGAGTGCCGAACTAGTTCGACTTAAAAAACTAAGTTTACAGGCGGATGAACTTACCTCTTCAGGGAAAATTGAGGCTGCGCGTATTAAGGTTGTTGACGGGATGGAGCTGGCAGCAGAAATCAATGCAGCACCATTTTTTTACTTTTTTCAAGGAGAGTTGAATTATTTGGAAGAACATCTTGTCGCAGCAACTGAATTTTATCGATCCGCATGTGAACTGATGCCTAAGAGTCCTTTAATGCTCAGAGGCCTTGGAGTTGTTTACAGCAAACGCGGACTCTTCAATAAAGCTCAGGGTATCTTTGATCGGGCACTTAAAATCCATCCTTATGATTTTCGTATGTGGCGTCAACAAGGAGTCACTTACTCAAAAATGAAAGACTTTGAGAAAGCATTAACCTGTTTTGATGAAGCATTGGCTTTAGAACCAAACGACTATCACTCTTACCGTCAAAGGGGAGTAACTCTTACGAATGCAGGGCGTCTTGATGAAGCATTACTGATGTTTGCCACAGCGTTGCGCCTGAATGAAAAGGATTTTCGATCCCTTTATGAGCAAAGTAGAGCCCTACAAAAAATTGGCCATGGAGCAGATGCAGCCAGGGTTCGAAGTCTTTCAATTGAAATGAAAAATCAAGTGACACGCGTTCCTCCTCGTGAGTCCCTGTTAGCTCGGATAAAAATGAATCGCATTCGCAAAAATCAAGAACGTATCCTTTCTCAATTTCGTTCGTCACTCCATGTTTAAAGCCCCGCTATTGTAAGAAACCCTCCATAATCATATCTTTTTGAATATCTTGCAGCAAAGCATCAGCTTTTCCAGACTCTTGTGCCAGACGAACGGCTTCTTGTGCCTTATCGAAAACTGTTTTAAGCCATTCTCGAGGTGGTTTAGTTCCGAGAACATTGATCGCAATCTTATAGTAATAGTGAACCAAATTCCCAAATTCGAGAAGGATTGCAAAATCGGTAGAAGAACTCGTTGTGGTGCCTACTTTGTTTACTGCCATACTGTAAAACTGATAAGCATCTTTGAAGCTTGTTTGGATTTGTTTAGCCAACGCTTTACTACGTTCACCTTGGTAGCAGCTCACACTCAGATTTAAGGCACTCATGCAAACACGGGCTTGAAGGAAGTAGGGCATAGGTTTTTCAGGTTCCATCTTCACGAATATATCGAGCATTTTTCGAGCCGATTTGTGTAACAATGGCGTATATCGAACCGTAAAAGCAATCGCTCGAGCTTTTTTAAGCATTTCTTTTTTTTGCTCTTCTTTAACGTTTTCATCTACGGTTTCATCGCCAATGAAATTCTGTATTTCTTCCATGCTCAAAATACTGGTTGGATCAATATTAACCCCTGGTTTTTCGCGTTGTCCTTGAAGACCGCGGCTTGTTTGTTTTTGAAAGGCTTTGACAACCTCAATGGTACCGCGGGTTTTGCTGATTGCAGTCCGAATCTGTTCCACTTGGCTTTGGTAGGCTGGATTGCTTCCTGCATCGGATAATTTGCTTTCCATCCAGCTCAATTCTTCTTGGCAACGATCAAGCAGCTTTGAAAAAAAACGTTCTTGTGCCACCAATACCACGCCCAATGCTTGGGCACTCATCGCCCCTACGCTGCAAGCTACATTGGCTTGCACAAACATCGTTCGCCAGTTGTCATATGAAAGGTCCCGACCACTTTTCTTAACTAAGTTGACTAGCTCTAAGCGGATTGTCATATCTTCTGGATGGCTCTTCAGCCGCTTGAGTACTTTTTCAGCCACCTTCGTCGGATGAAGATCGTAAAGATTTTCCCCCAAAGCAGCAGAGGATCCTCCGGTTTTTCTTAGAAGATTTGCTGCTCTTTTCATCAAACCTTGGTTTTTGAAAGAAAGAATTTCCACACGTATTTTTTCGATATCAGCTTCGCAATCCTTTAAAATTTCGGAAATATTGAGATCTTCTGCTTGATGCCGGCGGTCATCTGATTGCGGGATATCCACACCCAATCCCGCCTCTTTAAGAAGGCGCTTTGTAGGGAGTCGTTTCCGTTTTAATTTCTCAGCCATATGATTTTCTACATTCCATTGGTATATAAATGAATGTTCTCTGTTATGCAGATCAGAGACCACTTTGAATATGCATCATGATCAAGATCCGGTCCGCAAACCCGAATGCAGATACGAGTATTTACCGTATAGGCAGGGAATATTACAGTTTTTTTAAAATGCGACTTAACTTGAATACTAATGAATTAAGGATTGCCAAATTCCTATTTGTGTCCTTGTTAACCGTTCTCTCATTTTTTCACGAGCACTCCTTTTAGTGAATTTTCTCTATCACAATCACTTTGAATTTCAGCTCCATGACTCGTACTTCAAGAAAAAACTTCAAATCTACAAAACGTTCCTATCGCCATTCTCCCAAAAACAATCAAACTGAATGGCTCTATGGAATTTTACCGGTTCAGCAGGCCTTATTGCAGCAAAAGCGAACAATAGGCCACCTCTATCTAAAACAAGATTCACATTCATCGGAACGTCTATTGGCATTAGAGCATATCGCCAAAAAAGCCAATGTTCCGATTTCATGGAAACCCCGACGCGAGTTGGATACAATGTTCCCAAATGTTTTGCATCAAGGTGCTATCTTGGAATGTGGACCTTTGCCCTATGTCGAAGAAAGTTGGCTCACTCAAACAGATTCAGAATCAGGCATTTTTGTTGCTTTAGACCAAATAGAAGATCCTCAAAACATTGGAGCGATCATTCGCTCTTGCGGTTTTTTTAACGTAGCAGGCCTGATCGTACACCAAGAACACTTTCCTGGCTTGACCGCAGCTGTTTCTAAGACATCTGCGGGAGTTGCAGAGTCCTTTCCAGTCATCGCCGTCAAAAACTTATCTCGTTTTCTCAAGGAACAAAAAAAGAATGGTTTTTGGGTAGTTGGTATGGATATGGAAGCCGAGCAATCCATGCACTCGTTCACATTGGATCGAGCACTGATTTTAGTGGTGGGTAATGAGGGAAAGGGTTTACGCCCTTTAGTTCGTGCAACTTGTGATTGGCTTGTTTCTATCCCAGGGAACCCTCAAGTCGAATCACTCAATGTCAGCAACGCCGCTGCAATAGCTCTATACCAGCTCACGTTACGAGGCAGTGAGAACACTAGAAATACGGAATAAATTAAAAGCGTTTGCTCTTACATACTATTTAAGGAGTTACTTTCTCTCGAGAATTTTAGCCTCCTCTTTTTTACTGATCCGATCTGGCTTTGAAAAAACTCTCTCGATCTTGATTCAACAGAATGTGGAAACATTTTTTTACCGTCTTTATTTAGAAAAGCTGCTGTTTTTTCAGGCGTCTCAAGTAAATTGCCTTAACTAGAGGTCTCATGTATATTCTGGACTCAGACAAAAGCCATACCGCTGTGGACAACTTGTAAGAGGCCATATTATTCAAACTATTTCAATTTAGAAGAGGCACCGTGTTGCAATCCCCCCCGGTACGTATTCAGGACTCTATCGCCATCAAACTTTTAAAAGTTGTGTTTTCAATTTATTTTATTGTGACCCTCTCTGTCACACTGATTCACATGGCGGCAGAATATTACAATACGAAAGATAGTATAAAAGAAGATCTAATTGTTTTCGAAAAAACCTTTGAACATGCTTTGGCTACAGAGGTATGGAATTTGGATGATGCTGCATTAGAATCCATTGTGCGCGGAATAATAGAAGTCCCAGTTATCGTCGGTGTACAAATCAGAGATACGGATAATGAATCTTTGATTGCGAGAGGCATGATCTCAGACGAAAATAGAAATGTTTTCTCGGTGGATAAAACAGGAAGCTTGATTCCAGAAAACAGTGTATTGGAAGATTTGATCGAGTACAAATTTAAGCTGACTTTTGTCACTGAAGATGGCGAATCCATTCAAGTAGGAAATGGCCAGCTATATTCCAGCACCGGGGTCGTTTTTAAAAAAGTTCAACATGGATTCGCTTTCATCCTAATCAATGCCTTTATCAAGACAGCGGCCTTGTGGATCATTTTTTTATGGGGCGCACGCATCTTACTAATTCGCCCTTTGAATACGCTAACCGCTGCAACCGATCAACTGGATTTAGACACATTGGAGCACTTGAAAGTGGATGTGCATACATCTGGTAGGAACGAACTGAAAGTATTGGAAGAGGCGTTTAATTCTATGGTCAAGAAGCTTTTGATGGCAAAAGAAAGGACCACTTCACTACGAGTATTTTTTACTAAGATAGCTGATTTTCAAGATCCTACTCGTATGCTGCGATCCGCATTTCAAGAATTCCACCTCCACATCTCTCTCACAAATGCGGTCCTGTTGTCTCCCCACAAGGTAGGGGAGTTTTTCTTGAATCCTTCCTATGGAAGGGCTGGTGGCTTTTTAGACAAATATCCAAGCAGCGATTTTCTGAAACAAATCTTTACTTCCAGGGATCAAGAAATTGTTGTCCTGAATACTGTAGATTCGGATAGCTCTCTCCACCAATTTTACGATCAGTCTGAAGATATTCCACCCCAAAGCCATTTTATTTACATCCGAGTCCCTGGACTATCCGACCATATCATCTGTTTATTCCGTTCTTCCGAACATCCCATGTTTGACAGTGCAGATGTCGAGTATATCAAAAGTATGCTTAACGAGATTCGTATTGCTCAAGAGAATATCAATGCTATTCGCGAGCACACCCGCATGGAGAGCGAATTACAAACTGCAGCAGCGGTACATCGAGCGTTATTTCCACGAAATCTACCACAGTTTTCTAATCTGGAGCTGGCCAGTTTCTTTCAGTCAGCTTCTGAAACCGGGGGTGACTGGTATGGGTTTTCTACTAAAATCAAAGATTCGTTATTCATTTTGATTGGTGATGTAACTGGACATGGTACTCCGGCAGCATTGGTCGCTGCGACTGCACAGGCTACATGTAAAACGTTGGAGGGTTTATATCAGAGAACGGGAAAGGTTCCATTACCTTCAGAATTCTTGCAACATTTGAACGAGGCCGTTTACTCTGCTGGCGCACCAGATTTCCTGATGACGTTTTTTGTGGGAAGAGTGGATCTCAATACAGGGGAGATGCTGTTTTCGAATGCAGCACATAACTTTCCAATTCTAGTGAGTTTAGACGGTCAAGTGCAACACGCTCTCAACCGCAACTGTCGTCTGGGCAACAAACAAGAATGGACTTTTGAAGATAGCTCTCTACAACTTCAGGAAGGAGATTTACTCTTTTTCTACACTGACGGATTAACCGAAAATGTAAATCATGAGAATGAAGCTTGGGGAGAGCGTAAACTGGTTCGTTATCTTAAGAAACACAGGCATCTTTCTGCCCAAATGCTAATGGATTCCTTAGTTGGAGAGGTAAAGAAATTCTACAACGGTCACCCACCTGAAGATGATGTGACCATTGTTGCCTGCAAAATTACAGCACCATTCGGGCAAAAAACTGACGCATTTTAAGTTAAGGTTCCAACCCCAATAATTATTCCACAATCAGAGGGTAGTCAGGTGTGGGATTGAGTGGGCACGAGTACAAATACTCTCCTGGTACCAATTCAATTTCATAATCTTTGCTGGTCCCTGGTTCCAACCCCCCACCGGAAATGCTAGGCAGTGTCACGCGTCCTACTCCTTTACCACGTACCCAAAAACCTAAAGAATAAGGCACGTTCTTATTTTCCACCCGAAAAATATATTTACCCGATTTGAGCCGCAACGGTTCTGTCTTGCTAAGGCGGTCCTTTGCAGATCCACGGTTAATGCGTTTGCAATCTGTTGCTTTTTTAGTTTCATATCCGTGATCGCTCCCTTCTGGTTCAATAAATTGGCAACCAGTTTGGGTGAGTTTAATAATAGTCGGCCCCTGAGCATTCGCAACGTTAGCTTTGGGGAGCAATAAAAGGCCCAACCCCAAAAATATCATGAGTCCTAACATTCGTGATTTCAAATTATGCATATTCATTTGGCTCCTCGTTGGATTATAAGATTCTGAAACAATAAAACGTTCCAACCCAGTCGCAATTGCAAAACATTTCTTGCACCCCCATTAGGTGACCTCTGCCTTGTTCACAGCACAGGAACATGCTATCGGAATGATTCATCATCATAGCAAATCCCCTTTCGTTTTAGTCATACTCCAATTTTTTCAACTTTGAGTGAGAAGGTATCAATGCAGGAAGATTTCAGTACCGTTCATAAAAGTTTTGGGCGAGCTTTAACAAAAAACCCGAAACTCATCTATCGCTTTTACGAAATTTTCACAGCAAGTCATCCCGACATTGCTCCATTCTTCAAAAATACTGATTTTGATCGACAAGTTTCTTTATTGCGCCAAGGGCTTAATATGGCATTGCTATTTGCAGAAGGGAAAAAAACCGGTGAAATGGTTATCAACAAAATTCGAGAAACGCACAATCGTTCTGGCTTCAATGTACCGCCACGATTATATCCCTATTGGGTTAGTAGCCTGATCCAAGCGATTTCTGAATCTGATCCTCAATTCAATCCAGACTTGGAACGACAATGGAGGAAAGCACTGCAAAAAGCTGTGGATCATATAAAAGGAGGGTATTGAACTGTAGTCACGTGATCTGCTTGATAGGTTTCGCAAAGAGGTAACCTTGCGAAAATTGGATGCCAATTTCGTCAATCACATGTTGAATTTCTTCATTTTCGACAAACTCTGCAACCACTTCTGCTTTCATTCGTGTTGCAAGATCGTAAATATTCTCTACGATAAGTCGGCTCTTTTTATCAGTAGCAATGTGTTTGATGAATTTTGCATCTATTTTAATGTAGTCCGGTTCAAAGTCTAACAAACGGCTAATATTGGATTGTTCTGCACCAAAATCATCAATGGCAATTTTGCATCCAAAGCTTTTCAATTGAAGCAAAGTAGTCAGCACAGCTTTTGAACCTGCGGTACTCACCCCTTCCAAAATTTCAAAAGTTACCCTCTTAGGATCAATCTTATTTCCTTCCAGTTGGTATTCGATAAAATCCACCGTATCTTCGGCTAGCAAATCTTTTTCTGTCAAATTGACAGAAAAATCGAATTTGAACTGAGCCATGTAATCAAAGCTTTTCATAATCATAACTTTGGTAGCTCGAGTAATTTCTCCCGAACGCTCCAAAGCTCGAATGAAGAAATAGGGAGCAAGCTCTTTTTCATTCGTTTGTAACCGAATCAGGCACTCGTATTTACTCAAGGTTCCATACGTTGGGGAATCTTTACGATTGTCTCGAATACCCTGAAAAACAGGGAAAAACATATTGTTTTCAAAAGCTTCTTGTACATTCTTAAACTGCTGGAGGCTTTCCAGGTATTTGACCTGAGTATTGAGTTCTTGGTTATAGATCACAATTTTCCCAGTCTTTTTCGCCTCACCTAATGCAAGGTGTGCATTTCGAAACAAATCCCCCGTCTCATGATCCGCCACTCCAACAGAAATAGTCAGCACAACACGCGAATTTCGATAAGTGATATGGGCAGAAATGACTTCATCCTTAATTACTTCTGCCAAGTGCAAAGCTTCGGTTTGGGTATCAGGTACTAATACACCAAATTCCGAACCAGAAAATCTATAGATGCTCGCCCCCTCCGGTAAGAGGCCTCGGATAAGGCTGGAAACTTCTACTAGGACATGATTTCCAGCTTCGAATCCTAGACCATCATTAATTTCATTGAATTTATCAATCTTCAGATAAAGGAGAGCTGATACTTTATAGGAAGGAAGATCGGCAAAAAATTTATTCTGATTCCAACAACCAGTTAAAGAATCGCTATTCAATTCGACATTCTGACGTTTTAAATCGCCTGCTTGAGTTGTCGAACGCTGCAGCTTTTCAGCTAATGAACCTGCAATCATTCGATAAAAGGTTTCCTTGGCTTGTAGAGCAACGTCTGCATTCAAATGCTTTAAATCCTTTTCGGATGACGAAAGGACTACAACATCGGTTTTTGCAATGATGCTTTTTGGAGAAGGGCCACCTGTCATCGTGCTGATTTCGCCAAAAATATTGCCTGTTCGGCTCGAACTATAGATATGCTGTTCATCATGCACTATATCTACAGTCCCAGAAACAAGCACATAAATACGATTGTTGTACTGCCCTGCTTTCAGAATTATTTGCCCTTTAGAGACTCGATGAATGGTTGCGATCTCTACGATGTGTTTGAGTACTTCTTCACTAATTTTAGAGCGGACTTTCAGACTATCGATGAAGCTCTGAAAATCGAAATTTCCGTCGGACATAAGAGGCACACCACCTTGTTCGATGTGTTCTTTATTTTCAATCGGAGACTGCATCGAATGTTTCAATTGAAGATGTTGAGGAACAAGAATAGGTATCTAACCAATCAATCAGGTAGTCACGAACTGCGGTACTACAAATTCCTTCAGTTACCTCAATCCCAGCATCCTCCAAAAGACGAATGCCTTGTCCATTCACACGAGGATTAGGGTCCCGAATGCCAATCACAACACGCTTGATTTGTTGGTCAATAATAGCCGAAGTGCAAGGTGGAGTTCTACCAAAAAATGAGCAAGGCTCTACTGTTGTGTATAAGGTGGCTCCTATTAAAGAATGCCCGCGTTTTGTAGCATCCATAAAAGCTCTGATTTCTGCGTGAGGTTTCCCTGGAGGTTGAGTGGCTCCTATACCTAAAATCATTTCAGCCCCAACAATAACGCAACCAACATATGGGTTATCTCCTGTATGCCCCTTCACTTGTTTCCCTAACTCAATTGCGTGAAGCATAAATTTTTCATCATTTGTCATGACCCAGCCCACGTTTTTTGTACAAGATCGGGTTGAGTGTCGCATCATTGTACATTTTCATTTGATAATAAACTTTCATTAGCTTCTGCCCTTGCATTAAATCCTGGATCAGCTCTTTCAAACATTGCCCCAAATCCTTTCTCTGCTCTCGCAAGATATCTACTTTCGCTTGGCATCGTGCTTGATGGTCCTCATCTACATCCATTCGTAACGTTTCTTCTAACATATGATAGATTTTCAGAGCATTGATAGAGAGGCGGTCAATAATACTGCCAGGAGTCTCGCTGTTCATGACAGCCTCGGCTCGAGGCTGGAGCGCATTTTGGCGAAGATAACTTATGATACTGCTGTCTAACATTTCAATCATGTCATTGCGTTTTTGGTTCAAAATGTCAATTGCACGCTTGACCGCAGCAATCTGTTGATCTGAAGCATCTGGATCACGGGCAAGATCTTCCTGATGCCACAATTCAAAGTTATAATGATGCTGAATCGTGACTTGCGAGAAGAAGTCGATTTCCTCAGGGGAAACAAAAGGGACATTGTGCCACAATTTAACCTGATCTAATTGCATTTGAAGAAGTTGACCAACCTGAAACATAGCTTTAAAGTCCGCGAATGAGATCAAATACTTCCGTCTCTACAACTTTTGGAGACACCCCTTTGATACAATTTAGGTGAGTGCATGCAGGATATGTGCATTGTTGTTTACACCCAGGATCGTACTCGACTGCACGGTGAGCTTGTTGATTTGGTGGAGTCCAATTGATCGCTTTAGGTTTTCCAAAGACGGCTACTGTTGGTGTTCCTGCTGCAATGGCAAAATGACAAGGACCATTGTCGTTACCTAGATGCAGTGTAGTTTTTTCAAAAATGGCCTTCGTCTGGCCTAAGGTTGGTGGGGGATAATTCGGTAACGCTTTGTATGACATGGATTGTCGTACCTGATCGACAAACGTTTCTTCTCCAGGGCCATAGATAAATAAAATTTTTGCATTGAGCTTCTCGATCAATTGATCTGCAATTTTGGCAAAGTGTTGGGGGGGCCATACTTTATAAGGCTGCCGAGAGACGGGTGATAACGTAACAAGAACATCCCCCTCTTGGATTTCCATCTCGTGAAAAAGTCGCTCTACATATTTACGATCATCTTCATGGATGTAAAAATCCAGCTTGAAAGAATCAACAACAATGTCTAGCCGCTGTAAAAGCAGGGATTTATGCTGAGCGGCATAGCGCGCACCTACCCCCAATGGGATACGATCAGTATAATACAAACGACGTCCCGGAAAATCGAAACCGATCCTGAGTTTTGCTCTAGTACTCCAACTCATCTGAGCACTTCTCGGGTTTCCAAAGAAGTCGATTACAATATCAAATTTACCCTCATATAATCGCCACAAAAATCTGAGGTATTCCCAAAAAGAATTTTTTCTAGAGAACAGTAATACTTCATCCAAATAAGGGTTGTTTTGAAGTACCTGATCAGAGGGAGCTTCTGTGACAAAAGTTATATGCGCATCAGGGTAAGCGCGACGTAAAGCTCGAATCGATGGAGTCGTCATCAGGACATCTCCAATACGTCGCAATTGAATGAGTAAGATTTTCTGAATCGACATGATTTTACTGATTGGAAGCCATATCTTTAAGTCGCTCTGCAGTGGGTGATATTTCAGTAATTCGTGCACCAAATCTTTCGTTCACAACTACCGTTTCCGCTTTTGCAATCATCCGATCATTGACCCATAGCTCCAATGGCTCGTGGGTTGGTGTGTCCAACTCCAAAATTGCCCCTTGCCCTAATCCGAGAATGTCTCCAATTTCCATGGTACAGCTCCCTAAAATCAGACGCGCATTGAAACGCATGTCCAATAACTTTTCCAATTGAATGGACTGAGAAACCTGAGCAGTTTTAGTTTTTTTGTTTTTTTTCATAAAATTTTATGTGTCCAATTGGTGACGTGAAGATCTTTGAGACAGCAAAGGTTCTATCCCCCAACATAACACGACTGCAAACACAAACCACTGAAATTGTTCGTTCCAAAGACGTCGTCGAGCAGATTGGAAATCTTGGGATTCTGTCGTGCCTTTGATATCTTGGTAATAAATTTTTTCCAAATCCAAATCTCCCGTAATAGACTGAACGTAACTCCCGTTAGTCGCAACTGCTAGTTTCTTTAAATCCGACTCCTTCAGTTTGCTAAGAACCAATTCTCCTTGTGCATTCCTTAGAAATCCTCCATCTGGAGCTGGAACCGGTGCTCCTTCTGATTCACCTATACCGATTATAAACAATTTAATGCCTTCTTTTTGCGCATCCGTCATGATATCAGCCAGCTGGCCCGAGTGATCTTCTCCGTCCGTAATTAGAATCACAGCGCGAGCATCATGAGGGGTATCGGAAAATGCATAGATAGCAGTTTTTAAGGCGTGATTGATGGCAGTTCCTGGGACAGGGATCAATTCTGTATCCAATGCATCAAGAAAAATTTCGATAGCTCCATAATCCAAGGTTAATGGGCTTTGCAGAAAGCTTGTGCCAGCAAAAGCGACCAACCCCACACGGTCCCCTTCAATCAAACGCAAAAGATCAATAATTTCACGCTTGGCTCTTGTTAGACGGTCGGGTTTCACATCCTCCGCTAACATGCTTCGTGACACATCGAGCGCAATAATAATGTCCACCCCGCGACGCTGCACTTCTTGCCATTGAAAGCCCCATCGAGGCTGAGCCAATGCGATCACACCAAATATTATTCCAAGCAAGAGCAGAACCACTTTAATACGTTGATTCAGCAAATTTACAGGAGAAATCAGATGTGTCCACAAACCAGTGTTGGCGAACTGGGAAAGCAATCGCCGTTTTTTTCTATAACTATAGATGTAAAAACCGATGATCAGAGGGATGATCAACCACCCTAGTAGGAAATTGACATGTAAGAAATTCATATATGACTGGAAATGAGGTCAGTTGTTTGATACGAAGGCTGGTTTAATTTTTAATGACTTCACTAAAATCTGAATCAATATCAACCATCTGAGGAGCAATCATGTCTACATCACAGAAGACGAAGATTCGTCGCAAAAATAAAAGTCGTCCTAACAAAACCAATTTAAAGAAGCAAAGCAAAAGAATTCAACAGGTTGCGCATACCTTGCGTAGACTACAAGCCACTACGGATGCCGAGTAATTGTATGTGGTCTGAAGATTCTGCTTTGGTTCAACATTTGACTGAAGGTATGCGCCTTTCTGAATTGAAGGCCATCCATGCGGATAGCTCTCACCAACTTATTGAACACCTGTATCGGTTATGGCGTTCTCATCAATTGATCGTGAAGCGGGACTGGGGAGACGACACTGCTTCTCCCCAAGTACTTGCCTATTCTAACTCTCTTTGTTTCATACCTACTGACTATCTCCAACTTCGTTCACAACAGGCCGAACAATCGATCAGCATTGCTACATGGAATGTCAATTCTATCCGTACCCGAATGCCATTAGTTCGTAGCTGGTTAGCAGCTCAACAACCCGATATAGTTTGCCTACAAGAGACTAAAGTAGAAGATCATTTGTATCCAGCTTACGAATTCAACTTAGCAGGATATAACGTTGTTTACTGTGGTCAAAAAACCTACAATGGGGTTGCGATACTTTCCAGACACCCTATGGAGGATGTAAAATATGGTTTCTCCAATGGGTATGATTCGGATAACAAACGCTTAATTGCAGCAACCGTTTTAGGTATACGAATCTTAAACGTGTATGTTCCTCAAGGCAACTCTATAGATTCTGAAAAATTTGCTTACAAATTAGACTTTCTCCGAGAGTTTTTGGGCGAATTACAACAGAATTATTCTAATGCTTCACCACTTCTCGTTGTTGGAGATTATAACGTTGCTCCCGACGAAAGAGATGTATTTGATGCCGAAGCTATGAAAGGGCAAGTAAGCTTTCATCCAGCAGAACTCCAATGCTTGAAACAATTACAAAATTGGGGTTTGCATGATGTATATCGTCATTTTCATGTGGAAGCTGAAAAATATACTTGGTGGGATTTTCGCACCCGAGGATTCGAACGCAACGAGGGTTTGCGTATTGATCATATTTGGTCCACCGCTTCACTATTAGAAATAGCGAAAGCTTGTGAAATCGACCAAGACAATCGTGCACAGCCAAAACCATCTGACCATGCTCCTGTCATTGCTAGGTTTATAACTCCAAAAGTGTGAAAAACGTTTGAAAATCTGATTTTAAACTTTTCAAAATATGGCGTTTACAAGGCGTATGGGTAACTAAAATAAACATTCTGTCAATTAATCTGGATTTGAAGTAAATCAATATACTGCTCATCGTCCAATCGAAAAATACCGTCGACATCTATCGGAATTTCAACACGAATCGCTGCATCTAGCCCTAAAACAATATAATTTTCTTCTTCGACTTCCAAAAAGTAAAATATCGTTAAACCTTCCTGCAATTCTTCATAATAGAAGCCAATTTTTAAGAGGCCGGAATCAATCAAGTTTGAGAGAACCTCGCGATCATTTCCTTCATATCCCGGCAGATACTCGAAGGCATCGCTGTAGGGAAAAGTATCGATTGCATATTGCAACACAACTTCTTCCCAATCCCCTGATAAATCTTCCCACTCTTCTCGTGGTTTCATACCTCTCCTTTTGGTGTGGCTGTTAATAAAAAAACAGGCTCAGTGTAAAACGAAGGTACAAAATTTCAATATTTTTCAATTTTTTAGTCGATTCCAACGATGGTGTTCAATATAACTTAGGTAATATGATCTTGCTTGTTCTGGTATCCACTTGGTTTCACCCAAACCACTACGAATCTCCGTTGAAGAAATCGTGGGAATCTCAAAGGAAAAGTACCTAACTAACTCACGCCCCCTTAACAAAACAGCCTTTCTTTGAGGATTCCAATCCACATTTCCAAACCACTTTTTCAGTTCAGGTAAAACGATCAAGTTTGGAAGTGAATTAGGAGTAATTTGTTCACGGCCCGGACGTTGCACTACCCACATAGAAACGTTGTTTAAAATCGCTTGAGCTTCTTTCCAATCCGGGAAACTCTGGTAGGCATCAAGTCCAACAACCAAATGCCACACAACGTCCTCGTGTTGAATGTGTAACTGTTTCAAGGTATCATAAGTATAATTTACTTGGTTGTTTTTGATCTCGATATCAGACACCAAAACTCGATCCCAGCCTTGAAAAGTTGCTCGTACCATCATGAGCCTTAGATCATTCGGTAACAAATCATGATCTTGCTTAAATGGTGACCGACCGGTTGGGATGACTAGAACTTTGTCTAATTTCAACTCCAATAAATGTTTCACGACAGAAACATGCCCTTCGTGAATCGGATTGAAGCTTCCTCCAAAAATAGCATAGTGCCGCGCCATAGGGCGTTCCTCATGCGAAAGTGAAATTTATGCAGCTTGGCAAATCTCGTTTGATGAAAAAGCTTTTATGGTTATGCTTGCCTTTGTTTTTTTGGGTTTTCTTGTCAGGGCAGTTTCGTAAGGAATATACAGGTCGCCCGAACGCCTTGGATGCTGGTGACCTTTCTATATTCAAAAAAGGACCTCGCCTTACAGCAACCCCACAGTGGGTATATTGGGTATCTGGTATCGGTGTTTTTGGCATCGGAGCAGGCATTTTCTTTTTTAACCGTTATAAGAAGCGACAAGCTGAACAGCAACTCCAGAAAGTTTCAGACGAAAAAGCCTATCTGCGCCTTGATGTTATTCTTTCTAAATTAAATGTCCTTCAGCCGGAACGCAAGTTGCTGGAGGAAATTGCCGACTCGACGCATCCAAACGAACTCTTGCCAATGGTAGAGTCCTCCGAGCATTTTGAAAACCGGGTAGACGTTTATAAAAAAAAGAAACCTGAAACTCGGATTCTCAAGCAAATTTATAATCTTCGCCACAAATTGGGGTTTGATTTCCATAACAAGCGCGCCAACTTCATAACTACTCAGATGCTGGCTGGCGGTATCAAGGTAGAATGTCAGATCCCCCATCCAGCAAAAAAAATTCTCTTCGTCACACCAGTGTTGCATGTCACAGAGACTCAAATTTTGCTAAAGCCTCCAACCATTAAGAAGAAACCGGTCAATCTTAAGCGTTTCCCTAGTCTTATTTGCCGCGTTCGTCGAGAAGACGAAGCCGACTACGAGTTTACCGTTCCTATCCTGGACCAAGTGACCGGAAAATCCAACGCCGTGATCATGGGACATACCAAAGATATTAGGAAGATGTTCATTCGTGAGTCGGAACGAGTAGAAGTCGACATCGTAACTAGCTTCTACATCATTTCAGAGGATCAGTTAGATGCAATTGGTGGATCGATTAGCAGCGCCAAATCTGACATGGTTTTAGAATCCATGAATGGAAAAATTGTGGATATGAGTATTGGAGGACTTAAAATTGTAACCGACGAGACTTCTAAGCCTTTGAAACCAGGAGATGTTCTCGTCTTCCATTTGCAAGGAGCAGGGCTTCGTGATGATCTGATGGCAAAAATCTTGAGAGTGAATGATACCAAGGATTCTAAGTCTCTCCACATGCAGTTTTTCCGTTCGAGAGAATTGGAACGAATGAAGATCAAAAAATTTCTGTTTCGTATGCAAAAAGGAACTCCAGGGACCAAAAGCACACCCGCTAACCCTCCTTCCAAAAAGCCGGCAACTGCAATCAATGCGAATGAACGCAAGGCCCTATTGCGTTAAGAATTTCTGCTAATGGTATTCGGGAAGATAATGGACAGAGGCGCCTACCCTTTGAATTGCAGCATGCTCTGGTAGTTGTTGCTCGCGATAGCGTTCACCTTTGACGACAATGACCGGGCACAACTGAGTAATCAATTGATTCACATTTGGTTCGTCAAACAACACTACCCAATCCACCGCTTCTATTGAAGCAAGTAGAGAAGCTCGATCTTTTTCGTTGAGCAATGGGGGCTTGCCTTTCTGTTGCTCAATTGAACGATCGCTGTTGATTGCGACCACTCGCACACCTTTGAATTTTTGCAATTGTTGCAAAAACTTAAGATGCCCTGCCGAGATATTATCAAAGTACCCATTTGTGAAGATGATTGGCTCAGCTTGATTCTTTACATGATTCAATAGGTGCTCCAGAGACACCACCTTGCTGGAACTGTGTCCCAATTCCAACTTATGAAGCAACTCAGATTTTGTAAAAGAAACAACCCCCACATGCATGATTTCCATCCCCGCTGCAAGGTTGGCCCAAAAGGCAGCATTTTCAATTGAGGCCTGGCCAGCCATCATGAAAGCGAGAACGCTCACAACCATATCACCTGCCCCCACAACGTCGAAGACTTCTTGTGCTTCCGAAGCCAACAACTGATAATCATTTGTATTGCGGAACAACAATAAGCCGTCCTGATCGAGGCTCATCAGCACATGGTCAAAGTTTCCTACGTTTTGGATGCGTTCTGCTGCTCGACACGCACTATCGATATCGTCTACTGCAATGCCTGTCGCTGACGCAGCTTCTTGACGATTCGGTTTGATCAGGGTGAAGTCTCGATATCGGGCATAGTCCGCTCCCCGTCCGGGATCCACAATCGTCGGAACGTTATGTTTTTTAACGAGCGCTCGGACTGCGTCTAAAATTGGATCGGTTAACACACCTTTCCCATAATCCGAAATAACCACTGCTTGTACTTGAGGAATTGTGGCTTCGAAAAACTCGAGCATCTCGGTTTCACAATTAGGAGACCAATTGGAGGGGGGGTCAAAATCCATGCGTAGAAGATGATTGTGACCAGCAATCATCCGATGTTTTAAAATGGTGGTGAAGTTTGTTTGAGGAAAAACCCCGCTAGGGTCAATTTTGAGTTTATGAAACCAGTCTTGAACAGCTTGTCCTGTCGCATCATTTCCAATAACGCCACAGGCAATTACTTGGGTACCTAAGGTTGCCAAATTTGTCATTGCATTGGCAGCTCCACCCAAACGAGTTTCTTCACGTTGCACTCTGAGGATAGGAATGGGAGCTTCCGGTGAAATGCGATCCACCTGCCCCCAAGTATAGCGATCCAGCATGATGTCTCCTATCACGAGGATCACAGGAGATTGGATTTGCTCCAAGGAGCGGTAAAGTTCTTGTTGCTCTATCACTTATGATTTCTTTGAAAGGTATTTTTGAAGCAGACTTTCGAAGGCAGACTGTGGTTGGGCACCAGATAGCACTTCACCACTCACAGTTTGAGCTTTAGGATCAAAAATCCCGATCATGAACCCTGGAGTGCCATTAATTCCCAGTTCTGCCCCTTCACTCAAATCATTATTGACCAGATCTCGATACTTTTCATTATCTAAGCATTGATCAAACTTTTTCAAGTCGGGCACTTTGATTTGTCGGGCGTAGGTTTTGAGATCCCCGATGTGTTGGTTGCGCTGCCGAGTATAAAGCAATTTGTGCATTTCGGTGAACTTTCCCTGCTCTCTTGCACATTCAGCAGCAATTGCGGCTTCATCCGCTTCAGTATGAAATTGTAAGGGAAAATGCCGATAACCGAAGGCAACCTGATCACCATATTTTTCTAAAAGCGTGTCAATCGTGGGCTGCACTCTTCCACAAAAAGGACACTGATAATCAGAAAATTCCAGCAGCATCACCTTGGCCTTTTCATTGCCACGAAGGAATGCCGTTTTGGTAGAGGCTACTGCGGTGAATTCTGGGGGAGGCTCGAGGTAAGTGGTCACCCACCCATTATTTAAGGCAAGCTCCAATTGGGACATATAGTGTTGGGCCTCGGCCTGTTGCCGGAGATGGTTTGCAATCAAATCACGAAATTGTGTCAATGGACCACGTTGTTGCAAACCATTGAGCTTATAAAAAGTTTCGATTTGCTTTTCTGTGATCTCGATATCCGGCACCGTATTAATCTCCTCATGAGATTTGGCTAGTTTCTCCAATGCGTATTGAGGTAGTTCTGCCACCAATGCTTCGTATAATTGGGATTGCAAATCATAGATTCGTTTATTGATCACATCACTAAGGTACACCGGTTCTCCGTCCACGGTAGCAATGACAGGGTTTCCTTGAAAACGCTGCATTTCAGCATTCATCTTGGGACCTTCCGATTTGGAGGTGTTAGCGGTTTGTGCAACTCCCAAAATAGCCAGCGAACCAAATGCAAAGCACAACACCATCATTTTGAATAACTTCATAAATCCTCTTCTGGGTTCAATTGATCTATCGATCTGTTATTGTCCACGCTTTTCCTCATAAGATTCCATCAATTTCTTGAGCTTGTCTGGCGTGAACGGTTTTCCTATAAAAATGTCTGCTCCTAAATCTTTCACGGTTTCTTGGGTGGATTGTTGAATGTCCGAACTCACAATCGCAACAAAGCAGTCCGGATTTTTTGTGCGGATGTGTTTTACGACCTCCGTACCATGCATATCTGGCATAAGGAGATCACATAACACGATGTCCGGAGATTCTTGCTCGAATTGCTCAACCCCTTTGTTTCCACCATCGGCCTCCACAATTTCCATCTCCATCCCAGTACGAAGCAACCCACGCTTGATCATTGATCGCGTGAAGTTGGAATCATCAATTAATAATATTTTCATTGTCGTCACTCCATTCAAGATTCTTGCATTAAAATTTGCTCAATATCTTCGACGTTTCGGTAGGCAATAATGAAGTTGATATTCCCTTCAATGTCGAGTCCTTGGACGGTAAATAGCGTGGTGGTAAAACAGTAAATCGCTTCATTGATGTTTCCGCCTTCATGGACAGGCACTGAGTAATCTAAGAACAAAATCTTGGGGACCTCATATTCCACATGAAGTCCGGTCATGTCACTGATCACACTACCCACTGCATTGATCACGATATTGCCGACTTCTTGGATGGCTTCCGTTTCCACCACTCCAAATTCAGCCTCACCTGAAGTTTGGATATCTAATAAAGTATCCACTAACGTTTTACCATTAACTAGCGGGAAAGACAGAATTCCTTTTCCTTCAATCCCTCCATGCAACTTCTGAACGACATTTACATATTTGTTTTTCCGCTCAGCCAGATAAGCTACCATCTCCTCATGGTTGAAGAAATGAACTTCGGGCACTGTCAAATCAATCGTTTGGACCAAAAGCTGAGACAAGGAGTCGGAAGCACGTCCCACGCCAATATTCACAATTTCAGTTAAAATATCCTGAATAGCGGTCGAAATTTCCATACAACTACACCTATTTACTAAGCTGAACAAACACTTCTAGAAGTTAATCCAAGAGTCACCACCTCGGATCACCTCAGGACTACAATGACGGATCTAAAACGTTAATGGTTCGATTTCTACCTGTTGATCTGAAAGTTGGATGCGATGAAACACAGATTTCTGGCGAGCCGACTTTAAAGATGTCGATGAGGCAGAATTGACTAGATACAACGGTTCGGTTTTCCGATGAACCACATGATGCCAATTTCGATGTATATGGCCGTGAAGATAAAGCAATACCTGAGATTGCTGCTGAATCCAATGTCGAACATATGACAAATTGTGCAACTCATGTCGAGGATGGACGATATAATCGCTAGGAAACCACAAGGGATAGTGGTTAGCAATTATAAAACGACTACTGGGCGCTTGTTGACGTATATAATTTTCTGTCTCTAACAATGTATTACGTTGTACGGTTCCTGATGCAGTTCTCCAATCGTTAGGATGGGTGCTGTCCCAAGCGATCAAATGCCACTTTCCAAATAAGTGCTGCGTTTTGATTTCCGTGTCAGTGAAATACGTTCCGAAATATTTATGAAATAAACTAGGCTGGCAGGCTCCCGACACATACTTGTCATGATTGCCAGGAATGACAGTCACTTTTTCGGGTTCAGCTAAGAGGGGACTCAGGACTTCATGTGCGAGCTGAAACTCTTTTTCTAAAGCTAATGAGGTCAAATCACCGCTGATGACCAAATGATCCCATTCCATTTCCTGGAGCTTCAAAACCAATTGACTTGCTCGCTCCATAGGATAATGGCGTCGTCGATTTATATACAAATTTGCAAACCCCAACGCCCGTTTGGAGGGCAACTCTTTCCATTTTGAAGGCATCGCGTGAAAGTGTAGATCGGAAATATGAATGATAGTGAGTGGCATGCTTCTCCCTGATTTCGAGCTTTAAAACTACCTTGCCATGAAAAAGAACTCCATCCTTTTCTGAATCATTGCTTCTTCCAGATATGCATGTGAATCTGTTTTCGCCTTCCGAAGAAGTAGCCTGACACAACCCTCGTTTTATGCTTCATCCGGAAGAAAAATACAGCATGTTACCCATCATTTTTTAACACCATTTCTGGAGAAAATTTATGGTCACTCTAGTACGTTTAAAAATACTCAGTTTGGTTTTACTAATGATAGCAATTACCGGGTGTTCGTCATTACGCAATCCGTTTTGTGCTGCGGGGGAAGGCGTTGTGAACACGCAAGCCCGTGAAATCGGTGGCGTGAACTCGGTGAAGCTGGATTTTTCGGGGCAACTGTACGTGAGCCAAGGCACATCCGCTAAGCTGGAAATACAAGCCGAAGAAAGTTTATTGCCCTTCATCCAAACACGATCAACTGGAAAAACCCTGATTTTGGATCTTGCTCGCTGTATCGAGCCAAATCAACCTGTCACGATTCAGTTGACCCTACCCAAGGTTAAACGGCTGGTTGTGGGCAGTTCTGGAGATATATTTGCCAAAACCGCTCTCAAAATCGAGAAGCTGAATGTGGTTGTGTCCGGTTCCGGCAACATCGAATTGGATGTTGAAACCCAGGAAATTGTCAGCGAAATTTCCGGTGCGGGAGATATCCGTTTATCAGGCATGTCTCAATCCCACGAAACAGAAATTACCGGTTCAGGAAAGATTTTTGCCCGCGATTTAAAAACACAAACAACCTTGGTGGAAATCTTAGGCTCTGGGGAAGTGGATGTGAATGTCAAGAAGCGATTGAAAGTAGAAATTCGTGGAACTGGCACCGTACGACACCTGGGACAAGCCACCGTCGAAAGTTCAATACTCGGTACAGGAAAAGTGGAAGCTATCCGTCCTTAAGCTTGGGAAAGCCTTTGAAATCATACATCCACCGAGTTACTCTAGCTGATAGACCTGGGGCAAAAGGTTTATTGTAGGGGTCTGAGGCAAAGGCCCAAACGGATATCGTTTTCCAATGAGAACTCAGCAAAGAGGAGGTTGTATGAAGTATCTCAAATCATTTATCGCCAAATCTATCCTAAAATCTGTAGTGAGTGCAGCTCTGGTCTTAGGGCTCGTGAGTACCGCCAAGACAGAATCTATCCAATTGACGGTGGCCTCGTTCACCAATGGATCTCATCTATATTATCATGAGTTATTGATAGAAGCTTTAAAAGCCGAGGGGCACCAGTTGCAATTGATTGTAAAAGAAGACATGCCTCAAAAGCGGGTAGTACAATCCTTAGATCGTGATCTAATTTCCTTACACTGGTTAGTTCAATCCGCTGAACGTGACGCCAAATACGTACCAGTCAAAGTCGGACTCACCAATTCATTGATTGGCCATCGGATATTGCTCATTCCCAAAGGCCAGCAATCGGTATACGATAACGTTCAGTCGGTTGAAGACTTCCGTGCCTTGGGTAAAGTCGGTGCTTTTGGATTGAATTGGTTTGATGTTCGAGTTTGGAAACACAACGATTTGGCATATCTCGAACAAGACGGCGACTGGCGCGTTATCTACAAGATGCTCACCAAAAAACGAGGGGTGGACTATTTTTCACGTGGGTTCATTGAAATCCGAGCCGAAGCCCAGCAGTATGACTTTTTGGATGTGGAACAACGATTGATGCTTATCTATGATCGGGATTTCCATTTTTATTTAAGCAAGTCTGGTGCGCCACACGCAGCCGCCTTGGAAAATGCATTAACCCAGGCAAAAACAAGCGGTCTAATGGATAAATTGATACGAAAACATTGGGCCAAAGACTTTGAAATGTTAAACTTCGACCAACGTTTGAAACTCTCCCTGAAGATTCCCAAAACCTGAAAGTAAATAGGCAGTTTATCAATTTTTCTCATCATTAGAGGACGAGGATCACTATGAGTGCAGCTAAAAAGATCGAGATTTCCCCTTATCCCACCGAAATCGAATGTACCAATCCCGCGACAGGGCAAGTGTTGGGCACCGTGCCCTGTACCCAGCTTTCGGAAATGCCAGGTATTTTTGAGAAAGCTCAACAGGCACAAACTGTGTGGGCTGAGTTCAGCTTCAAGAAACGCCGTGCTCACATCGCTAAAATTCGCAATTACTTAGTTGCCCATTCTGAAGAAATTGCTGAGCTGGTTTCTAAAAGCACGGGCAAGACTTTAACGAGTGCTTTGAGTGAAGTGCTCTTCAGCATTTCAGCCACCGAGTGGTATGCCAAAAATGCAGAAAAAGCGTTACAGAAACAAAACATTCCGCTTTCCAATGTATTGTTGGCCAACAAACGCAGCTACTTGCTACGCGAGCCCTATGGCGTAGTCGGGATCATCACTCCATGGAATTATCCTTTCTTATGGCCTTTCAACGAAATCATCATGGGTTTGATGGCAGGCAACGCCATTTTGTACAAGGTTGCAGAAGAAACAGCTTTGGTCGGAAAGGAAATCGAAACGATTCTGCAAGCGGGTGATTTACCAGATGGACTAACCCACCTCATGTTAGGAGATCCTCCGAAACTGGTAAATTCATGGTTTGAAAACCGTATCGACAAGATCTTTTTCACCGGCAGTGTGCGAGTGGGGAAAATCCTCATGAAACAAGCCGCAGAGGATCTCACGCCGCTTTCTCTAGAATTGGGGGGGAACGACGCAATGATTGTCCTAGAAGACGCGAACTTGGAGCGAGCAGCCAATGGAGCGGTCTGGGGAGGATTTTTCAACAGCGGACAAACCTGTGCTGGTATCGAACGGGTTTACGTTCATGAATCGGTGGCAGACCGTTTCATCCAATTGGTCCAAGAAAAAACGGAGAACCTTCGGCAAGGTGTGGATCATGGAAAATTTGAGGTCGATGTGGGGTCCATGACCGTATCTCGGCAACTCCAGATCGTGGAGCACCACGTCCAAGATGCGCTTAAAAAAGGAGCCAAAATTGCTGCTCAAGCCACCATCCGTGACAAACAGCTACAGAATTTCTATCCAGCCACCGTGTTAACAGGCGTTGATCACAAAATGGCCTGCATGCAGGAAGAAACGTTTGGACCCGTCATTGGCATCATGACATTTCGGACTGAAGATGAAGCCATCGAGTTGGCGAACGACTCTCAGTTGGGACTTACTGCAAGTATTTGGACCATGAACAATGATCATGGCAAACGCCTTGCTAGAAAACTAGAAAGCGGTTCCATCACCATCAATGATCATATGGTTACAGCGGCTATGCCAGAATTACCTTGGCAGGGCTGGAAAAATAGCGGTTTGGGTTCTACTCATTCCGACATCGGTCTAGAAGAAATGACTAAGGTCAAAACAGTGAATTATGACCTTCTACCCCATTTGAATAAAAACTTGTGGTGGTATCCAGAACGCCGCTTCATTTATGACACGTTCTTGAGAGCGTTTCGCGTCCTCTACGGGGAAAACCTTCGTGCTAAATTTCCGGTTTTGAGGCGTTTATTGGGATCGAGTTCAAATGAGCCTCCAAAGAAGATTGACTAACCGGAAGGGGTTGGGGTAGCTTCGCTTGGGGATGTTCCCCAAGCAACTATTTTAAGTTTTGGAGGAGTATGGCCCACCCAATTTTAGAAGCCGAACAACTGAATGAAGATGCCAAACGATGGCTTGCAAATGCTATCGCTGGAATGATCACCGCAGATAAATCTATCGTCCAAACGGAGGTCGAGTATTTGCGTCAAGCTATTGGTTTTTTGGACAATCGTGAAGAGGCCAATACCTTGATGGAGATGGTCAAACAAAAAAAACAACCCAATTTGCATGTGCTCCGTGGGGTGGAACGCACGCTGGCCGTCAAGATACTCATGAGCTTGGCTGAAGTGACTGTCACTGATGACAAACTCACCAAATCAGAGGTCGAGTTTTTTGTATATGCCGCAAAAAAATTAGGATTCACCTCTGCCTTTGCACAAAAGGTGATGAAATGGGCATATAGTTATCTTGAAGCAAAGCGACACCGAGACTCGTTACTCTTGGAAGCAGAATCGACTTTGCCCACCTTTGATCAATAACAGGGAGCCTCCTGTCTGAACGAGCCCCTTCTGCTTTCACCATCATGGACTGTGAGGAAGGCTATGGCGGATGATGAAAGGGATAAACCCGATCCCTTGAAAGACTTTACTCGTTTTCTCAAGTCCTCCCAAGAATGGACCTTGGACCGTTTGTTCGGTCCTGGGGATTCACAATACAAACCTAAAGAAACCCTACCCCCACCCGCCTTACCTGCTCCTTCTAGCGTGGAGCCAGACCGAATTCACGAACTTGAACAACAGCTTGCCGAAGCGTACCGAGAATTTGAGCAGTTTCGCCAAGAAGCCCACCTTCTCGCAAATAAACACGAACAAGACCTTGCCGAAGTTAACAACGCCTATGAAAAGTTTCGTCAGGATTCAGAAAAAGAACTCTCGCAATCCATCAAGCGTCAAGAAAAAGCCGAAACCAATGCCAAGAAATATTCCAATGAAGTTCGGCAGCTGAAGCGGTCTCAAAAAAAATTGCTACAGCAAATCGAAGACCTAGAATATGCTTTGAAGCAGGCTCAGCAGGAGGTGATTGTTAGACCGTTGCCGGAATCGGTTCCGAATTGGTTACCCCAGTGGTTGGTGCTTGGAGAAGCAGCCGCCATGCGCCATCAAGAGCCTTTTCAAGAGGTGCGCAAGCTCGTGCATGATACCGAAGACCTCCAATTGTTGTACGAACGCTTGGGATATTCTTTGGAACTGGAATGGGAGTTTGAACAGCATTTGAACGAACTGAAAGCTCTGATTCATACAGAGATCCCCGATTTTGCTGCCTTTCGGAAGGCATTAAAAGAAGTGCAAGAACAACTGAATCAGGAAGAGTCAGAAGTATATTCTCCAGAAGTGTGGAAACATGCTCGTTTTCAGCGCTCCAACGATGACTTGTTGCAGCAGATCATCGGGGCGGGAGATAATAAGGAGGCGGTTCTTGACCTTCTGAATCGCAATGCGGTGGAAGAACCTCTACCTTTTGTGGAACAATTGCCATTTTACCGGGGCGGCAAGGTGATCTGGCGGACTCCCATCGAACTTTCTATCCTCAGACGGTGTCCGAAAGATCCGCAACGGTTTGCCAAATTGCTGGATGATCTGGAAAGCCGCATCAAAACCTCGCGTCTGTCACGAACGGAACAATCTCGTAAAGATGCTTTGGAAGCATTAGACCGACTCCGGCGCGATTGCAGGCGTGAAAACGCTTACATTCCTACACCATTGAAATTGTTGGATTCTAAGCTCAACGAATGGTTGCTCCATGGCAACAATTGGCAAGATCATCAACACAAAGAAAAATTAGACACCTTATTATTGGAACTGATTTATGTGCGCCGAGATTGCCAATGGGATCAAATAGACTCCCGTACCTTCGATGCGTCCGAAGCCCGATTAGTACGGAACCTCACACGCAAACATGCCAAGACGTATCTTGATGCGGAGTGGATGCACATTCCTTGGCTCACCACCTTCGTACTCACAAATTTGTTGGATGGCGAATTGACCTCGTTCTCTTCTGAAGAGCCACAAGGAGGTTCGGCTTCCATTTACGTATTGAAATTGGTTCGAGATGAAATCGCTTCTGGTTATTACGACAATAACGAAACCATTCGGCATCTGCGGACCGAAGAGAAAAAGGGACTTTATATCCACAGCCTCATTTTTGCCCTTCTTCGACTCCACCTCACCACTCATGTCAAGCAACAACGCGAACAAATGATCAATGAGCTTGCCGCTGCGATTGAACAAGGCGATTTCTTTTAGCCGTTTCGATTGCCTCCACTCAGTCTCGCTTTCTTTATTTCAGGCCATACACCACATAATTTTCATCATTTTGAGCACCTTTGAATTCGGCGACTTTTTCAGCAGCAGTTAACAGATCCGTCAGCCCTGAAATGGTCCAATGAAATTCACGGTTGTAGGAATAATTGAACTTAAACACGGGGTCTTGCCCCGGTTCGATCTTGGGGACCATTTCAATCGATTGCCCAATGACTTCGTAGTGCCCCAGTACCAAGAGTACTGGTTTTCCTTCGGTGGCTTTGATATGGCGAGCCGCCTCCATCAATTCTTTAAGGGTAATGACAGGGCGGCTATCTTGAGTGAATTGAATCCGCTGACGGAATTGTTCTTCTCGCGCCAAATACAGCCGATTCTCTGTGTAGTAAGGCATGGCTTCTAACAGGTAGTCTGGCTCACCAATCAGAATAGCTTCTCGGTAATCTGGGTGAGATTGCAAGAATTCAGCAAAGGCTTGGCTGGAACTTAAGGCATGATCTAGATCTTTCGTAACGTAATGCTGTGCCACGAACACTTGGGCCAACAAAATGATTGTGATTCCACCATATATCATTGTTTGGTGCACTCGTGTGAACCAAACCCCTCGCTTGCCATGACCTTGAAACGAGATCTTGTACAGCCATCCCCTTGAGGAAGGAGAAAGTCGCATTTTCAAGAGCTGATGTGCAACTATCCAATACAACGTGAGCACAAACACGAACCATAACCCTTGATGCCTTAATCCGGGTTGATAGACGAGTTGGAACACCATTCCCAATGCAAGCGTGCCCAGCCACAACCCTAAGGCAAATGGAGGACGAATCAACAATCCAGAGATCAACACTCCTACCCATAGATCTCGTTGCCACGGTGCAAACGACGGCAACACGGCTGCAAAATGAACACCAGGGTGCAGGACCATATTCCACAACGCTCCTCCGATTTGCGAAGGAGTTAAGACGAGAGCCTTAGTCACAACTGTATCGGAATCGGGCCAAGTGGTAAGTGCCGCCGCTCCCATCCCTAGCAAAACCAAAATGGCAGCCCCTACCCAATGATAAAATGGGAGCGGCTCCGTTTCTGGCGAAGACTCAGTAGACTGGTTTCGGATTTTCCTATCAGTCCATTCATTCCACCCCCACAATAAGAGCAGCACGCCTACCAATCCGCAGGAATGCACATTGGTATTTGCGAGAAGCACTAAGACTCCCGCAAGCCTCCATGGATACTTATGCCGGTGTGGATACAACGTAGCAAAGCCAAACATCAGCAGCATGCTGATGCCATAATTGCGGGTATGCACCGGATATTCATATAAAGGGAATACGCTGATTAAAAAAAGGCCTTTCTGCCACTGGGCAAACGGAGCTTTCCACAAAAATAGGAACAAGGCACCCAATACCACACCAATGCTAACAATCTTTAAGATGACTGGAGTCTGGCTGAGTGCGTACCCCATCCGTAACAAACCGTACCACACTACAGGATGGCCTTCGTTTCGAAGCACCTGAGGCAGTTGCCAAAAAAAATTGGCTTCCAGCGCAATCGATAAAGCACGGACTTCATCACGCCACATTTCGTGGTGCTGGCTGATGTAAATCACAGCAGCCAACCACAAAACCAAGCCCAAGACAGAGACGAATCGTTGGAGCCTCGTTTGGGAACCATCTGCCATCAAAAGGAATTGAAGGGAATTCGAGAGGGATCGCATAAATGAAATGGGCCGGAACGGCAGCACAATAGTTGAAGATCTGATTCCATTGACTTAAAAAGACGAGAAAAATTCATGATGAAACGCCTTCGAGTCAATTCCAGAAAAGGGTGGAACACAAAATGAAACCTGAATAGGAATTAAATCTGAGGAAACCTCAAGGCGGTTATAATTCAGATTCAATCCAGAAAGGAGATACTGTGGAAAACACATCATCCCAAGAATCCATCATCACACTGAACGGAAACATGGCAGCACGCGTGGTGCTCTCCACACAGACCATGGAATGGCAGTCGAGTCCAAGTGGTACCGTTTGGAGAAAACGCCTCCATTTAGTCGGTACGGCAGAAGCCGGCCAAGTGACTTCCATTGTGCGATACGACCAAAATGCTCAGTTCCCCATACACGATCATCCGAATGGCGAAGAAATACTGGTACTCGATGGAGTGTTTTCCGATGAACATGGCGACTGGCCGAAAGGTACCTATTTACTGAACCCCGAAGGCTTTCGGCACGCACCTTTTTCTAAACCAGGGTGTTTGCTGTTTGTGAAGCTTCGACAGTACTCCGGGAATCAACGTCACCATGTGGCCTTACAAACAGAAGATATGCCGTGGATGGAAAGCACCACTCCGGGGATCCAGATAAAAACCTTGTATGCAGAAACCAATTTTCCCGATCAGACGTATCTCGAATTGTGGGATGCCGGAAGCTCTTCAAACAAGCGTAGTTATGAAGGAGGTGCTGAAATCTTCGTGTTGGAAGGCGTTCTTGAAGACGAAAATGGCAAATATGACAAGCTGACATGGCTACGGATGCCCCCAGGCAGCTCACACGCGCCCGTATCTCAGAATGGCTGCCAGCTTTATGTGAAAACCGGGGCATTGCCAGATTTACGAAGTCACGATTGATCTTTTACATTAGGCGGGATTGCCCTTGAAACCAATCCTAGTTGTCCTTTAACCAAGGCCTAGTTTGCATCCCGATTGTTAGCCAACTCGAATGCTACGTGTTTCGAGTAATGGAAAGCTCTCCGTTTGTTGAGACCTGCAAGGGCATCGGATCGGTTAGGTCTCCGACAAAACCACCATTTGCATCAGCACGTCGAAAAGCAAGAAAGCTAAGATTACCTTCCAAAGAGCTAATAATTTTTCCAGCATAAAAGCTTTCCTGCACATCCCCGAGCAACATTTGATCGGTTAACAAGCGGTAGGGGCCTTGCAAGGTTTCCGAGGCCATGTAGTGCATCCCTGTGAAACATCGATGCTCTACTTGTTCGGCATAACTTTGACTGAAATCGTCCTTGCAAATGGAAAAAGTCAGATAATAAAGCGATCCAATTTTCGTCACTTGTGGCACTTCCATTTGACGAAACAGCCCCAAAGGAGTGACTGCTGGTTGCAGTTGCCACTGTCTCAAATCCGGAGAGGTGGCGTGACCAATCACACCTCTGGAATCATAAGGTCCCTTAGGCACACGGGCTGTCAAAAACATGTGGTACTGAGCCGAAGCCAAATCGTAGCAGACCCACGGGTCACGCCATGCTTGATCCCACCACGACTCCAAATTCAAAGTTTCGTAAAGCTGACCATCGGGTTCTAATACCGGATTGTGAGAAGACTTTTCCCAATTCCACAAATCAGGAGAGGTTGCCAAGCAAATGCGTTGCTTCAAGCCTTTTTCGCTTTTCTTGATACCCGTATAAAACAGATACCATGTTTCACCTTTGCGAATGATGCTTCCCGTCCATGTCGCATAGCTATCTGGCGCTTCGGCTTCTCCGTCGCGTAATGGGGTAGGGGCTAACGCATCCTGTCCCACCTGCCATTGTTGGAAATCATTCGAAGTCGCATGGCCAATACTCACCTTCCAATGGCGCTGATCTGGATCGCCAATCGATTTATCGGCCTGCAAATAAAAAAGATGATAGCCCCCCTCATGGCGAACCCACCAGAAATCCCAAACCCATTTATCCTTTAATGCAAATCCCACCATTTTCCTTTCAAAATCCTTGAATGTGCATCTACCTGACCGTCAATCGAAATACGGCTTCCTTGAGCCAAGTTAATCCCTTCTGTCGAAAACGAGCACTTTCGGATTCGATCACGTCTTGTTCAAACAAGGGTTCCACATTACAAAGTTCTTGAAATAAAGATTGAATTTCTTCGGGTGTGACACTGTAAGGAGGCCCCGACATGAGCGATTGATCGTAATAAAATGTAATGAGCAAGATCGTTCCCCCTGGTTGCACTAAAGAAACCAAGTGGTTGGCATAGGGTGCTCGTAAATTCTGCGGCAATGCCACAATCGAAGCCCGGTCATAGGCCACATGGATCGTTCCCAAGTGGTTCGGAGTGAGTTGGAAAAAATCACCTTGATACAAAGTGGCAATCTCACTCCGATAACAATGCAATGGCATGGCTTCGGAAACAGTGTATTCCAATTGGTTTTCTTGGAAGAAATCCACCACAGCTTTTTCGATGAGTTCGGAACCGATCACTGTGTGACAACGTTTCGAAAGCCAGAGCATGTCTAAGGTTTTGCCACAGAGTGGCACTAAAATTCGGTGCGATGGATCGGTGATGCAGTCTCCAAATTTCATTAAAAGTGGATTCACTTCTCCACGGTGAAAACCGATTCGGTTTTCATTCCAACGACTTTCCCATTCTTTATGCAACATAATCAGTTTTTGATTCGGGTGATGAGATCATGCAGATAATTCAAAGCCTGCATGGGAGTCATGTTCATGATGTTCAAATCTTTCAACTCTTGAATGTACGGAGATTCTTCTGGGAATAACGAAAGCTGCATAGGGCCATATTCCGGTGAAGATTCGGACACATGAGACGATCCGTTTCCTTTTTGATTTTTTTTGGAAGCCCGTTCCTCTGTTGACCCTGTTACTTCGTTTGAAGTGGACTGAACGCCATTCAATTTTTTGGGAAGATGCGTTTCCAAGGAAGAGGATTCAAGTTCAGCCATTACATCCATTGCACGATCCACGACGGTTTTAGGCAAACCGGCAAGCTTGGCGACATGCACCCCATAGCTGCGGTCCGCTTCTCCAGAAACAATTTTGCGCATGAATACAATTTTATCGGCTTCTTCCTTGACCAGAATGTTGAAGTTTTTCACTCGATTCAACTGCTGCGCAATCACTGTGAGTTCGTGATAATGTGTGGCACAAAGCGTCAGAGGGCGTCGTTGGTGCAAATGTTCCACAATGGCCCAAGCGATGCTGATGCCATCGAAAGTGCTGGTTCCCCGTCCAATTTCGTCGAGGATGATCAAACTTTCCGCAGTTGCATTGTTGAGGATGGAGGCCGCCTCGTTCATTTCGACCATGAACGTGCTCTCCCCTCGACTGAGGTTGTCAGAAGCCCCCACACGCGTGAATACACGGTCCATCACCGACATTTCGGCAGAACTCGCAGGAACGTAGCTTCCACATTGGGCCATCAACACATTCAACGCAATTTGGCGCATATAGGTCGATTTCCCTGCCATGTTGGGACCCGTAATCAGCATGATTTGTTGTTCATCAGCGTCCAGGTCCACGTTGTTGGGGACAAACGGCTCATCGAAATCGATTTGTTCGATCACGGGATGACGGCTGTTGCGAAGGACCAATTTTCGAGTTTCTTGTGAAGGAAGCATGGTAGGGCGGAGATAATTAGAATTCTCAGCCGCATAGGCCAAGCTTGCCAAAACATCCAATGTGGCAATATCGAAGGCGGTTTTTTGAATGCGTGCCACATGGGCTAAAACCTTGGTTTTCAGTTCTTGAAATAAATCATATTCGATCTCGCAAATCCGTTCTTCCGCATTCACCACCTTTTCTTCCAGCTCCTTGAGTTCTGGGGTAATGTAGCGTTCCGCATTCACTAAGGTTTGCTTGCGGATGTAGTAATCCGGCACCGATTGACGGTGGGCATTGCTCACTTCGAGATAGTAACCAAATACCTTATTGTAACCGACCTTGAGCGACGGAATCCCTGTCTTTTCACGTTCAGACTGGATCATGTTGTTCAAAATCGTTTTCACGTTTAAAGAAATATTGCGTAGTTCGTCGAGGTCTTCGGAAACTCCTTCTGCAATAAAACCGCCTTCTTTCAGTTTGGTATCAGGACGTTCCAACAGCCAGGTGTGGAGCAATTCCAACACATCGGTGAGCGGGTCATACTGATCGGCAATGCCTTTCAGGAGCGAAGTCTGGAAATGCTGCAAAAAGCTCGGAAGTTCCGATACTGGAATCAACGACGACCGCAGCCCCACCATGTCATTGATGCCCACTACTTGAAGACTGATCCTACCTGCCAACCGAGGGATATCTTGGATTTGGTCCAACTGCACTCGTAGCTCTTCACATAAAATAAAATTGGTATGGAATTCTTGGATGGCATCAAAACGTCGTTGGATGCCTGCCACATCGAGCAACGGTTGCCGCAGCCATTGCCGCAACAGACGCGCTCCCATTGCGGTACGCGTGTGATTGAGCACCCCATACAAAGTATGTTTGGGATTGCCACTGTGGCTGTGAAACAGTTCGAGGTTGGAAATCGTGGTTTCATCCAACAGCATGAACTGATCAAACGAATGCTGTCGGATGGTCGTGATATGGCGCAGATCGCATTTCTGAGTTTCCGACAAATAGCGCAACATCGCCCCCGCAGCAGGTATAGCAATCTCGAGATCTTCAATCCCAAATCCTGCCAAATTGAAGGTCTCGAAGTGAGATTTCAACAATTTGGGTGCTTCATCGGAATCGAAGTAATAGGGTTCGATGAAACTGAGTGGGTACGGATTCTGGAGATGCCGCTTGAGCAATTGTTCCACCTCCTCCTTGAGTTCTTCGAAGAACCGGGTTTCTGCTTCCGAGCGGCTCTTCGGCACCAAGACTTCTTGAGGCACCAATTGGTAAATGAAATCGTAAAACCGGTTCATTTCCGACAGTCCGAACTCTGCCACTTCGAACTCTCCCGTCGAGACATCGACCACGGCCACCCCCAGTCGTTTCCGATTGAGACGCGGATTCAATGAAATCAAATAATGATTTTGATCCGGAGCAATGAGCTGAGGGGACACGGTCGTCCCTGGAGTGACCACCCGCACCACTTGTCGATCCACAATGCCTTTGGCTTGGGCTGGGTCTTCCATCTGTTCGCAGATCGCGACTTTGCATCCGGCAGCCGTCAGTTTGTTCAGATATTGTTCGTAGGCGTGATAAGGCACCCCACACATGGGGATGGATTCTTCTTTACTCTTATTACGGGAGGTCAAAGCGATTTGCAGAATCTTGGCTGCCCCAATGGCATCATCACCAAACATCTCGTAAAAATCGCCCATACGGAAAAACAAAATCTTGTCTGGATGTTCGCGCTTGATGGCATTGAATTGGCGCATCATTGGCGTCTCCGTGCCACTGAGGGCACCCTTGGGTCTCATAGAATTCCTTCTGGTCTATTGAATGAATCGAAAACGGGGTGGGTTCAAAAAAGCGAAGGAGACATATTTCCAAAAAACGAAGAAATCCTCTAGGTTTTTGACAGATTTGAGGAGGTTTTATCGTCGGCAGATTCGGTAGAGGGGTTCTCAGGTGCTTTCTTCAGCACTGCCTTTCTGTTTGATGTCAAATTGGCCGTTTGTGTGAGGAAGGCTCGTTTCGGAGGGAAGCACGGGTTCGGCGGCGTATCGTCCCGATCCCAATTGAGCATGGAAGGCTTCGGATTCGTGCTTTAAAGAACGAAAGCACCGTTCGCAGACGGGTCTCAACCAGGGGAACTTCCCCTTCAGTTGCTCACAGAACCGTACGTGAACCTCTCAGCTCATACGGTTCTTGTTATTCAGCCACCCATTTCCAAACTTTCCAGTGAGCGAACAGCAGAGGTCTGAGCTTAGCCACTCGGCGCAACCAATTCGCAGTTCTCCTGAGATGATTCCGAAGTCGCTTATGCTTGCGCATGAGCCATTTCATAACCTTCATGTTGATGTAGTTATAAATGGGAGACATCGCCGAGCGAGTAAACGTTCCGTAATAGTTAATCCATCCCTGAATGACTGGATTGAGACCTTGTGCCAAGCCCTCGAGACGATGAAAATCCCGTGTTATCATCGGGTGCTCTTTGATTCGACGGCGCATCTTTTTCAGGGAGTTCCGACTCACTTCCGGAGAAAAGCTGACAAAGAATCGCCCTTGTTGATCCCGCGCACTTCTAGGCCGAAATGTATATCCGAGAAAATCAAAGCTTTGATGAATAAATCTTCCGTTGCGATTGGAGTCCTTACAATAGACAATCTTGGTTTTCTCTGGGCTCAGTGATAACCCACACCGCTGTAAACGATGTTTGATTTTGTCGGCAATAAACTCCGCTTGATGCCTCGTCCGGCAATGGACGACAAGTCGAGTCGAATGCGGGAACTTCCCCCGCAAGCGCTCCCAGAACCGTGCGTAAACCTCTCAGCTTACACGGCTCCTATTGTTCAACCTCTGGTAGGA
>JANQJU010000053.1 GCA_028281495.1 SAR324 cluster bacterium
ACGACGATTGCGAATCAACACAATATCAGCTTCTGGTGGTTTACTCGACAACGGGAGATCGGTTTGGACCAGGATGTCCAAGTCAGCCAGCCATTCTTGGAGCAGGCTGCCCAAGAGTTGATGCCATTTGGTTCTTCGGAACCATTTGGGTTTTCTTTGAGGGATTGACGGCATAGATGACAACACAAGAAGGAATGCAAGAGATCGGCAGTTTCACAAGCGTCCACTGAAGGTCAGAGTAGCACCCTTCCAAGACGAAAATCATAGTGAAGCATTTCACGATATTTTTATTCAAGTGTTGATATGACTAAAAAGAACCAAGATTACACAGAAAAAGAATCAAATCGGCCCGATGCACCATTAAGAAATCAATCTTGGCGAATAGATTATACCCAGCCGCAATGCCGCGCACACTTGATCGGCCATTTCATCCAAATACGTGTTGTGGGTGATATGATCTTGGCTGCCTTCCGAATAAAACGTCCGTTGCATTGTATTTTCAAATCGTCGGATAAAGATTTTGTACCCTTCACCAAACAGACGATTTTTGGGACCACCTTGCTCAGCCGCCATGAAGTGATCCTTGCGAATCATCTTTAAGTGAATCAGGGAAAGCACCACCCGGTCCACAATATACCGGAGTTCCTCCATCATGTCGGAAGCCAAAGCCGCATGCCTCCCCCTTCCTTGGTGGAAAAATCCAGTGCGAGTGTCCAAACCGACTCGTAACAACGCAGAGTTGACTCGATGATACAGCAACGTATAGCCAAAAGAGAGCATCGCATTCACCGGTCCATCGGGTGGATGATAAGCTCGCCCACTGAACTCAAAAGGTTGAACCCGTTGACCAAAATCTTTGAAATAGAGTTGAGCAGCAGAGCCTTCAACGCCGCGTAGTGCCTCCAAGGACTGACATCCTTCGGCCTGTTTCATCAATTTATGAGTATAAGGAGGGATTTGGGATTTTTGGTGTTTCATGACAATGCCTTGGTTATGGATCTTGGCGCGAATCACCGATTTGGCCCAGTGGAGGCATACTTGAGGATCCTGAAACTGTTTCCATTGCATCGGGGCAATATGCTTCAAATAAAAACTGCGTTCGGGGATGAGTTGTCCATAACTGGTGCCATTGAGACGTTGAAAGGTGACGGGAATCTCTTCTTGTAAACAACGATAAAACACACCCCCACTCATTCGTTGCTTCCCAACAACGGCAATTTGTCGAATCTTTTTCCAAGGAATTTTCTGCTTTTCATCTTGGTAATTTTCAATCACGAGAGAATTGCCTCGGCTGGTGACTGTTTTCATTTGCGAAGTGATGTAGATCACCTGCCCTATTTCCCAGTCGGGTTGGACCAGGGGTTGCCAGGTGTGGTCTGGGTTCGATGATGGCTCAAGCACATCGGACCCTTTCGCTTCTTTGTGAGAACGGGCCTCGCCTTGAATCAACTGATATCCCAAGAAGGTGATTTCGTCTTGTGGACGGAAATGTTGGGTTTTCTGGGGTTCCAATTGCAATCCCAATTGCTTCAGCACGCGTTCGATCAGTTGTAAGCTCGTTTCTCGGTTCGCTTCGGATTTGAACAGAACCATAAGTCGAGTCGAATGCGGGAACTTCCCCCGCAAGCGCTCCCAGAACCGTGCGTAAACCTCTCAGCTTACACGGCTCCTATTGTTCAACCTCTGGTAGGA
>JANQJU010000088.1 GCA_028281495.1 SAR324 cluster bacterium
AGCCCCGGTTTCCTGGGTACGCCAGCAATTGCGCGACGTGATCAAACGCACTGTGATTGGAAGAAAACGGTTTCATCCCTGGTGGGTGGTGGAAGGCCCTCCCCCCTATAAAGATTCATTGGGGATGCAATACCCTGGTTTACTCATTGTCAATTGCCGCAATGGCAACATGGAAGAGCAATTGGCTTCTTTACTCAACGAAATTTCATAGGATGATCTTATGGAATCGAATCCCCTCCCTGATATCGACACGAGCCTGCTCGCCGCCCTTGGGGTGAACTACCCCTACCCCGGATTGCGGCCGTTTAGCCAAGAGGAATCCTTGATCTTCTTTGGGCGGCAGAAGCAAATCGATCAGATGCTCATGAAGCTGCACGATTGCTGCTTTTTAGGAATCATTGGTCTCTCGGGTTGTGGCAAATCGTCCTTAGTACGAGCGGGATTGCTTCCATCGTTGGAGGCAGGCCGTGTTAAAGGGCATGTGCGTTGGTTCATTGCCGATATGAAACCACGCAACCAGCCCTTTGAACAACTCGCCTGCGCGTTGCTCAGTAGCGGCGTATTGAATGGACTTCGTAAAATGCTACCGTCCGACCCTAATTTAGCAAAAGCCATGGTAGAGGCATCTCTCCACGGGGGTCCGCGAAGCGTTTTGGAAATCTGGAAGCAATCTTCAGAATCCCCCGACGGGAGCTTGTTGATTTTAGTGGATCAGTTCGAAGAGATTTTTCGATTCCGTGAACACCAAGACAGCAATGCAGCGCTTGCGTTTGTGGAGTTACTTCTAGAGTCCGCCCAACAATCTGAACGCCCCATTTATGTGGTTTTGACGATGCGTTCGGATTTTCTGGGGGATTGCATTGTATTTCCGGGCCTATTGGAAGCGCTCAATCAAGGGCAATTCTTGACTCCACGTCTCAGCCGCGAGCAATGCCGACTCGCGATTGAAGGCCCTGCTTCTGTGTTCGGTGCGCACATTGACCCCGCCTTAGTGAATCGCATTCTCAATGACATTGGAAACGATCCCAACAAGCTCCCTCTCATGCAGCACGCGCTCATGAGGACTTTTGAAATCGCCCACTTTGATGAGTCGCTTATCAAGACTATCGAATTGAGGCACTATAAAGCGATTGGCGGAATGGAATCGGTGCTCTCGAAACACGCAGATGAAATCTTTGCCGAATTGAAAAACAGAAGACCGGCCTACGGAGAATACACGCGTCGGTTGTTCAAAGCTTTGTCAGAAACCGACCTTCGTGGACGAATCAATCGCAATCCAATTCCGTTTCAAGACGCTCTCCGCATCACGCGATCCGATCCCTATAGTTTAAAAACCATCATTGATGCCTTTCGAGCACCGGGACGTTCATTCCTCACTCCTTCGTATGAAGAAGATATTGAAGCGGAAACAATCATCGATATCTCGCACGAAAGTCTGCTTCGAAGCTGGAAACAGCTAAAAATCTGGATAGAAGAGGAGCAAGAAGCCGCTGGATTTTATCGAAGATTGGCCGAAGCAGCAGCCCTACAAAGCGATCGCAAACGCAGTTGGGCTAGAGACTTGGAACTCGAACAATTTTTGTTTTGGCAAGAAGCGACCAAACCCACCGAGGCCTGGGCAGACCGATACAATCCCTTTTTTCCCGATGATCCTCATTATAAAAACGCGTTTGAGCGAAGTTTACGCTTTTTGGCGTACAGCCAAGACGCTTGGATGGAAGAACAACAGGCTCAACAGGAACAGGATGCTGAACTTCAAAACACCAAATTGGAAGCGGCCAAAAAAAAGCAACAAAAGACTTTTTTTCAAAGCATCGCCACGGTCAGCATTCTAGCAGTCTTGGTCTCGCTGTATTTTGTTTATTCAGCCATTGGTGCGCGGAACGAGGCTGATGACTCACGGGAAAAAGCCGAATCGGCCCTTCGTGAAGCCGACGCTGCTCGAAAACAAGCTGAAGTCGCCTATCGAGAAGCCGATGCAGCCCGAGTGCAGGCAGAAAGTAGTTTGCTCAAATACAATATCCTGTCGCAGGAAGGAGAATGGATCGAAAAGTTGAGCGCCCGCAATCCAGCAAATAAAAAATCGATTGAGGAACGGCTTCTCGAACTGCACCCTCATGCAGAGGTTTATTATCAATCTCGTCGGGCTTACATCCTTTCGGCTTTTGCTCAAAGCTTGGGCAAAGAAAATTTAAGCTTGGCCCTGCCAATCGCTTACAAAGCGTTCACCTTGGATCCGAATCCGATCACCGCAAACGTTTTTGACCAACTGGAACTTGCGATCCGCGAAACCGTGGCCTCAACCGAGTTTACAGACCATCAAGACGATGTGCGTTCGGTGGCCTTCTCTCCAGACGGGACTCACCTCCTCACCGGCAGCGATGACTCTACCGTCAAACTTCGTGATCTCTCCGGAAAAGTGTTGAAAACCTACACCAGTTATCCCGGCCAAGTGTATGCCGTTGCCTTTTCTCGTGACGGCAAAAACCTTCTGATTGGAGGGGTTGATAACACCATTCAGTTGCTGGACTTAGAGGGACAAGTCCTGCAAATTTTTCACGGACACCGTGGTTCCATCGCCTCTTTGCAATTCTCACCTGACGATCAAACAATCTTATCTGCCAGCCGTGACAACACGGCCAAACTTTGGGATTTGTCTGGCAATGTTCTGCAAACTTTTGAGGGACACAATGACGCTGTTGAAGTCGCAACCTTCTCCCCCGATGGCACCCAAATTCTTACCGGAAGCGAAGACAAAACCGCAAAATTATGGAGCCGTGATGGGTTAGTTTTGCAAACTTTCATTGGGCATCAAGGACAAATCTTGTCAGCCGCCTTCTCCCCAGACAACACTAAAATCGTGACCGGGAGTTATGATGGCACCGCTAACCTTTGGGATATCAACGGAACGCTGTTGGTCACTTTTGTTGGCAACGCTGGAGGGGTGTTCTCAGTCGCCTTTGGCCCCACCTTGCCCTACATTCTTACAGGAAGCGAAGACGGAAAAATCCGTCTTTGGAATTTGGATGGGACCTTGAAAGACACTTTAGTGGGGCATTCAGAAACCGTACTTTCTCAGGCCTTCTCGCCTCAGGGAAATTTTGTGATGAGCGGTAGCCAAGACGATACGGTTCGTTTGTGGATGCTTCATCCATTCGCTGTCAGTCAAAAAAAGCTGCTCGCATTTTTGAAGTTCTCGTTGGCTCAAAAGATAAAATACGAAACGTTCGAATTGGAAGAAGTCTTGGTTTCCGACGATGTGGATGCCATTCACAAAGCCGCCTTATACTATCAGCGAAAGAACCTCGATACGGACCGGCCTTATCTTCAAACACTGTTTTTCTCCTATGCCCAAAAAGTTTACCAGCATCTACTCAAGACCCTCCAAACCATTCCTAAACTTCAAGAGGCCGTTACGGCCTACGACCGTGCCAATCGTTTTGAGACAGGACGATCACGAAGGGCTTTTGAACTGGTGAAAGACGACTACGTGGTGGATCTCTCGCAAACTCGCTATTGGCAAGGCGTCAAGAATTCGGCCACTGCGGATCGTGTGAATTGTGAGGATGCCTATTATAAACGAGAGCTAGACGCCTGCTTCGAATGGGTACTCGCCAACAATGCCGATTGGCTCAAGGAACTCGCCCCTTCTAATCTAGAAGAAGTGGTTCAACAATTGTCTGTCGTGTCTGACGCAGAGTACCGTCGTCTTCGCAATACCTTTTCTCTGGTAGCCAAAGCGAGAAAATTGGCTCGATCCGATACGGTTGCGGCCATGTACACCGCTGCTAAGGCCATCTCATTGGACTCCAACTCCATCACGCAACAAACATTTGATGAAATCTTAAATTACTTCGTGACCGGTTCCGTTTCCAAAGTCGTGGCCACGCATGAACGAAGCATACGCGCCCTTGCTTTTTCGCCGGACGGCTCAAAGATCTTGACCGGAAGCGTTGATAAAACCGCCAAGCTGTGGGATTTGCGGGGGAATCTGCTCAAAACTTTTCCATTCAATTCAGAAATCTATGCTCTCGATTTTTCTCCCGATGGCAAAAAGATTTTGGTTGGAAGCCGCTTCGGTCAGCCCCGGATTCTAGATCTGAAAGGAAACATTCAGCAGAGCTTCCACACGGCAGATCCGCCTACCAGCGCGGTGCAGTTTTCCCCCGATGGGCTGACAGTTTTGACTGGAGGAGGATTGGACGGTGCGAAGTTGTGGGACTTGCAAGGAATGCTGCTACAGACCTTTGCCTCCAATCAAGGCCGCATTCATAGTGTCGCCTTTTCTCCTGATGGAAAAAAAATCTTAATTGGTAGCAAGGAGAATGTTGCCGAACTGTGGAACCTTCGAGGAAGACGCCTCAAAACCTTTCGAGGTCACACGGATAGCGTCCTGGCCGCTGCCTTTTCCCCGGATGGAAAACAAATTGTGACTGGGGGCGAGGATCATCAAGTCAAGCTATGGAATGTGAATGGTAAACTTCTGCAAACCTTGAAGGGGCATTTGTTTTCCATCACGTCCGTGTCGTTTTCCTCCGATGGGTCCCAATTGTTCTCTGGCAGCATGGACGTTTCAGCCAAACTGTGGTCACGGGACGGAAAGCTGCTGAAAACCTTGACCAAACATCGAAGTTTTATTCGGGCCGCCATTTTTTCTCCCGATGGAAAATTCTTATTGACAGGAAGTTCCGACAATACCGCTCGCTTGTGGATTGCGGACAGCAGCCGATTTGACGAGCACGATCTCGTGCGATTTTCCGATCTTTCAATAGAACGCAAAAGGTATCACGATCTGATTGAGTTAGACGAAATTTTGGAATCGAGGTCCATCTTATTTTTGCAACAAGGTGCGGCGTACTTCCTTCAAAAACACCTGGATACCAATGCCCCCAATCGACGCAAGAATTACTTTGCAAGCGCAGAATCGGCTTACTTGCAATTGATCCGACTTTTGGAGCAGCAACCCGAAGGATTGAAAACTGGCGCTATTCACAATAAAGAAGGGTTGGAAACTGGCGCTATTCACAATAAAGAAGGGTTGGAAAGAAGTTGGACACATCAACCGGGCGAACGTCAAAGCCGCGAGCCAAACGAACCACTGGCACGAGCCTACGCTCATCTCGGACTCTTGTACTTAGCCAATCATCAATTCGATCAAGCACGGACCGCCGCTCAAGAAGGCATGCAACGTGAGCCAGGACAAAAACCGCTTAACTATTCAGTGAACGCCCTTTCTTATCTGTTCGAAAGCAAGGTCGAAGAGGCGAAAGAAGCCTACCTGTACTGGGAACAAACCATTGGAGATTACCCCTCTGTTTTCTCAGAGCATCTCCATCAGCTCATGCAAGGTGGGGTGCATGTGAAAGATCTTCCCAATTACGCAGGGGTCCCCTACTCCGCATTACAGGAAATCTTGGGTTGGTTGGAAATGGAGCGATGAGCTACTATTTTGTCAAAACTTAAAAGTCTTCACGATTAATTTCATATAACTTTTAATGAAATGAGGAGCGATGGCAACAAAGCACACTCACTACCGTACCTGCAATTTATGCGAGGCCATGTGTGGTCTTGAAATTCAATACGACCTCGAAACGCGTCAAATTCATTCGATTCGAGGGGATACACAGGATCCGTTCAGTCAAGGCGACATTTGTCCAAAGGCGGTTGCCTTGAAGGACATATATGAAGATCCAGATCGTTTGCGGTATCCGATTCGGAGAACTTCAAACGGATGGGAGCGCTTGGGATGGGACGATGCTTTGCAAGAAGTGACTCAGTCGCTTCAAAGGATTCAGGCAAAACAAGGAGCCAATGCAGTGGGGCTTTATATCGGCAATCCGTATGTACACAACTTCGGAGCACAATTGTTCACCCCCGGGTTTGTCCGCAGTTTGAAAACACGAAATCGTTTTTCAGCAACGTCGGTGGATCAGCTGCCCCATCAGTTGGTGTCTTATCTCCTATTTGGCAATGATTTGTTGATGCCAGTCCCGGATATCGATCAGACCGATTTCTTTCTGATCTTGGGAGCCAACCCCGTCGCTTCCAACGGAAGTTTGATGACAGCTCCTGGGGTAAGACGCCGGTTGAAAGCACTCAGAGAACGCGGCGGAAAATTGATCGTGATCGACCCTCGGCGCACGGAAACAGCGGAGTTGGCAGACACCCATCATTTCATTCGCCCAGGAAGTGACGTCTTGCTGATGCTGGCTCTACTCCATACAGTTTTTTCAGAAGGGCTGATGCATTTAGGGAAATTTGAAACATTCACGGATGGAATCGCCACCCTACAAGATCTCACCCAAGATTTTCCGCCGGAGCGCATTGCTGAAAAGGCAGGAATACCTGCATTGGAAATTCGCCAATTGGCACGTGATTTTGTGTCAGCTCGATCTGCTGTTTGTTATGGACGGATGGGGGTCTCTACGCAGGAATTTGGGACGGCTGTGCAATGGTTAATCGTGGCTTTCAACATCGTCACTGGGAAGATGGATCAACCTGGTGGTTTCATGTTTGCCAAACCCGCAGTGGATATCGTCGCGATGGGAGCTGCCAAGCATGGCAAACGTGGCCATTTTAATAAGTGGCAGAGCCGAGTGAGGCAGTTGCCCGAATTTGGCGGGGAGCTGCCCGTTGCCACACTGGCCGAAGAAATCCTGACACCGGGAGAAGGGCAAATCCACGCAATGGTCACCCTTGCAGGCAATCCGGTGCTGTCCACTCCCAATGGCGAACAGTTAGATCGAGCCTTAAGCGAGCTCGACTTCATGGTCTCCATTGATATCTATCTCAATGAGACCACACGACATGCTCATATCATTTTGCCCCCAACCACGGCATTGGAACACGATCACTATGACCTCACCTTCCATCTTTTGGCCGTCCGCAATACGGCTAAATATTCTCCAGCCTTATTTCCTCCCTCCAACACCGATGAAGATGCCGATACCGATATTGAGACACGACACGATTGGCAGATACTTTTGGAGTTGCAACATCGAATGCAGTCTGAAAATGGAGAATTGAATGAAGCTGCGCGTAATGCCATTCTTCAGGTCCACCCTCATCAGTTTTTAAAAGACGGGCTAAAACACGGTCCTTATGCTTCGCACCTTTCTTGGGAACGCCTGCAAGAGGCATCGCATGGCATTGATTTGGGCCCATTGGAACCGTGTTTGCCCGAACGGCTTTTCTCAGACAATCAACGAATCGACTTAGCTCAAACAATTTTTACTGAAGACATTCAACGCATTCGCAATCGGTTTTTCCAATCGACACTAGAACACGAGGAAGCAACGCCATTTGATTTGACTCTAATCGGCAGACGTCACTTGCGCAGCAACAATTCCTGGATGCACAACAGCCCCCGTTTGGTCAAAGGCAAGCCTCGGTGTACAGTATTGATGCATCCAGACGATGCGGCCGAACGGGACATTGCCGATGGAAACATCGTAACGGTCTCGACTCGTGTAGGATCTATCCAGCTTCCTGCTGAATTGACCGATTCCATGATGCCCCGTGTCATCAGCATCCCCCACGGTTGGGGACACGACCGATCTGACATCCAACTCAGCACCGCTCAAAAACACGCTGGCGTCAGTGTCAACGATCTCACCGATGAAACCTTGTTGGACGTGGTGAGCGGAAATGCGGCGGTCAATGGAGTTCCTGCTAAGGTGGAAATCAGTTGAAAGTGCTTTCTAGCTCAAACGGGCAAGCAACCATCAAGATAGGAGAATTATGGAACGGTACCTCTTAACGAAACAAGAAATCGAAGAAATGGAAGGATTGAAAAAAACTCACTTTCTCAATCCCAATGCCCAGCGAATCAATAAATCTTTGGGAGATTTGACTGGGCTGACCGGAATTGGGTTCCATATCATCGAAATTGAACCAACTTTTGAATCCACCGAAACGCATGTTCATCATTTTGAGGAGGAATGTGTCTATGTTTTGGAAGGTGAAGCCACAGCTATCATCGGAGATGAAAAATTTAAGGTATTTCCGGGTGATTTTATTGGTTATCGAGCTGGGGGAAAAGCCCACTCGTTAATCAATGACGGGGAACGCCCATTCAAATGCATCGTGGTAGGTCAAAGATTGCCTCACGATGTCGGAGATTATCCCAAACTCGGGAAGCGCGTTTACCGAAATCAAGGCATTCCGTGGGATTTGGTGGACCTAAAGAATTTAGACCATCCAAAAGCAGGCAAGAAAGTATAAACCGGTCCTGCTTTTAAGTAGTTTCCCGAATACCTCCTTTTCTTGGCAGTGGTACCATAGTTTTCACAAACGATATGAAAGGAGGTGTCATATGATCGATTGGCTCACTTTAATAATGGAGCTGATGGGAGGCTTGGCTTTATTTCTCTATGGTATGGAGAAAATGAGTTCAGGACTCAAATTGGTGGCTGGACAACGTCTCAAAACAATCCTCGCTCGGTTGGCGAGTCACCGTTGGTTGGGGATGCTGACTGGAGCCACAATGACGGCTGTGATTCAATCGAGTTCGATCACAACTGTATTGTTAGTAGGATTTGTCACTGCTGAACTGATGACTTTAGCTCAAGCGGTTCCGATCATATTAGGGGCTAATATCGGGACCACGATTACCGCACAGATCATTGCATTCAAGGTCACTCACTATGCACTTTTGATCGTCGCAATCGGATTCGGCATGGGGTTTTTATTCAAAAATGAAACCCTGCAGGAATACGGCCAAGTTGTATTAGGCCTTGGCCTCGTATTTTTTGGGATGGGGCTGATGAGCGATGCGATGCATCCCCTACGAGAATACCCTCCTTTCTTAGAGCTGATGACCCAAGTTTCCCAGCCATTGTGGGGGATTCTGGTCGCAGCGTTCTTCACGGCCTTAGTTCAATCTAGTTCAGCCACGACGGGCTTGGTGATTGTCTTGGCATCCCAAGGTATCATCACTTTGGAAGCAGGAATCGCTTTGGCACTCGGTGCGAACATCGGAACTTGTGTGACCGCTGGGCTAGCCGCTTTGGGCAAACCACGTGAGGCCGTTCAAGTGGCGTTGGTCCATGTGATCTTCAACATATGTGGTGTGTTGGTGTTCCTTCCGATCATTTCTCCATTTTCAGACTTGGTACGTAGTTTGTCTCCTACCGCTTCTTTTGGAGTTTCTGGAGCAGCCGCCTTGGCAGAAGTCGTCCCTCGTCAAATTGCCAATGCCCATACCATCTTCAATGTCACGATGGCCGTGGCAGCCCTGCCGTTCACCGCACTGTTGGCCCGTTCGCTTGAACGATGGGTTCCCAAGTTTTCCTCTAAAACACCGGCTGTCATCTCACCCAAGTATTTGGACGAAGCTTTTTTGAATACCCCCACTTTGGCTTTAGAAGCTGCCCGGCAAGAATCCCAAAGGATGGGCAAACGAGTCCATGCGATGCTTAAAGATGGGTTTCCCAAAGTATTGCATGGGAATTTGAAAGATCTCGAAACCCTTCGTCAAAAAGATGAAGCTGTAGATGCCTTGCAAGGTCAAATCGTGACATACCTTGCCAAACTGAGTCAAACGCACCTCGAAAAGGCCGAACGAGAACGTTTGATGCGCCTCACTTCGGCAATCAACAATTGGGAAAACATTGGGGATATTTTAGAAACCGATTTGATTGCCTTAGGAGAAGAGCGGATCGCGGGTCAAATTGAAGTGAGTCCCGCCAGCGAAAAGGTTCTTTTAGAATTGTGGGAGCAGGTCATGCAGGCTGTGGATCGGGTTTTGTTGGCTTGGTCGGATCAGGATCTTCGGCAAGCCCAAAAAGCACTCGACATGCGCCACCGCGTCAAGCAGCTTTCGAAACGAGCCGAACGGCATCAGGCCGACCGGTTGGCCTCCAACAACGCCGAGCGCTTGCTCGCGTATCGCATCGAAATCGACTGCATCAATGGCCTCCAACGGATTTACTATCACCTGAAACGTCTTGCCAAAGGCATTCGATAAAACACTCAAACTCTCATTAGAGCCAACTCAACCCTTTTCGTAACGTTTCACGTGCGTTTTCTGTGATGATATCACCATGCGCTAATATCACTTGCTCAAAAGGAAATTCCAGCATCTGGTCGATGCAGTCTCTTGCTATTTTTTTATCACGATATACGGAACGCAAGAGTCGATGCCAACTCACTTGTCCGTGCAGTCCCCCCAGTTGGAGCCAAAAGCGAGTTGGCCAATGTGAGGAAGTTTGGAAGTTTTCTACGATATCGCTGGTGATCAATGTTTTGGAAGCAGGGTGATAAAAAACCGTTTCCTCCATCATACTACCGTGGATGGTTAACGGCACCAAATCAGGGTCCCAATCAGAATGAAGGCTATCTGACAAGGTTGCTCCAAAGGAAAGGTCCTTCCGTTTTTTATGGAGCGTGGCAGGACCATGCAAGATTGCATGTGGATACGATGCGATGGCTTGGCCCGCATAAAGATGATGGAAATTGTTTGGACATACAATGTGGGTCACAGTTCCAAGGCTTTGCAGATCCAGTTTGAGTGATTCGTTCAATGGTATTGGAGAATGCAGCAGCAATCCCCCTGAAGACAACTGAACCACGGTCATCCTCGTACCAAGATGAAACAGAATAAATTTGCACGGTGCTGACGCGACCCAAAGGCCATCAGCAATTTTTTGTAGTGATGTCATCCCCTTCTCCTTCTATGCCAAATCCAACGCTCCGTGCCAATCGGCGATTTCCACCGTTTGCGATCTCTTCAAAACAGTTGTCCAAGTCAATGAACAGATCCCACCGGTCTCTGTTGAGCTGTTGAGCGACTCTATCGATCAAAAGATTTTCTAAAACCTCCACCCGTTTGCCTTTCCACAATTTGTCGGCAAGCGCCACCGAGAGTTCTTCAAGAGCACATTCCATCTCGTTCCACCTCGCATGAGAAAGACAGCATCTCGCGACTTTTTCAGAAACCCCATGATCTCTCAACAGAGTGGCACCACGGGGTTCGTGTCGATTGCCAGGTCCCTCCAGTTCTTCCGGGTATAAAATTTTACCACAATCATGCAAGGCTGCTCCCAAACGAATCCATTGATAATTCAGTTGCACTCCCAGTTCCTCATACCTTTGGATCAACAACTCGGCTGCTTCACTGACCAATTCTGCATGACGAATCAACCGAAACGGTGCTCCCATCTCTTTTAAAAGGAGGCAGGCATCATGAAGAGTCTCTAATTTTCGTTCTGCTGCCATAATCTCATTTCCCAATCGCCTCGACAATTACACGCACTCCACCTTCGTCCGATTCTCCGGTAAACGGAGTCATGATCTCTTGGTCTTGTGACAAGGCAAACACGACCAACATCACTTCGGTTAAATTCATTTTTTTTGCATAACCCGCAGCCTGGGTTTTTGCATGTTTCAATTTCGAAGTACTGGTGAAGCTTTTGATTTCGATGATCGCTTTTTGCGATATCGTCTGTAGAACCAGATCCACCTGACCGTTCCCGGTGGGAAACTCAGGAGAAACCACAAAGAAATCAAGGAATGCACGGCTCAACCACCCGTACAAATGGAAGTGTCCTACTGCCTCGGTGATATTGAGGTTGGTACGGCGAGGTTGCAATGCTTGTATCGAGTGCTCAATCGTAACATGAGTCTCCAGTAAACACCTTCCTTCAACTCTTCGCAATCGTTTCGAAAGTATCAGTTTTTATGGATTCTGAATCAGTAATGCTTGAAAGTCCGTCCAGGTTTGGACAAAACTTCTCCACACGCTATAGATTTATCGTATCGGCGTTCCACCTACGCCCCTATTATTAAGGAAGACCGAGACTATGAAACCAATTGGGAAGGATCCCACGAGTAGTGAGTCAACAAAGTACCTAATCGTAGCTATCGGCGTAGCGGCCCTGTTGCGTTTTGGGTTGAGCGGATTTCCACTTCACGATGATGAGCTAACCACCACCTCTATTTTTGCGCAGTTGCCGTTTTTTCAAATCTTCGTCAACTATCAATTTCCCAACAATCACATTTTCCACACACTGTTGGTTCATCTCCTATTGGAAACATTCGGACTTCATGAGCCGATCTTGCGTTTGCCGGTCCTGCTCGGATCGATTGCGAGTCTCATTTATGCCTTTCGCACCACCCATCTGATCACCGGCAATCGGTGGGGATCGCTTTTGGTTGTCCTGTTTCTCAGCTTCAATTATGAGCATTTGTATTTTTCCACAAACGCACGTGGTTACATTCTCATCACTTTGATTGCTCAAATCGTGGTCCATCGATTGCTGCAACAGTATCGAGCCGACACCCCATCCACTTTGCCTTGGTATACCTGGAGTTGGATCACCCTGCTTTTGATTATTGGAACCTGGACAATCCCCACGTTTGCTCTGTTTGAAGCCTCGGTGGTAATGTGGGCAGGCTGTTTTGCACTGTATCAAAGTTGGAAGCATCAGTCGTTCCGAACCGTCTTTTCATCCTATTTAGAAATTCAATTGATGATCACCGGTATCGTAGGCCTAGCCATGGTTTATGTACAGTATGCGGTGATCATTCCGCGTCATATCTTCATCACGGCTTTAGGCTCTCCGGAAGCCGATCCCAGTTATCTGGATTACCTATTGGGCACCATTCAAGGATTGGGCAACGGGATTGCTATTCAATTGACGGTGCTGATCTTAGTAGCAATTGGTTTCTTTGCTCTATTGCAGAGGCGATCTAGGGCTTTTGGATTGCTAGCGTGTGTTTCGATGGGAGTGGTTTTCCCATTGGTTGCAGAGATGTTGGGATTACTGAAAGGACTGCCGCCGGTACGAGTATTTTTGTATTTTCAACCATTGATACTTGCAGTGGCGGTGATGGGAATCCTCACACTGGTCCGTCAACCCGTTTGGTTTCGACGCGTTGTTGGAGTCCTTGCAGGCGTTTTGCTCGTCGAAGGAGCCTGGACCTATTATGACCGCTTGATCACACCCTATCGTCAACGTGCAGATTATCACCAGGTGCGTCAATTCATCGAAGAATTAGGCCCACAGGACTTATTCTTGGGGTCTGAAAAAACCCATGTGTGGATGTATCTCTACGCCAATCCAGGGATGCGAGACCGAGTGCTCAACATCATCAACACAGGCAATTTGGACAATATATTTTTTTTGGAAAGCCAGGAGTTCAGTTCTAGCGATTTGGCTTTGGAAAGCAGAGGCAATTCTCAATATGTTCTCCTGCAACGGCAATACGCGGCCAATGCTTTGACTCGACCCACTATTGCGATTCCAAACCATTTCACAGAGTTGGTACATGACTGGGGGCTTTTGCGCATTCATCGAATCAAACCGGAATTCATTCACCCTCAGTTCAGTGTGCTTCGCGATTCGTTGGAAAAAAAATTCATGATGGCTCAAGCCGCACCATTGCAGTTTATTCCTGAGATTCCTGCGATTGAAGAGGCCAAACGCTTGCAGTCGGTGTTGCTTACCGAAGGTCCGCTCGAAAGAATGTTATTGCTCGATCAACAACCCTCGCCGGCACAGGCTGATCGACCTCGCTTGTCGTTGCACTTCCTGTACACCAGTATTGGTGTTCGCAATACAGCGATTTACGCATCGGGCCGTAGCGACGCAGACGCACAATTAGAAATCACTCCGGTTTGGATATTGAACCGGTGGACTGCCGAACATCCTTATAGCGACCTTGTGTATGAGCGCGCTTGGTTTCCTCGGATTTATCTCACCGATTCCCTTGGCAGGGAAGAGTATCTAATGCTTTACAATATTCCGTCAGGACAGCATGGTGTGGCCAATATGCATTCCTTCTGGATCGGTGAATGACACCCCTCTCAACACGAACCCTTTTACAACACGTTGCATGAAGTATCTTGTCACAATCGTTTTATTGGCCACTGGCCTGCGACTTGGATTGAGCGGTTTTCCACTCTTTAAAGACGAGTTGGCGACCACTTCTTTGTTTGCCCAAATGCCTTTCTGGCAAATTTTTATCAACTATCAGTTTCCCAACAACCACATTCTCCACTCGGTGTTGGTCCATCTATTACTGGAAGGATTCGGACTACAAGAACCGATACTCCGGCTGCCCGTTTTACTCGGATCCGTGATCAGTCTGATTTACGCCTATCGAACCACTCGGTTGCTCACGGGAAGCGATTGGGGAGGAATTTTAGCCGTTTTGTTTCTCACTTTTAATTATGAGCATTTGTACCATTCCACAAACGCACGGGGATACCTAATCATCATGGTCATCACTCAGGTGATTGCCCACCGGCTGATACAACAGTATCGTTCCGCTCAACCTACACCTCTGCCTTGGTTTGTTTGGGCGGGAATGATGGTTCTTCTCGTTGCTGGAACATGGACCATACCCACTTTTGCCTTGTTCGAAGCTTCATTGATCTTGTGGGGAGGAATCATGATTTTCTTCCGCAATCGGAAAGGTTCGGCCCCCCCTACCACTGAACGCATTCCAATTTTACTGGAGTTGCAATTGATCGCTGCGGGATTGATTGGGTTCGGTATGTTGTATGTGCAGTATGGCATCATCATTCCACGACATATTTTCCTGAAGGCAGTTGGGGATCCCAGCGACAATTTTCAGTTGGGAGGATATCTACTGGATAAGATGCAATTGTTGGGGAACCATCTTATCGTGCAAGGGGTTGTTGTTGTATTGATCTTAATCGGCTTCAGGGCTTTGTTTCGAAAGAATTTCGAAGCGTTTGTGATTGTGGGAAGCATCGCATTGGGACTTGTTTTTCCGGTCGTGGCCATCCAGTTGGGGTTATTAAAGGGATCTCCACCCGGACGGGTGTTTTTGTATTTACAACCCATCATGATCTGCGTTGCCGTGGTTGGACTCCAAGAGGTCGTTCGTCACCCCGTTTGGCTTCAACGATCCGTGATCGGGCTAATGACCATTCTATTTGTGGAAGGGGGATGGACCTACCATACGCAACTCTTGACACCGTATCGTCAACGTCCCCCGTATCAAGAGGTGAGGCAGTTTATTAAAGAGATGGGGCCTTATGATTTATTCATCAGTTCAGAGAAAACACATGTTTGGATGTACCTTTATGGCAACCCTGGTTTACGCAATCGAGTGCTCAACATTTTGAACACAGGCAAGTTGGACAACATCTATTTTTTGGAAAGCCGAGAATCAGGAACCAGCGATTTGACCGAAGTGACCGACGCTGGGACTGATTTTGTGATGCTTCAACGTCAATATCGTGCCAACTATGTGGCTTCAACTCAGATTCCTATTCCGAAGCACTTCACGGAAATGGTACACGATTGGGACACATTACGAATTTTTCGGATTCGTCCCCATCTGATTCACCCTAAGTTCAGTGTGGCACGAGATAAGCTTGATGCTCATTTTGTCTCGCTTCACGAACTGAAGGAGATGCAGCTTTCATCGGAACACGAAGCACTCGAAAGCGCCAAAGAACTTCGTTCGGCATTGTTCACAGCTGGACCGCAAGATATGGTGCTGCTGTTGTTGAATCGCAACGAGGCCGAAAATACAATAGGTCGATATCGACTGAGTTTGAACATGTTGTATGCGAGCGTTGGGATCCGCAATACCCATGTGTACACAACGGGGAAATTCTTCATGGGGGAAGAGTTGGAATTTGCTCCAGTATGGGCATTGAATCGCTGGACTGCGGAGCACCCTTACAGTGATCACCTCTATGGACGAGCTTGGTTTCCTCGCATTTACCTCACCAACAGTACGGGTGAAGATGAAATTCTTATGATTGAAAATATTCCAGAGGGGCATCATGGCATTGCCAATATGCATTCCTTTTGGATCGGCGAACTATGATTGGAGACTCATGAAATCAGATTTGAAAACCCTCATCAGCAAACTCAATGCGAAAAGCCGAAAAGCCCTGGAAGCATCAGCCGCTTTTTGTGTGTCTCAGACGCATCACAGTATCGAAATGGAGCATCTGCTGCACCAACTGTTGGAAATTCCCGATACCGATCTGCAACGACTGCTCCGGTACTACGAAGTCGATGTGGACGCAGTCCGAAAAGAACTCGATACGGTTATGGGAAGTTTCCAACGAGGGAGCGAACGCACCCCAACCATGTCCTCCAACATTTTGGAATGGTTGGAAGAAGCTTGGCTGATATCCTCACTCCAACGAAACGAAACGTTCATCCGTACAGGCACCTTGTTATGGGCATTGGTGGAAAACGATGAGCTTCGTCGAACCATGCTGGAATCCACTATCAGTTTATTTCAGATTCCACGCGATTCACTCCGAAAAGACATCTGGGAAATTCTCCGGGTTTCTTCCGAAAACGAATCACCAGGGGTTGGTCCGAAAGCGGCAGATCAACGCTTTGCGGGCGGAACCTCTGCTACTTCTGGAAATGCAGTAGAGGTCGATCCACAAACACCTGGCCTGAATCGCTACACTATTGATTTAACCGCCCAAGCTCGTGAAGGTCGGATCGATCCCATTCGCGGACGCGATAGCGAAATCCGACAACTGATCGATATACTCACTCGTCGTCGTCAAAATAACCCGATTCTCACAGGCGAAGCAGGTGTGGGAAAAACTGCCGTGGTCGAAGGATTGGCGTTGCGCATTTCTCAAGGCGACGTTCCCCCGGGTCTGCAAAACATATCCTTGCGCATCTTGGACTTGGGGTTGCTCCAAGCCGGGGCGGGCATTCGGGGAGAATTTGAGGAACGGCTGAAATCGGTCATCGAGGAAGTCAAGCGGGCCTCACAACCCATCATCTTGTTCATCGATGAAGCCCACACTCTCATTGGAGCGGGGGGACAGAGTGGACAAAATGACGCCGCGAACTTGCTCAAACCTGCTTTGGCTCGTGGCGAACTCAGGACCATTGCCGCCACTACATGGTCTGAATACAAAAAGTACTTTGAAAAAGACCACGCCTTGGTTCGGCGGTTCCAAGTGGTCAAGGTTGATGAACCTCCCGAAGCGGTTGCAATAGATATGTTACGGGGCTTGATCCCCACTCTGGAACAACACCACCAAATTCGAATTTTAGACGAAGCCGTACATGACTCGGTGCGACTTTCACAACGCTACATCGCCGGACGGCAGTTGCCTGACAAAGCAATCAGTGTGCTCGACACCGCCTGTGCCCGAGTCGCTATCGGGCAAAATGCCACGCCCTCTGAACTCGAAACCGTGAGACATCAGGTGGACCGCATCGACACCGAGCTGCGCATGCTGCAACGAGAACAACGATCTGGATTGGATCACCAGGAAACCATTCAACGCCTCACTCAAGAACGAGAAACCCTAGAAAAACAGCGTTTTGCCTTAGAACAACAATGGCAACAAGAGTCATTGCGAATTCGTCAGATCAAACAATTGCATGCTGAGTTGTCACAGTATGAAGACGGACTGGAAAATCCAGAAGTGAAACAACGCACACGCGATTTAGCTAGCTTAGAAAAAGAACTGGAAGCCGTGCAGGGGGAAACCCCAATGGTTTTTCCCGAGGTTGATGGGCGGGTGGTCGCTTCCGTCATTTCGGAATGGACTGGAATTCCCGTTGGGAAAATGCTCACGGATGAAATTCAAACGATTCTCAACCTCAAAGATCACATGACGAAACGTGTGATCGGTCAGACTGCATCGGTCGATGCCATTTGTCGTCGCATTCGAACTTCAAGAGCTTCACTAGATGATCCGGGACGACCTATTGGCGTTTTCTTGTTGGTCGGTCCAAGTGGGGTGGGCAAAACCGAGACGGCCTTGACCTTAGCTGAATTGCTGTATGGGGGAGAGCGAAATTTAGTTACGATCAATATGTCGGAGTATCAGGAAGCCCACACTGTGTCTTCGCTCAAAGGTTCTCCTCCAGGCTATGTAGGATTTGGTCAAGGTGGGGTTCTCACTGAAGCGGTCCGCCGCAATCCCTACTGTGTGGTCTTATTAGACGAAGTGGAGAAAGCTCATCCCGATGTGATCGAGCTGTTCTATCAAGTTTTCGACAAAGGTACGTTGGAGGATGGAGAAGGGGTTCCTGTTGATTTCAAAAATACAGTGATTTTCCTCACCTCGAATTTAGGAACCGAAACGATTATGGAACAATGTGTTTCCCAAGAGGCGCTTCCCGATGCTGAAAATTTGACGGAATTGGTCCGCCCGGCCTTGCTTCGTCACTTCAAACCGGCCTTGTTGGGACGATTGGTTGTGGTACCCTACTACCCACTCACCTCATCAGAAATCCAACAAATCGTTCGTCTCAAGCTGGCAAAAATTCAACGACGTTTTTTCAGCAACCATCAGGCACACCTTTCGTATGATGACGCGCTGAAAACGACATTGGCATCCCGTTGTAATGATGTGGACAGCGGTGCACGAACCATCGACCACCTGCTCACTCACACACTGCTTCCGGAGCTTTCATCGGAACTTCTCCAGCGCATGGCCGAAGGAAAACCAGTGGCCGATGTGCATATTGAGGTCGATTCAGACGGAAATTGGGGCTATCGATTTCCTGAATCAAGTTGAAGTCGCTATCGAGTGACTTCTGGTTCGCAGAGCACCTGCAATTCCGGGATGACAGCATTGTTGGGAAGCTGGAGCAACATGCTTACCATATCCGCAAGCTGTTCCGGTTGGATCATGGTTGCCGGAGGAAGGGGTGAATGATTGACGACCATCTCAGTATTCACAAAGCCTGGACACAACGCCGTCACACGAATGCCGTCATCCCATCCATTGATTTGCGTAGAATAAGAAACGGCCATCGCCGCAAATTTGCTCATCGCATACCCGACCGAACGACCTTTCACTCGACGCCCCGACATTGAAACAACATGAATCACCCGACCGCAACCCGATTGGCGCAAATGAGGAAAAGCCAAACGCGTCAGACGTAACGGGGCTTTGGCGTTGACTTCCCACATATCATCCAAGAGTTCTTCGTGATCTACTTCAAACGGCACCTGGTGCAACACGCCCGCGTTGTTGACCAGTCCATCGATGCGTCCAAACTTTTGGAAAGTCGCCTCCACCCATTTCGAAGCGGTTTCTTTTTTGCGTGCGTCATAGGGATGCCACAACACTTGTTCTGGACTCATCGTCTGAAGTTCGACATCACGCTTTTCGAGGTCCCGGCAGCTCAGGCTAAGAGAATACCCTTCTTTGTAGAGTCGAACCGAAATATTCCTCCCGATACCGCGATTGGCACCTGATATCATAATGACCCGCTGCTCTTTAGGCAGCAATGGATTGGTATTGGATTCCAGCATGAGTATCCTTCAAAAGTGGACGTGTCGCCCAATGTTTTAAGGAGATTTCTTAAGCTCGGCTTCGATTGTAGAACGCAGTGTGGCATCCGAGGGTTTCGTGCTAGACGGGTAGCGTCCGACAACTTCACCTTTTTTGTTAACTAAAAACTTTTCGAAATTCCATTTGACCTCTCCTTGGAAGTCATCGGGGGCATTGGTCGTCAAAAAACTGTAAATGGGTTGTTTTTCAGCTCCCAGAACTGGGTTCTTCTCAAACAAAGGAAACTGAACTTTTTTTGCTTCACAAAATTGGTGAATTTCTTGATTGCTACCCGGTTCTTGTGCTCCGAAATCATTAGAAGGAAAGCCCAACACTTCCAATCCTTGATCTCGGTAGGTCTCATACAGTTCTTGAAGCCCTGTGTATTGAGGTGTGAATCCACAAAGTGAGGCTGTATTGACCACCAAACTCACTTTGCCATTATATTGGTTCAAAGAAACTTCCTCCCCTAAGAGGGTGGTTGCATCGTAATCATACAAACTATCGTGCATCACGTCATTACTCCCGGCATAGGTTAACATTGCTGAAAATGAACAAAGAAAAACGAATATTAAAAATCTCATCTTTTTCATAACGGCATTTCCCCAAGTGAGTTTTTTCAATAACTGAGGTTTCTCAATTTATGGCCCACCCTCTTTTCGGGGACGCCAATAGCCTAAATACGCAAGCGATTTCACTTGTTTTCAACTTTGTAGATTCCGTTCCAATCTTCAGGCGGTAGCTTAGCAAAGATTTGACAACGTTGAATGAACTGGGAAGCCACTTGATCTTCTGGAATCCGCTGAATGTACTTCCAGAATTGAACCTCTGCTTCCTTCCACATGCCTTGCTGGTAGGCTCGAAACGCTTTTTCGAACAAAGGGTAATGTTCCTGTTTTTTATCTTTCAGGATTTCAGAATCAAAGTTGTAGATCTCATAGATCTCCGTGGATTTGTTTTTTCCCTTAACCTGCACCTCATCGATAAAACGAATCAGCAGATCTTTATTATCTTGTACTGACGTGTAGGTGTCTCCTGTGATTAGAAACGGGCAACCGTAATACTTGGTCAGAGCTTCAATACGGGATGCAATATTAACCGCATCGCCCAACGCTGTTGTGTCAATGCGATCTTCAGAACCGATCACCCCTAGCATGACTTCTCCCGTATTGATGCCAATCCCAATACGCAATACCCGATGTCCCCGTTTGGTGCGAATGGAGTTGTAGTCTTTCAGCAAAGCAAACATGTCCATACCCGCCGACACGGCATCGGCTGGAGACTGATCGAATAATGCCATGATCGCATCCCCAATGAATTTATCAACGAACCCGTTGTGTTTGCGAATTGGTGCTTCCATGCGGCGTAAGTAAGAATTGAGAAATCGGAAGATTTCTTCGGGAGTCATCGTTTCGGACAACGTTGTAAAGCTCCGGATGTCCGAAAACAAAATGGACAATACCTCTTGCTGCGAAAGTCCGGTTCCTAAAGTCTCGATCCCCCCCTGGCTGAACCTTTCGGTAAACTGACGCGGAACAAATCGCTCAAAGGTTCGCAACGTGGCTTCGGTCTGTTGTCGAGCTTCCTGTTCTCGTTCGTAGATTTGCGCATTGTTGATTGCCACAGCCACTTGTGTGGCAAACATTTCCACAATTTCTCGGTCACGTGTACTGAAAACCGAACTGGCATGGTGGTTGTCGAGATACAACACTCCTTTTATCGTATTTTTCAGCATGATCGGGATTGCCAACACGGAACGAAGATCTTTCAGTTTGATGCTCTGGCTGGCTTCCCACCGTTTTTGATTGCGTGCATCGCGGGTAACAATCGAAGATTTGGTGTGGATGGCTGCTCGGACAATCGATTTGCTAAACAAATATTCATTGACCGGAATCAGATCGCCTTGCGCATTGCGGGTCAATCGTAAGGCAGGGAGGGTACCCGCTCCCCATCTTTCATGGTCGTCTCCCAAGATGAACAGATAACCATGTTCTGCTCCAACAATCTGCATGGCTCCGGCCAAGACCATTTCCAGCAAGTTTTCTATTTCCAACGTCGACGAAATCTGTCGATTGATTTCCATCAGTTGTGCCATTTCTGCATTGCCCCGCAAAAATGAAGAAAGTTGACTGGAGGAATCACTGGAATGGACTTCCCAAGTCATCAGGTCCTCTTTATAAATTTCGTAGTAACCTGTGACTCCAATATCCAGCATATGCGCCAATAACCGATTGGCTTCGGTGACATATTTGTCATTTTTGGTTTGAATCCAGCGAAGTTTGTTAAGCGTGTAGTCCCAATGTGCTTTCAACAACGGCGATTGCAATCGTTCCACAATGGGTTGGGCTTTTTGTTCCAGAGCAACTGCGGCATCTCCCGGTTGATTCAACGCGAGATGGGCCATGCCCTCCTGAATATCAAACTGGGCTTCCACATAGGGATCGGGACGCAACGTCACGGCTTTGGCTGCATGTTCTAAATAAAACAAGGCCGATTCCGGATCTTCTTGCTGCAATGCCACCTGAATCCTCGCGTGAAGAGCGGGGAGCAAAACCAAGTTTTGTTCAGATTTTTCCTTGGCATTAAGCAGTTCTTCGAAAGTTTCCATTGAAACCTTCGCATCCCCAATCATTCCATGAGCAAATGCAGTCCGGAGTTTGAGAAAACTGAGAACCACAGGGCTTATTGCCATTTTGCTGATATCTACCGATTCGGCCACACTGAGTACATCTCGAAAATTCCCTCGCTCGACATCCAAGGTCATCTTAGAAAACAAACGCCCATATACAGCACCTTCGAAGTTTCGCTCTTCTAAAAACTGACTGTATTTCGAAATCATCTCTTCCGCTTCATCAAATCGTCCCAAATAGCCAAGCATGACGCCCAATACCGTCATCGATGGAATGATCTGAAAGAACTGGTTGTAACGGGCGGCCATTTCGATGCCTTTGTAAAGCCAATCGGCTCGCTCCGCATAGGTTTTGTCACTGGCCGCTCGTCCCATCATGTTGTAAGTGCGAACTACATGCACCTGATCTTCAGGTTCGGTTGCCAAAGCGAGCGCTTTTAATCCATAACGGAACATTTCTGGTTTGTTTCCTCGGTAAAAATTAAAGATTGCTCGCAAATGATAAAATAAGATTTTGTGTGTTTTATTATCACCCACCCATTTTTCTAACGCATTGACCTCCTCCCACAAGGAATCATACTGATGGGATTGATTGAGCGTGTGGGTAATTGCTTTGTAGCGGACTTGAAACTGCTGTTCCGGTGCCACCTCCAACGGTTCCATTTTCTTGAGAGTTTGAAGGGCCAGCTGGTAATAAATCTCAGACTGTTGATTGTTAGCGTTGCCGTCATCGGTCAACTCACCTGCTCTCATGTAAGCTTCCAGAGCATGAGAACTGTATCCGGAGCGGCCCCAATGGTAGGCGACGTCATAAATCGCTTCGGAAGAATTCGGCAGGATGAATTCTTCAAGATGCATTGCAATCCCCCGATGGGAACGCTGTCGGAGTTGCATTGGGAGTTCGTCTAACAATCGTTGACGTAAATGATGGTCCCGGAAAGCATATAAACGTTTGGTATCAACCGACAGCACCCCCATTTGCAGCGCGTTATCAAGAATTCGTAACAACTCGGCTTCTGTTACATCTTCAATCACGGGTGGGATTTGGCTTAGGGCGCGCAGCGCAGACCAAGTGAAAGCACGTTGAAATACAGCTCCCCGTTTTAAGATTTCTCGATCTTTGAGAGTCCAGTTTTCCAACGGGTCGTAGGTCGCGAGGCTTTTACTGTAATGCCTTAAAAACGAATGGATCTTACTGACCTCGGCATGCCAAACTCGCTCTGAAAAGTAGATTAGTTTTTGGTCAATCATCCGTCGAAGCAGTCCCAATAATTGAGACGGATTTCCTTGCGTCGCACGGTACAGGGGTTCGAGCAATTGGTGAGCTTCATAAAGCTTATAAGAGAACAAGCGTTGCAACAACTCAGCAAACTGTTTGTCAACCAACGGCCCCATATTGAGATAGTGCAGGGTGCCACATCCCTCATAGTGTTGAATCCAATCTCGGTATTCCTGGGGCATTTCTTCTTGCACATAAGAGAGAACAAACAAAACCGGAAACTTCTTCAGCCTTTCAGAACAATTGAGCAAGGCTTTGGCAAACAGCTTCTCGACAAAATGGAAATTGTCCACAAAGATGGTGAGGCTTCCTTTGGACTCCGAAACTTTTTGTAAAAACAGGAATAGCACTTCTTTGTAATCATCATCTTTCCATTGATCCACTTTTCGGCTCTGATCCGATTTTTCTACCCACGAACGCAGTTCTGGAACCAACTCCACAAACAAATCGAAACGATGCCCAAAGGTTTCTCGAACATGCCCGATCCATTCTTCCTGTTGATCTTCTTGAGCGCTACGCAGATAAGGCACCACGTTGTGCAGTAATCTTTTGATCAAACGGAACGGAAGTTCGTACTCTTCCTTGCGGATGGAGACGAACAGGACCTTTCCCGGTTCCGTTTGCAATGCATTGTAGTTTTCTTCTAAGAAGCGCGTTTTCCCGATTCCCTGTATTCCTTCTACCAATACCAAACCGCCCCGACCTGAACTGACGGTTTTTTCATAGATATCTCGAAAACTTTTGTTCAGACGTTCTCGTCCTACGAACGGCGGAACCTGAGGAAAGCTCTCCCAGTGATCTTCATCACCCAATGAAAAAGACACCTCGCATGTTCCCAGTTTTTCCGCTTGCCGCGAGTATTTTTCGAGATCTTTGAGCAAGCCAAGCGTGGTCCGGTACCGATCATCGGGATCTTTATTCAAGAGTTTCAAGATCATGGTTTCCATCAACGTTGGAATCCCTTTACGTCGTTCCGATGGAGGCTGTGGTACTTGCGCCACATGCTGATGGGCAAGCAGCCCAGCATCCTCACTCACAAACGGAACGTTTCCGGTGAGGACGAGGTAAATGACAATGCCTAAGGAATACAGGTCGGCGCGATGGTCAATTGCCTTATGTAAGATTCCGGTTTGCTCTGGAGCCATATAGGCTAGAGTGCCACCGATTCGATTTTCAGCTGACCCACCCACCAGTTTTGAGAATCCAAAATCGAGCAATTTGATACTTGGGGTTTCTTGCGTATCATCAAATAGAATGTTGGACGCTTTCAGATCATGATGCACCAAGCCTTTGTTGTGGATGAACACTAAGGCTTCGGTTAGCAAACGGAACAAGGCCAATGCCGATTTTACGGAAAGGGGACCTTTTTCTCGCAAATGTGCCGATAGTGCAGGAGCCTCCACATGTTCCATCACCAATCCATAAAGATCCCCATCATTGAAGAAATCCACATATTGAATCACCGTGGGGTGATGGAGTGATTTCAGTGTTTCCGCTTCATTCCGGAACCGAATCACTGCTTCCATTGGAACTTTCTTTTTTCGGATATCGACGAGCTTCACCGCCTTCTCTTCTCGTGCTTGACGATCCCAAACACGGAACACTTGCCCCATTCCTCCTTCTCCCAGAAGTTCTCGAACCTCGTAGCGGTTCACCAAGGTCTGTCCTAAATACGACGAATGCTTCAGCATAGAGTCTGTCTCCAAATATTATTTGAGTTGAGGAGGTTTTTTACATGTACCTCGCATCACGACACCAGTTTTTCAGAGCACGTTACGTCCGATGCGTACACGAAAGGATATTTCTTTGACAACGATTTGAAGCCCTAAGTTTAAGTGTAAAACGTAGGAAACACAAGGCAGGTACAATCTGAGAGAGTATGGGCCTCATCTTGCTTTACAAAGATAAGCCCCCTCGACCTTGAATTCGGTTGAAAAGCGCTTGAGAGAAGTTCGAGGGACCGTTACGATTCAAGTAATCCTTTTTGTGATGTGTATCGTTCAATCGAAGGGAACGCTCTATGGCAAAAGAAACTTCATCAAATGGAAAAAAAGGGAATGTGTCCTCGACCAGACCGCCAGTAAACGCCCGAATTTTTGGCTCAAAATTAGCGGAACGACTGCCTGTGAACGGATTTGGCAATCTGTCGATGCCTCAAGAAAATTTGATCAGTGTTCCTGGAATTACGGAGCATTGGAAAGGCGAGGTGGAACGTCGCACACATGAAGTGAAACATTGGGGGGGACGCTCAATTCAACAACGGCTAATGGGACTAGTGCAGCGCAAAAAGACATCTTCTGCCTTTCAAGGAGCGGATTTGAAAGATAATGTCCAATTGAAGGATCCCTTTGATGCCAAAGCACGGCTAAGCTTAGCACAGAAAATTGCCAAGAAAGACGTGGTGTCTTCTGATATCAATCGTAATATGCTGCTGCAAGCAACCGTTGCTTTGGAACAAGCGGAGGAACTGACCCCTGAAATGCTCACAAATTACCACAAAATCCAATCAGTCTATTTCACCCGTGTATTGAATCACTGCATGGATCTTCGAAAGCAATTCCCCGACTTAGAATCCTTAGATACTGTTGATAAAATCCGCGTGAAAAATGCGAAACGTACCCAAGGAGCCATTCAAGAATATCAAGCTTACATTAAATCCGAATCCTCGAAAGCGCTTCAGGCACTGAAAATTCCCACACACAAATCCAAGATCGATTCACAAAAAAAGAAAAATGAAGTGCTGCAAAGCTATATGAATGCAATCAAAGTATTGAAATTCTTTCCGTTGTGCCTTCCGATGACTCACAAACTGAGTCAGTTGGTGATCAAATTTGATCCCAATCATCCCATCGGGTATTTTCTGCAAGCACGAGTGCACAAAGCGGAAGCAAAGTATCTGACAATCCAATTCACCAACGATTATAACGAAACTGTAGTCCGAAAACGGATCTTGGGGCATCTCAACCAAATGGTGCAATCTTATAAACTCGCAATGGACAAGATCTCAGGGAAATACGATGGGCTGCACTTGGAATTGCTAGACGAATTCGTTTCGGCCGTCACAAAATTTTATTCTGATGTGAGCAAGATTATTGGGGCGAAGGCGAGTCCCCAATTTCTCTCAGGAACTTATAAAGTCTTGATGGCAGCTTCCAGCTCGGATGCTGCCGGTACCACGCGCATCGAAGAATTATTGAAAAAAACTCAAGGAGTGATGAATCAGTGGGGGGTGCCTGTCAACTGACAGTTCGTGAATGATCAGGGGATGGCACTATTTGCCAAGCGCTTCCAGCATTGCCTCAATAGTCGTAAATTTTTCGCGTGGTTTTCCTTTCTTTTGTCCCGCCTCGGTTTCTAACGAATCCAACTTTTGCCAATCTGAATAGGTCACGTACCGCACTTTTCTGCTACGTAACAAATCTTCAATAGCTTCTGGTCTGAATTTTTCGGAAGTTTCACTGGGACGTCCATTATAATCGTCGAGGAGGTGTTTGATAGTATCCAATGCATCGTGCTTATTGGTTCCAATCACACCAGTCGGCCCACGTTTCGCCCACCCCACCACATATTCTCCTTCACACCATTCTTTGGTTTCCTGATCGATCACTCGGCCTTCTTGATTGGGAATAATCCCTTTCCAGTCGTCAAACGAGACATCTGGCAACGGCACTCCTAAATAGCCAATAGAACGAAACACCAAGTCGACGGGAAGGTCTTCGGTGCGTTCCGTTGCCTTGGCCCGAATGCGGCCGTCTTGTTCGATCAGATCGTTGTGGACTAACTTGAGTCCGGCCACCTGTCCGTCTTTACCATAAATTTCGACAGGAGAACGCTTGAACCATAGGTTGAGCTGACATGGCTTGTTACCCGGTTCATGTGGCATATGTTCCATCACCTCCATGTTATGAACGATGCACCGATCGTGAGTCGTATCGAGAACTGTTTGACTGGCCACATCCAATTCCAATTCAGATTTGGCAATCACGGTGTCTGTTTTTTCGAGATGCAGGAGTTCGCGCGCTTCCACTGGGGTGAAAGCAGCTTGTACCGGCCCCCGACGGGCGATGAGGTATATTTCTTCTACTTGATTGTGCTTCAAAGCTTGCCATGCATAATCCGCTATATCGGTTGCAGCAAGCTCTTCAGGGGTTTTGGCCAAAATGCGTCCCACATCCACGGCCACGTTCCCGACACCAATGATCGCGACTCGCTTCGCCGAGAGATCAAATTTCAGATGTTGAAAATCGGGATGTCCATTGTACCATCCCACAAATTCAGTGGCCGAATGACTCCCCTTCAGATCTTCGCCGGGAATACCCATTTGCCGATCAGTTTGTGCTCCGACGGCATAGACCACACAATCGTAATGCTGGAACAACTCTTGTTTGGTAACATCTTTTCCAAATTCCACGTTCCCCCAGAATCGAAAATGGGGTTTCAAAGCCGTTCTTTCATAGGTTTTACAAACCGCTTTGACCGGTTGGTGATCAGGAGCGACTCCCCCACGGACCAGACCGAACGGAGTGGGCAAGCGATCAAACATGTCCACTTCGACCGAAACGACTTTTTGTTTCAAAAGACCTCCAGCGGCGTAAAACCCGGCAGGTCCGGAGCCGATGATTGCAATTCGCAAAGGTCGCTGTTCTGTCCCAATCGTTTGTTGTTCCATAGGTTCATCCCCCGAATGTGTTTAATTTTATTTTTAAAATCGTGAACGCATATTTCAGACTAGTGCTTGAATTCATGTTTCGTGAGCGACAGATTTCCCGACGGTTCATTTGCAGCTGGCTACCAATTCACGCATCCGTTCACGGTAACCTTCAAGCCCTTCGGATTCCCAAACTTTCAAAAGCGCCGATCCTACAATGGCAATTTCAACCATCCCGTGAAGCTTTTCCAGATCTGTACCATGTGAGAGTCCAAATCCTAATGCCAGAGGCATTTTAGTGTGTTGACGACATCGCTGAATAAAAGTTTCCACTGATTCGGTCAGCTGTGTTTTGGCCCCAGTGACCCCTTTACGAGCCACGCAATAAGCAAATCCGTTCACTTTGGATAGAAGGAGTCGCAACCGTTCGTCGGTGTTGGTAGGAGCGCACAAGATGATTGGAGCCAAATCATGGTCCTGGCTTTGTTGGAACAAGTCACCAAATTCTTCTATAGGGAGATCTGGAATAATGAACCCGCTGCCTCCATTGCTTTTCAAAGCTTTGCAGAACGTTTCATGACCCATCATGAATGCATTGTTGTAATACCCCATCATTAAAATGGCGAAGTCGAAACGCTCTGTCGCTTTCTTCATGAAATCGAAATAGATTTGCTGAGTGATACCATTTTTGAGGGCTTCATGATTAGCTTTCGCAAACAAGGGGCCGTCGGCAATGGGTTCACTGAAAGGCATTTGCAACTCCACTAGATCCACTCCCATCTCTTGCATGGTTTCCAGCATTTGCCAGTTCTCCTCCAAGGACGGGTAGCCAACAACGGCATGGGTCATCAACAGGAGCTTTTTGTGTTGGAGTCTTTCTTGGATATAGTTGTCGAGATTCATAAGCTTTCTGCCTTTCTTTTGATAAATTCCTTCCATTTTTCGTCACCAATGGCTTCGGCAATATTAAAAATGTCTTTATCACCTCGACCTGACAAATTGAATAAGATGATTTCGTCTGGATTCATTGTTGGAGCTTCTTTCAAGATCGTGACCAAGGCATGGGTGCTTTCTAATGCTGGAATGATCCCTTCAGTACGGATCAGCTGCTTGGCTGCTGCCACCACCTCATCATCGGTGGCGTTTTCAAAACGAACTCGTTTAAGGTCATATAGATAACTCAAGATGGGACTGACACCAGTATAATCCAATCCCGCAGCAACGGAGTGAGTGAGATTCATTTGCCCCTCAACATTTTGAACAAAATACGTTTTGTAACCTTGCGCCACCCCCACTTTCCCTATACCCATCCGAACAGCATGTTCTCCCGAAAGAACTCCGTGACCGCCTGCCTCGACCCCGATGAGTTCGACTTCTGTATGGTCCAGAAAGGGCAAAAACATGCCTGTTGCATTGGAGCCGCCTCCTACACACGCATACACGTGGTCGGGCATACGACCTGTCAGTTTGTTCATCTGTTCAACGCTTTCTTCGCCAATCAATGACTGAAACCACGCTACCATCTGAGGAAAAGGGTGGGCACCGCATGCCGTCCCTAAAACATAGTGAGTGGTTTCCATAGAAGCCGCCCAGTCTCGCATGGCTTCATTGATAGCGTCTTTTAAAGTCGCAGTACCGTCGTTGACCGGCACGACAGTCGCCCCAAGTTGTTCCATCCAAAACACGTTGGGGCGTTGACGTTCCACATCAACGGCTCCCATGTAAATGGTACATTCCAGTCCTAAGCGAGCTGCCATCGTCGCTGTGGCCACTCCATGTTGCCCAGCCCCCGTTTCGGCAATCACACGTGTCTTTCCCATGCGTTTCACAAGCAAGCCTTGTCCCATCACATTGTTGGCTTTGTGAGCCCCTGTATGGTTTAGATCTTCTCGTTTGCAATAGATTTTGGCCCCTCCTAGCTGTTTTGAAAGATTTTCCAATGGGGAGATTGGAGTCGGCCGGCAAGAATAAGTTTGCATGACTTCCACATAATCCCGCCAAAAGCTTGGGTCTTCGTAGGCCTCCTGAAAGGCGGAGGTGAGTTCATCCAAGGTGGTTTTTAAAATTTCCGGAACAAACGCTCCGCCGTACGGTCCGTAATAACCCGGACGCTCAAATTCAAATAATTCCTTACGCATAGTACCTACTAGACTGGGGTTATGAGTTTGCCGCGAACGACTTGAAATTCAAGATTCTCCCGATTGGACTGGGTCTGTTCGGTTGCGGTGAGTGACACGAAATTCAGGATAATTCAGTTGGCCGGAGTTACAAGAGGATTTCTCTTGCCCCGCAACGAGGGCCTTTGCTAGTTTTGTCACACAAGAGAACAACGTGGCTTCAAATCGTTTTGAAAATCGACTTCTGAGGAGTGAGCAATATGGCTTCAGTATCATTGAATCAGTTAGTAAAACGGTATGGAAAGACCGTTATTGTTAAGAAAATCGATTTAGAAATTCAAGATGGTGAATTCATTGTTTTGGTTGGACCGTCAGGCTGTGGTAAGTCCACCATCCTGCGGATGATTGCCGGCTTAGAAAAAATTTCAGATGGCACGTTATCTTTTGGAGGAACTGTGGTCAACGACCTGAGTCCAAAAGAGCGGAAAGCATCCATGGTGTTTCAGAATTATGCACTCTACCCCCATATGACCGTTTACGAAAACATGGCATTTGGTTTGAAAGTCAGTCACGAGGATCCTCGAAAAATCGACAAGTATGTGCGTGAGGCAGCAGATGTTTTGGAACTAGACAATTTGTTGGAACGTTATCCCGCCAACCTTTCAGGTGGACAACGCCAACGGGTTGCAATGGGGCGAGCCATCGTGCGCCAACCCTCCGTATTTTTATTCGATGAGCCTCTTTCTAATTTGGATGCCCAGCTTCGTACCCTGATGCGCCTGACAATCAAAAAACTGCATCAACGTCTTGAAACAACGATGGTTTATGTGACCCACGATCAAGTGGAAGCCATGACACTGGCAGACCGAATCGTCATTCTAAAAGAAGGAAATATATTACAGGTCGGATCTCCCACAGATGTTTATACTCATCCCCAAAATACCTTTGTTGCAACCTTCATCGGCAGCCCGCAAATGAACCTTCTTCCTGCGACGGTGCAGCGGGTTGGAGCCGTTGCCACACTGGATGCTCAAGGTGTGGAATTCATCATTCCTTCTCATATCAAAACGCCGCTGGCTCATGGGCACCAGGTGTTTGTCGGTATCCGCCCTAATGAGATTGTGATTGCCGAAGAAGGAGATGGCATATCTGATGATTATAAATTTGAAGGCAAGATTCGCTTTGTAGAAATTCTGGGAATGAAGTCGATTTTGCAACTGAGTGTAGGGGATAACAACATGGAGGCATTGGTGGATGGACAATTTACACAACACGAAGGTCAAACTTTAAAGTTTGCCTTCGAGCCACAACACATGCATCTATTCGATATCGCGACAGAGCAAGCCATTCCTTGATTGGAGCAAAAATAAAAGAGATAGAAAGTTCAAAGTTAAATTACTCGCAAGGGGGAGAGATCAATGTGGATCGCGAGAATCTTTTTTGCGTAGATATTTGACCATTCTAATGAAGTTTCCTGGCTCTCGCCAAACCACTTCATCCATATAGTGCCTGATAAAAAAGATTCCACGCCCACTTACCAACAAATTGTTCGCTTGTTGAAAGTCCGGTAGGCTGCTGAAATCAAAACCTTTTCCTTCATCTTCAATTTCAAACACAACCTTTTCCAAATCGACTTGATAGGCAATTCGTACTTGCCTCTGTCCAAATTCCAGATCGGCCTCACGCTTCTGGATCATCTCATCAAACTTTTCAAAAGATTCTTCTTTGAGGTCCGAAGACACTTCAAGATTGCCATGAACAATGGCATTGGAGAGCGCCTCTTGAACCGAAAGAAGCACATGGAAGGTATTGAGATTGTGTCGCTGAAACAAAGGCTCGAAGTGATGGTTGAAGCGGGCAATCACACTTGGCAAATATTTGATTTGGCTTGGAATTCGGATTTGTAGTTCTTCATCGTAAAACAAACGCGTTTCTTTTTCTTTTTCCGCTGCTGAAATCAGTCCTTCGATTCGTGAGATTGTCGAAAATAAAAGATCCAACCCAAATGGTTTGACCAAGAAATCAAATGCTTCCAGTCTCAACGCTTGTACCACGGCCTGGAGGTCTTCATGCCCACTCATAACGATAACCGGAACTTCATGTCCTTCCTCGCGGATTCGTTTTAAAAGACCGAGTCCATCAAGCTCTGGCATTCGAATATCAGTGAGAATGATATCTGTGTTGGCAGTGTCGGAAGAAAACCAATCCCAGGCCTCGCGTCCGTTCCGACTTAGTTTGACGTTATGACCAAAAGCCGTCAAACGTTCTTCCAATTCTTCTTGAATGTCCAAATCATCTTCAGCAATAAGGATGCGCATGATGCTCACTATTTTTTTGGAGGTTGTGAGAGAGGGAGTTCCATCTTAAATGTACTGCCATGACCCTCCTGACTTTCTACGGACAAACGCCCTCTATGTTCTTGAATAATATTGTAACTGATAGAAAGACCCAAGCCAGTGCCCTCCCCAACTTCCTTTGTAGTGAAAAAAGGATCAAAAACTTTAGGCAAGTTTTCTTCGCTGATACCGATGCCGTTATCTTCAATTTCTATAAAAACACAATCTTCTTGCTGGTAGGCCCGGACCGTTAATTGTTTGGTCGGGGTGCTTTCCAGAGCATCTCGGGCATTGCCAATCAAGTTGGTTAAAACTTGCTCCAGTTGGATAGAATTGCAGAGAACTTCAGGTAGATCCTTTGCAATATCCTGATGGATCTGAATACCTCGAACTGGCAACTGTTCATTAAAAAGTAGGAACGCTTCCTCGATTATGGTGTGGATCGACGCATATTTGTATTCGGCGGTGGATTTACGACCAAAGCTTCGAAGATGACTCGTGATGGTAGCAATCCGATCCACGAGTTGAATGATTTTTTTCACTTTCTTATTGGGGTCGATTTGTAACCCGTGTTTCCAATCGTGGAGCAATCCTTCTGCTTTCAGTCGAATACTCGTAAGCGGTTGATTCACTTCATGCGCAATCCCCATCGCCATCTCTCCCAGAGAAGCCAATTTGGCCGCCTGTACCAATTGGGTCTGAGTGTTTTTGAGGTCGTTATGAGCAGAAATCAAATCTTCGTTAAAACGTCGGATTTTTTCTTCGGCTCTTTTACGTTCCTGCACCTCCTCTTGCAGTTCTTGTAGCGTTTGTTCTAAACGCCGATTGGTTGCTTCGAACTGCTTCGCTTTGTGAGTGGTCATATTGAGCTTCTCAGTCAAGATTTTGGCAAACAACCGATAGAGAATGTTTTGTAAATCTTCTGCATTCAAATCGGTGTATTGACCGACATCCCTGGAACGTAGGCTGAAGAGGTTCACATCCGTATCTGCTTTACAAGTGGCTGAGGTGGTCTGATTGCTAATGATGCTCATTTCTCCAAAGATATCTCCTATTCTCCTCAATTTTAGAATCAGTTCCCCCCCAGCGTACACGGCAACTGTTCCTCGAATGAGGAAATATACACGATCATTGAGCTGGCCTTCTACGAGAATATCCGTGCCTTCCGGAATGTGCTTGATGTCCGATAGTGGCACCAACTTTTGCAACGTCTCTTCTGGCAAAAAGCCAAACAATCGGGATTCCCGAAGATAGTTGAGGATAGCCACGTTCTCGTCAAAAAGTTTCTGATGGGCCGTTTCAGACGTCGACATAAGAAAATTTTGCTGCGGTGTTGGTTAGCGATTGGGCAATTTTACGAGATGAAACCAATAGTATTCGAGGGTTTCAATCATTTTGCTGAATTCCCTCAAGTCCATTGGCTTCGTGACATAACAGTTCACATGGGCTTGATAACAAGTGTTTATGTCGTCTCTGGATTGAGAAGTGGTTAGCATGACCACAGGGATGTGTTTCAATTGTTCGTCATTTTTGAGATCAGCCAAAACCTCCTTGCCGCTTTTCTTGGGGAGGTTGAGGTCTAATAGGATTAGATCGGGTTTCGGTTTCCCTGCATAGACCCCCTCTTCCCGAAGATAAGACATCGCCGCTTCTCCATCTTGCACTGTCTCCAAAATGACACTTGAATTGATTTTTTTGAATGCACGCTGGGTGAGTCGAATATCCGCCAGATTATCCTCTACCAGCAGTAAGGTCAGCGGATTTGGGTTGTCTTCTTGAGGTAATTCCATTGGAGTTTTTAGTAGCTAGTAGAGTTTAGGATTCACTATTTACTGCCGCAGTTTGAATCGGCAGTGTGAAATAAAATATGGTTCCTCGAGGGGGGTTGGATTCCACCCAAATTCTTCCCCCATGACGCTCAATAATCTTTTTGCAAATTGCTAAACCAATGCCTGTTCCAGGATATTCGTTTTTTGGATGCAGCCGCTGAAAAATAATAAAAATGCGTTCTACGTGCTTAGGGTCGATGCCGATGCCATTGTCATGAACTCCAAACTGCCAGTCTTGTTCCGTTTTTTGTACGGAAAGATGAATTCGAGGTGATTCTTCATGACGATATTTGAGAGCATTGCCAATCAAGTTTTGAAATACCTGATTCAGCTGCTTTTCATCTGCCTGGACCGTGGGAAACGGATCTTTTGTGATCTCTGCTGCACTTTCTTTGATACTTATATGCAAATTTAGGAGTACCTGTTCCAAGACTTTTTCACAATCAGTATCAGCAATCGGATTTTTGTGAGTTCCGACACGCGAGTACTCTAATAAGCCATCGATCAGGCTTTGCATTCGGTGCGCTCCATCCACCGCAAATCCAATATATTCTTTGGCATCGTCATCAAGTTCATCCCCGTAGTCCTCTTCTAAAATTTGGCAATAAGTGGAAACCATTCTCAACGGTTCCTTCAAATCATGAGAAGCAGCATAGGCAAATTGCTGGAGTTCATGATTAGAACGTTCCAAATCCCGAACATATTGTTCTAACTTTTGATTTAGCAACAAAATGTGGTCCTGGGCCTGCTTGAGTTCTGTCAGGTCATGCATGATGCCGGTGAACATCCGACGCTCACCAACTTGCATTTCCCCAATTGAAAGATACATCGGAAACGTTGTTCCGTTTTTACGTTTCCCAATCACTTCGCGACCAATGCCGATTATTTTTTTAATGCCAGTCGACAAATAATTGCTAAGATACGTGTCATGTTGGCTATGATAAGGTTCTGGCATCAACATGTTGATATTGTGCCCTAATACTTCATCCTTCCCATAGCCAAACAAATGCTCAGCGGCTTGGTTGTACATTTCGACGGTGCCTTTCGAATCAATGGAAATGATGCCATCCGGGACAGTCTCGATAAGTGTTCGGAATCGAGTCTCACTTTCAAGCAAAGCGGCTGCTGCGTGCTCGTGAAATTCACTTCCGATCAACTCAGCATTCTCTCCAAATTTTTCTCGTAGGTGCTTATTCCATTTTTCAGCCATACACTCATCCTTATTGGAGCGAAGGTGGTTTGAAAGGTGTTGTGAATTCCTTTTAACAAATTTGTGATTATGTTGGTATTATTACCTCTCAATGCCTTGGATAGCAAGTGAATGAATTGTTTTCGGCGCCTCTACAACCAGCATATTGTGCATTATTTTGCTATAAACATAAGTTTGTCATTTACAGTAAAACGCATTCAAGCAGACAGCCTTTCAGGAAAATCGAAAACATTAATAAAGGAAATTAGTCAATGGCCAAACCTTATCGCCCCAATGTTTGTATAGTGATCACCAATCCGAAAAAGACTCACGTGCTTATGTTCCACCGCGTGGGAGCAGAAAAATTCGGATGGCAGTTTCCACAAGGAGGAGTTGACAAAGGAGAATCCGAGAACAAAGCATTTTATCGAGAATTGAAAGAAGAGATTGGAACGAATGATGTGGAATTGCTTCAAGTGTCGAAAAATCGTGTCAAATACAAGTTTCCTAAGTGGTTACTGAAGCAATGGAAACAAGAAGGGAGGAAACGCAAATTTAAAGGCCAAATCCAGCGTTGGTATTTAGTCACGTTAAATCAAGGGGTCGAGTCAATTGCTTTTAACGAAGATCCACCCGAGTTTGAAGCTTTTGAATGGGTTCCAGTCGCAAAAAGTGTGAAACGTATCATACCGTTTAAACGAAAAGCTTATAAAAGAGGCCTACAAACAGTTGGATTGTTGAAACACAAAAACTAAAAGAGTTGTTTCAAACAAAATGGAGTAGGAAGAGACGGGGTGGGGAAGTGATTAACGTAAACTAAATCGATCAAGCAGTTCGTTAGAAAAACGAACATAGGCTGTAGAGCCAATCGCTTTCATGTTTTGGTTCAGTACGGCTTGTCCCAAAGCACTTGCCTCTAAGATATTCGGACACTTCGGGATGATCGTTTTAAAAACCGAGTCCGATAACGCCTTATAAACTTGTTTGCAAATCATTCTATGCATCGGCAGTGACTTGTCATACATTGTGAGCAGAATTCCTGCTATTCGAATGTTGGGTGTTACATGCATTTGAAGCTGTTTGAATGTTTGCAAAAAACGTCGCAGCGATTTAATGGCCAATGCCTCACATTGCAGTGGTGAAACGATGAGGTCGGCAGCCACCAGTGCATTCAGGCTCAACGCACCAGTAGAAGGAGGAGCGTCAATCACAACAAAATCATATTCCCCCTCGACTTCGCGGGCAATCCAGTTTTGTAAAAAATTGCGGTCCCCTGCAACTTCCAAAACACTCTGTTCATCCGTAAGGGGAGTGATATTTGAAAAGATAAAATCCAAATTTTCATGGTTGGTTTCGGTATAAACATCATCCAATTCGGCGTCCGGATTGAGATACAATTCGCGGGTGCCGTAGAGAACCTGATCCACGTAGCCAAATGAGGCTCGAACCGAGCCTTGAGGATCGAGATCTATCATCAAAACTCGATACCCTCCAATTGCCAGCGCAGCCGATAAATTCACTGACGAAGTCGTCTTTCCTACACCACCTTTTTGACTTGCAAAAGAGATCACCGTCGTCATACGAAACCTTTCCAAAACAATATTTTACAGTTGATTCTGTATTTTCATTACGTCAAGCCGATTGCGGATGTCAAGACTTCAGCTTGGCCTCATTCGCTGCCATAACTTTGAATTAAGTACATAATATTAACGACTGTTCCAACTGAAAAATTCTATGCCCATCGTTCTGTATAATTCCTTGTCTCAGCAAAAAGAAGAGTTCGTTCCCTTACATCCAAATAAGGTGTCGATGTACGTTTGTGGACCGACTGTGTATAGCGATCCACACATTGGTCATGCAAAAACCTATGTAAGTTTTGATGTGATGCTACGCTATCTCAAGCACCAAGGTTTTAAAACGTTTTATGTCCAAAATATTACGGATGTAGGGCATTTATTAGGCGACGACAACGAAGGAGAAGATCGCATTCTCAAAAAAGCTCGAGAAGCCGATCAAGAACCCATGGCAATTGCCGAGTACTATGCTTACCGTTACTTCGAGGTCATGGACCGATTGGGCGTGCAACGACCTGATATTTCCCCCAGAGCAACTGGTCACATACCGGAACAATTGGAGTTGATCCAGGATTTGATGGAACGAGGCTATGCGTATGAAGTCAATGGATCGGTCTATTTCAATGTGGCAAAATACCCTGAATACGCGGCGCTTTCCAATCGCGACACGGAAGAAATGAAAAGCGGCACTCGTGTGGAAGTAAGAAGTGAAAAACAGAATTCTCAAGATTTTGCTTTATGGAAACGCGCAGAAGGCGGGCACCTGATGCGTTGGAGAGATCCATGGAGCGGGTGGGGATATCCCGGCTGGCATACTGAATGTGTGGCGATGAGTTCTAAATACTTGGGAGACACTTTCGATATTCACGGTGGAGGGATGGATCTAAAATTTCCACATCATGACAGTGAAATTGCTCAGGCCCGATGCACAGATAAAGGTTTTGCTCGCTATTGGATGCATTCCAATATGCTTACAATCAGCGGCCAAAAGATGAGCAAATCTTTGGGTAATTTTATTACCCTTCATGATGCTTGTGATGAATTTGACCCACTCACCATTCGTTACTTCTGCGTTGCCAGCCATTATCGCTCTGTTGTGGATTATAGCCAGGACGCGTTGGTGGGTGCCCAAACTGCTTTGCTTCGTTTGCATCAAGTGACTCAAGCGCTTCGAGATCGATTGCCAGAAAATGTGAAACCCACCCACCAACACTTTCAAGATTACCGGGATCGCTTTTGTGAAGCGATGGATGACGATTTTTCGACACCGCAAGCTCTTGCTGTGCTCTTTGAACTCAGCAAAGAAGCCAATGTGTTGTTACGGTCTGAAACCCCCGATCCTTCTCGGATTGCGGATGCTGAGCATTTGTTTACTTCCTTGGGAGGAACAGTGCTTGGTATCATACCTACAGAAATTATAACCCACCATAAGGCAGATGAACGACTCGCAGATGTGATGGAACTGATGATCGATTTGAGGCAACATTTCCGAAAGAATAAGGATTTTGCCATGTCGGATCAAGTTCGTGACAGACTGAAAAATATTGGAATCCAACTACAAGACAGCAAAGACGGTTGTTCTTGGGAATGGATTGAGTCTTGAAAGTCGATACTAATCCCTTATTAGGAACATCCTTTGTTTTACTTCATTACTTTAATAATAGGAGTCGTTCTGGGCATCTACATTGCTAGAGAACTGGAGCGCAAAGCATGCTTACCCATTCACTTCAACCGCGGCATCGATTTTAATGTCCAACCTGAAGCTTCTGAAATTCGTGTTGTTTTACTTGGCGATACTGGTTCGGGAAACAGTCAGCAAAAGCAAGTGGCCGCTGCGATGGAAAAGACCTGTGCTGAAAAAGGCTGTGACCTCGTCCTGCTATTGGGCGACAACTTCATTATGGACGGAGTGAGTGATGTCGGGGATCCTCAATTTCAATATAAGTTTGAAGACATCTACTCTTTATCGCTACCTTTTTATGCTGTCTTAGGAAACCACGATTTTCGGGGAAGCTGGCGAGCCCAAATTGAATACACGCAGCGCAGCGAACGATGGAAGATGCCAGATGTGAATTACGCTATTGAGGCAGGCCCTGTCTTGTTCCAAGCCATTAACACAACCTGTACGATTTGTTCCCTGGCATCACTTTTTGGTAAAAAACAAAAACCATGGAAAGTGGTGTTTGGGCACCGTCCTTTTGTTACAAGTGGACGGCATAGGGGGATGACAGGATTAGAACGTTTCTTGATTTTGCTTTCCAAAACACAGTTTGTATTTTCCGGACACAACCACATTCTGGAACACCTTCACTATAAAGGTATCGATCAAATTGTTTCTGGTGGTGGTGGAAATCCGATCCATGAGATTGCAGAAAAACCATCACCATTCAAAAAATTTCTCCTACAAGATTTGGGATATGTTTGGGTGCATTTCACAGCACAACAAGTCAATACTCATTTCTTTGATGCAACTGGTCAGGAAGTCTACCATTTTACGCGAAGTCGGTAAGACTCCACCACCATTTCCCAAGATCCATCCCTGATACCACAGATTCAAACACGATTCGTCTTTTCGCTCTCAAACTTTACGACGAATCACCATTCTCTAAATTGATTATGAACTCAAAAAAAACAAAAAAAGATCATGGCTTTCTACGACTATTGAAACTGGTTTTGCCTTACAAAGTTTGGATTTTTCTTAGTCTGGTCAGCATGATCGGTTACAACGTTTTTAGTGCAGCCCCGGCTTATTACACTAAAGATATTATTGATTCCTTGGAGCAAAAACCGGATTTGGATAGCTTTTTCCTCGTTAGTGTTGGACTGGTTTTGGTCTTCGGCATGAAAGGGGTTTGCCATTTCTTTCAAACCTTCAGCATGGGGCTGATGGTTCAACGATTGCTCAATGAATTACGACAGCAATTGTTTGTCCATATCCAGAAACTTTCCCTCGCCTTTTTTACAAGGTCCAAAACTGGTGATCTGATCTCCCGTTTCACGACCGATACACAAACTCTACAAGCTGCGTTGAATGTGGGCATCACAGGCCCTTTTCGAGACATCCCCCGTTTGTTTTTGCTCCTTGCAATAATGTTGGATCGAAGTTGGCGATTGACATTGCTCACACTAGCCGTAATCCCTGTCGCAGCCCTATGTATTCAATTGTTTGGTCGTCGAAATAAACGCGCTGTGAGTGCTCGGCAAGAAAGCTTTGGAGAGCTTGCGAGTTTGTTGTTGGAATCGATGACAGGCGTTCGAGTGGTTAAAGCATTTGGGATGGAACATTATGAAATTGGGCGTTTTAGTGAGTCCAACGACAAGTTGTATCGGCATAATATGAAGTCAATTCTTATCACCTCTTATTCTTCTCCTATAATCGAAATCATAGGAGCCATTGCTGGAGCAACAATATTAGCTTATGGTGGATATCTGGTGGTGCACGATGTGATTACAATTGGAGCACTTGCTTCGTTCTTGGTCAGTTTTTTGATGATGAATGATCCTGCTAAACAATTAAACGGATTCAATCTGAAATTACAGGAAGGGCTCGCGGCACTCCAACGAATTCATGCCATTTTGGATACGGATGTTGAGATTCATGAAAAACCAAATGCCCACTCCTTGGAAAGATTTGAAAAGGAAATTGTGTTGGACATTCGTTCTTTCCAATACGATAGCAAGGGAACTCCTGCATTGGAAAATTTCAAGATGACTGTTCAAAAGGGTGAAGTGATCGCTTTAGTAGGTAGCAGTGGAGCCGGGAAGTCGACTTTAATCAACTTGATTCCCCGGTTTTATGATGTGACAGAGGGTTCGATTCGTATCGATGGCTATGACATTCGCGATGTCAACCTGAGATCGCTACGTCAATTGATCGCCATCGTAACGCAGGACACGATTTTGTTTAATGACACTATCACCAATAATATCTCCTATGGCCACCCGGAATGTCCAGAAGCACTCGTGACCGAAGCTGCCGAGGCGGCAAACGCCCACGATTTTATTCTGAATCAAAAAGAGGGTTACAACACATTGATTGGGGAAAAAGGAGTGCTTCTCTCCGGTGGACAACGACAGCGTCTCTCGATTGCAAGGGCAATTTTGAAAGATGCCCCCATCCTCATTTTGGATGAAGCAACTTCCGCTCTTGACTCTGAATCTGAAATTGCGGTTCAACAAGCCCTCGAACATTTAATGGAAAATCGCACGACATTCGTAATTGCTCATAGGCTTTCAACCATACGTCACGCCGACAGGATTTGCGTGTTGGAACAAGGTCAAATCGTGGAAATTGGCGACCATGACACACTGCTCGCTCAAAATGGCCGTTACAAGCAATTGTACGATCTCCAGTTCCGGGAACAGACAAGAGATTGACCCGCCCTCCCTATTGCCTCTCCTAGTGTTTTAGGATACTTTCGCTTCGCCAACGGGGCTTTCCATCCTTGTTAACAAACGACTGCGTATATTTCTTGATTGAGCATGAGTGACAATCAACAGATCATACTAGAGCATTTGAGAGCTTCACGTTATTTCAAGGCATTGCCTGAAGAAACGTTACGCCAACTTCTGATATTGGCTGAATTGAAAAAATTCAGCAAAGACGAAGTGTTGGTAGAGCAAGGGCAGCAAGAAACTTCAGTCTATATTCTTGTTCAGGGATCCATGTCGATTCTGGTAGATGGACAATTCATCTACAATCTCAATCGCCGAGGCGACATCATCGGCGAGGTCAATTTCATTACGGGAAAAGGATCCGGTGCCACAGTCATAGCCAATGGTGACCTCGAAACCATCAAGATTGCTTCCAATTCTCTCACCGCGATTCGTCAAGATACCACCCGCGAGTTGCAGAATGTGCTCTATAAGAGCTTCTCATTAATTCTCTCAGAAAAACTTTTTCTCACCTCTGAAAAAGCAAAACATTACGAAACATTGACACAAGACTTACAGTTGGCTCGGGATGACTTAGAACAGCGTGTTACGGATCGGACTGAGGATCTCCAAAAAGCCAACTCGAAATTAAAAGAAGAAATCCTAGAACGCGAGCGAGTCGAGTTGGCTTTGCGTCGTCGTATGCAGATCGACAAATTGGTTACTTCTGTCTCCCGACAGTTCATCACGACCCCTTTTGAAGATATTGACGCGATCATTCATGAAACGTTGGAATCTGTGGCAGAATGCATCCAAGTGGAACGCATTTATTTCTGTTCTGAATTGGATGGTGGCACTGAGATACATCACATTTACGAATGGCACGTTCCGGAGATAAATTCCCACCGAGAATTGATTGAAGGATTACTAGTTCATCATTTTCCGGCATTCAAAGAAACTTCGAGTCAAGATGAGGGGTACACCTATATTTACGATCCTCTCTTTTACCATCAAACGGTGGTGGGCTTTTTCGGTGGCGATTCCTTGCGAAAATTAGAATGGGCTGAGGATGACTATCGGCTGCTAAGCATGGTGGGAGAAATCATGATAGGGGCCTTAATGCGTAAGCATGCCCAAGAGCAACTGATTCAGGCCCAAGCAAAAGAGGCAGAGCTAAAAATGGCCGCTGCTGTGCAGCAGACTTTGATTCCAAAACAGCTTCCCATTGTTTCCAATCTCGAATTGAGCAGCTACTACCAGTCGGCTTCAGAAACAGGCGGCGACTGGTATGGCTTCATGACTCAAATTCCTCAACATTTTTATATTTTAATCGGAGACGTGACGGGGCATGGTGCCCCGGCCGCTATGATTACCGCCAATATTTGCGGAGCCTGTCGTACTTTAGAAAATCTCTATGGAGAAAAACAAATTGCTCCTTCTCCCGCAGAATTGCTTAAGCAACTTAACCAATCTGTGCTTGCTGCGGGTTCCAGTGATCTGTGGATGACTTTTTTTATTGCTCGGATTGATCTCGAAAACGGCTGGTTGACATTTTCCAATGCCGGCCACAATTTTCCCTTTCTGATAAAAGCTGACGGCAATCTGAAGCATCTGCTCAATCGCAATTCTCATTTAGGTCATCCGAACAACCACTTCACCGAAAACGGCTGTCAATTGGAAGCAGGCGACCTGTTGTTTTTCTATACCGATGGGCTGATCGAAAACGAAAACCCTCAAGGCAAGATGTGGGGTCATCAACGATTGGGACACTTTCTGAAAAAGCACCATGATCTTTCAGTCAACGGCATCAAAGATTTCATCCTGAATAAAGCATTTCAATTTTTTGGAGACCAACCTCCTGAAGATGATCTCACCCTTGTTGCCTGTAAAGTCTTAGTTCCCTTTCGACTCTCCCCGATCACAGGTTTCTCAGAATCGAATAACTGAGTGTCACTCTCTTCTCTTTGAAATTAAGCCACACCGATTGTTCATTTTTCTTATTCGGACACGTACGCCTGAACCCATTGATTTCGTTTTTGACGGAATGCCTTACCCAATTGATCAACTGTAGGGTGAATACAAGGAAATTTTCTATCTTCCCATTGATGAACCGGAACGATTTCATAGAGCGAGTTGGTCATAAAAATGGCATCTGCTGTAAACAAATCGTGATAAGAAAACGGTATCTCAGCTACCGGTCCAAAAATTGGAAACAACTCCAATACCAGTTGGCGTGTGATCCCCGGTAGCACAGCCAAATTGAGTGGAGGGGTGAACAGCTGATCATCTTTCAGCATGAATAAATTGCTTCGTGTTCCTTCTTGAACCCAATCGTTTTCCACACAGAATAATGCTTCGTCGAAACCACAATTTTTAGCTTCGTTCAGGGCAACCAAGTTTTCCAGATAGTTGAGGCTCTTGTGACCCGTAATTTGTGAGGTGTAAGAACGCCGAGCCAACGCCAAGGTCAAAGACCAGGTCCAAGTAGAACTTGGCGAAAAAGGGCGTGCTTCTAGCAGGAAAGTTGGGGTGGAAGTGGAATCTATATTCAAACCTGGGGCCGTTCGCAACCCTCGACTCAAAGTAATGCGAAGATATCCGTCGTTGATTTGATTTCGATTGATGAGTTCCTGAGTCCAGGTCTGAACGAGCTGCCAATCGTAAGGGAGAGGAATATGGAAGTGAGATGCTGAGCCTTGTAGGCGTTTCCAATGTAATAGATTTTGAAAGGGGTGGCCCTGATACACACGGATTGACTCGAAAAGGCCGTCTCCCAATAAAAAACCACGATCAATTGCCGAAATGGTTGCTTGTGTTTCAGGTAGAAACTCGCCGTTCAGACACAACCACATGACTTATTTTTCTTCGAATACGACAGGATATTTGATCTCATTGATAACCGCACCGTTTTCGACAAGGACGTGAATTTTGCTACGGTCCACGGTTTCCAATGCATTTTTATCAATCGCTTTAAGCAAACCGAAAACGCTACGAAACTCTAAATCCAAATAAGCTTGCATCACTTTCTGCAGTTCAGCAATTGGCTCCTGGGAACTAATCACCAAACTGTTGCCCAAGTTAGAAAAACGAATGGTGTTTTCCGAAGTTTCCAATGCAGTCGCTTCCAAGATATCAGAGGCGTTGAAAGCATTTTCGTGCTCTGATTCATTGAGTGTCTCTGTTTCTTGCAGAATAATAGAAGATGCCGAATCAGTGGTAACAGTATTAGCCGCGGCACCTTGCTTGGAGTCTTCAGTGTTTTCTGACTTGGTTGGCAGGCTGCTAAGTTCCACTTCCTCAGTTACAGGACTCTTGCTAGTTGAAGAAGGCGTTTTTTCTTGCTGTTCCGTATCAAGCTCTTGAGGAGGAGGTACTTCAATCTCTGACGAAGACTCGGCGGTTGCGATAGGATCTTGCAGTCCTTTTTGAATCGAAACGTATGTAGGTGCAACTTCTACCTCTTTGGTATCACCAATATCGGATTCTTCTTGGGACGGAGGCTCCGGTTCGACTAATACCGGCTTAGAAGAAACTGGTGTCGGAAGAGGAATAGTGCCTGCGGTGGGGACATCTAAACTTGCAAGAGAAGGGGGTTTTTCTTGGGCTTTATTGGTTTGAGGAACCGAGATGTCCGTTTCTAGCGCGCCAAGACCAGCTTCCGGTTGAGGTGCTTCAGAAAGCTCATCCGATGCAGACAATATTGCAGATTCAGATGGGGTTCCAACCGGAGAAGGGGCCAGAGATTCTAGTTCGGGTTCGGCATTCACTTGTTCTCGAACAAATTGGCGCAGGTCTTCTTGTTGTTCCGCTGGCAATTGTTTGAGTTGTTTTAACAAGCTCATATCTTGCGGAGTCAATCCTAGAATCGTCATCACCGTGTTTTTTGCGGCAATTCGTTGTTTCTTGCTTTTTCCTTCTCCGAGGCCATCGACGATCGTTTCTAAATGAATTTGCTGAGACTGAGGGAGTTGCATGAGTTTTTCTAATAAAACCAGATGCCGATTTTCAACTTCGGATAGCATGATGGCGTCATTTCTCCATTCTTCACTCATGCAGACCTTTCCTAGAACTTCATTTTGAGATGATGGAAATCGAAAAAATTACTCTTTGGCATAATACCAAATGTAAGGCAAGAGAAGAGTGGCGAGGGCTTCTGTACACCTCGAAGTCTTTGAACTGCCTTGACATTTTGGGTTATATCCAGTCTATTTTCCTCTTCATGTCGGAGCGTAGCGCAGTCTGGTAGCGCACACGTCTGGGGGGCGTGCGGTCGCAGGTTCAAATCCTGTCGCTCCGACCATCCCAAGCCAAGAATACCTCATCAAATTATTGCTCCTAAGCATCCAAAGCATTCCCGATCATCCAACCACAAACAGGAAAAAATGCAGAACACCAGCAATTTGAACGTGAAGGGTACCGAACCGCTCATCACACCGGCAGATTTATTGAAAAAAAGACCCATGACAGACTCTGCTAACGATACTGTCGTGACAGGCCGCCAGACGGTTCAAGATATTCTGGACGGCAAAGACACACGATTACTATGTGTGGTAGGGCCTTGCTCGATCCACGATACGGGTGCCGCCCTAGACTATGCTGACCGCCTGAAAGAATTGGCAGATCGTTTATCTGATCAATTGTTTTTTGTGATGCGTGTCTATTTTGAAAAGCCTCGTACCACAGTGGGTTGGAAAGGATTGATCAATGATCCTGATTTAAACGGCACTTGTAAAATCCAAAAAGGCCTTGAGTTAGCACGCCAGTTGTTGATTGACATCAATGAAAAGGGTCTCCCTACTGGAACAGAAATGCTGGATCCGATCACACCGCAATATATTGCGGACTTGATTTCATGGAGTGCTATTGGAGCTAGAACCACCGAATCACAAACCCATCGGGAGATGGCTAGCGGATTATCCATGCCAGTGGGTTTCAAAAATGGCACGACTGGAGATTTGAATGTTGCTATCAATGCGATGAAATCTGCTAAAGAACCCCATAACTTTTTGGGTATCGATCCTTATAGCCGTGTTTCGATCATTCAAACCGCAGGCAATGGATACGGTCACGTTGTTCTGCGTGGAGGAGGTGGTAAAACGAATTATGATGAAGAATCAGTGCGCATAGCAGAAGAAAGTTTGAGATCAAATAACCTGCGAACCGCAGTAATGATCGATTGCAGCCACGCAAATTCTCATAAAAATCACGAGAAACAAATGGATGTCCTATCCGATATTACAAAACAAATTGTGAATGGAAATCAATCCATCATCGGCGTAATGATGGAAAGTCACATTAATGCAGGCAATCAAAAGCACCCTTCTGAGTTGCCTTTGCAGTACGGGGTGTCCATCACTGATAAATGCTTGGACTGGGAACGTACTAAAACAACATTTACCCAAACTCACGAAAAACTAAAAAATAAACCTCAGTAGTAGGAATCACTCCTTTGTAACCGGAAGCCTATTTTGTGCTTTCGGTTATATCCTATTGCATCCTTCCCGAATCAACTAGTCCCATCGAATTCTTCCGTTTAGGATAAGTAAAATCAGCCATTCAGAGTTTCCTCAAAATTGAGAAAGCATCCAATCAATAGCATTCCTTCGACATATATAGATCCCAATCAAGATAATAAATGCACTGCACTCCATAATCGTAAACTTGATATTTAATGTAATTGGGATCGTATTCAATTTTCTGATCGTGCAAGGTTTGGAACACATCAGTAACATCACGAATGATCTGCTTATATATATATTGATGTTCTGGATGGAGAGGATGCAAATTTCGCTCTACATACCCCACACATGCTCCCAAAAAGGCGAAACCTATCCATTCGCGTAACAATTCTCCTTCAGTTTCAGCCCATTGCGATTGGAGCTTTTCCCACCACTCTTGCACGGCTTTCATTCGTGCCGATGATTGAAATTGAGCAATTTGTTTTTGCTTTTCAACGTCTTCTAAAGAAAGCGCATCTTGCACAGATCTTAGGAGTTGAGTGGTGCACGGCGCATCATTCATGAGAAACCTTTTTGAAAAATTGAGATCGCCCCCATGAAACGAGTCGTTCCACCGGAAAAAAAGACGCGTAGATCGTCCCCCACAAATAATAAGGGAATGTGATCGTCATGATGGCAAAAATTCCCCAATGCATTGCGTAAGCATTCACCGCCCAAACATAACCAAACCAAGGATTGATCAAAACCAACGGCGCTCCCAATTCCAAAATTAGTGTGAAAATAGATATCAGATGAAAAAACCAAAGCTCTTCAAACAGTAGAGATATCAATGGAGAACCCCAACTCCCCAGGAGATTTTTTCGCATAGCATCGTAAGCTACCCAGTTCCGAATCAGTTCTCCATTCGCCCATTCCCACCCATTGGGGCCAGCCACTTTTGCAACACCAGATAAAAAATAGGTCAAAACGGTAACCATACATAATAACCGAATCGGCCAACCGTAACGCCAGGAGCTAGACGAGGAAAAACGGGCAAACGAGCGGGAATCCAATGAATAAGCATCGGCAGAACGAGCAAGACCTAAAATCAAAACATGCAAAACCATGACGTTTTGCGAATGAAATATCATCGTCCAAGAATTATAGTAAGTGATGGACCACAACAGCAGCACCCCGAACAGCGGACCGCTGAATCGAAATTGCCAACCGAAGAAAAAAGCAATCCCACTTAGCAAGGTCGCACCAATCAATAAATATAACCAAGGGGAAGGAATGGGTGCCTGCAAGAGAGTCACAATGCCGGTAGGTTCAAACAGATCTTTCGGACGTGACGGCATAGAAAAAAAAATAGGAAGCAAACCAATTAAATGTCCTATGGCAAAGCCCCCAATTAAAATTCTCAAGATCCCCAATCGTTCGGCAGGGGCTTCTTTAAACCAGAACCGGTCCAAGCTTCCTGTCACAAAGTTCATTTTTCCCCTTTTGGAATATCGCATGTGCTATGAACCTGACGTACTAACGGTTGCGTTTGGCCTCGATAGTAATCTTTTATGCTATAGCGTCCCGTGATGATTTGAAGGCGGACTACATGGCCTAATGCTTTGCTAGAATCCTGAGCAATATTCTTAGCAATTCGTAGGCAGAGCTGTTGGCTTCTTTGACGACCACTACGAACAATCTTACGAATTTGTTTTCGGATCGTGTTCATACCTCCCGATCCAACAAAGCGAGTTGGGATTGGATGGTATTGACCCTCCATATCGATACCAACCGCATGATGGACAGTCGCCACATCTGGGCGCTTAGTGGAAAACATAGGGTAGTGCGACAATGGAAAGCTATCTCTGGGGCGTGTTTCGCTGTAGCGTCCCATCACAGACAGAACTGCTGCAATTGTGACCAAACTGATGAGAACCGCCATAAGCTTAGGCATGGAGATGCTCCATCTCAACAAAGTGAAGTGAAGAATAGTTTTCTTGGAAGCAGTCCGGTGACATTAAAATAGCTAGCAAAAACGGAATAAAATCACGAGGATAAGAGGAAGAAAATAAGGAGAGGATTGAAGGAGTGAGCATAGGGTCGAGAGGAACCCGACCCTGGAAAATATAAAATCAACGAGCCATGAATTCGACCACTAGCTGATCATCGACAAGAATCGGAACTTCATTACGTTCTGGGATTCGAGTGAGGGTGCCACTCAAGCTGTCAAGATCACGCTCGATGTAGCTCAAATCCTGAGCATAGAACTTAAACCAATCTCGGTAATTTTCAATTTTTGCGCTTTTTTCTCGCAACTTAATTTCATCCCCTGGTCGCAACTGATACGCAGGTTTATTTACGTTTTTACCATTCACCAACAAATGTCGGTGGACAACCATTTGTCGCGCAGCTCGAAGGCTCCCAGCAAAACCCATTCGGTAGACCATATTGTCCAATCGAGTCTCCAGCTTTTGCACCAAAATGACGTTAGTTTGGTGGCTAGAAGCAGCAGCCTCTTTATAGTAGCGCAGGAATTGCTTTCCAGAAACGCCATAGTAAAATCGCAGTTTTTGCGTCTCTTTCAATTGTAATCCGTATTGAGTTTCTTTGGCTCGGCGCGCTCCTCCATGTTGTCCTGGTGGGTTAGGGCGCTTTAAAACGCCACCACAACGAAACTTGAAAACACAGGTCCCGAGACGGCGGCACACTTTACAACGTGCTTGTAATTTTTCTGACATGTTTACTTTTCCTTTCAATGGGCAATTGTGTTTAGAAACGGCGTCAATCGCCCTTACGATTGACAAATCTGATACGTGACAAGGCTTGCCGAACTGATGGACCCTCGATTTTGTTCAGCAACAATGCCCTACGCCTTGACTAAGGGAGTTTTCCCAAAAATGGGTAGGGTCCGTTTGGCAACAGTTTTAAGTGATATCTTTCAAGGTCATCCCTCGTTTTTTCAGGTAGTGCGTTAACCCTACCTTATCGATAGTACGCAAGCCTTTAGTCGAAATTCGCAAACGTATTGACCTTCCCAACTCAGGGACAAAAATGGTTTTCTTTTGCAAATTGGGAAGTTGCCGATGCTTTGTCTTGTTATTCGCATGCGACACTCGATTACCAACTAAAGGTTTCTTTCCAGTCAGTTGACATTTCCGTGACATAATGAACTCCTTTTAACTCAGGGAGATTATTTGGTTTCCTTATAAAGAACGTGTTTTCGTATGTACGGATCGTACTTACGGAACTCCAATCGCTTTGGAGTCGTTTGTCGGTTCTTAGTAGTATAGTAGCAGTGACCGCTTTCGGTACTCTTCAACTTTACTAGAACACGATTCCCTTTTTTCGCCATAAACACCTCCTTAGTGGCTGAACGTAAAACATGTCCCGTTTTTACAAACGAGAAGGGAAATGGGTTAAACCGTCATTATATACTCAATTCATAAACCTTTTTCAATGAGAAACTTACAAATAAGCAGTAGTTTTAGACAGATACCGGATTAATATTCATTTGATACGTCCTGCCATATTTAAAGCTGCACTTGGAACCTTCAAGAAGAAGGCTGTTGCGATAGGCACGCTCCAATACAGTACTTCTATTAAAGATTGAAATTGAGCAACTTGATCTGTGATGCTTATGGCCACCGCTGGATCGATATTGTTTTGCATACGAAGGAAGCTTTCATTGTTCGCAGCAAACACGACCATATTGTAGAGCCGATCAATGAGTAACCAGCCTAAGGGCCAACTTTTTATCCAAGCTAGAAGGGTTACAAACCAAATGACTAAAGATAACGACTTGGAAGGTATCAAGAAAATTAGGATCGATCCGATCCCTGCATATAGATAAATTCCGCATAGCAAAAGTCCCGAAATGATATTGATTATACTACGGAGTTCGGTTCTCCGGTGACCAAATTCAAATGCTTCCGACGCAGATTTTCCTCCAGGAATAGGAATGATACCTGTAACTGTATAGTTTTTGTATTGAGATTCTAGCCAACTCCATCCACTGCCTATCCATTCTGCCAAATCCAGGACAAAGCTAGAGCGATCAAGAGAAGTTTGGGTTAAGGCTTCTTCCAATTCACGAGCTTCTTGTTCTCGAACTAAATTAGCGATAGCCATGGAAACGTACAGATTGTTGTAATGGAGTTGATCGGCTAGCGTGTCATTGAGCAGGTTTGCGTTCACCCAGTTGAGGTGCTGAGAAAATTGTTTTTCAGTGAGAGCTTGATCAATCTGTCGGCCCAATTCCTGTTTCAGTTGTTGACAGGTGAGATTCTCTCCCTTCAAAGGACCTGATTGAGGAACGAAATCAGACTCGACACTAAACAATTCAGGAAATTTATTGGAAACGAAATTGTAAAACTCCTGAAAGATATTCGCTTCTTCAAAATGCGAGGAAGAACGAACGACTTTTCCATAGCAATGTTGAGCATAGACGGCGATTGCTCCTCGAATATTCCTGCTTGAAATGTTTGCCTCCGAAGCTGATGCCATTGCAAGTGTCATGAGGTTAGGAGCCTGATGGTCTTGTATTTTAAGTAGATCAGAAAGAGTCAGGAGCAATTGATAAAATACGTCGTTCACCCGCTCTGTGAGGAACACAATCCCCAAACTGGTTCGCGGTAAATCTTGAAACAACTTTGAATTGTCTTCGGCAGGGAGACCTAATATTTCGCGAGGCGGCTCGTTGCCGTTATAAACGCCAACTTGGGGAACTTGAACAGGAATCGTGATGGCGAGCAAAATCAAAAATTCGATACCCATCTGAGTAGCAGCTCCTCTATCTAAACGGACCATCCTCAGAATGTAGTTTGCCCAGCGAATACCGGCAATTGGGAGAATGACAGCTAAAACGGCCTCTTCAGTCATCACCTTGAGAGATGCTGCACTGAGAAATAAAGCAATCTGCTCAAAGACAGCACCCCAGGGATCATAGCTGACAGTCATTTCAAAGACTCCTGAAGGTTTGAATCTTTAAAGAAAGGAAAAAGCAAGGGCTGACGGAAGTTATTTGGATACAGATCTCGGTTTTGACGGATTTCGGCCTCTCGAGACTCCTTTTGTCGTTGGGTATTCGCGTTTTGAGCAATCCATTGTGTTACTTGAGAGACCTCTCGACGGGTTTCTACTTCTTCTTTGAGACGGTGATACCGGTTTTTGAGCGTCCGGATGTGCTTGTTCAAGGTGTTAGAGATTTCCTCACTTTGCTGAAGCTGAGGCGAGTTATTGAAAGCTGTTTCTAAAACGTCGATCGAACGATTCGTAGTCACCAGTAACTGCTGAAGAGCTACTCGTTCACTCAATTCATTTTGAAGTGTTTCGCGCGTAGTTTGTTGGAGTTGCGCAATGTGTTCAATAGTTTCAGAGGATACAATTTCCGAACTGAACTCGGCTCCATGAGGAGCATGTAAAGTCAGATTCTGCTCGGGCCCCATTGCATCCTCATTAAGATCGGGACATCGACCATCGAGAGTCAAATTTTGGATACATCGGGTTATTGCTGTCTGCAGGGCGTCGTTTGCATCGTTTTTTAGATCGTTGAAGTAATTTCGCACTGAATTGGCGGGGGATTCGGCGCGAACACGCTGCGGATAACCGTCACTCCCTCCTTCCAAATGTATTTTTGGAAATAGATCTTCTATGAATCGCTTAGTCACAGTATCGAGACTACCTTGCAGGATATTCGATTCGTAGTGACCTAAGGCGTTCTCTACAATATCGTAAGGGCCCGTGGTTTGAATTGAATCAAAAAAATCCTGAAACTGCTCATGGACTCTATCTGAAAGACACTGCTGGCTCGCGGATGCAAAGACTTCAAAAACTTCATTGCCCCCACCTCCGTTTGCTTGGAATAAATTGTTTGCCAAGCATGCCCGATAATTGTCGGTAAAAACGGAGAGGGGGCCTTGCGATTTCATACTTTCAATGGATTCGCATTGCGGAACCGTTCCCACGATATCCAATTGTGTGTTGAGTTCAGAATGCTGTAACACCGAAGCCACGGTTGGCGAACGCCGAGATACAATAAGCAAAGGCCAATGTGAGAGTTGCAACTGCAAGTACCGAGTTGCTGAATTGCCAAATTCGGACAAAAATTTCAGAAGGTTTGCGCCATAGTTTCGAGAGAGATTCATCTCGCTGCATTGAAAAAAGGGACTTTCTAAATCCAAACTTTGAGAAAAGTGAGGTGTGGGTGGAGGGTACGGAACCAAGTTCGCTCGATTGGCATAAGAGCTGCGAGCAGCCCTTTTGTATTCTTGGGTGGAAGGATTCAATTCTTTTGGATCAATTTGCTGGGCAGTTCCTAAATTCCAAAATCCAAAACAGAATACTGCAAGCAATAAAGTACGTTTGAAAAAAAACCTTTCGCTCAGCATTCTTCTTTTTTGAGCTTTATGACACCCAATCTTTCTCCAAAAAATATTTTTCATGGAAGTTTCTCTAACTGAGGGTTTCTAGTATTTGGATTGATTTCTTTTACCAACCGATGGCTGATCTGATCGCGCATTCTTTTTTGTTGTTCCATCACGATAAAAATAAGCGCTCCCAAACGATCTTGTCTTTGAAGCAAAGGCATCATATAGTCGGGAGGGCAATATTTGGGAGTATTCAGTGCCACGTTACCTTCGCACCATGCTTCCGGATTCATATTGAGATGATGGTTGGCCCAACGCATTACATGGGTTGAAATCGATTCAAACGATTGCCCTTCGGCTTGCATTAGTTCTAGTTCTTTGACGAGGATCTTTACCGAAGTGGCATAAGGTTCCTTCATCGATTGAGACGGAGGTGAGACTTGAGTAGGAGGAGATATCGGTCCCTCAATTCCCTGTCCACAAACTGTCGAAATACTGATAGAAAGGGATATAATGAACCCCAAAATTATGTTCCATAGATTGAATAGCATAAGGTTTTCCTCTCATTGGTTGAGGCTGAATGTACGAAACGTTCACTCCCAAATTGTAATTTCGCTCCCATTTTTCAATCGGACTTTTTTTGACAAATGTTCGATTGGGGCTTCAGAAGCCTTTGGTTCCTTGGACGGGGCACTTTCCTGCGTTCGTTTCACTTGTCGTGACGCCATGTAAGGGCGCTTACATTGAGCATTGACGACTTTTATTGCTTGTGCATAATCGGCAAGCTTGGTTTCTAAAGCCTTCTCTCGCTTCGTTAATCGCTCTTTTTGTCGTTCGGTGGACTCTTTCCATCCTTCGAACAAGGCTTCGAGTTCGAAAACTGTTTCTTCACGTTTGCGTAGCGAGACTTCCTGTTCTGAAAGGTTTTCCGCGCGTTTGGCAACGTGTTCCTCTCGAAAGGCGAGGGCTTCCGATTGGGCCTGGAACTCGGCCCGCTTTGCATCCCATTCCGCTTCCCAGCTGGATTGGGCTTCCTGTTTTTTATTTTCTAATGAAGCATAAAAGGTCTGTTGCTGAAGGTTGAATTCAGATTCACGTTGTTTCAGTTGTGTTTCGTAGTCGTGGAGTTGCTTTCTTTTTTTTTGGAGTGCCATTTCCATTTGCCTTAAGCGCCAATCCCGTTCTTCATAGGTCATACCCATAGGAGCCAAGCCGTCCAACAATGTAGTAGTTTGTTGAGGGGATTGCTTTTTTTCAAGGATCGCTCGTGGGACAGTCATCATTCCGACCTGCACCCATTGGCCGCGAGGGTGTATCGTCTGTTGCCCTGGTAGAGACGGGGTGCAACTCCCCAATAGCAAAAAACAACCAGTTGTCAGGAATTGAAAGATGCGTTTTGAAAATGGGTTAAGCATACAGTCCTCATCGTCTAGTTTAAACCTGTTTCGGAACACCAAACGGATATCTTTGTGTAAATTGTTCGAGCATCAGCAACAGTTGCTCTTGAAGAGACCGGTGGGGATATTGGGTGCGAATTTTTTGAAGAATCATTTCTTGTTCTACGTTGTCGCTGGCATCACTAGAAAATACGGCATACATCCATGGGTCAGCAATGAAACGAAGCGTGCCCGTGTACTCAGGTTCCCCCTTTTCCCTCCAAAAGATTTCCGAATAATCACCTCTTCGAGTGTGGATCTTTTGGATTCGCCGAATGATGGCGGGGTCGAAGCCATGTTTGGTCGCATCGGTTCCAAAATTTTCATTTTGCTTCAAAAACAAATGAAAATGCGCGTTATCGGCAAATGCTTTGCCAGCAGGAGTGTCGAGTAAGGTGTCGATTCCTTGTACAATTACCCAAACGGCAATATTGTAGGCAGCCATTGCCCGTCCCGCCGTTTCCACCCAGTTCGCCCCAATTTCACTGCGCAGCACATCCCAACACTCGTCGAAGCCAAACATTCCCAATCGATCAAGGCGTTTTCCGACCCGCATCTGTGTCCAAGCGGAGATGGCTAGAAATATCGGATCCTTCAATTCGGGGTAGTCCTTGATCGCTCCCAAATCGAATACGACCAAAGGGCTATGCATCAATGATTTTTTGGTTTTTTGTTGCACGTCGAACACCTTGCCATGCATTCCCCCTTCGGCGTACATACCCAAACGCCTAGCCAAATCGATCCCTCGTGATCCCAATTTTCCTAGGGCGGAAATGATATCGGTCATGGTCACTTCAACCGACCTGCCAACCGTTTCGACCAAACCACTTTCTCGAGAGAATCCACCTTTATTGGCGATGGCATCCACCTCTCGATAAGCCTCTTTGATACCTTCCTGCAAAGTCTCGATATCCAACATGATCAGCCGGTCTTCTGGATTACGTCCTTCGCACATGCATCGAAGCCATAGCGTGAGGAAGGCCTGTTTGTCGTTGGTGAGTTCCCCTTCAAAAACGTTAATAGGCAGAGGGGCGTCTGATTGAATTTTCACGTATTCGCCCCCCATCACCTCGGTAAACTTTTCGAGGCTGTTACGGATGTCCACCCAAATTCCAATACCTCCGTAAGCGAGAACTGACTTGAGCAGATACATACACAAAAACGTTTTTCCACTACGAGAATCGGCAATCACATATCCGTGATGGGTGTCTTCGCTGAACCGTAGGCTTTTGAACACGGGTTGGCCATTTCTCGTTAGAAATAACAAATCGGGAATGGGATGCGATTGCACCCCACCAAAAAAGGGCAAAAACGGACGTAGATGCAACGAATTGCACAACAAGTCCCTATCCAAAGTTTGCAAGACCTCCTTCGAGTAACCATAGGGCAGTGCTTGCCGATAGAGATCGGCTCCATTGTAGCGGTCGAGCTTGAATTGCAATCGAACCCCTCGCAATCTTTGCTGCACACGTTGAATCACACCAATCGCTTCTTCTTGGCTGTCTTGTTGAGTGTGGATTATTATATTACCTCGAAATCCACTTCGTCCTTGCTGCAATTCTTTAACAAAGTTATCGAGTTGTTCCATTTGCAATCGAGTCCGTTCCGAAAAACCCAAAAAAAATTCTTGCACGGCTCCCTGCTTCAGATCGTCTTCTATGTCCACCGTAACAACACGATACAGATTAATGGTCACCCCAAATTCAGCGTGAAGCGTTCCCAAAGCCTCCAGTAAATTGAATTTGGCCCGTTCAGGCAAATTGCTCATCAAACCACAAGCGGTGTATTTTTCGGTATCACCATTCAGAGTGAAACCGATTCCATCATATTGGCCATCGTCTTCGCTCACTTGTTCTCCGACGGAATGATGGGAGAATAAGGGAGTTTCTGGATTCAAGTTCAAACGATTCCGAATATAAAAAAGGAGATCCTCTGATCGGACTTCTTCCACGGCCACCCCACACTCCAATAGAGCGCTCGTAAAATTCTGTCGAATTTCGACAATGTCTTGGAATTTTTGATGGAGCCACGCTTGATAGTGTTGCTCAATACTTTCTTTCATCGTGGTTGCATCTTGCAGCCTTAGAAAATTCGATACCGCACTTTGCGGAAGCTTGTGAAGTTTGTCCTTAAGGCGATTGACGCCTGGAATCATGAGCAACCACTGTACGGTTTTGCTGAGGGTATGTTTCAACAAGTGAGCTTCCAGCTCGGATGGATCGAAAGTACGATAAACAGTCATCCAAACTTGATGGAGCAATGGCGGAGGGGTCATGGATTTTTCATGAAAGAAACCTTGCGTTCCAGCTTTCTGGTAATAGTTCGACTGATTGATTTTCATACGATCTAGCAAGTTGGCCAATTGCTCGGATTGGGGTTTGGACTTTTGTGCTTGGTATATCTCAAAAGTTTCTTTTGTATTCTTCCGAATATCTAGATGGATTTGTACGTATGTGTCTTCCGGCACTCGATCCAACACCCCCAAGGCCTGTTCCCACACAAAATTGAGTTTTTCAGCCGGCATGGACTCAATGTTGGCCGGGAACAACCGTAGAGCCACACCGTAACTCCGTTTATTCACCCAAATACCAGTTCCAGGGTCGATATGATCGTAAGGGTGGCGAAATCGTATAGACTTGGACATCGGTCTCTTCTTAAGAAAACAGATTAGAACTGCATCCTTGTTCCCAAGGGGATTTGTGGAACAGAAGATTCTCCGGTTTGCAGTAACGCAACAAATACGGTGCGCTGTTTTGCATTCAAAAGGCGGTCTTCTAAGTATCCAAAGCGCAAATGACGAATCGGGATTTCATATTCTCCCACTTGTCGTGTTTCACCTTGATTGGTGATCACATAGCGATACAACCAGTATTTTTCTCCGATCTGGAATCGGTCGATAGGTTCAATCGACAACGACAACCAAGTCAGTTCAGTTGTCTTCGTTTTTTTCAATCGAACGGCTTTGGCAATAGGAGGCAATTGCCCTTTCATGATCACCGACCACATGATGTCCATAGGGGACCATGTCCGCTGAAAGTGAGCTGGGCGCAAACTCGGTTTGGCGATGCTCACTTCCAACGGTAGCGGCAGCAAGTTGGTTGCTTTTTCCCACACTAAGGCTTGTTCGGGGCCAGCTAAACCGGTTCGAGATAGTCCTTCTCGTAATTGGGATTCAGTTAGAGGTCGTTCCCACCACTCTCGCATGGGCTGAAGATTCAATCCCCTAGATTGCAATTCTTTCAAGTCATTGGCTGTGAGGACAAACGGCGATTCTCGATATAAACGAATCGTGAATGACCATTGTCGATGAGTCAGCACCGTAAGAGTGGTGCGCTGTGCATGCGGCCGAGCTGTGATAAACAATTGTTTGGAATTCCTCCGAAAATGAATCACAAATTTGGATGAAGCTCTTGCCTCCCTTGATGGTGTTTTTTCAGTTTCAAACGGCCGTGTTTTAGTTTTTTGATCGGCTCCTTGAGGGATGTCTCCATCCAAACTTCGTATTTCAAGTCCTTCACCAAAACCTTGAATGATGGTAGCCGGGAGATCCAGTTTCACAAAACCGAATGTGGGAATGATCACTTCGTGAATGGAGACCGGGTCGGAGTTGATTTCTTTAGCTGGTACCGTTTCCACTTCGTTCCAGTCTTGCAAAGCATGGCCCCAAGCCAATGCCTTTTCAGGCGGATCTACCACACCAGGTTCGCGAAGGAGAATGTAACGTGGCCCATAGGTCACCCGGTTGTCGGGAGACGACCAGGCCGCCTGCCAGATTTGTTTTTCGTCATCAGATCCTTGCTCGAGTGGGGAGAGCAATTCAGATAAACTTTCTCGTTCTTCAAGAGAATAGGGTCCCAACTCTCGAATTTGTTGAGCATCTTGAGGATGTTTAGATTCGTCTGGGAGGTTGAACAAACCGGTTCCCCAAAAGCAACCCGATAGTCCCACACACAATAAAATATTCAGGCAGCCGACAAATGACTTATACAGGTTTCGCATCCAGGTTACCCTATTCAGTCTCAGTTTAGATTGAGTAAAGAAATATCAATAGGTTGGGTAAGCACGACGGTTACTGGCGTGCCTCCAGGAAGATCTACCGTATCAAACGATTTTTCGATAAGCCGGGTTTGAATTTGAAGCATCTCCTCTAAAAACCCGGAACCGAACCTCCCTGCCACAAACCGATCTTCTTGGCCGGGAGTTACATTGCTGAAAACCTGGGGTTGATCCCCTCCAGTCGATTGCGTTGCTGTCGCGACTTCGGAAACAGCAGAACTCAACTCGGAAAAAGCTTGGGTCGAAGCAGCTAAAAGCCGTCGCATGGCTTCAGCGGAAATCAATTCTCCTTCCACCCCTCGGCGGTGATCACTTCCCAATGCGTACCCGATACCTCCCTCCACTTCTTCTTCAGAGGGGGGATATCGAAATACGGTTTGTCCCCCTTCGACGCAGGTGATTCTCTGAATCGTGATTTCGACTCTCGGGGTGCGGTACCCCACATTCCCGGCGGCTGTTGCGGACATCCGGCATCCGCTCATGTTCACAAAAACATTTCCTGGAGCATCGAACAAATAGTTCGCTTGAATCATTACATCCACTCCATTCTCTGGAGCAAAAACACCGGTCAACACCGTTCCAGATATATAAGAAGTTTCTGGAATTTGGGCTTTGGGTTCGGGATTATTATCTGAGACATGAAACACAACAATTTCGCCGTCGTTAGTGTGAGTTTGCCCCGCTTCTTGATAGAAAACCTTTGATGAGGCAGTCGAAGGACGCGTTTGCAATCCCTCCAGTTGTTTTTGTATTTTTTCGAGAGATTGTTGAAGCACCTGGCTATTCTGATATTGGGTTTGCAACGACTCACGGAGCTGATCCATTTCCTGACGAATTGTCCTCACTTCCTTCGACTGCCGAGCTTGCTGAAGGTCGCGACTATCTCGACGTCGACGCACATCCTGATCCCATTGCTCGACTCGTCGACGCAATCGTTCAAGTTCCCCATTCATTTCTTCAATTAAACGTTCTCGTTGCAGGTTGGCCCGTTTTGCCGTAGGTGGCTGTTGCAAAAATTTTTCAAAATTTTCATCGAGCAATTGCAGGACTCGTTGTTCTAGCAACCGACGCTGCTCTTCCTCGCGGGCTGCCTGTTTGCTCAAGTTCAAACGCAGTCGATCAATCTCTTGTTTCAATCTTCGAAAGCCCAAGCGTTCGGCATCCAAGCGTTCCTTTTTTTGCAGTTCGATCACTGCATTTTCTCTAGTTTCAGTAGATGAATTAGAAGTTTGGGCAAACAGTGGAATGGCCACTACGCCAAATATCGAAAGGAGCGCTAGGCATTTTCTCGTGTTCATAGTTCCTCGACAATTTCAGGCGAAAACTCGACGACAACCAATCCATTGGGATTGAATTCGGAACGCTCAAAATTGTGTTTGAGAGCAATACCGATTTGCATTAGTTTTTCTGTCTGGTTTTGGCGGCTTCCCGCCTCTGCTTCCAAACGTATCGCACTCAATTGCACGACGTAGATCCATTCTCCCTCAATCTCATCAAGAATCGGAGTGACCTCATATTCAAAAGTACGGCTTCCACGAGGGGGAACCAATTCCGAGCGAACGGTGAGTGTTGTCACGTAATCAATGCGTTGCTCTTTATTGTCCGTCAGCAAGCTGGCAAGTTCTTCATTCACATAAAACGGGAGACGCTCATAACGATCATGGATTGTCCGGTGGTTGTAATTGAAGTAAACATCCAAAAAACCCTTTGACACCAATATGACGTAATCGCTCGGTAGAGGTCCCCGCTTCCCGAAACCGGCTGAGGTGTTAATCACATAAGGTTCTTCTGGACGCACCCAGCGATAACCCAAAAAACCGATTGCGAAGAGATTCATCGTCGAAGAAACCAGTACCCAGATTGCAAGTACCACTTCAACTTTTCGTCGTTGCCCCAATACTGGAACCCAGGGGTCCTGCAAAGTTGGACTATCCATCCGCTCTCCCGGAATCAGGCGATCGATGATCGATACGGTAATACACAGCCCCTTGCCGAGGACTCGGCAAGAGTGTTTCGAATCGTTGAAGGTGGTAGTACCAAATCATGAGCTTAACCCAATCTTTGTCCTCTCGAGCTTTCTTGTGATGAAACTTTGCAGCAATTCCCCAGCTCACTCCAAAGGCTAATACAAAAGTTATCAAGGGATATAGATAGATTGCGTCATTCAATTCCAATTGATTCCCCAGTTGAAAGAAGACAACAAAAGTGAACAACAGAAGGCAACCAAACACACTACCATCATAGCGATCTAGCTCCCACTGAGTGTAACGCTTGCGGTCATTAAGAAAGACCGGACAAGGAGTGTCTTCAATGAGCTCGGTGGATCTGACTTCAGCCATTCACTTACTGTGTTACGTTGAGTTGATTGTTGATGGAACTGAATTGGTTCCAAAGAAACTGGAAAAAGTCACCCGCTGTCAGCGCAAGCAAAATGGAGCCACCCAACACGAGGATGGCTTTACCGAATTCACCCTTACGAAATAAACCAAAGGCGACAAACAGCATTCCACCTGCCATCACGAATAAGATAATTTCGGCAATCTCTAGGCCTTGTTGTGTGATGTTTTTTAATTGAGTCCCCGTATTTTGCAGATAAGAAGAGCCGCCTGAATTTCTATCACCCGCCACCAAAAATTGAGGCTCTCCAACAAGCAAAATACCGAGAACCCAATAAAATCGTGAAGTCAAAGCACGTCTGAGTCGTAGAAGCATACTTCCTCCTTAATATTCACTTGAGATCATTTCGCACTCAAAGCGATCAGTTATCCCCTGCTTCATAAGCCAGTAGGCATAAGTTTCCAAAGTGTCGAAGTGACGCGATATGAATTGATGCAATTCGTGTTGCGAATGTTGAATATTAGCTACCAAACCATGGATTTCTGGCACCATTTTAAGATATTCAACCACGCTCACACGCCCTCGGTACCCTCGCTCACATCCATTTAGTTCACAAGGGCTTGAAGAATTGGCTTTCCACTCCCAGTCCCCTACCTGAACCTTGCAGTCTGGACAGAGACGCCTTACCAACCGTTGGGCGGTGATTCGCTTGACGAGTGAAGTCACCATCCAAAGTGGAACATCCATGCTCATGAGGCGTGTGAAGGTTTCAACCACTCCATTTGTATGCAAGGTACTAAGCACCAAGTGACCGGTGTTGGCCAATTGAAAAGCAAGCAGAGCTGCTTCGGCTGTCCTCAGTTCTCCCACGAGAATCACCTTTGGGGCTTGCCGAAGCAACATTCTCAACCCATCTTCAAAGCTGATACGAATACCTCGCTCCAATTCAATCGGATCGCTCGTGCACTCAGTTTGTGAAAACTCATGGCGCTGATATTCAATCGGATCTTCCAACGTTCGAATAGCTGGTTCACCTAAATTTCGATAAAGGTACAGTAGCCACGAATACAAGGTTGTCGTTTTTCCGCTTCCCGTAGGGCCTGTGATCAAAAGCATGCCACCTTGCTTCATGGCCTTTCGGGATGCATTCTCTAGATCTCGCAGAATTTCAGGTTTTAAGATCAAGCGACTGGGAGCGACATCGATACTAGTTGGATCAAGACGTCTTAAAACAAATATTTCATAGCGTTCTCCATCGAAACTGATAGGCCCAACAGAAACACGGAAATCTTCTCCAAAGGCTTGGAGTTTACCGTCTTGCACCCCAAAACGCCGCGTCACATCCAGGCCCGCACGACGTTTCAAGTCCAATGCCACTGCTGGATGTGCTTCTAAATCATAAAGGGTTTGAGGTTTAAAAGCCCGACGCTCTCCATTCACGTGAAAGAAGACTTCGACCCATCCCATCCGTTCATTCACCAGACGAGGGCTAGGCTTGATTTCAACATCCGAAGCCTTTTGCTCCACGGCCGATTCCAGAATGAAATCCACCATCAGTTCAATTTTCCGATCCCGCTCAAATCCTTGAGAAGTAATTGTAGCCTGACGTCGGTACTGCTGAAGGTGCTGATGGCCAACTTCTAAAAAACGTTCAACCACCGATCGAGTGGCCAGAGCCCATTGAGAAGAGAGGTGCCAAAAGATGTTTTTCAAGTGACAATGAATCTCGTCTTGTATCGAGCTTGCCTCGAAATCAGCCAAATAGAGCACAGTGCCTGATTCGCGATTTATTCCAATCGGACACAGGAGCACCGGACTCGGTGGCATGTCGTCACGCTCTAACTTTTCAACGTATTCTCGCCTCAACCGATCATCAATTGGGAATTTCCACTCTTCAGAGAAAAATGGTTGCACTCCCTGCTGTTGTGCCAGTTTCCGGTAGAGCAACTTTTCCGCTTCTTGTTGATTCAAACGTCGCTGCCGGACCAGCCAATCACATATCAATTCCCCAATTCGCGGTTGACGTGGATCTTTGCGTTGTGCTTGCAAAAAGATCGGAACCAATTCTGCTGTTATCCATTCTTCTTCTACAAACAATGACGCTAGCTTCTTCAATATGCCTCATTCGACATCACCTTGGGGGGACCTCCTAGCAAACTCTGATTGAAGCGCTTGAATTAAGGATTCCAGCGGTTGACGGTTCCCCTCATTCCACTGATCCATAACGGGCTTTACTTGGTTTGCTAGAAACAAAACCACAACTTCCTTCATCGTCCAGCGCAGGTGGGTGTGGTCAGCAGCCGCTTGTGCAAACGATTTAAGAGCTTGGTGTAATTCTGCTGGAACCACTACGTGAAACGGTTGAGTTTCTTGAATATGCAGTTGGCTCTGTGAAGCTAATTTCATTGTTTCTTTTCCTGAACGAGTGAGTTCAAAATCACATGCAGATAAGTATATTTAAAATACGTAATTAGTGATGTAAAGATTTATTTTCACTGAAAAATTTTTATGTATCCAATCATGGATATAAATTTGATTAAATTTATCTAAAAAGAAACAATGTATTTTCCATTAATGAGCTTATTAATCACTTTATTTGTTATAAAATTATTAATATTTCATTATAAACCCTTTTATATCAACAGTTAAAAAACAAACTGTCATTTTTTCAAATAGTTGCTAAAATTAGCTATGCTGAATTCAAAAAAAGGAAATTACACTTCTGCATTTTTTTTGATGATTCACTGTTTGACAGCTATCTATTAAATTAAGTTTGAAACGAATTTTGATTTGACTAATTGGAAAAATATTTCCGATGTATTTTTTGTTTTGACTGGATTTGAAGTCTCAAGAAAGCTTGCTGTTGAAATCTTCTCAATCTGAAGGATTGGATTACCTCTACTCAGATTTGAAGAAAATAGAGTGATCAGGCTATGGAGCAGGACTTACCAATGTTGACGAATTCATCAGCTCGGATGGAGTCGTATCTTCACGCTATAGAAAGTTAACGAAAGCTTTTGCTCAAGTTGAGTCAAGAATAGGAGGTCAGATCGTAAGGTTGAACAAAATATCGACCTCAAGCACAAATGCGGAACTACGGTCTAAGGTTTTGAGGTTCTGATAGATAAAATGAAGGGTGGGGAATAGGTTTAAGAAAATTTCAAAAATCGGTCTTCTATAAGCAGATGGGTTCGTTGAAACGAAAAAATAGGTGGGGCAAAACCAGATGGGAGGGCAGGGGTGACCTCGCTCCAACAAAAAACGAGGCAAGAGCACCCAATGTGGCAAGCTTTACTCGTCTTCACCTTCCCCCAATTGGGCTTTTATGTCGGAAGGTAAGTATAAATCCAATACAAGCTTGTTAAAAGCTTCTGGATTCCCTGCTTCTTTTTGTTTCACAGCAGGAACCAAAATATTTGCAATGAACAGACGAAAGACATCGTTAACTGTCCAAGACGAATTCGTCTTCTTCGAGGCGAATTGTAAAAACTGTTTAATGATACTGTAAAACTCTTGGGTGCTCTTCACATTATATGTCCATGTATCCGACGGATTTACATGTTTTTTTGATGCTGCTGCCACGGATCCTCCTTGCGCTTTGGTGGTTAATTTGGCGAATGATGAAACAATTTATTTGGAATCCTGTAAAAATCTTTAAAATACGTCAAGCCTTTTTATCACAATTTATTGCATTTTTCCCCTAGATCCAAACAAATTGAGGGCTTGGATCACTTTATCTTTCCCGAAAATCCCCTGTTTTTGCCTGCTTCATCGATCTGATAATTGTTCAGTCACCTTGCTATATATCTTGCAAAATTATCCAATTTTGGATAATTTAGTTCCTAAATAGGTTCTTAAATTTTGTTTTTTTGACTCAAAAAAATCAGAAATAAAAATTATTTTAACAAGTACCTTCAAAATACTTAATCGATAATGTATAGTAATAATGTGAGGTATAACTGAATCACGAAATTTAGAACTATCAAAAAGCGTTATGCAAAAAGAGAAGAAACTCAGTGGTTTTTCTTTACTAGAGGTTTTGATTGCAACAGCTATCGTTGGCATCATGGCCGCGGCTGCCGTTCCGTTCGTGTTGGAACTACAAGAAGTAATGGATATTCGAAAAACCCAAGATCAACTGGAGCGTATTTCACTCGCATTGGAGCTTTACTTTACCGACATCGGAACGTTTCCCGTGACTTCAAGTGATCCTAGTAACCTCTCCGCAGGTGACCAGGGTCTGCCCGCTCTATTGTATCTTCCAACGATTGCTCCAATACCCGCTGTTGGTGCCTGGGATGGCCCTTATCTTCAAGAAATCAATTTAGAGCGGTTGGTCAAAGACGCTTGGGGCAACAATTATGAATTGATTCTACAACGGGGGTGTCCTTCGAATTGTATCACGCTATCTGGAAGCGACACGGCCAATCTTTATGACCTTTCGATTGATCTAACTCTAAAGCTCATTAGCCATGGACCGGATGGAGTCTCACAAGGAGGGGATGATATTGAGGCTGAAGTGAGCTCCGGCCCCATTGCAAGACGCTTGAAACTCGATACGAAAAAACGCTTGGAGGTGTTGATGGCTGAGGTGGGAAACCGAACCATTAACAACGAAGGCTATTTGGGCACGTTGAATGGAATGTCTAGCCCCGGTGATCCACCGTGTACCCTTCGCAATACAGAGATAAGCAGTTTTAGTGAACTCGGCAGCTATTTTACGCAAGACACTTGGGGCAATTCGTTTCAATGGCATGACGATACAAGGCAGTTCTATAGTGTCGGCCCCAATCGGACCGACGATACTTGCAATTTGAGCACCTTATCTACCTCTGACTTGGGAATTTGAACGACCGGATTTCTATACTCGATGTGAGATTGATATGAAGCTATACCGCTTTTGGAACACTGTGGCAGCCTTGTGCCTGCTGATCGGATGCCATTCCACAAAAGTTGAGGAATCGCCAAACGCTGAAGTGCCTCTGTTGGATGGGGAGACAGCTCCCGGCACAACCCCGTTTCCGGGCTTTCCCCCCATCCGACTCCGACAGCAGTTGTTGGAGCCTGATTTTCTCCCACAATCTTTGCCATCAACCGATTCCAATAAAAAACAAAACCCAAAGCGATATACGATCACTGTTCAAAACAATACCTCATTACGAGAAATTCTCCGGCCTATTCTCAAAGACTTAGAACTGAGCCTGATTATTGACGCGGATGTGAATGGACGTACTCCCGCTATTGAGCTTCGGCAGGTCTCGCTTGAACAATTGCTGTATGCGATGTTGCATCCCGTTAATGCGGATTATCGAAAGAGTGGAAATTTCCTTCACATCTTCCGCAGGAAATCAATTACAAAAATTTTTAAAATCAACTACCTGGCCTCGGTCCGTAGTACTGAAGGAACTATTGTCAATTCGTCAACAAGTGGAGGAGAAGGGAGAATTTCTTCGCAAGTTTCCACTAACTTCTGGAAAGACGTCGAAAATGGCCTCAATCTGCTAATTCCTTCCAGTTTGGGATTCAATCAGCCGCCCATTGCGGTTCCTCGATCCAGTTCACGTTCCACTGAGAACAATGCCACTCTTGTTTCGGAACCGATTCGTTTTGTGAATCGGTTTGTCATCAATCGAAAAAGCGGGGTGATTTTGGTAACCGCGTCGCCAAAGCTTTTAGAAGAGGTCTCCACTTATCTCCATTGGGTGACTGAATCAACATTAAGGCAAGTACAGATTCGAGTACAAATCGCCGAAGTCAAACTCAACAGCCAAAACAAATTCGGCATTGATTGGGAACGGATTTCCGATCAAATCGCTAGTGCTGATGTCACCTTGAACCAAACCTCTGCTGGCTCTTTGGGAACCGTGGTGCAAGATGCAAATGTGTTCACCGCTAATTTTTCATCGCCAAAAACTAACATTATATTGCAGGCATTACAGACCTCTGGAGAGGTAAAAATTCTGTCTAGCCCCATCTTAACGACGCTGAACAATGAACCTGCCATGTTCAAGTCGGCACAAGATCGTAGTTTCTTTAGCGTCACTCGAACGCAAAATTTACAAGGAGATCAAATCGTCGAAAACTTCAATGCTGACGTGAAAGTGGTCACTTTGGGGCTTTCCTTAAGGATTACGCCGCAAATTGGCGACAGTGGGGACGTACTCATTGATGTCCATCCAACAATCACCGAATTGGCTCGCGTGGCGCAAGCGGTGGATCGCGATGGGAATTTTTTAGCCAGCAGTCCAGATACGGATGTGCGTGAGTTGAATACCGTGGTCCGTGTGGCCCACGGGGAAACCGCCGTCATTGGTGGTTTGATTCGAGATCAAGCCTCCGAACGTGAAGTCGGAGTGCCCTTCCTCAAAGATATTCCGGGGTTGGGGACTCTATTCAAAAGTAGGGAAGATACCATCGAAAAAACAGAGTTGGTACTGTTCATGACTCCACAGGTCGTCAGTGGAAATCTCGTCGAAGAAATCGATTTTGGTCCCAATGACCTGCTTCAAGAAAAATTTCCGGATTTATTTGGAGGCTCACCATGATGTCAAACTTATTGAAGTCACTGTCTTTCATCCGTTTATTCAGAATAGGACACCGGTCGAGGAAATCACATCGCGAAACAGCACTGTTTCATGAATTACATATTCAATCCAAACCGTCGGGTTTCTCTTTATTAGAAATCATAATAGCTGTTTCTATCGTCGGAATCGTTTCCGCTCTTTCGGTTCCTCTGCTGCATCGCTACATCGGGGATGCCAAGGTCAGCCGTGCCCAATCAGACATTGCCACCTTTGCTCAAGCTCTGGAGCAATTTTACGAACATACTCGTACCTACCCCGGGAAAAACAACAGCAGGGATGTGTTGAACAGTTCGGGAACCCCACCCCAATATGCGGACGATTCTGGCAATGTGATCTGGGGGGTGGCAGACGCCGACGTGATCCGATTGGGAGATATTTTGATTAATAATACCGACGCTTACACCGCATGGGATAACGATTTGGGTTTGGGCTGGCGTGGGCCTTATATCGAGCAAGATTCGTCGGATCCGTGGGGCTATCAATACTGGGTTGGCGTTCAAGGATTTGCTAACAAATCATCCGTTTGGGTCATTTCAGCAGGAAAGGATGGCATTGTTTCCACAGCGATAAACGCCACCGAGTTGCACGGCAACGATATTGGTAGGAGGTTGCGTTAACATGGCGACACGACTGCGCTTGGGAGATCGCTTGATAGGCGAAGGCTTGGTAACAGAAAAACAACGAGATGTGGCCTTAGAATTTCAAAATGCCATCAAAAGGAATCCGGATCTCAAACATCTTTCTATTGGCGAAATATTGACACAGTTGGGTTTCATTACTGATGAGCGACTCGCTGATGTTGTGGCCAAATTGCAAGACAGTGTCTATGTCCCCATTTTGGACAGCGATGTAGTCGACCGAGAGTTATTGGCAAGCATTCCTGAACCATTCGCTCGTGAGAATTTAATCATCCCATGGAATCGATATAAGGATCGGTTGCAGGTATTTATGGCGGATACCAGTGATGAAAACGCCGTGGATCAACTGCGGCAACTCACGGGTTTGTTTGATATCGATTGTTTTCAAGCCGTGACCAGTCAATTACGTAAATTGATTGATCGGAGTTTCCGCTATCAAGACAAACCCCGAGACGATTTGGATCGTTTGGGAAAACAGGCAGAATCAGGCGATGCAACGGAACTGGTCGATTTGCTTTTGTATATCGCGATGAAGTTAGAAGCGACCGACCTCCACATTCGTCCCTCGTACCTGGGATCGGTGGTGAGCTTTCGTATCGACGGTATTTTGCATCCGTACCACATCTTTTCGTTATCCGCCCATGAAACATTGCGGAACAATATCAAAGTCAAGGGAGGTGGCGATATTGACGAAAAGGGAGGAGAAGACATTCGATTTGAACACAAAGTGGCGGATCGCACTTTGTCCTGCCGTGTCTCGTCAATTCCGGTCAAATACGGGGGCAACACACAGACAGAACAAATCGTTCTCCGCATCCAGGATTCTCAGCGCCTGAATTTACAATTAGACGAACTGGGCATTGCTCAAGATAACCTCAAGGAATTCAGAAGATTTCTAAGTTTCGAGGATGGCATCATTTTGTTAGTGGGATCAACCGGAAGTGGCAAAACTACCACATTGTATGCGGCGTTGAGAGAAATAGATGCCTTATCTAGAAACGTCGTGAGCATTGAAGACCCAATTGAATGCGATTTGCCACTCGTTGGGCAAGTCGAAGTGAACGAGAAGTTTGGGATCAGCTACGCGAGTACGATGAAAAAGTTTTTGCGCCATGACCCTGACGTGATTCTGCTTGGGGAGCTACGTGATTCGGCCACCTCCACCTTAGCAGTGGAAGCTGCCTCAACAGGGCATTTGGTGTTGAGCACTTTGCATGCGAATGATTCGTCAACTGCGTTTTTACGACTCATTCATCATGGCATTGACCCTAACTATATCGTGTCAGTAGTTCGAGGAGTGATGTCGCAACGACTGTTTCGAAAAATTTGTTCTTTCTGCAAAGAAGAAAACAAAGAAACGAGTCCCCACCATGAACAGTTTGTTGATGCAGTTCGGCAGGAGTTTGGGTCCAACCAAGAGGTCCATTTTTTTAAAGGGATGGGATGCGAGCAATGCAACCATACCGGACATCGAGGTAGAACTGCCGTTACCGAAATTTTGAAGATGAGCGATGGGGTCGCAGAACTGATCACCCAACGTTCAGACAATCGGCGTATTAAACAATTGGCGATCGAGGAAGGCATGCGCCCTTTGCGTCGGGATGCCATGCTGAAAGTGATCAAAGGCATCATAGACTTACCTCAATTGATCGAACGAGGAATATGGATTCCTCCTTAAAATTGAAACGTCGTTAAGCCATGAATTCGAGTTCTTGAGGAGCCATGGAACGAGTGTACCATTACAAGGCGGTTGATAAAATGGGCCGCTCCGTACGCGATTCGTTGATGATCGAAGATGAAATTGCTTTAAAGCGGTTGCTCGCTCAAGACGATTTGTTCCTGCTCGATTACAAGCCCCAAAGCATGTTGGAGCAAACTATCGAGAAGTTGAGCTTCAAGCCTGAAAGCATTCATTTGTTTACAACAAGAATGGCTTCAGGACTACAAGTGGGCATCCCATTGGGAGTGATCTTGGAAAACCTGATTGAGGACCAAACTGGGTATTTCAAGCAGGTACTCAAAGGAGTCGAACATCACGTAAAAAGCGGCAAAACCCTCGCGGAATCTTTGAGAATGTATTCCGACTATTTCTCTGAAACCTACTGCACCATTGTAAACAGTGGACAGGGGAGTGGTCGTTTGGGTGAAACCTTTTTTCATTTAGGTAAGTTGTATGAGCAACAAAAAGAAAATCGAAACAAAATTCGTAAGGCGAAGGCCCAGCCGATGTTCTACATCACGGTGTTGCTGGTTTTTACAGTGGCTGCCTCCATTTGGATTTTACCCAACTTTGTGAAGATTTTTGAAAGCAGCAAAATTCAAATTCCCCTTCCGACCCAAATTCTGTTGGGAGTGGGTGAGTTGATCACGCAAGGGGGCATTTTTATCTTACTGACTTTGGTGGGATTGGGCATGTTTTGGAAACTTTCGGTTCAGAAAAGCAATGGGGTTCAATACCTCCTTGACCACATTTTGCTTAAAATACCGATCATTCGTTCGATCATTCGCTATTCCGAAACCTCTTTATTTGTGCACTTTTGGCACCTATTTGCATTGAGTGGCGTGCCCTTGGTGCAAACTTTAGAATCGTTAGCCGATGTACCCAAAAACCAAGTGGTTCGTGAATCGATCCGTCGGGTGCAAGGCAACGTTTCTAAGGGAATGAGCGTGAGTCGTGCTTTCAATGAACAGCCATTTTTCGCAGATAATTGGGTGTTTCGAGAGTTGGTAAAAATCGGAGATGATAATAAGGAAATGGAGTCAATTCTGCCTAAAATCTTTCAAGATCATGATCAAGCAATGATCGAATCTATTGACCGTTTGATGCCCTGGATCAACAAGCTGTTACTTGCAATTTCTGGAATCGTCGTAGGGATGTTTGTTGCCGGAATTTTTCTACCAATCTTGATGATGTTTGAAGTGGCTAAAAACTTATAAGGCTTTATGAAACCGCAATCCTCAGGAAAAGATCCCCAGACTCGCACCAGGAAGCTCCGCCGGCATGGAAAACGGACGAAGCGCGTCGTGTGTATCGTTCAGCAGGTAGAAGACCTAATCGCGATGGAAGCACACTGGGAAGGCTCCGAACTGAAAATCCACAAGATAATTCATATTCCCTACAGTCGATTAGATGACAAGCCCCGAGTCATCAGCAGGCGCCTACGTGAAAGCTTGCGTAAGGCCAAGATTCGCAGCCGGAAAGCCCGGCTCGCGATATTCCCTGGTGACCTGAAAAACCAATTCAATTTACTTCGCCATCAGGTGCCTCGGTCGGCATCAACAAAGCAAAAACGAGGTATCGCCCAGGTCGAATTGAGGAATCGCTTACATGAGCAAAACAAACAACGTCAGTCCATCAAGATAACAGACTTGAAATTGAGCCATGAGTATTTGCCGTCTCACCAAGGGCTGTTGCAGGATGTGGTGACGGTCTCCGTGCCTCGCGTGCAGGTGGAATATTGGGAGTCCATCTTACGGAAAGCAGGATTGCAGCCCGAGTTTTGTACCCTGCTTCCTTTTGCATTAAAGCGGAAGCGATTCACGACGCAACATAGGATTCAGAAAGCAGTGACCATGTATTTGTATTTTGTTGACATCTACATGTTGATCGCCTTCAAACAAGACGATGGGGAGTGGATTGTCCACCAACGTTTGGTCCAAACCGCTCGGTTTCAAGCCGAAATCAATACCGATGCCGATTCAGAAACAAATGCGAAAATAGAAAGGATCGATCGCATTCTAAACGACACAAAACTGAGTCTGCATAACTTCAATAAGAAGTATCAACCTTTCCACACAAACCAAGCCATCCTATGCGGACAAGGCGACTTGCAGGCTCTTCGTAAAGCCTTGGAGGAAACGTTGGGAATCCCCGTGAAGTGTTATGAGGAAGAGCTTTCCGTCGAGTATGGACCATGGAAGGACCACACCATCGCTACGACAAATGCAGCCTGCTTCGGATTGATGATGGATATGGAACTTTCCCACCAAGTGAACTTGCTACCAAAGAAATCGTTCTTGCTGGAATACTTCAAAACAACCACCGCTGTTTTGGTTGCACTCATTATCCTATTGGGTCTGTGGAATTTTCAGCAATATGAAGCCATTGTCTGGCTCAAACAAAATATTCAGCAACAACACGAACTGATCCAACATCGAAGGGTGGCGGCAACAGCAGCCCGACAGGATCAGCAGTTAAGAAATTTTTACGAGCAAATCGAACACCTAGTGAACCCTAATTTTTTTCGAGAGTATCAATTGTCCCCGTTGGCATTCAAACATATCGGGCAAATTGTTAATCACAACAATCGTTCTGAAATCAATTTACTAGAAGAATTGCGTTTTGAACGGACAGATAACCGATGGCGCACGACACTACGCGGCGTCATACATGGAGACGATTTGAGTTCGACGCTGGTTGAATTCGATCGCTTGATTCAAGCATTTCAAGAGTCCAGCTTAGTGACGGATCTTCAAGTTCCCCCTTCTCCCAAAATGCTTGGAAACAGGATGAATTATGACCTGAATTTTTTCATGCTTGCCAATGCGAATACTGTGGCAAACTCAAGCTTGGACAGTGAATCAATCACAGAACGTCCAGACGAGGAATGATGAAAACCGCAATGCTTCAAAAGCTCATACTCTTTTTATTATTCGTTATACTCGGATTCGGGTGTACCGGAGTGATGTTCCAGTATTTCTCGTCTTACCAACAACAAGAAGAATTGCTTGCGATTCAACAACAATTGTCTCAAGTGAAAATTCCATTTCGACGCTTGAGTCAAAACGAACGCCAACGGTTTCAAGCACTTGAAGAAGCGTTCCTCACCAAGTTTCCACCTGCAGAACCTTGGCCCAAGCAGTTGCACTATCACCCAGTTCACAGTTCTTTTCAGTTTGACGGGGTAGAAATTCCAGTAATGAGTCCGAGGCTTCGCGCCTTGTATGACCAATTTTTCCAAATCGTGGAGGACCAACAATTGGAGTCCATTTCCATTCGTGTTCCTCCGGTTCTGCCCTTTGAAGAGCCGTTTTTGTCCCATTTTTTAGAAGGGCAGGAGGTGATTCTTGAATTCGTTGCACCAGACTATCTCTCAACCTTAAAATTTGTAGAGAAGATTCACGATCTTCCCCTTCAATTTAGTATTGAATCGCACACGATCCTCCTGCTCAAAGAACAGGTGCTGCGAAGCTACTTGAAGCTTCGTTTTTTTTATCGAAAGCAGGAGAATCCATTCGGCACGAAGCAATCAAAAACCGCCAAGGGAGCGCTTCCGTCTTTGCCAGAACTGAATACAGAACAACTCTTGCTCATTCATCGGTCGGAATGGGGTCGGGATCCATTTTTTATTAGCCCATCCCCCAACGAGACTCTGATCGGAGAAACTGAGCTGGCTCCAAACGCAGATGAAAATCAATCATTTGAGATCGTTGCGGAAATATTTCCGGAAACCTTGCACCAACCTGACACGATCCCCCCTCCAGTCCAGCGGTTCGCTCATCCGATCACCCCGGTGGGTCCTGCCCCTGAGATGGAAGATGAAATCCTTTCTCCTCCGTCTGAAAAACCCTCTTTGCGGAAGGTAGCGCTTTTGCCGCCTCCTCAAGTCTCTTTGAAATATATTTTATTTGATGCGCGCCACAACCGCCACGTTGCGGCAGTGCTTCTTGAAAATGAGGGTGCACTTCGAGTGTTACATGAAGGCGATCAGGTTGGAGAAGAACGTGTACACGCCATTTCAGCCGAATCCCTGCATTTGCAATCGGATCAAGGCATTCGTCAAATTACTTTTTTTTAGGAGGTTTTATGCGAAACAAAGCTCGAAATTTATTACAACCTGCCGGATTTTCACTCATGGAAATAGTAATTGCTATCTCGATTATCGGCATCATGTCTGCGGTTGCTGTTCCCATGATCGCTAGTTACATCGATGGAGCCAAAAGAACCCGAGCAGAAAACGATATCCAGACCATGCACAGTGGCTTTTTCAAGATGTATAATGATACCAACATTCCTCCTGGTTGGCGCAGTTGTCCCAACACCGGGGGCAACGGCACTACCGATTCACCTCGTGATTGGTTGTCCTCCGTGACGGGGGTGGTTACTGATTCTGGCGGAGCCGGCCTGCAAACCAATGTCGAGGATATGGACAATCATATGCTTTACCAATGCAGTAATAGTGAATCCATCAATGGCACCGCCTACAACACGGCAGGTGGCAGTTGGTTGGGGCCTTATGTCGATGAAGCGGATAAACTCGATCCTTGGGGAAAACCTTATATATTAATGATCGAGGACTACACCCCTTCGGATCCAGGTTGGATTCTCAGTGCAGGAGGGTCCGATGCTATTCTGAGTACTGCCAAGGACGCCAACACTGTTGGAGAAACCGACGTTGGGATTAAATTAATCTTTAGGCAATGAGGGTGAATGAGTATGCTGTGCGACTACGAACTGTTAATATCCAAACCGGAAGTGGCGGTTATTTCTTGTAGTGGGGAGTTGACTCGCAATAGTGGGAATCGGCTGCTCATGGTTTCAGAAGAACTGTTGGCAAAGTCATTACAGAAAGTGGTATTAGATTTTTCCCAGCTAAAATTCATTTCCAGTGAAGGCTTCGTGATCTTGTTGCGTATTCGCAGCCGATTTCTCCATGTGAGCATTGCGTGTTCGAACCCCTCCATTTACAAGATCTTGGATCGAATCTTTCCGCAGCGTGAAAACCTCTATTTGTTGAAAACTCGTGAGGACGCCATCCAGGCAATACTTCAACCCAGGTTTGAGGAGTAAGATCAACACCGTTAAGTTTCTGCTTCTGATTGTCATCCCCATAGTTCTCTATTTCCCACTTTCGGAAGCCTCGTTCATCATCGACGATCGCGATTTTTATATCGATGATCCGGTGATGAGCGATCCAAACGGATTGCTACGTATCTGGCTTAATCCGTTGGATAACAACCAAGTTTGGCCTTATCTTCCAATCACCCGCACCACTTTTTGGGGGGAGCGTCAGTTGTGGGGGATGAACTTAGGCATCAGTCATGGAATCAATGTGATATTGCATGTCATGAGTGGTTTCTTGCTGTGGGGGTTGTTGTCGCATTTTCGAATCCCTGGATCGTGGTGGATGGCATTGCTGTTCGTGGTTCATCCGATTCATGTGCAATCGGTGGCTTGGATCGCAGAACGAAAGAATGGAGTCTCGATTCTATTCTACCTTCTCGCCTTGGGAAGCTTCCTGAAGTTCTATCGGACTCAAAATTGGTGTTGGTATGGGGTATCCTTAGTTGGGTTTGTTTCTGCCTTACTCAGCAAAACTTCAACGATCATGCTGCCGTTGTTACTTTTGCTGCTCTATGTTGGATTTCCTCGAAAAGACCGGCCTTCGGTGGCCACACTCCTACCATTTTTTGTGATTGCTTTGATCGCTGGCTCAGCTCGTATTTGGTTCGAATTGAATCTCTTTGGAGCTTCTGGAACTCAATATGAATTGTCATTTTTCGACCGCCTTATTGTTGCAACCCACGTCCCATTTTTCTATCTCAGTAAACTCGTCGCTCCCATTGCTTTGTCATTCACATACCCGAGATGGTCTATCGACTCCACTCAATGGAGTCAGTACCTGCCTTTGCTAAGTGGGCTGTTTTCGGTAGGGCTGCTGATATGGAAATATCGGTCTTGGGGTCGTTTTTTATTATTGGGAATTGTTGCATTTGTTGTCATGCTTTTCCCGGTTTCCGGCTGGATCAACAACGCATGGTTTCAATATTCCTATGTAACGGATCACTGGGTTCACCTGCCCAGTTTGGCTTTTTTCCTGCTTGTCGGTTATGCCGGGTCGGAATTGAAAAAAAAGCTAGGTGTCAATTCTCAAGAAATGTCGTTTAAAAATGGATTCCTCTTGTTGATAGGAGGGGGGATCGTTGTCGCCTTAGGCACGCTCACGTGGCATCAGGTTCAATCCTATCGAGATGAACCCACTTTATGGAAAGCGACATTGCGTCATAATCCCAAAGCTTGGCTAGCTTATGAAGAGCTTGGACGTTTGGCGTTGGACGCCGGGCGTGTGCAAGAAGCAATCGATTACTTGACTCGATCTATTGAACTCGATCCTCAGTTTGTAAAGGCCTACATCAACCGGGCAGCTGCGTTCTCACATCAACAAGAACACGAAAAAGCTTTAAAGGATCACAATCAGGTTCTCCGGCTAGCTCCCGGTTACTTTCTCACCTTTTACAATCGAGGCATCACCCATTCCGCTTTAGGAAAATGGGAAAACGCCTTTCAAGATTTTTCACGTGTCCTGGAGGTAGACCCTTCGTATGCCGGCGCTTATTTTGAGCGTGGCAGTACTCTTGCTCAACAACAAAAGTTCACTGGGGCGTTGGCTGATTTTTCCAAAGCGATTCAATTGAAGCCAGACCACACGGAAGCCTATTACAACCGAGCACTGGTTTACTTCTTTCTTCAGAAATACGAGCAGGCGTTATTAGATCTCCAACAACTCCTGATGCTTCAACCACAACATGTGGAAGGCTTATTTAACAGAGGTGCAACCTATTTTCGAATGCAGCAATATCAAAAAGCCCTTCACGATTTCGATCAAGTCCTGTCTTCAAATTCCAAGCATATCAATGCCTACTTGAATCGAGGCTTAGTCCATCGTCAGTTGGGCAATTTGGAACAAGCTTGCCTCGATTGGAAGCATGCCTGTGAGCTGGGAAAATGCACTCGTTACAGATCGGCAACACAAACCAATCTCTGCCTCGATTATTAACCTTAAGTTAATTTCACTCTGTGCAACTTTCGATTCTTACTCTCACACAATATCCCATAGAACAACTTGTAGGGCTTCTTGCTAAAAAAGTCACCTTGGCCATTGGAACGCTCAGCTATTCTTCAAAAAGGTTCTAGAGGTCTTGAGGGTGAATTGCTGCGTTTGCTTCGCGTTGTTACGTCGGTTAATCGGAAGTAGCCGAATCCAGATGATGTTGTTTTAGGATGGATCGTATTGAGTTTCTATTCTGCAATTTGTGAAAAGCTTGCATGAACTGTTTGATTACCATGTCATCATTAAATTGTTTCGCTAGAGCAATATGATATTTGAGCTTTTTATGGGGTCCAGCATAGCGGATGTTGGTCAATCTTAGATCTTTAATCGACATCATCCCGACTTCGCGATTGGAATAAAACGCATCGGTCCAATCTCTCAGCAGGCGTTTTAAGGTTCGTTCCATCGTCATTTCGATTTCTATGGTAATCTCTTTTAGGCCCTGCTGTTTCATCTCGCTTTTCAATAACATCAGGGACTCCGACATATTGGATGGACCAATAGCACTTATATGATAACCGGCTATATCAGACGGCGTTTGGTACTTCAAAGGATTGTCTTCCCTAACAAAAAATCCGTATTCTGTTTGTAAGATTGGAGGGGTATAAACGAGCCATTTCATTCTATCCTCATTTTTTCCAACCATAATGATGCCGTTCACCTCTCCATTTTCTACGAACATCATAGCCCTTCTCCAAGGAAACAAGTCAAAATGGCAGGTGAGCTGTGCTTCCAAGCAGATCAATCGAATAATCTCGGGCATGGGACCTTCCACAGAATTTTCGGTCTGGAAATAGAACGGGCGAAAGTCTTCACTTCCAGTAAAAGTTAGTTCCGTTCCGAAAGCTGAATGCCCCCCAAAGGTGTAAATAGCAAACGCCAGAATCCAATGTTCGACCCCTATTTTGCTTTTCATAATCAATATATCCAGAAGTTTTTCCTTCATAATGTATACTCGTTAGTATGAAGCTAGGTGAATATCACACTCACTAGTTCTTGTCACGGTTGGTGCGGAAAGAACACTACTCCCTGAATATTCTAATAACGGCAAAGCCAATGCTTGAAGAATAACACCTTACAAATGGCCAGCAACAGCCCTTTGGAAAAAGTCACCTTGGAGCTATTGCTTTAAAATCCGGATATTCGACTGACGTGATTTCCTAAAACAGGTTTTCCAGCAAATTGAATTTTTAGCGAATACGCCTGATCAGAATGGAGGACTCTTGAAAGCCACCACGGTTCCATTGTCTGAATCCGAACGCATACTCTCTTTGGATGTTTTACGTGGTTTCGCCCTGTTGGGCATTTTGATGATGAACATCGGAGCATTTTCCATGCCCACTGCCGCTTATTTCGATCCCACTGCTTATGGTGATCTGACAGGATTGAACGGTTGGGTGTGGAGGGTCAACCATGTGCTGGCGGACTTGAAATTCATGGCTGTCTTCTCGATGCTTTTCGGCGCAGGGATCGTGCTCATGAGCGATAGATGCGACTTCAAGGGGCAGGCACCCACGGGTCTTCACTACCGACGCATGATCTGGCTGGTTTTCTTCGGTTTGCTACACGCTCACCTGCTTTGGTACGGAGATATCCTGTATGGGTACGGGTTGTGTGGACTGGTAGTGTACCTGTTTCGAAAGCTGTCTCCCCAGTGGTTAATCGTCTGGAGCCTGCTATTGATCGCTTTCGCATCTGGGCTTATGTTGGCCGCCGGAGCGTCTACCGAGTATTGGCCGCCGAGCGAGCTCGAACTCTTGGTAGCAAAGCTGAAACCCCCACCCGAGATGGTCGCCAATGAGGTGGCAGTCTACCAGCGCGACTGGCTAGAACAAATGGCTAAACGGGTGCCCCAAGCATTCGAAATGGAAACGAGTAACTTTTTCTTTTGGGGTGCTTGGCGGATAAGTGGGCTGATGCTATTGGGAATGGCATTGTTCAAACTGGGGGTGTTCAACGCGAAGTGTTCACGCCGCTTTTATATGTCTCTGATCGCTTTGGCACTCATTGTGGGAATCCCTGTGATTATATATGGGATTCAGTACAACGTCGCGACGGATTGGGAGGCCCCCGGTTTCTTTTTTTTCGGCCTCCAATTCAACTATTGGGGCAGTATATTTGTGAGCTTGGGATGGGTGAGCGCAGTGATGCTGGCTTGCCAAGTGCATGGCTTATCATCACTGATGCGACCTTTGGCAGCTGTTGGCCGAACAGCATTTTCAAACTACATCCTTCAGACGCTATTATGCACCACAATCTTCTATGGCCACGGGTTTGGGCTGTTCGGCCAGGTCGAGCGTGCCGGACAGGCTGCAATCGTAATTGCCGTATGGGCCTTTCAGTTGATCGTTTCCCCCCTCTGGCTAAATCACTTCAAATTTGGGCCTCTGGAATGGCTTTGGCGATCCTTGGTCTACCTCAATATGCAGCCATTCAGGCGTGCTTAGACTCCCCTAAGCGATCGAGCCTTTTAACAAATGATTCAAAGCGGAAATTTCAGGAACAACGAATGGGAAAAACAAGTTTGCGCCCCAATATGGACTCTTAATGTATTCAACAGGGCTCTTACGGATTAGCTTTGGCAAAAGGAGGTAAGCGAGTTAAAAGGAACAACAAATCAACACACTCTGGTAAGAATAAGCTATATCCAAATTAGAAACTTTTTCTAAGGATGATATTCATCATCATTCTGTCAAAAATAAAGCCAAGGAGTGCATACAAGGTCTTCAGGATTTAGATCCATAAGATGGGAAAGATAAGAAGAATTAAAATCACAATGACAGTTACAAACCGAACAAAACAGTTCAACGACAACCTTATGATACACTCAATGGAGAATTCGAGATGAATCAAGAAAAACGCGGTGAGTACAAACAGCAATTCCTCAATCTGGTAGGACTGTCAGACCCGGAACTGGACAAGGAGCTATCCGGACGCCAGAAGTACTGCCCAAGGAGCCTTCAACCACTACCGTTTGAGGGAATCTCAGTCATCCACAACATTAGTCGAGAGGATTCCAACCAGCTTGGACTCTTAGGATTGGCTGAAAGCGTTGTCTCCGATATGAGCATCGCAGGGTTAGATCGAAAGATTGCTTTCGTCAGCCCGGATTCGTTCCATGCGACCACGTTCGACCTGATAAATCGTGGTGAGCACGAACAGCAACTCTTAGACGCTGGTTTTGTGTACGAGCAGGTAAGAGCGGATGTAGAAAAGGCAGCTTTGGCCTTCATGAGAGACTGTATGCCAATATCGGAGATCATCACCATCGGTGGGTTGGGAATATCCTGTCCGCAGGTATTGAAACTAGATCTCTCTCTCAGTCGAGAGATACTCAATAGATTTCAGGCTTTCCGCCGAGAACTCCACGGCTATCTCTGCGACAAAGTGAGCGGATACTCGTCGGTACGCGAACAGAATTGGGACCGCATACTAAACGGTCATATCACTCTTGGATACTTCGTCAATTCGCTCCAGGAACGAGAGGTTGATGCATTGCTGGACTTTCTTAGCGACTTTAATCGGAGATTCACTCCCATTGAGTTCCAGTTGACCCAAGGCGAAGTCACACGATTCAGCGATATGGACCACTATAAGGCGATCCAAGGTTCACAATAGCCATGCCAACCATTTTTACGAACAAGGACACCTTAGTTTATACCCTTCAACCTTTCATTAAAGGATCTTTTATGTCCTTCCCAAAAACAAAAAAACGGCAAAGACAACCAAGTCGTTTTAAAATTCCCCATTGCCCGCTTCTAGTCCAACGCACATTAAAGCAACTGACAACTGTGCTGATCTTATGTGTGTTCTTAGTTAGTTGCCAAAAAACCTATTATACAGCGTTAGAAAAAGTAGGGATTCATAAACGTGATATCTTAGTCAGTCGTGTAGAAAAGGCACGTAATGCCCAAGCTGAGACGAAAGAGCAATTTGCTACTGCACTTGAAAAGTTTAAAGCGACGGTTCAATTTGATGGCGGCGAATTAGAAAGACAATATAATGAACTCAAAGATGAATTTGATACCAGCCAGTCCAAAGCCAAAACTGTCAAAGCGCGTATAGACGATGTTGAAAATGTTGCAAAAGCTTTGTTTGAGGAATGGCAAACGGAGTTAAAACAATATTCTAATGCCAATTTGCGGCAAGCGAGCCAGCAAAAATTGGATCAAACGAATCAGCGTTACCAAAAGTTGATTCAAACGATGCGACGCGCTGAATCCAAAATAGCCCCCGTCCTTGCGACCTTTCAAGATCAGGTACTCTTTCTCAAACATAACTTGAATGCTCGTGCCATTGCGACGCTCGATAAAGAATTAGTAACGATTCAAACTGATGTGGACAATTTGATCCGAGAAATGGAAGACTCGATCCAAGAGGCCGATGCCTTTTTAGATGCGCTGCAATAGCTATCTACTGTTTTAATGGGCAATGGGCCATTCAACTCGTTTTTCCATCTTTTTTGAAGGAGTTAGGATGCTTTACATACTAGCACTTTTTCTGCCGTGGTTGGCGGTCATCCTCAAAGGACGAGTATTCGTCGGTATTATTTTGATTTTTGTACAGTTGTCTGTCGCAGGTTGGCCGGTTGCAACGATTATTGCATTCTTTATTATCCATGAAGAAAATGTAAAAAAATCAAACTCTAAAAACGATTAGTTTAGTATCATTTCTAGCGAAGGCCCCTCCGACCTTCGAAGTCCGCTATGCGCTTCAGGTCTTTTGGGAGATCAGAACAGAATCGACTGAGCCCCCCTCTTCTCGAATAGGTTAACAGGCCTTTAGTTTTTTGATCAAATCCCGTCTTGCTATGACCCCCACAAGCTTTCCTTCATCATTAATAACCGGGAAACTTTTGTACATGGTTTGAGCCATTAGTTCCAATACATAGGTTAAAGGATGCCATTCTCTCACGGTCATAGGCTGAGAATAAACATCCTTGACACATTTCTTCTTGGCAATTTTTTTATAAGATTCGTGACTTTGTAGATTGGATCCAAACATAAGAAATGCTTTCAAAAAATCATATTCACTGACAATACCAAGCAACTTTTTGTTTTCAATGACCGGAAACATATTGAAGCCATGTTTTGAAAACAACTTTTCTAACTCGTTGATTGGTAATTCGGGAGATACAGTAATGACGTTTCTCGTCATGTTATGCTTAACTTTACTCTCAACAAATTCTTTCATAGTTGCCTTTTATTTATGATTCGGAAAGTTTCTGGGTGGTTACGAGCCATTTTGCTTCTGATCACCGAATATTCAGCCGCTTTGTCCCGATGAGCTTCAGATTTCCGGAACGCGTCTAAAAATGTGATCTACGTATTCAGAACTGCCACAATCCAAGCCAGAAATACAGAAAATCTGCTGACCCACTTTGCAATTTCGGGATCTCAATCCCTTGTTGAAAAAAGCCCCCCAAGCGATTCCCAACACTCCTCAATGGGAATACATGCCGTTTGGCAGTATAATGAATTCTAAACGCTGCCTTGATCCCTCATTGCAACAAAAGAAAGGAATCCCATGTTCATCGCCAATCCGATCTATGATGTCGTCTTCAAATACCTCATGGAAGATAAAGAGGTCGCCATCC
>JANQJU010000005.1 GCA_028281495.1 SAR324 cluster bacterium
CGTTATTCCGAGTCAACAAGCCTGTGGAATTGGTAATGATAAACTGCGAAGCCGAATGCCCCGATACCGCAGCCCCGGCTCCCAAATTCAAATTCGAACCGTTCAATGTGACCGATCCGCTGCTCAAGGCAAGCGTGCCTGTGACGGTCATGGTGTCGGCTAATGTCACTCCACTGCTATTACTGATCGTTAGATTGCTGAAAGAAGTGATGACTCCTGAGCTATTGCCCAAAGCTTGGGTGGAGGACCCATTGAGGATGACTGTTTCGCTATTTGGTGTATAGGTTCCTGAGTTACTCCAGCTACCCGTGAGAGAAATCGTCCCGGAGCCTGCAGAAAGAGTGCCCGCATTGGTCAAGTTTCCGGGTAGAGTCAATGATCCCCCATTGAGATTCCAGGTGCCATTGGTGGGAATCGTTAAGCCCGCTCCCCAAGCCTCTGAATGATCCCAAACGAGTTGGAATCCTCCACTCAGCAGGGCGACCATCCCCCAAACCATTATTCGTTTCATACATACCTCCTGTTGGGCTGGATCTGTGGAAAGCATCCCTCAGTCGTCATGGTTATTGGTGCTACACACCGAGGTTCCCGCAATGGGTGAGAAAAAACGGTCATAAACATCAAAGCAATTGAGCGTCCCAGAGAGCAATGCCAGTGGGGTGGAACCCTCTACTAACGAATTCGCAATTCGGGCAGTCAAGACCGACGTTCGAAATCCTGTGCCGACTGAGGCCGAAAACCGAGAATTTTGTACTTCGAGGACCGCGCCACTTGCTCCCAGACTCGCCGTCGCTTCAAAGGCGGGGACGAGCGACGAACCGGTTCTTACATCGATATTGTTGATATGAAGGGTGGAGGCAGCCTGGAAAACTGCCGTTAATCCTATATTGGATTGTGAGGAAAAACTACTTTCTCGGACCACCACAAAAGGCGAAGCGATTGAAAGCTCCATTGCGGTGAAGGCATCTCCTGTCGCAGCAATTGTCGAATTTTTGATTTGGATAGGTCCTATGCTGTTTTGATCTACGTAGCCTTTCGAGCCAGTTCCCTCCACGCTGATATTCACATTATTCAGTGAGACCCCAGCCGCACCGAGAGTCGTCACCCCCATAGAGGTCGTATCGACATTTGTAATCGTCACATCATTTGCGGTGAAAGCTCCCGTAGTATTGATCACGCCAAATGAACTGTTACCCGCCGACATCTTCACAGTCACACGATTCAGAACCGTGTCTCCATTCGCAAGAATTCCAATTGCGCCGAAGGTATCGCCGCTGCCAACGATTGTGATATCGCGTATTTCGCTCTCGTCGGCGGCTTGTAATACGATGTTATCAACCATTTCTAAGACAGTGGCTTTTTCACCCGATCCGGCCACACTCACGTAGCTGTGACTCGATAAGTCCAAAGGCGCGGTCAGCGTGTAATGACCCGGAGCAATGTAAATCAGGCAGGGATTCGAACTCGAGGGCGTTCCGCACCAACTCGCAAGATTTGTCACCGCATCATTGGGCGAGGTATAGTTCCCTCCAGTGGCTGCCACAATGGCCGTTTTGCCAATCGAGAGTCCTGAACTATTGCTGAGCGAGGCCGCTCCCTTCAAGGAATGCCAATTGCTGCCATCACTGATCACGGTCAGTGAGGTTCCTTTGGAAGATAGGCTCTTCGTTAACCCCCCATTGATCGTTTCGTTATCCTTCCCATCCAGGGTCACGGTGTTCCCGTCACCACTAATCACCAAAGAGTGGGTTCGCCCTTTGGCTCCAGAAGCCTGGGGGAGCGTCACCGTGAAGGCACCGCCAGAAGGATCCGCCAAGATCACTCCATCTTGATTGGTCATCGCATAGGCCGAAGTTTTGGCGGTATCTTCCACACTTTGGGTTTGCCGGGCAGCCGTTGAAAGATGAGTCTCTGAAATCGAGGTGGCCAACGTCAGGGCGGTATCTCCTGTGACTTTGAACAACGTGTTTCCTTCTGAATTTTTGATCGCAAAGCCACTGCTGGAATCCGAGGAGGGCAAAATGGCCTCGATATCCGCCGCCTTAATCCCACCGGAAACGCCCCCTAAGCAAACCAACATTCCAATAAACAATCTTCTAGAAAACATAATTCCCCTTCTCCCATGTGATAGGCTTTTTGGCGAAGGACCCAAACAAAGGCCAACAATCCCAAGCCACCTAGATCATACCTGGGCGATATCTAAAAATTTGATGGATGTGCAGATTAAGGTCTTTAGCAAAACCCCGGAACAATTGATCATCGTCAATTGGATCCTGTTTTCGTTACACACTTGATGCAATTGATGCAGCCGATGAATCGATTCGGAGGGAATCCGTTGGCATCGTTTCATGTTGAACGTGACTTGATTGATTTCTGACTGAAATTGACTCAGCAACGATTCAAGTGTCACCACTTGCCGAAAGGTCAGGGTGACTCCCGGAGTAACGATCAACTCTCGATACATGAAAACCTCACTCGATTCGGGATCCGCTAATTGTTGTTGGTATCGCAAACAGTAGTCCCAGAGATGGCAGAAAAAGCACTGTCATAGATATTAAAGCAATTCAGCGTTCCCGCCGTTTTTGACAGTTGCGTGGATCCTCTCAAATAAGAATTCGCCACACGGACAGTCAAATCCGCATCGTCTAATAGGAGAGCGGTATTGCCAGGAGCAGACAGTCGAGAGTCTCGTATTTCGACCGTCGAACTGGTGTTTGCAATCGCCGCATTGAATGCAGGTGCTCCGGTGGAATCGGTCGTCAACTCAATATTTGTGAATTGCACTGTGGAAGCTGAAGATAAGCTTAAACCAATCCCGCTCCCCAAGTTTGCCGTGACAATGCTATCTCGGACCAGAACCGAGGGGGCACTGGTTGCAATAGAAAGCGCGGCCCCCGACCCAAACGCGGAAACCTTTGAGTTTTTAATCTGAATTGGACCGGTGGAACTTAAATCCAGATAACCCGAGGCCTCATTGGCAATCACACTGATGTTGAGATTGTTCAGGGTGATCGATCCCCCCACCCCTGTCGTCAGGAGTCCAACCGCTCCCGCACCGGTGGTTCGGATTGTCACACTGTTCGCCGTGAGCGCAGCGGTACTGCTGGCGACATGGATGCCATTTGTCGAGCTACCGGTACTCGACATAGTCACCGTTACCTGATTCAACAGAACGGCAGCGGCATCCACATGAATTCCGTATTTTGCGTCTGTAGTCCCACTGCCCACAATGGTGAGATCACGCACTTCACTTTCTTTGGCAGGTTTCAGTACTGTGTCATTAGGCATGTCTAAAAATGTGGATTGCTCTCCAGCTCCTGCCACACTCACATAGCTGTGGCTCGATAAATCCACAGTCGCGGTCAACGTGTAATAGCCCGACGTGATATAGAGGAGGCAGGGGTTTGAACTGGAGGGGCTACCGCACCAGCTCGCAAGATCCGTCACCGCTTCATTGGGAGACGTATAATCCCCTCCGCTCGGTGCCACGACCGCGATTTTGCCAATTGAAGGACCGTTGCTGCGAGTCGCCGTGCTCAAAGAATGCCAGTTGCTCCCATCGCTGACCACGGTCAACGCGGTCCCCTTCGCCGACAAACTGGTCGTGAGCGACCCATCAATGGTTTCCGCAGCATTTCCATCAATGGTGACGGTATTCCCATCTCCACTCATCACAACCGAGTAGGTCCGGCCTGCCGACCCGACGGCGGTGGGTAGAGTCACGGTAAACGCCCCGCTCGAAGAATCGACCAAGATCACTCCATCTTCACTGGTCATCGTATAGTTGGCGGTTTTGGCAGCACTTTCTAAGCTTTGGGTATGTCGTGCCGCCGTCGAGAGATAAGAGGCTGAAATCGAAGTGGCCAAAGTCAACGCTCCATCCCCCGATATTTTGAACAACGTCGTTCCCTCCGAACTTTGGACTTTAAAACCACTGCTGGCATCCGAAGTGGTTAAGGTGGCTTCAATGTCCGCCGCCATACTGCCCCATGGCATACTGACCAAGCCTATCAAGATTCCAATCCAAGATTTATTCGACAACATAATGCTCCTTCCTCATTGATAGATTTTTCAAGGACTCCCTCAAAACAACGTTCCTCGTTCACACCTGTCTGAAGCTTATTCCTTCGACATCTGCCTGATGTGTATTCCTTCGACATCTGCCTCATGTGTATTCCTTCGAGGCCTAGCTGATGTTTGTTCATTCAAGGAAGTATGAATCCAGTTCGTGAACTGTTGCCTTCCTGAAGTGTGAACGAGACTTTGTAAGAAAACGAGAAAGAACCGAGGAAGAAACGGGGAAGTTTTCCAAGAAACTTCAGTTAAATCAATGGGTTCTCGTGATGAGTGAATTCGGGAAGGAATTGGGAAGGAATTGGGAAGGAATCCAATTTATTCAACAATATGAAACAGTTACAGCCATACCCCCCTTAAGAGAGGTGTCGTTGATGAATGAGCTGTAACAATTGATTGCGTAGGTCATCCAGTTGACTGTGTTTATCAAGAGGCAAGGTGCAATGCCCCAACACATAATTGGCGGTACGGACCACTGTCCGCCAACGGGGTTTTTGCGGGAGGTGTTTGAGATCCAAATAGCGTTCTGCAGCCCGGGCACGCACTCGATTTTCATCGGTATGCACGGACCACAGCCCACTTTTTTGAGCCAATTCGATCAGCGTGGTCTGCGTGGCATATTCCCAACACACAACAGAAAACTGCATCACTTCCACCAAGATTTGGCGAAAACGGGTTTCAGGATTAAGATCGGGTTTGGAGACCGCCAGTTTAGCCAAGGACGCGTCCAGTTGTTTCAGTTCATTGATGAACATGGGATGCTCTTGGAATTGGTATGGATTGAGGTCTCCCAAAACATCGATCAATTGTTGCAAACGAAATCGGTTGACATTCAGTTCTTCAATAAGCGAGGGGGTGATGATGGCAGAAGACTGTTTTTCCTCAGACGTCGGAGGGGCTGACGTCGGAGGGGCTAAGGTGAACACACAAATCGTTTCTTCATATTCCAACACCGTTTGCCAAAGTTGCCCTTTCCACGGCACTTCCCCTCCACCCACGAGGGTCACATTGGGATGGTGAAGGGTTGCGGTGTTTTGGAACAACACCTCTGGCACAGCGGCAAGTGGATGATCGCTCCCGTTGGCAGGAACGAGTTGGGCGACCGGTTGATTCAACAACGTATCCGGGTCCAGATGCAGCCATTCACAGGCCAGTCGATTGAGAAAGACAATGAGCCCCTCCCCATCCACAGCGATCACCGCATCTTGACTGGCATCCAAAATGTGAGCCAGGCGTTTTTGGGACAAACGAAAGGTGAGTTCTTGACGCTGCACCCGTTCGATTTCCCATTGCAAGCGCTGGTTTTCCTGCAAAATTTGAGTCGCTCGCTTCTGCTGCAAATGGCTGCGAACACGTGCCAGTAATTCTTCTTTGTAAAACGGCTTGGCGAGATAATCATTGGCTCCTGCTTTTAAGCCTTGCACTAAGTCTTCCAATTGCGTCCGCGCCGTCAGCATGATGATGGGCAATTGAGCGGCATTGTAGGTCTCACGCAGTTGATGGCAAACTTCATAACCGTTGAGCCGGGGCATCATCACATCTAACAAGATCAGATCGGGCATTCGCTGCTGTACCACTTGCAACGCTTGAAATCCATCAATGGCCACCTCAACACGATACCCTTCCGACACTAACTGCCCTTCCACCACCTTCACATTGATCGGTTCATCATCCACGACCAAAATGGTTTCGGTAGACAGAGACTCCTGACTCGTCGATGGCGGAAGCCTATCAGGCGAGGGGGTATGGGCAATGGTCTCAAATGAGGGGGCCTCTGAAGAGGGTGTGTTTGACGATGAGGTCTCATGCCGCATTGCCAGTTTCGGTGAATCTGCTGATGCTGTCAGTGAATCCGCTGATGTTGTCAATGGATCCTGAAATGCTAATGGCAAGGACACGGTGAACGTCGAGCCTTGCCCCAATTGACTGTCTAAGCCCAACTTCCCACCATGGAGCTTCACTAAATGCTGGGTGATGGCCAACCCTAAGCCCGTGCCTCCGTATTCTCGGCTAATCGAACCATCTGCTTGAAAAAAAGGTTGAAAGATCTGTTGTTGCTTTTCCGGTGCAATGCCAATACCGCTATCTTGAATGCTCACTTCCACGTGTTCGGCAATGGATTTCAAGGTGATGTGAATTTCTCCAGCATGTGTGAATTTGATGGCATTACTCAAGAGATTGATGAGGATTTGCTGCACTCGATTTTCATCGGCATACAACCAAATGGGTTCTTGAGGAAAATTAAGAATGATCGCCACCGGTTTATTCCCTAACATGGGGAGACAGATCCCTTCCACCAAGCGGATCAAGCTCAACAGTTCCACATGACGAATTTGGAGTTCGAGATCCTGGTTACGGATTTTGGAAAAGTCCAAAATGTCATTCACCAACGTGGTCAGACGTTGGGCGCTACTGATAATCAATTGCAAGTGGTCTCGGTGCTGGGTTTGAACCAAGGCTTCGTCGGTTTGCATGGCTTCGCCCAAGCCAATGATACCATGCAACGGAGTTCGCAATTCATGAGACACATTGGCTAAAAACTCGTCTTTCACTTGATCGACACGTCGCAACTCATCCACGATTTGTTGTTGCAAGTGCAATGCTTCCTGTTGGGCCTTTTCCTTTTCTTCTCGCATAATTTTGTAGCGGCTGCTCAATCCCATGGATAAGAAGATCATTTCTAACCCCATGCTGACTAAATAATTCACAAATTCGGCTCCAGGTTGATCCGGTAGGAGGTTCACACTTCGTGGAATCAACAACCCAAGTCCCAAGATCAACCCCACGCTGCTTCCCAAGACCCAATACGCCGGTGGATACCGTTGCCATGAACGCAGCGCACTGGCGATAAGCAGGATCGCAAAGGCCACCAGATGGCCAATAATGGCGATACGGCTCAACGTCAGCGAATGCACAAAAATCGTGAATATTCCCAACCCCCCTGTGCCCCACACGGCAATCTGAATCACGCGGTCAAAACGAGGAAAAAATTGAGAGAGGCTCAGCAGATAACGGCCATATTGCATGTAAAAACACACAAAAAAATATCGCACAGGGACGTTGAAGTTTTCGTCCCATCCTGGGAAATGCGGTTTGATATAGAGTTGACCCCACCCACTGACAAATAAGACCGAACCCAATCCCGCTGAAGTGAACAAGGCGTAGTAGAGATAGCTGAAATCTCGAAGGGTCAGAAAATGCAACAAGCCGTAAATGATCAGCACGAGCATGATTCCAAAAAACAAGGCCCACGCCGTGTGATTCACTTGAAAATAATCAAACACGTTTTCTGAAGAACGCAACGTCAATCCCACTCGTGCTGTTCCCCCCAACGAGTTGACATGGAGGTAATAAGTTCGCTCCGTTTGAGCAGGGATCTGGATCGAATATACCAATTTGCTGTCGTGCAGCGGACGTTCTGCGGGGGCAACTCGGGATCCGCTTTTTTGCTGTCGATAGCTGCCGTCTGGCAGAATCTCATATAAATTCATATGGCGGACATAAGGGAACTGCTGAAACAGAAACCGCTGTTGCGTCCTTTTGGTGGGATTTTGGATCGTAAAACGCAGCCAATATTGAGTGCGAGTGGAACCAAAATTTAACCCTTGGGTGGTATTGGCCGCAAACTGTCCCGCCAAAGGAGACTGCCGCACGTCTTCTAAAGTCCATTGCCCGGCTTTGTCTGAGAGAATGCTGAGATGCGAATTGATTTCCTGCCGAGGCATCGTATCACTCAAAACCAGCGGTTCTTGCGCCCAGATCGCTTTAAATCCAAACGATAAGTATAGTATTGAATAGACAAAAATGCGAAACCATCTCATGAGCAGATCTTCCTTTGGATTGTAATGAAATGTGAATTCGGGAGAGGGCCTTTCATAATAGAACGCCACAATGCACGACAATTTTCATAGAAGTATGACTTCATTTGACAAATTGAATTGAGAAAAGATAAGGGGTCTTTGCAAAAGAATTCAAGAACCTCAAAGATTCTTTATCCGGAGCTGCTGGAAATGATCAGTTGTTTAAAGAAGAAGGGAAACAGCCATCCATCTTTTCATAAAGCTTATCCTTATCTCTTGTACTACGGGATCCGAATAGGAGCAAAAAATTTAACCGGATAAATCAGTCAATAATTGTAATAAACTCAATAGTTTGAATCTGGGTAGGCCTTCATATCTAGGTTAGAATCTAATCGGTTAACTAACTGGTTTTTCTAACTTTATATATGAGGGCACTATGATTCGTAGAGCAACTGAAGAGGATATTCCATTGATGCTGAATATAATTAAACTTATGGGTTCTGGAATGGGGGCAAGCCTAAGAATAAATTCTGAAAAGTTAGCAACGAAACTTGAACAAGAAATTTGGTTTGTCCTAGTGGTCAAGAATTACATCGTGGGAATGTCAGGTTTGTGTTTTGTACCCGATGGGGTTTGGGCTTATCATAAAAAAGAGTCGAAGCTGACACTTGAAAAAGCTTTTAGGAACTCCGTACAAATGTCTTCTCAATTCCTATTGCCACAATTTAGGCGCACTGGAATTGCACGGCGGCTGACATCAGGTCCATTGCAGTATATTAAAGAGAACCCCGATATGTTCCCGGACTTATTCTTTGGAGAAATGAGGGGATGTTATGATGACAATGGACGATGTCCATTCTGGTCTGCCTTTTCGTGGCCTTTTGGTTCTTATAACGAATACACAAGAGCTATTTATGAAGGAAAAGAGGAAGAGATCATTTCCAAGCTTCCCAAAGAAATCAACTTAGACACCATTCCGAAAGAAGCACGAAACGTTGTAGGAAAAGTTCATCCTGAAACAGAAGGCAACATGAAGTTGGCACCTTTGTTTGGCTTTCGTGTTGCTCCTTACATTTCATATAGTTGCGGAGCCCCATTTTTGTTTAGAGAAGGAAAACCACTATGAAAAAATCAATTCTCTTCTTTCTATTGTTCATTGGTCCGATTTTGGGAAGTGCTCAAACGATCCAAATAGGAGCAAAAAATTTAACCGAATAAATCAATAATTGTAATGAACTCAATAGCTTGAGTCTGGGTAGGTCTACATATCTAGGTTAGAATCCAATCGGTTTTTCATCGGATTTTCTAACTAAGATATGGAGGCTTTATGATTCGCAAAGCAACAAGAGCTGATGTTTTTGAAATACATGAATTAGTAAGAACTATGGGTAGCGGAATGGGGGCCGGTTTAAGAGTGCAAACCCAAGATTTGACAAAAAAAATTGAATCGAGAAGTGACTTGTGGTTTGTCCTGACGGTTAAAGAGAAGATTGTTGGAATCTGTGGTTTGAGTATCGCTCAGGAAGGAGTATGGGGTTACCGTATAGAAGGTTCATTTCTGAAAAAAGAAAGGTTTTTTGTTGGAGGTGTGCAAATGTGCTCCTACTATATCTTACCCCAATTCAGACGCACATCTCTTGGAGGGCGATTAGCAATTTGGCCTGTGACCTATATTGAAAAACATTCCCGCGAGTTTTCAGGTTGGGCCTTTGGTGAAATGCGAGGATTGTATCGCGAAGATGGACGTTGTCCGTTCTGGGATGCGATTCAATGGCCTTTCAAGAGTTACGAGGAGTACACCCAAGCATTGTGTGAAGGTCACGAGGAATCTATCGTTGCCGAACTTCCTGAACAAATCGATATTGAAGCGATGCCACTTGAGGCACAGCAGATCATTGGGAAATGCCATCCAGAAACGATTCCCATGATTCGACTGTCAGAAAGATACGGGTTCCGTTGGTCAAATCTGATTGGGTACAGCTCGGGTGCTCCGTTTTTGTCCAAAACATTGTGAGGGAACATGAAAACAAAATACTTTATTATGGTGATTTTTCTGTTGGTGCCTTGGGCGGTGCTTGCCCAAAATTTAGTGATTGGAAGTAAGAGTTTTACTGAGTCACAAATTTTAGCCCGTATGGCTTATTCAGTTTTGAAAGCCAATGATTATGAAGTGTCTGAGGCTATTGGCATTCCTACAGAAAGAATACGACCTGCTCTAATTGATGGAAGAGTTTCCTTGTATTGGGAGTATACAGGAACCGTTTACCGACGACTTTGGCAAGGACAGGATTTTGAATTGATGAGAGATTCCAAGAAATTGTTTGAGCACGTCAAACGACGAGATTATGAGGAAAATAAACTGCTCTGGTTACCTTATGCTCGATTTAGCAATTCGTGGGCTTTAGCCGTTCGTGGTGAAATGGCGAGATTAAAAGGGCTGACTCAAATTTCCGATATAGCAAAAATTAGCGGCTATAAGATTGGGACAACTCCTCGATTCACACATGCGAAAGATGGTTTGCTTGCGCTGTTTCGGTTCTATGGTCTTGATTTCCCGGAGAGTGGGAGAGTCGTAAATCGAGGAATCAGTGCCTCTGTTGGGTATTTAGAAAGGAAGCTTGTCGATGTCACGATCCTCTTCACAACCGATGCAGTGCAGAAAGAAAAAGATTTTGTCTTATTGGAAGATGACAAAAGATTTTTTCCTCAATACAACCCCTCGATTGTCATATCTGAGGAAACAGCAACTCTGTTTCCAGGTATTGTGAAAATTCTAAGCAGGATTGCTCCGACCCTTTCTCAATCCGAAATGATCGACCTCAATCACCAAGTCGACTTTGCAAAAAAAAGTATTGATGAAGTTGTCCAAAACTTCTTGGTCAAGAAAGGCCTTTTATGAACAGTTTTCGAGAAATTTCTTTGTTGAAAACAGCGACGCTATTGAGCGTTTTTTGCTCGGGTATTGTTGTGGTGATGCTGATGTTCGGTATCTACCACTATAATCGGAGCATCGTAATTGACAGACTGCAATACGAAGCAAAACTGATCACCTCTGAGCTACGTAATGTGATTTATCATAATATGATTCGTAGTGATGATGAGACCTTTCGAATCTTGGCTTCTGAATCGTTTTCCGATTTGAACCTCAGCTTATTCGAACCCGATTTTGCCAGAATCTCCAAGCAGGCGATTTTAGGGAGAGACGGCACAATTTTAGCGCATAGTCATTTGCAACATATTGGGAGCAAAGAAACCGACGAAACAATGGGGTCTCTCAATTCGGGGAAACCAACGATTTTACAAAGAAGCTTTTTAGACTCTTTGAGATTTGCGGAAGAACCAACCGAATCTTATGATATTTTTTTACCGTTTAAGATCGAAGAGAAGCTCTTTGGTTATTTTGTTGTTGGAGTGCATGCACACACAACGGATGCTGAAATTTTCAATTTGTCAATTGCTCCTGCCTTAGCAGTTGTATTGATTGCTGCATTATTTGTTGCATTTATCAATTCGTCGTTTCGCCGATTGGTTGTGCAACCAATCGCCTTGGCCCTCAGCCAAATAGAAAAAATTCGGTCTGCTGGGGACCTGACGATCCGAATTTCAGAAAAGCAGTTTGGGGAACTTGCAACCTTATTTCGTCATTTCAACACAATGCTTGCTACTCTAGAAAGGTCCTGGGCTATTATCTTGGAAACACATCAATCCAAAACCCAAAGAGTTATCGAGAACACACAAGAAGAAATGAGATCTCTGACCAACCGGGTTTCCCGTCATTTTGAGAATTTCAACACGATCATATCCAATCTTCAGCAGAGCACCCATCAGCTAGCCCGTTCTCTGGAAACCGGGGTTTTGCCTCAGCAGTTTCAGGTGTCGACGGGAAGCTATTTCCCTACGATTATGACCACTCCCATTACGCCTCAAGGCGAGGCGCTTCGGTTCGATTTGCTGCTCAAAATGGAAAAGGATCTGGCCGCGATGTTTCAAAAACTCCCGCCTCTGTTATCTGTGATTCCTAAAGTCACGGTGGCTAAAAAGTTGGCCATCTTGGCACCTACTGACATCCAGGAACAGATTCACTCATTGCTCGATGGAACCCCCTATGAAATCTCGGTGGCCGATGAACAGGCAATCGACTCCAACACCGATGCCAAAGTCTTGCTTTTGCACGAGTCATTCATCGGAGGGCATGTGCAGCGGTTGAAAGATTTGCGTGCAGCGTTTCCCCATATGCGATTTCTCATCTTAGCGGACCGGGGCAACCCTTGTTTACTCATCGAAGGATTGAAAATTGGCGTCCGAGGGGCAGTGGATCTCAATGAAGACTTGCCTCAACACCTCGAAGCCATATTCGATGGAGAGGAGGTTTTTGAGGGGCGCATGGCATATAATCGCTCGGTCGCCCTACCCTTCTATGATGACCTCGCTCCTGCTGTGAAGGAAGTGTTTGCAGTGATGTTTGTGGATTCCTCGAATCGGGGTATTCGCCGCGAAATTGGAGGGGCCGAAGGAACGGTCAAACGCCAAGTGACCGACATCTATCGAACGGCTGGATATTCCGGAAGAGAGGAATTGATGAAAGCGTTCCAATGATTCTGGAGGCAATTCGGATTCAAAGCGGCAACTTCACTCGAACTTTTGTTCCCACTCCCTCCTCGGATTGCACGAGGATCGCCCCTTGATGGGCGACCACGATTTGTTTGCAGATTGGCAAACCCAATCCCAATACCATTCCCTCTCCAACCCCTCGGACCTTGGTCGTATAAAACGGCTCGAATATTCGATGCATGACGGGTTCTGGCATGCCAATGCCGCGATCTCGGAAAATCACCACAAAATTTTCTTCTTCCACATACGCTTGAATCCTCAACACAGGCGACTCCCGGGGACGTTTGGCAACGATCGCTTGGCAGGCATTCACAATGAGATGAGAAAACAGGTGGACCATTTGCGAAGGGAAACACCGAATTTCAAAATCTTCTCCCAATTCCGTATTGATCGCGATCTTGACTGTCGGTCGGAAGGCTTCCCAGGCCAAATGAATCGCAGCCAGAAGCTTGCGGATGATTTTGGTAGGGAATTTCTCCAAGTCTTCGTAATAGGCCAGTTCGAGTAAACTTCGCGCACTCGGCGTCAATCGACTGAGATAGTCTTTGATTGAGTCCATTTCACGAAACATGGGAGTGAATTGTCCATGAATCGTTTGGGCGACTTCTGGATCAGGTCCCAATTCCGCTGTCTCAAATAAAAGTTTCCTCACTTGACCAAGGCGACGTTCGAGTTTCCGAACACCCCCGTTGATATGATTGGTGGCGTCCAACATCCGGTAGACGGTTGCATAAAGGAGAAACCAAGTGTTGGACACACGCTGGGACTGATACAAGGCTTGTTTCAGTTGTTTGTTTTCTTGACGAAGTTTTTCAAGTTCTTGGGACATGATTGATATTTCGTAAAAACAGGGAGCAATTGTACCTCACCCCAACCATTCAATAGAAAGAGGTGATTTCGATTTCTTGTGATAGAACCCTACCGTTTGATTTTTAAGATTGGAATATCAAGAGGTTGTCGGGCAAGGTTTGCATTTGTAAACCGCCAAGGTTGGCTGTGATAGCCCTTGATAGCGTAGTATTTCACGGTTAGTTGTTCCATATCTTACGGTTTGAAAACCGTTGAGTACCGAACGAACGTGGAGTAGGGGCATGCGGTTCCGTCCGGCAAGACATAGCACCGCATACCCACACCGCCCACAAGGGATGGCGGGGTATAGTTAGCACGAAAAACCAGCAGCGTTCAAGAAGTCTAAGGGCGTTTGGTTTTTTGGTTTTTTGTCAGCTTTGCCCATTCCTCCTTTGTGGGTCTCTATTTTAGCCGGCAACGGTAAGGCCCGAATATCCTCTCTATGACGTGTCTTTCCTTGCCATTCACCCCCATGGCACTCTCAAGGAGGCATTATGAAGCAATCATTCCCCCGATATCCGCGATCCTATCCCCTCGATACCTTACACGATACCCTACGCGATACCCCAAGCGAAGCCTTTCTTCACTTGCCATCTCCGATGGAGGTTCAATGAAACCACGCAGAAGCAAACGACTTTCCAAATCAGAACTTAAAAAACTGAGACGTTATGCCGAGTCACTCGGAATCTATCCCGTTGACATTGCGAACAGGCACGATTGCCATCCTTCCGCAGTCACTAATTTTTTCAATGGGGATTCCACTTCGCAGCCAATGCTCAGAACCATTCAACAGATGATTGCAGAGATCCTGGATGAAAAAGCTCAACAAGAAGCCGACACCTCCTTTCAAAAATGAACAGCTCTGTTTCGCTTTAGAACATCCCGGTCGAACGCCAACGATAGAAAAATTCTCGCAATGCCCCGAAAATACTACGATTGACGAAATTGGCATATAGCCTGAAATAATTCTTAGACAGCGCGCTTATGAAAAATCGTAAAGGATCTTACTGTGGAGAGGTTTAAAAATTCACTAACAAAAAAACTTGGTATCGCTATGAAAAAAACGAACAAAATGGACAAAATGTCGGAAAAGTCAGCAACCTTTTATAAAGGAACCCACCGTAAAAAAGAACGTGGTATCAGCCGGATCGATTCCAGAGACACACACGGATGGTTCGTCCGTGTCTATAATGAATCCGTCACCTATTCGAAACTGTTCAGTGACAAAAAATGGAGAGGGGAAGACAACGCCTTTGAGGCTGCGGTCGCATTTCGTAACGAGTTGTACGCAGAAGTGGGGAAGGCCTTCCCGACACGACGAGTAGTGCGAACTGACAAGCGGAATAAAACGGGAGTGATTGGTATTTGTCGAACCCGGAAGCGGAATGCCAGTGGATCGTACAATGAGTTCTTTTCGGTTTCATGGAGTCCGGAATATGGCAGTCACAAATGCCGCATGTTTTCCGTCAGCAAATATGGAGAACGCGAAGCGTTCCGACGTGCTTGTGAATTACGCAGGGAAGTCGAAATCGAAATCCACGGCCACTCATGGCTCGAAATCCCCAAAGAGGTGCCGCCCTATCAAGGTACGATTGGGAATGATGCCCCGAAAAAGCCCAAAACACCGAGCGAAGAAGAGATGTGAAATCCCACGAAATTCAGTTATATCTCTTGGTGGGACGACCTAATTGTTTATTATTCGGGTAGGTCGAGTTGTAGGGGAGGCGTTCATTTTTCCATCACTGTAATTCATCAAGGAGATAAAACATCATGGAAGTGAAAAACATCATTTCGGAATTGGCATCCCATCCAGAAGGAACTTTTTTAGATGTGGTTCAGATGAATGGGCGTAATGTAGGAGCTTGTGACATAACCGGCGTCTCGCCTGTATGGGAAATGCACCCCGACACCGATGAGTTCTTTTATATATTGGAAGGCGAATTTGAGATCACCCTACTTCGTGGAGCAGAGCCGGAGCATTTTGTTGCTCCGGCGGGTTCCACTTTTGTAGTTCCTCAAGGAATATGGCACAAACCGGGGGCACCCAGCGGTGCCAAATTCATGTATTACACCCCCGGCAAATCGCTTCACTCCGAGGCAGACGACCCCCGCAAAACCTCAGCCTCTTGAATGGCCTGAATGAGTCGGAATCCTCTGATAGCCCTCTAAGCCTTTTTGAGCTGAACCACGATGCTTTCGACTACAATGCCAGTGCTTGAGAAGACACGAGGATCCCATTGTTGTCAGCATAGACGAATTCGCCTGGAGTGAAGGTCACCCCTCCAAACGTCACGGGGATGTTCAAATCCCCGATCCCGCGTTTTTCGGTTTTAAGCGGGATCGTTCCCAAAGCCTGAACTCCTAACGGTGTTTCCCCAATGGCATCCACATCTCGGATGCACCCATAAATGATGAAGCCTTCCCAACCATTTTCAGCCGCCTTGGCTGCAATCATATCCCCCAACAAAGCACGTCGTAACGAGCCGCCCCCATCCACCACCATCACTTGGCCGTGTCCGGGTTGTTGAGCATTTTCTTTTACCAAGGAATTGTCTTCATGGCACTTGACGGTGACAATCGTGCCGCCGAAACAAGGTTTGCCTCCGTAGTTGCGAAACATCGGTTCCACAACACGGACAAGATCAGGAAACGCATCGCATAAATCGGGTGTGGGGTAAGGCATCAGATCCTCATTGCTGGTGTTTGTTCATTGATGATTGGTTATTGGTGAATGGTCGGTATTGGGTATATCCCAGGGTTTAAGGTATATCCCAGGGTTGCATTAGCTTTGTTTTACCAGGTCATTTTCATGCACGCTCACCCGATTTCCATCAAAATCACAACGAACATACTGGTTAGTTTGATCTTCAATCACTTCTCCGTCTGTTGGATTGATCAGGGTAGCAGTGTCTGGGCCTATATAGGTCACTTGATCCCCTTTTTTAAAGTTTTTCATTGATATCTCCTATGGCTTTCCGGTTAGTTGTTTGAGCCAGAATCCTCTTGGCTCGCTAATGTTTTTGCTGACTGAATGATGCTGTGCAAACGGGCTTGATGTGATTGCAGGATTCCTTTCAATTTCGCTTCCACCGTCGCATTGTAAGAACCTCCATTGGAGGTGTCTGTTCCCAAACTGTCTCGCACTCCTTGAAGGGCGAGCCTCAGACTTTTTAAAGTTTGCTCATACGAATCTTGAATCACTTGTTCCTGTTCACTTGTGATCGGAGTGGAGGAGGATGAGAGAGCCGTTTCTTGATTGCTAGTCCCTGTCTGAGGGATCGGAACCCCCGCTGCGTTCAATGCGATCTTACTCATCAAATCAACCGCCGCATCGGCAAAACTGACTTGGAGATCGACAACCCCAGCCGGATCGACACGAAGTTTCTTGAGTCTAAAATGCTTCGGGCTTTCCTGCACGATGATGTATTGCGCATGACCATCCCCTTGTGCTCGAAGTTCATCCAATGGAAGCGGTTGCCACTTTGAATCAGTGCATTCAATCAGATCACCGCCTCCGCTGAAGGTGAGGGCATCCAAAGTGGACGTCACCAACTCTTCACACTCGGTAATCCTCAGAATGTTCGGATCTCCTACGGTGAATGCATTGGTCCGACTCAGTTCGACAGCATTCTGAGATTTGCTCTGAACTTTGGTCGACGCGGTCTGTGCCGATTTGATCAGCGAGAACGCGTCTGTCGCAATGCGGGTCAATCCATTCTGGCCAATGGCTTCGGGATCTACCTGTCGAGCATCGGCATTCCTTTTACGGATATCTGGATCGAGTTTTTTATCCAGCGTGACGTAAGGATCTTTGGGATCTTGTAAATATTTCAGCTCGTTTTGCACTTCAATGAACTTGCTTCTGAAGCGGTCGAGTAACACATGGGCCTGATCGGAATATGCTGTGGCCGCATCAGCCAGTTGTATGGTGGCATGGATCAATTTCGCTTCATCATCGATTCTTGCTGTTGGATCCGCATTGATTTGAGATTGAAGGCCAAATAGTTGAGTTGCCGCTCTTGCTGTTTCCTGCTTCAAGTCGTGAACCTTCTTTAAAAGACCCACATAGCTGTCTTCCGCAAGACCTGCGGTGATGACATCGTTGGGTTGTGGTAATCCCAACGTAGGGACACTTGCTTTGTTAATTACCAACTCGCCTGGCATGAATTCGATGGTCTCCAACTCTGCCCCTAAGTTTTCTATGAGGGATAGGTTTGCCTCGGTGATATCAACAATTTGTTTCTGTGCCCTTCCTTGCTGTGCAGAGCTACTGCTAAAAAATGATTGCCGCATCTGTGAAAGGAGCTTACGCGATTGTTTAATCTCTTCGGCAGTCAGCGAAGCACTGTCCCGGATTTTTTTGTTTAAAGCTGCCCATAAAAAGGCATCCACATTGACGTCTTGAACCACAATTTTAGGGCGGAGGTTGGGAGTGTAAAACAAGTCGCGGATTCCTGGAATCTGGCTTCCAACAAAAGCCAAACGTTGATTCGAGGTGGTTGCTATGATCGGTTTCAGCTTGTTGAGGGCCTCGCTCCATTTTGGGGGATAGGCCTTTGCTACGTTTTGATAGGTTTCTGTTTGCGACAAATTCGCCAGGTATTCTCCATAGGCATCTCGCGTGGCCTGATAAGCTGTCAAAACATTGGGGAGTTCATTCGGAAGAGCGACCAATTGTTGATTCAATTCCCGAACCGCGTTTTCAACATCAACCGCTGCTTTCAGTACATTTTGAGGGTTGAGGACCGTCAACACAGGTACTGTTTCCCCACCATATACTTCCACTTTTGTTTTGAGTTCGCTGCTGAAACTACAACCTGCAACTAAAAGGGGTAAAAGGATTGAATAAAAAATCGGTTTCATTGGGCCACCTCCGTTTCTGCAATATGTTGTTCGACCAATCGTTTCAACTTGGAAATGGGGGTGAGGGTGTCTGCAATTTCAAACGTCACAGTGCTAGCCAATTTGAACAACGAGTTTTCGCTCCGCTTGAGGGACGATTGCAAATTTTCCATCTGACTGATGAGCATATTCAAACGAAGCTGGCTGGTTTTGGCCTGATTTTTACTCTGATGAGAGAAAAAAATTCCCAAGTTTTCCTGCAAGCTATTTTGTTGTGTCTTTTCTTTAATAGCCTGAATGACTTTTCCAGGATCGTTGGACAACACAACCACAAATTTTTCATTGGCATGATCCAATGCGCTCGTTTTCGATTCACCTAAAGTGGTCACACCGGTAATCGCCTGCAATGCAGAGTTATAGCGTTGCCGTGCCGTTTCCACTTCAGTCTCGGGTTTTTGTTGTTCGAGTGCATCCATATAAGTATCGAATGTTTTCCGGATAGCCTGCTTTTGCCGGTTAGCGGTGGCTGCCTCCACATCTTGCTGCTGAGAAATATTGCCAAACAAACTATCAACCGCTTTGGCATCATACCAACCTGACCGATAGTCCACTTCGCTATTTTTTCCTTTGGTTTCAATTGTTACGCGATAATAACTGGCTTTGCCATTGGGGCCATATTCGGCAAACATCTCTCTTTTTTTGAATGTTGCCTCAGTGCATCCTGCTAAAATAAACAGCAAAGCGAGCCAGAAAAATATTCTTGATATTTTCACTGTACCTCCTTTTTCCTCAAACGGTTAATTCGATTTGCCTCACTTCATACTAGCCATAGACTGAATCTGATTTCTAGGAAAAAAAACAAAAAATCTAACATTTTATTTAAGATATTTTGTTTGTTCCTTTTGGCGTAGTTTATGCTTACGGTGATAAAAATTTTCTAGCTTGAGCAGACGGTGCTGGACAAAGTTTTTCGAGAAGGGACAAGCCCTCATGGACAAAGCCGTTTCACAGCGTCCATTTCTATCACGCGGCAATCACCCAATTGACACGCCTTCGCCCAATCCTGACACGCGTCTGGCAGTCTTTGGATCTCTGAGTACACTTGCCCCCGGTTGACATAGGCTGCGGAATACGTGGAATCGTATTGAATCGCCAGATTGAACGCATCGAGGGCTTGGTTGTGTTGTTTGATCGTCAGGTAGATGATCCCTTTATTATTGTGGACCTTCACGTATTCCGGCTTGATCTTGAGGGCGGTATCGTAGTCGTGCAAGGCTTGCTGGTATTGACCCAGGTGGAAATAAACATCCCCCCGATTGGCCCAGTCTCGGAAAGATCGCGGATCGATTCCTAAGGCCGTGTTGAATTCTCGGAGGGCTTGTTCATATTGCTGATAATGCATATGGACCCGTCCTCGATTGGTATAGGCCAAAGCCAATTTCGGGTGTACTTGCAACGCTTGGTCAAAATAGTGGAGGGCGGGTTCGTAGTTTTCGGCGTCGAGATGCATGGTCCCTAAATTGTAATAAGCCAACCAGGAGTTGGGGTTGTGTTTCAAAGTCGCCAGCCAAAGCGTTTCGTAGTTTCGGTAAATTTGTGTTTGTTGGAAAGTGAGCCATCCAAGAATCAACACCACGCAACTTCCCCCCACCCAACTTCCCCATTTGGGAAGACGCAAACTCTGAATCCCCCAATGCTCCCACCCCTTGATCCATCCGTAGCTGGCTAAGATGATCAGGGGAATACTGGGTAAATGGACCCAATGATCCGCGACCCACGAATGACGAAACCAAGCATTGTTGAAAAAACCCAATACCGGAAACAACAATACTAAGAAACTCCCCAATGCCAAAAAGAGTGGTCGTCCCCAGGTCGTGAGTTTTCTCCCCAAGACCACAATCGTGATCGCGATACTCAAAAGTGGCAGGTAGGAGCCGAATTGACCTAACTCAATCGGCCACCGAGGATAGCTGAAGATAAGGGGATACGGCAGCACCATCTTCTGCAAATAAAAGAAGGGGATCTGCCCGGCAAGTAACAATCTTTCTCCAAAACTTTGGAGAAATTCTTCACCTGCGGCACCAAACGCTTCGGTTTCCACCCACACCCGCATCATTCCTGCCGCAACAGCAACGCCAAAAAACGGCAGCATCGGAAGTACAATCTTTGACAATATTCGTTGAGCTTCTTCTAGAGGACTGACTCCATGCCCAGCCTCTCCTCTCTCACCCCTTCCTTTCTCACCCTCTCCTTTGCGTTGATACAAAAACCAGATTTGCATCCCGATGAGTAGGATGGGAATCATGACAGTGGATGTTTTGCTGAGCACAGCTCCTACAAACACCCCCAAGGTTAAGGCATACCAACCGAGCTTCCGCGTTTGCAGAAACCGAAAAAAGCTCCAGAAACACAATATAAAGAAGATCCCGGCCATCCCATTTTTGCGTTCGGCAATCCACGCCACCGATTGCACATAGATGGGATGCACTGCAAATAAAATTCCAGCTAACCCCGCTCCAGGCATGCGTCGCGCTTGTAACACTCCCCACAACAGCATCGCAGCACATGCGTGCAACAGGATGTTCACCCCATGCGTGATGCGCAAATCCACCGGATCATTGAATTGTCGTTCTAACCAAAATGCTGTTCGGGTGAGCGGAAGGTAAGGCCAAATGTTGTTGTTGTCTAAAGGATGGAACCAAATGCGAAACAAACCATCCGGAGCGGTCATGAGTGGATCGTCCAGATAAAACTTTTGATCGTCCATCACAAAATCAGCTTGTATCGCAGGGAAATAAACGAAGAAGGTCAGAACAAAAATACAGAGAGGGGCCAGATAATGCTGGCGAGTCGTCACAATACTTTTTGCGAGTTGCTTTGCGAGGATCAACATTTATCTCTGTACGACTCGTGGTTTTGGATAGCAATAAAACCGGAACCATTTGTAATGCTTTTTCCAGCAATGCACATTGATTTATGTAGCCTAATTCTAATATTAATCGTTAGGCTTTGTTTTTTGTAATATGGAATTGGATCATCCAGCGAAGAATAGACTGATCTCCATTTAGATAATCTCGTATTTTTCGGGCGACCTCATTGGCGTGTTCAACAGGTATCACGTAATCAAAAACCCTACCCATGATTTCTAGAGTTGATTGAGTCCATGGACCGTCCACGATAATGATGCCAAGGCAGTTGTGATGGCGTCCTTTCCAATTAATGGCCGAGAACATTTTGTCTTTTGCATAAAGACTGGCATGTCCTGAGCTGCTTTTTCTCACTTCGATAAATGCTTTGGGGGCATCAGGAGATGGAATTACAAAATCAGCACGAATATCGTATACGACACCTGTGATAGCTTCATATTGTTCTTCACGCAAAAAAGGAACATCTTCATTTTCCAAAGCTTGTGCAACGAAATCCTCAAGCAAAAGTTTACCAACGAGATCTCTTACTATACCTTCAGTGGTTCTTTTAATTCTCTCAATGATTTGTATTTTATTAGGGATTGTATTGATATCGATGTCGTTGAATAACTCTGCCAATTTTTCTGACACCGGTTTTGAGATTTTTGTATCGCTAGCCGTGCCTTTTCCAATAATTTTTTGTAGATCTCTTTTACTAAAAATCCCTAGAGCATGCATCAAAACAGGCAAGTAGAAGGGATTTTGATTTATCCAGGTGCTAGAGATGCTATTGAAGTTATTAGTTTCAGAAAAAGCATTTTCTACAAGCTGGACTATGAAAGGTTGTATCTTTTGGTATAGCAACGATGTTGCAGATCTTTCTATACCAAATGTTATTGCTGAACGGGAGAGCCAAGCGTTTTTGCGATCTTCGATCTCTATTGGCACATCATTTATTAAATAGCCTTTGCCACAAAGTAAAATTGTTGCTTTGTCTATATCAGAAAAATGCACATCAGTTGGCTGGTGAAAATTTATGGATTCCTGTGCAAGGAGCAACATGACATCGACGATTTCACGCATTTTTTTTGTAGCATGTTGATATAAAGTTTCACTCATCTTGAAAATCCAGCTTTCCTAGCATCGTCAATTTCTTTTCGAATTTCTTTAAATCTTGGAATAGTAAGATTTTTGAAGAACGTTCCTTTAGTGTCAGTCTGAATGGTTTTAAGCTCCCATTCTTTGGTATATTCACGTTTCTTCACATCGAGCCAGAACCTACAATTATTTGCATACCGAACAGCTCGTTGAACTTCAAATATGAAACCATTCTCTAATGCTTTTTTTGCAACAAAACCTAGAAAATAATTAGGAATTATCTCTAAGTATTCTGAGTTATCAGAGCGATTGTCTAGAAATCCATAACGATGGTAAATTGACTGTCGATTGGTTTTTATGAAACTTCTCCTATATTCTCCTCCAAAAGTAACAAATAGATAAGCCCTATCATTTAAATGTTGCCAGACCATTTCAATCTGCTTGTGACATGTTACAAATGGATCTAAATCGATAAGATCAAATTTTCCTAAAATATTGCTACTAAGTAGTTCTAAATTGTCATTGTTGAACATCTTGATTTGATCATTCTTTATATTTGATTTTAATTTTAAGAAAGTATCATGATCTTCTTCTATACAAAATATTTCTTTGACAGAATCTATATCTTGGAGAATTTTAGTGAATCTACCTTCACCTGCAAATGCTTCTAAAACCCTTGTTATTTTAAAGTCACAGTGGTTCAGTACTAATTCATTCACATACTGCTTATGGTCTGTGTTGATAGAAAAGGGGTTCTTTTTTTCATGCCCATAGCCCTTTCGATTAACAAAAAGTTCCTTTTCAACATGCTCGAAATCGACCTCAAAAACCGCTGCTATTTTCCATGCTGGTAAACCTGCTTCAAACAGTTCTTGCGCACACTCTTTTACTTTACTTGTCCAGTTCTTGGAAGAAATGGATCTGCCCTTTTGAGTAAAAGTTAAATTTTGTTCTTTGCATCTATCCAAGAGTTTATAGATCATATCCTGTGGGTTTCTATTCAATGTAGCTGCAATCAAAGTGAGAGACTTCCCTTCCTGCCAAGCTTGAAAACAAGCTTCGAATTCAATCTCTGCCCACTTACGACCTTTTGTGTATCTTCCTTTTAATGGAATTGGTATTAATCTTGTCTCAAAACTATGTTTCTTTAAGATATCGAGGAACTTTTTTTCATGAAGTGATTTATCAACATCCTTTAGGTTTCCCCAATCTTTGATTGAAAATTGTTCGTCACCGAAAGAAAATTCTGTTTGAATAAACTTTTTGTTTGTTTGCATCTCTATAGTTGGAAAATGAATTGGTTGCGAAATTGCCAAAAAATTTAGCTTAACAGAGTTTGCTAATAAAAAGAGAGTTGTTTTGTTGGCTAAGATCGTGTTGGCTATTGACTGATGGAGGGAAAGATCACCCATAAAAATGGTGAAACGAAGTGTTTTTGTTCGTTTTGGGACGATTGGGATCGATATTGAAAATCGCAATCACTTCGGTTTTGATGTGGGGTTTGACGTTGATCACGACAAGATCGGCAATTTCCATAATCTGGTATAGTCCCAGTCCAGCCCCTCCTTGCTTCTGATGGAGATCTTGCAAAGAACCATCATAACAGCTTTGCAAATGAGAAAGAATGTCATCGCGCTCCAAAGAACCAAAAGGGTCGGACACGGAAAGAGCCAACAGCATGCCATCGCAAGCATAACGAAACAATCCTTGATGATCAGGCGGCAGGATCACTTGAATCGTACGAGACGCATTGTTGTAGAGTCGTTGGCCGGATGGATCAACGGGAGCGTCGTAGATAGCGTTCATGAGCAATTCCTCAGCGACCATTTTACATTTTGCCAATTGAGGACGGCGAATTCCCAAAGGGCGCAAGTCATCTTCCATCTTTTCCACCAAATCTTCTCGATGTCGGCTGCTCACCACTGAGTGTTGGTGAACTTCGACTCCCCAGCTCAGATATTTTTCCAAGCCAAAGATGTTATTGCTCACCAATTTGCAGACCGTCACGAAAATATTTTTTAGGGTAAACGTTCGGTCTTCTGCGCTACGCGCCACAATATTGGAGAGAAAAGAATGCTTCCGCAAAATCGGCAAGTACGTGGAAGGATCGTCCGAAGTAATGAGAACGGTGTGTAAACGCGGATGTTGACTTTGAGCAGTGACGGCCAAACGGATCAAGTCGGAGTTCACACACAAGATGTCGTAACGGTGTTGCTCCAGCATCATGCGTCCCTTTGCTTCATCTTCAACAATATCTAAGGTAACTCCGGTGCCACCCAACGCCAGTTTGGCGATGATTTGGGCCTTTTTGTTATTTTCGGCCAATAACACTCGTTTGTCTCGGATGGCTTGCCCACTGGAAAACAGATAAGCCACCGGTTGCAAAATTTCTGAAGTCTTGTGGATTTCTCTTAAGGTGTTGCGGGCCAAACGGAATTCTCCCGGCTGAAGCTCATTCAGCAGGCTGTCCAACCATTCCTCTAGTGATTTGAGATGGTATTGATGCAGCAAACCGAGCCGCCGCAAGAGGTTTTGATTCGTTTGGTGGAGATCCTCCAAACGTTGATAGCTCACCGAAAGTGCCGTATTTTTTTCCTCCAATTGTTCCAGAGATTGATGCAATTGTTTGGTACGATCTTCAACCCGTTGCTCCAATTCCAAAGTAAAACTCAGATTAGCCAAAGAAAGCGCCAAAAAGTGGGATAGAGTATTCACACTACTTTTATCATCTTCACTCAACTGGAGCACATCCACCCCTGTGACCTGAATAAACCCCTGCAACAAGCTGTTATATGACAGAGGGACGCTCAAAGTATCTTTAGATACTGAACAACGCAGTGCTCCATGCAATTGGATGATATCTTCGATGAATGGAGGCAGTTTTGGAAAGTAATCATGGACAATATCTTGAATGCGATCTTGACGCAGTTGGATGTGGTCTGGATCCACGGATTCAGTTTGCATGTGGAAGTAGGCGAAGCCTTCTTGTCCGGTCGCACCCGTTTCTCGGAAATACATGGCCACTTCTACGGGATGCTGTAGGGGGATTTCTCGCAAGATGGCATTAGAGGCATGAACGACTGCAATGAATTTATCGCGAAGAGAGGCAATCTTGTATTTGGTTTCCAACAAGGCTTCGAGCCGCTGTTGGGCCAGTGCCATTTGTTCTTCGGATTGGTTGAGCTGCTGTTCTAGTTCCTGTATCCGATTGTCTGAATCCGGTTGTTGTTTGGGTTGGAGACCCGGTTTCCCTTTGGAGTGTGGGGGCGATGGTTCTTCGGAATCTGGATGTGGGGAGACTCTGGAGTCTGAGGAAGACAGGGTTTCGGACTTGTTTCGATTCGGAGGATCGGATTGGCTCATGATAGCCACAACAATTATGGATGAAAAATGCTGTTGCGATATCTACGTAACGGAAAGAACAATGAAGCAACCATTAAGTTGGGAACATCCCCAAATAGAGTGATTCGCTTCCTGTTCCTAAATAGGAATATTTCATACCACACTTTGCCGGAACGTCCCCAGACTTTTGTATAATTTTGCTTGGATGGTTTGAAGACAAATTGGCATTTTTTTGCACGATATTGCTTGCGATTATAGGGATAAATCAGAGCTTTGGAAAGCATCGAATTCAGTGATTCCGGTCTTGCAGAGCAAAAAATTCTATGTTAATTTCTGCCTTATTAGCACTAGTCAGACTTGAGTGCTAACTTGAAAATCCAAAGTAAAGTGTTTTTTTGTATCGTTAGAACAAATCGGATTTTTTGAGTAAGGAGTAACCCCATGCTGCAAAAATTGTCCATTGTTACCGGAATCTTAGTGGTTCTTGGAGGAGTGTTATGGTTCACTCAAAACCCTTCCTCTAATGAAAATGGAAATACCAAAACGAACCTTCCAGTTCTTGCAGAATTGGATTCACAAAAACTAGCCTCTGTCGAAATTCAAGCAGGGGCGCAAAAGATCGAATTGACTAAAGATCCGAATGGCATCTGGTTGGTTCGCTCCAAAAACTACGTCGCAGATCCCCAAGCTATTCGAGAGTTATTGTTGAAACTTGTAGAAGTTCGGCTCGGCGATCCAATTACGGAAAATGCCAAACATCATGAGCGATTCCGCCTCGTCCATATCAAGGACAACAATAATCAATGGGATGAAGAAAAAACCGGCTCTTTGATTTTGCTGAAAAACCAAGACGGCTCCAACTCCTTAGAGCTAATTCTAGGCAAGGATCGTGATAGCGGAGAGGGGCAATATGTCCGCTATGCTGATGACGCCGTGGTGTATTTGCTTCCAGAAACCATTTCATTGGAAACTGAAATCGACGACTGGTTAGATACCTCAATAGCGGACGTCGATGGCGAAAAATTGGCCAAGTCGCTGGAATTGAAACGGGGGGAGACCCTTGTAAAATTAGACCGCGAAAAAGAAGAGGCAGACTGGACGGGGAGTGATTTGACCGAGAGCGAAACGATTGAGGCAAGTGAAGTCGATTCACTCAGCAGTGCCTTGAAAGATCTCAATTTTGCGGAAATTGCTCCTGCTGATAAACCGGCCGCAGATTTAGGAAGAGAGACTCTTTCTCATTTCACAATGGAGTTGTTCGACGGACGCATTTACCAAGTCAGTGTTGGTGAAAAACAAGCAGGAACCGACAATCTTTACTACTACCTTGCAATCCAAATGGACCTGCGTGACGACGTTACCGATGAGTCTTTGAAAACAGAAGTGGCTCAATTTAATAAAAAAACAGCATCATGGCTCTATGGTCTGAGTGCTTGGGTAGGAAAGCGATTCTTAAAGGAACGTACTGATCTGATCAAAAATGACCAAAAAAGTTGAGAGGAATTAGGATGATTACAGTTAAAAATTTGACCAAAGAGTTCGGTGATTTCCGTGCTGTCGATGATGTAACCTTCGAGGTGAAAGAAGGGGAAGTCCTCGGGTTTTTAGGCCCCAACGGTGCTGGCAAATCCACTACGATGAAGATGATCACCTGTTTCATTCCCCCCACTTCCGGAACGGCATTGGTTTGCGGTTTTGATATCTTAAAAGATTCCATTAAAGTTCGTGAGCAAATTGGTTATTTGCCGGAAAGTGCTCCTTCTTACCACGAGATGTTAGTGGAAGAATTTTTGTTATTCACCGGTGAGATGCGAGGGTTTTCCGGCCAAGATTTACGCAAACGTTTGGATCGGGTTTTGGAGATGACAAGCCTAGAAGATGTTCGGTTTCAAATGATCGATACGCTTTCTAAAGGTTATCGCCAACGCACCTGTTTGGCCCAGTCGTTATTACCAGATCCTCCCGTTTTGATTTTGGATGAACCTACGGATGGCTTGGACCCCAATCAAAAACACGAGGTGCGTAATCTCATCCAACGCATGAGTGAAAAACGAGCGATTCTCGTCTCGACCCACATTCTGGAGGAGGTGGAAGCGGTTTGTAGTCGGGCAATCATCATTGCGAATGGTAGGATCGTTGCGAATGGCACACCGGAAGAATTGCTAGCCCAATCCAGCTACCACAATGCGGTTTCCTTAACGATCAAGAATTCTCAACCCGATACCCTCCTTCCCAAACTTCAACAAATCCCTGGTATTGCTTCAGCACAGCCGCTTAATGACGCTCTCAACGGTTCGGCCGCTTTTCAGCTATTTCCTAAAGACGGTCAGCCGATCTTGAGTGAAGTGGAACGATTTATCCAGCAGGAGAGCCTTCAGGTGGAACAGTTGTATGCCGAAAAAGGACGTTTGGACGAAGTTTTTCGTAAAGTTACTTTAAATCTATAAATCAAGAAGGGGTATTGTGATGAAAGGAATGATTCCGATCTTCAAACGAGAGTTGTATTCGTATTTTCACTCTCCCGTCGCTTATGTGTTTATCGTCATTTTTCTGATCTCTAGTGCCATGTGCACCTTTTTGTTGGGTAATTTTTATCGGTCCAACCAAGCGAGTATGGAGACCTTCTTTTTATTCCATCCTTGGCTTTATCTATTTTTGATTCCGGCAATTGGAATGCGGCTGTGGGCTGAGGAACGCCGGTCAGGAACGGTTGAACTGCTCCTCACGCTGCCAATCAACATGACAGCTGCTGTTATTGGCAAATTCTTGGCGGCGTGGGCGTTTATCGGGTTGGCTTTGCTGCTCACATTTCCCATGATCATCACCACCTATTATTTGGGAGAACCCGACAGCGGACCCATTGTGACCGGTTATTTCGGTAGCTTTTTAATGGCTGGGGCCTATTTGGCAATCACCAGTTGTACCTCAGCCCTCACCAAAAATCAGGTCATCAGCTTCATTCTCAGCGTGTCTGTATGTTTGGTGTTTGTTCTGCTTGGGTGGGGAGTGATGAGTAATATTCTCAATACCCTTTTCCCTGTCTGGCTTTCTGACCTCATTAGCTTGTTCAGCTTCACTTCCCATTTTGACGCGTTACGGCGTGGCGTTCTGGATTTTCGTGATTTGATCTATTTCCTCTCAGTGATCTTGTTCATGCTGATGGTCAATGTCGTGATTCTCGATTCTTACAAATCCCTCTAATTCCGGAGACAATTTATGACTCGACACCAATGGTCTTATACCACCATCACCATCTTGCTGTTGTTCGTCTGTCTCATTGCGATCAATGTAGTGGCTTATTTCCTGCCGATTCGTTTGGACATGACGGAAGATCGATTGTTTACAATTGCGGAAGGGACTCGAAAGATTGTCGAAAACATAGAAGATCCGGTGACGATCAAATACTATTTTTCCAAGAGTACCGAAGACCTTCCACCGCAATACAAAGCCTACGGCCAGCGGGTTGAAGAAATCTTGCAAGAGTATGCTTTACTTTCAAAGGGTAAGATCAAATTGGAATCCTTTGATCCCAAACCCGATACCGAAGAAGAAGAATGGGCGCAGAAATATGGAATCGGTCAGGTGGGCTTACCCAATGGAAATACTTTTTATTTCGGTATGGTAGCCTTGATGCTGGACCAAGAAATGGCAATTCCGTTTTTTGACAGCCGCCGCCAAGAATTTTTGGAATACGACATCTCTCAAGCCCTCTTGAAAGTGAGCAACACGCAAGCTCCCAAAATCGGTATCCTGACAGGAATCAATGTGATGGGAGCACCCTCGCAGTTTGGCCAGCCTGCTTCCGAATGGGTCTTGGTTTCTGAATTGAAAAAGAACTTTGAAGTGGAATCAATCGAAACCACAACCGAAGAAATTCCGGACGACGTCACCTTATTGATTGTCATGCATCCCAAAAATCTCAGTGACCGGACCGTATATGCCATTGATCAGTATGTGCTTCGGGGCAATCGTTTGATTGTGTTGGTTGATCCCAATTCCCGAGAAGCGGCCCAAAATGATCCAATGGCTCAATTTGGTCGCCCTCCCGACCCACAAAGCAATTTGCCTAAACTGCTCAAAAATTGGGGCGTGGAATTCGATACGTCAAAGTTGGTGGGAGATTTCGCCTATGCCACCCCCATCAATGCAGGACAAGGCGGGGTGATTCGGTATCCGTTATGGATGAGCATGGGAGAAGATGCTTTGGATCGAGACCACCCTATTACCAGTGAACTGGAAATGTTACTGCTCATTGAAGCTGGTTATCTAAAAAAGGCAGAAGGCAGCTCGTTTGACTTCACACCGGTGTTGAAGACCTCCGCTGACAGTGGCGAAGTCGATGCGTTTTCGATTCGGTTTTCTCCTCCCGATAAAATTTTACGAGATTTGAAGCCAGACCAAACCGAAAGAACGTTAGCTGCTTTGGTTCAAGGGACCTTCAAAACAGCCTTCCCTTCCGGACAACCTGCGAAAGAACAACAAGAAGGCGATGACCCGAATGCTGAACCAGAACCCGACACCCCCTTGAAACATTCGCATCTGAATGAAGCGACGGCCAGCAACAACATCCTCGTGATTGCCGATGTGGATTTGGCATCCGATTCTTACTCAGTGCAAAAAATGAATTTCTTAGGGCAAACAATCGTTCAGCCTATCAATGATAATCTAAACTTTATGCTGAATTCAGTAGAATTCCTTTCTGGTAATGATGCCTTGATGAGTATTCGTTCCAGAGGAAGGTTTTCTCGTCCGTTCACCCGTTTGATTGCCTTGGAACAGGCTGCCCAGTTGCGCTTTCAAGAAGAAGAGATTGAGCTTCAGAAGAAGCTAGAAGACGTACGACAAAAACTACGTGACCTAGAAGCCTCGAAAGATGGATCGCAACAAATTCTCCTCAGTCCGGAGCAACAAGAAGAAATCAAAAAATTCAGAGACGAAGAACTCAAGACTCGTAAAGAATTACGAGAGGTTCGTAAAAACTTGCGTCAAGACATTGAAACTTTAGGCAACCAATTGCTCGCCATTAATCTACTGGCGATTCCTCTATTGGTTGGGGTTGCCGGAATCGTGGTGTATGGCCGCCGTACTCGGCGCCGTAAGACCGGGTGATCAATTTTGGAAAAAATTTTTATTTGGCAATAAGGACTGATGAAGGTCCTTGATTTTTTATAACTTTATTGAAGGAGTACAATATGATTCGTCCTTTGGAAGATCGCGTCATTGTGAAACGTGTCGCCGCAGAAGAGAAAACAGCGAGTGGGATTTATATCCCGGATACTGCCAAAGAAAAACCTCAAGAAGGCGAAATCATTGCCGTCGGTCCAGGAAAATATGGGACTAGCGGAGAGCGCGTGCCCTTAGAAGTCAAGGTTGGAGATCGCGTTTTGTTCAACAAGTACGCTGGTACCGAAATCAAAGTTGAAGGAGAAGAAGTGATCATCATGCGTGAAAACGAAATCGTCGGTATCATGGAATAATCATTCTGGATTTTGCATTTTCAAAGGAGAAGATATGGCTGCAAAAGAAATCACTTATAGTAGTGACCAATTGAATTCGCAATTGTTGGCAGGAGTCAACAAATTGGCAGATACGGTCAAAGCAACATTGGGTCCGAAAGGACGTAACGTGGTAATCGAAAAGTCTTTCGGAGGTCCCAGTGTGACCAAAGATGGGGTTTCGGTTGCGAAAGAGATCGATTTAGAAGACAAAATCGAAAATATGGGCGCACGTATGGTACGTGAGGTCGCATCCAAAACTTCAGATGATACTGGAGATGGAACCACCACCGCGACTGTATTGGCACAAGCCATTTACCAAATCGGTTGTCGGAATCTTGCTGCGGGTGCTAATCCGATGGGCCTCAAGCGTGGTATTGATAAGGCTGTGGCTGCGGCAGTGGAACACTTGAAAGACAATTCTAAGCAAATCTCTGCGAACAAAGAAATTGCTCAAGTTGCTACCATTTCAGCAAATAACGACAGTGAAATCGGTGAAATGTTGGCCAACGCAATGGAACGCGTAACCAAAGACGGTGTGATCACAGTAAAAGAAGCCAAAGAAGCCCAGACGACTTTAGACGTAGTCGAAGGGATGCAATTTGATCGCGGCTATCTTTCACCTTATTTTGTCACTGACGCGGATCGTATGGAAGTGGTTCTAGAAGACCCTTACATCTTGTTGGTTGAAAAGAAAATTTCACTAATGAAAGACCTATTGCCAACTTTGGAAGGGGTTGCCCGTTCGAATCGACCGTTGTTGATCATTGCAGAAGACATCGAAGGTGAGGCCTTGTCTACCTTGGTTGTCAATAAGGTTCGAGGCACTTTGAATTGTGCGGCTGTGAAATCTCCAGGGTTTGGAGACCGACGTAAAGCCATGATGGAAGACCTCGCCGTTCTGACCGGAGGGACTGTAATCGCTGAAGACAAAGGCATGAAATTAGAAGACGTACAGCCTGGCGACTTGGGAACCGCCAAAACGGTTACGATTGATAAAGACAATACCACCATTGTTGATGGGGGTGGAAACTCTCAAGCGATTGAATCTCGCATCTCCCTCATTCGCAAAGAATCGGAAAACACAACGTCCAGCTATGACCAAGAAAAACTGCAAGAACGCTTGGCTAAATTGGCGGGTGGTGTTGCTGTTATCAATGTAGGTGGTTTCACAGAAGTGGAAATGAAAGAGAAGAAGTTTCGCGTAGAAGATGCCCTGAGTTCTACCCGTGCTGCTGTTGAAGAGGGGATTGTTGCTGGCGGCGGTGTTGCTTTATTACGCTGCAAAGAAGCCATCCAAAAAACCGTCGATTCCTTAACAGGTGATGAGCAAGTAGGTGCTCAGTTGATCCTGGAAGCGACGACTTCCCCGATCACTCAAATTCTGGAAAATACTGGAGTGGAGGCTGCTGTCGTGATCGATAGAATCCGTAGTAATGGCAATGTCAATTATGGCTTTGATGCTGCTTCTGAGGACTATTGCGATATGTTGGAAAGTGGAATCATTGATCCCACAAAAGTAACACGCAGTGCTTTGGAAAATGCTGCTTCCGTCGCTAGCTTGTTATTGACAACTTCCGTCGCTATCTCCGAAATTCCGGAAAAGAAAGGATCAATGCCGGGAGCGGAAGACATGGATTATTAGGAAGTTCCCCCCTAATCTCCCACCTCCCTAGTCAATGTAAACCGTCATGCTCAACAAACGAAAATATCCGAAGTTACGGCATGACGGGAATGACTAACTGCAGTCTCAACGATGCCATTGCGGCCCTGCATTTTCTGGATGTGTTGCTGGTCCTGGTAAGATTTCTCGCAGGTACCATGCAACACCCCGTTCTTGTGTCCAATGTTTAGGATATCCCAAAGAAACTTCCTCAAACCGAACTCCATCCCGATAGTCCGTTGCACGCATATGTAGATGCCCCGTCACAACTACATCTACTGGAAATTGAGTATGCCAATGCTCTGTCCATTGCGTCCCACACCAGATCGAAAATCGTGGAATTCGCTTCAACCGAACGAGGTCATAACGGAGAGGAAAGTGATTGATTAAGATAAGTTTTCCTTGGGAAGACACTTCTTTCAGCCGTAATTCGGTTGCAGCAAGCCGAGCATGGCACCATTCTATTTTTGAGCTATAAGGTTCTGGCTTCAGTCGATATTCATCCACACACATGACCCCGCTTTCTGCAGCCCATGGAATGGCCTGATCAGCTGTGATCTGTGGTGGACGAAACGTGTAATCGTACAATAAAAAGAGAGGGGCAATGATATGACGAACCTGAGAGGTAGCGTGGGGCCAAACGACATAAGGATCTTCCGGTGTCAACACTCCATAATTTCGACACAAGCCTACCCAATGTTGATATTTTGCTTCGCCACGAAATCCATTTGATTCCTGTTTTTCCGTCCACAACTCGTGATTGCCTGGAACCCAAATCACTTTGGCAAAGCGTTGCGTTAAGATGTCCAAAGTCCAACGAAAATAATGTTCAGCCGTGCATACATCTCCTGCCACGATCAACCAGTCATCAGGATAGGGAGATAGCGCTTCTAAGGCATTGCGGTTGATTTCGTGTTCCACATGTAAATCGCTGATTGCATAAAGTTTCATAGGTGACCAATCGAGGAAAAAGTGAGTGGGATCTCAAAAGGTTGGATGATTTTAGCCAGAATTTGAGGTGAGAAAATGATATGACCAGTTTCTTAATTTTAAGCCGTTAACTCTCTATTGATTTTGCTGATGTACATTCCCCAAGAAGTCCTTCAAAAGATTCAAAAACTCCATGCGTTGTCACGCTCCAACCATCTTGGTGAAGCGGAAAATGCGAGCCAAATGCGTGATCGACTTATGGAAAAATACAACATCACTTGGAATGATGTGGAAACCTTTTCTACTCAAGACAATGCTCTGACAGAAGACAAATTTCATATTGACGGGAAAAAAAATATCACTCTCAAGTACCACCTCATCAATAGTATCCTGAACAAGCATTTTTTTGTGACACTGCTTTATCACAATACTGACAGGCTCAACATTTCGATTATTGGCAAACAAAAGGATGTGACTGTAGCAACGTACGTTTTTCATTTCTTAGAACGTACATTTGAAAAAGAGTGGAAGCGATATCGAAAATCGTATCCAGGTTCCCACCGCAATTCATTTTTGTATGGTCTTCATGATGGTCTGGATCAACATTTGACCTTACAGCAGCAGGAGGATGTGAAGGAGTTCGGGTTGGTCGTGATTGACAATCCTAGAGAGCGAAGGGATTACATGAAATCTTTGTATTCGCGAGTGCGTACCGTTCGCTCAAAAGCCACCATGCATGAAGAACAGGACTATCATCAGGGAGTACAAACTGGGCAGCAAATCCGTATACGTGAGGGTGTAGAAGGACATTTGACCGAGCAACTGCCCTTTTCTTCTTAAACGAAGGTTCAAGGATGCCAGTTTTGAACTTAAGAACCAGATTCTGCATAAATCATCATCAGCCAAGTATTCAAGCGCTCTCCTATCTTGTCCGGAGGTAAAGGGTCTTTGATGCAAGAATTGACTGCATCAGCTAACGTTTTGAGCCTATGTTCTAAACGCCGAATGGTGTTTCGTTGCATTTCGATTAGTTCGGAATTGCTTTCAATGATTCGTTCTTTATCGCGTGTCATTTCTGACGGGGTGGAACGCATCATATCTCGATTGCCTCCTTGCTGCAGCCACAAACGATTGAGGCCATAGTGGGCTTCCAATAATAACAGAGTTTGCAGGCTTGGTTGTTCTTTACCTTGCTCCAAATCTCTTAGATGGGTGGGACTAACACCAATGGCACGGGCGATGGCCTCCATTGTGACACCTCGGGTTCGTTCCAGATAGTCGAGGAAGTGCATCATGCGTGCATCGGCATGTGGACCAAACTCCACTTCTTCTAGCTCTTCTCCCCAAGCCCCTTCTTCATGTACTTCCCCACCTCGATAGGGGCGGACGTAGTAGGGTTCACGGCCTTTTAAAAACATCGTGCCCTCTCCCGTCAAGAGCCAATTGATATTGACCCCTTCTAGGGCTAAAGTGAGGAGAAATTTGGCTGAAATTCCTTTTCTACCTCCTAAAATATCTCCTACAAAACTCTGAGAAACACCAAATTTGGTGCCGAAACCAGTTTGTGTATCACGAAAATAACTGAATAAGTCTTTGAACCTTTCAATAATTTTGGGATTATTCAGGCTTTTTTCTCTTTTGGATTCTTTAGTGGCTGACATTGCTTTTTTTCAGATTGGGGCTATTCAAGATAGCGTTGAACTTGTTCGGCTTGCTGCCAACTTCACCAGAACCCTTCACATTTAAGCTTGAGGCGGAAATGGGTGAAGAATCATCTAAAAAAACAGTATTGCTTATGGATTTAAAGCAAAAAATAGCGATACGCAACCCCAATATGTGTTTTTGCACCACTTTTTTCCTCAAAGTGAACGGGTTTGTGAAGATGTATTTCTCGCTTCAGGGAAATAACTTGTCTCCCAAATGGACATGCTGTATGTAGAATAGTTTTATTACACACTCTGAAGTGATCGAGTTTACCGATGAAAGGAGAATAAGATGAAACGTACATTCCAACCCAATAATCGACGCCGCAAAAAGAAACATGGTTTTCGAGCACGCATGGCTACCAAAGCTGGAAGAGCGATCATTCGACGCCGACGTGCGAAAGGGCGAAAGCGATTAAGCGCTTAATGGTACAGCAGCATCCTTTGCCAAAGCGGATCCGTTTAAGACGTGAAAAGGAAATCATTCGACTATTTTCCCAGGGACGCTTTAAAAATTTGGGACTACTTCGTGTGAAATATTTTCCTAATGATTTTAAAGAAAGCCGATTTCTAATTACAGTCAGCAAAAAAGCAGGAAACGCTGTCCATCGAAATCATATGAAACGTTTGCTTCGAGAAACGGTCCGCCTGCAACGTCATGTGTTGCAGAGGCATTTTGATATTTGTTTTTTTATCAACAAGCGTCCACAAACTCCTGTCACCTTTTCTTATATCGAGCACAAGGTCCGAACCTTTTTTGAAGAACTCAACCGTGAGTTCCCGGTTGCACCTTCGGACGATGTCAACATGACTTCAAAACCTTCAGCATCACCCCCTATCTAGCCTTAAAACTTCCTATGGAAAAGAATACGTTACTGGCAATGTTCCTCTCTGCGATAGTGATTATTGCCTGGAGTTGGTTGATACCGACGCTGGATCCACCTGTGGTACCACCCCAAAAAAGCAGTACCTCCACTGAAGAGACAGCAGAAGCAATGGTGTCTTCTAATGAGACCGCAATAGGTTCGAGTGGAATGAGCGATTTGGAAACCTCTGTGTTGTCTTCTGCACCGAAAGCTCCTGATGAGACCCTGGAGGCGAAAGAGATTGTCGTGGAAACGGATTACTATCGTGCAGTCATTGATACACGGGGTGGTGTGTTAACCAGCCTCTTGTTGAACAATTATCAACATTTTAAGTCGCGTGTCACTTTGGCAGAATGGATCCCTTTCCTCGAAGGGATTTTGGGAAAGACGAGGCCAGATACCAATACTGAGAGAAACCAAGTGCAGATGATTAAACGATCTCTACAAAATCAGCTGCAAACGTTAGACATCCAATTCAAAGAAAATCCAGAGTTGGCTGAACGCTTCCGAAAGACCGTGTTTGCCAGCAATGAAGAATCTATTTTTATCGAAAAAGAGGGAAATTCGAAGCAGTTAATCCTGACTTCTCCTGTGATTTCCGGAATTCAGGTTGTGAAGACGCTAACATTTTATCCAGAAAGCTTTGTTATCGATTATGATGTCGACATTGTTAACCGGAATGATGCCACTCAGCCTATTTCGATTCGGCACATTTTTGGTGAAGGACGTCTGCCCGATTTCCCTGGACAAGCGCTTGGTTATGTGCATGTTGGCCCCATGTATGCTGTCGGTGGAGACATAGAGACCGAAGATACTGATGATTTGGACGAGGGACCGATTACCATGAAAAATATGCAATGGTTAGGTATCGCAGATTATTATTTTATTGCCGCAGCTGCGGCCCAAACTACATACAAAAATGGTTTTTTTGAGGCATTGCCACGTGTGTTTCAAGGTCAACAAAACTGGGAAGCTTATTTCGGAATTTCTCTTCCGCCGACGGACCTATTGCCCAACAAAATGGTGGAATCGAATTTCAAACTCTATTATGGCCCCAAAGATGTGACGGAAATGGAAAAATTTGGGAACGATCTGCCTCTTTCTTTTGACCTCACCTTAGAAGAAATTGCAGGGCCTCTACTGCAATTGCTCTTGTGGATAGAGTCGCATGTGGGAAATTACGGAGTCGCAATCATCATTTTGACGATAATTGTGCGCTTGGTGCTGTTCCCGTTGACCTATCGGGGATCGAAATCTATGAAAAGAATGCAGCAGCTGCAACCTCGCATCAAAAAGCTTCAAGAGAAGTACAAAAACAATCGGGAAAAATTGGGGCAGGAAATGATGGCACTTTATAAGAAGCATAAGGTGAATCCGGTGGGAGGATGTTTACCGATGCTATTGCAATTGCCCATCTTTTTTGGATTGTATAGTGCTTTATCAACGGCGGTCGAACTCCGTCATGCCCCATTTTATGGATGGATTCAAGACCTTGCCGCACCTGACGGCTTGGGCATTACACCGATTCTCATGGGGATTTCGATGTATTTCATGCAGAAAATGACCCCTACAGGCATGATGGATCCTAATCACGTGAAAATCATGCAAATGCTCCCGATTATTTTCACGGTTTTTACCTTCACTTTCCCTTCAGGTTTAGTTCTGTATTGGGTGACAAGTAATGTTCTTTCCTTAGGGCAACAATACCTCATCAACCGAATCAAAGTTCCAGATTTTGCTGATTAAATGAAGATCAATCGGCTATTCGTCTGGAAAAAAGTGCTGAATCTCTGCGGAATCTGAATCGCAACATGCCTAAAAAGAAACGATTCAAACTCAAATTTTATTTTGCCGCTTTGATTGTCTCTGCGGTGTTTTCTGCCCTTATTTTTGAGTTAGGAAGCTACATTTTAGTAAAAACCAGCCGATTACCCATCTATAACCCAAGCCACTCGGTTGAATTTTTGACCTACGGGTTTTACATGGATATCAACCAAAACTTCGGAGTTTGGCATCCCCCCAATTCGAAGTTTCGACACAAAACGGCTTGTTTTGATGTAGTTTACGAATCGAACTCTGTTGGAGCGAGAGATATTGAACGCACCCGTGATGCCAATACTAATCGGGTGATTGTGCTCGGTGATTCATTTATCGAAGGATTGGGGGTCGAAAAAGAGGAACGACTCACAGGCCTACTCGAAGAGAAAAGCAAAGCGGAACATCTAAATTTCGCCACAGCTGGAAATTTTGGCACAACCCAATATTTCTTGCTGTACCAAAATCTAGCACAGCAATTTGAGCATGATCGGTTATTGATCGGTATCTTGCCTGTGAATGACTTCAGAGATGATAGCTACGAGTACGCTCAACTAGTTGGTGATGGAAGCCGCTATCGTCCTTATTGGCGAGGAGAATACCCCAACTACGAGTTGTTCTATCCTGTGGGTAGCTCGGTAGATCGTGATTTCAATTTAAAGAATATGACTAAGGCCTTTTTACGTGAGTTCACTTACACTTATGGAGCAGTCCGCTACATGAAAAATGTGCTGGTCCATAAATACGCAATTTACAAGGCACAACAGCGGCAAGCAGAGTCCCCCCCAAAGCCGCAAGAGCACGACCCACTTTCAATTTATTCTGGATATTACGATTTCAGCCCAGAAGAGTGGAACCGGATGCGATACTCGTTAGAGAGACTTAGGCAAGCAAGCGGAACACGAAAAATGGCAATTGCTTTGCTTCCTTCACTTCCAGATTTAGAGCGTTATATTCCAGAAGAGCCAACTCCACTTTATCTCAAATTAAAAGAATGGGGAGATCCTCACGAGGTCACGGTTGTTGACCTGCTCCCAGAAATGTATCGGCATACCGACGAAGAGAACCGACGGCGGTATTTCCATGACTGCGACGCCCACTGGTCTCCTTTTGGATCTTCGGTTGCCGCTCAGTACCTCTTTGTTCAGCTCAAGGCAGATGGTTTTTACTGAAAAATCTGTGAGATCTTGTGAACTGTAAGCCAGTTTCAATACTGCCATAATTTCCCCAACCATGACTTATTTTTAAATTAAATATGCTGAAAAAATTGCTGCATCCTAAATCTATTTTATTGGTTGTTACGATTTTTGCGTTTCTATACGGAGTAAGCTATCAGCAATTCCGGCATTTTGACGTTCATGATCCAAGAGGAGCTTCAGACGCTGGTTACAGTTACATCCCGATGTCTTATGGCAAGTATGCAGAGGCATCCCGCAAACATAAGCATCGTTTTGTCATTCCGACCTTAGCTGCTCAAGTTCGAAAAGTTTTGGAGCCGGTCATCTCGAATCGAGACGAATTGAATAAGCTCTCGTTCTATGTTGTCAACTTCTTGATCGTTTCAATGACAGCTTTTTTGTTTTTTCTCATTTTGCGGCAATTGAAGTTCGATTGGAAACTGAGTTATTTGGGAATGGTCATGTTTTTGGGGAGCCGCATCACGATCCTTTCGACCGGAACGCCTTTGGTCGATTCTATGTATTATTGGGCAATTGCTGTGATCGTTTACCTTACTCTGACCGAACGGAGCTGGACTCTCACTTTTCTCACTCCAATTTTGATCTTTTCGAAAGAAACGATTTTCCCGTTTTTGTTCCTACCCTTCCTAGTAAAAAATATGAGGAAACCTTATCTCCTTGCATCGGTTTTGGCTTCGTTCGTGTTGGTCTTTTTTGCTCGGCAATATGTTTTAGAGCTTAGTGCCGTAGACGGCAAGATTCCGGCTGGGCACTCGTTTGTTGATGTGGTTTTGGAACGTATCGATTCGATGGCGTATCATGTGCCACATTTCTTCACTCTGCGGGGTTTGCATACTATTCAAAATGGTTTTTCATTCTTTCTTATTTTTGCTGTCTTGGGGTACTTCGTGAACAAGAAGAAACAGAAGTATCCAATCCCCAAATATCTCCTGTTAATGCTTCCAGTATCACTTGGGTTTGGAATTCTGAATTCCGGATTAGGTCGCATGCTGTTTGCTTCCTATATTATCATCATTGCCTATGCTTTGATTTTTATTGAAGACTGCATGGAACGAGGGGAATTATCTGAGAAAGAAAAAGCAAGTTGATTCGTGTGCAATTTTTGGCTGGGATAAAATAATAAAGTAGAATTTAGGAGAGGTGGACCGCCCAAAAAGCGGTCCATTAATTCTAAGAACCTGGATTAAGACGCGTTCACCAATTCAGTGCTAGAAAAAAAGTAAGCAATTTCTTGTGCAGCAGTTTCCGGAGCATCGGAACCGTGCACGGTGTTTTCCTCGATGCTAACAGCAAAATCTTTACGAATGGTTCCTTCTGATGCGTTGGCTGGGTTTGTGGCTCCCATGATTTCGCGATTTTTAGCGATAGCACTTTCACCTTCTAAGACTTGAACTACGACAGGAGACGAAGACATCATAGTCGTCAAGCTTTCAAAAAACGGGCGTTCGCGATGTACTGCGTAGAAGCCCTCTGCTTCTTTCTTAGAAAGGTGAACTAATTTCATAGCCGCAACTTTCAAGCCATTCTCTTCGAAACGTTGAAGGATTTTTCCGATCAAATTGCGTTTCACACCATCCGGTTTAATAATCGACAAAGTTCTTTCAATTGCCATATGCTCCTGTTGAGTTAGAGGTTAATTTTGATTTCATTAGTGAGTCGTCATTGTACAGAAGTTTTTTAACAGCTGTAATCCCACGATTTGACTTTTTTCTGGGTGGAATTGTACTCCCCATACGTTGTCCACATGGACCACTGAAGCGAATGAAGTGCCATATTCGGTCGTCGCGAGTGTCACGTGAGCATCGGTAGGTTTTCCAAAGTAAGAATGGACGAAATAAAAATAACTGTTATTGGGAATATCGGTCAGTAGTGGATCTTCATGTCGATAACTAACCTGATTCCAACCAATCTGAGGAATTTTTAGCTGGTGCTCAAAACGCTCTACTGCACCTTCGATCAATCCTAAACCTGGAAAGATTCCCCCTTCATGACCTTCGCTAAATAATAACTGCATGCCTACACAGATGCCTAAAAAGGGAGTTTTTGCGGCAATCTTTTCTTGGATAGCTTCGAGCATACCAGAATGTTTCAGGCTTTCCATCGCAGGGCCAAAAGCTCCAACGCCAGGCATTAAAATACGATCTGCTTGGTAAATGGAAGCCGCATCATTCACAATTTGACTCTCAACTCCCACATAATCCAAGGCATTTTTAAGATTGGATAGGTTTCCCGCCTGATAATCAACAATCACATTCATTACAAGGTTCCTTTCGTCGAAGTGACAGTCTCGCGCCTTTGGTCGATCCGTACGGCATCATTTAAAGATCGAGCCAAAGATTTGAACAGGCCTTCACATTTATGGTGATCGTTTTCTCCATAAAGGATCGCCATGTGAAGGGTGAGTTTCCCGTTGATAGCAAACGATTTAAAAAAATGTGAAATGAGCTGGGTATCGAGCTGCCCGATCAACGGCTGAGTGAACGCCCCCTGAAAATGAAATTCAGGGCGTCCTGAAACATCAATCACCGTTCGCAACAAGGCTTCATCCATTGGAATATAGGCTTGTGCATAGCGCCGAATACCTTTTTTATCACCAATTGCTTGGAGAAACGCTTCTCCTAATGCAATTGCGATATCTTCGGTGGTGTGATGTCCATCAATATGCAGATCCCCTTCACAGTGAATCCGTAAATCGAATAGGCTGTGAAAGGCCAACTGCTCCAGCATGTGATCTAAAAATCCAATACCGGTGTGGATGTCGAATTGGCCGGAACCATCTAAGTTCAAATGGAGAGTAATGGAAGTTTCCTTGGTGGAACGTTCGATTGTTGCGGTACGACTCATGGATTAGGTAAGAAAATAATTTTCTAGATGACGGACTGCCATTTCATTTTGTTTTGCCTGCCAAGTGAGGATGTCTCCTGCCGAAATCATATTTATTACTTTTCCATCTTCAGCAATAGGAAAGTGACGAATACGGTTTTGGGACATGATCTCCGTAGCTTCTTGAATGGTCATGCCGGTTTTGCCAACAGCGACTTTCGAGGTCATGACTTCTTGAACTGGAGTAGTCTGGGGGTCTTTGTCCTGAGCAACTACTTTGTTCATAAGGTCTCTCTCAGTGAAAACACCTAATAATTTGCCTTCGTCTAAAACTAAAACGCTCCCAACTTTATTGTGAGACATCATTTTAGCAGCCTCTGTGACAGTTTTACGTGGATCAATTGAGATAATGTCTCTTGGGGCTTTACTAGCCAGAATGTCTTGAATCAACGCCATAGTTTCCTCCCCTCTATTTTGGATTCATTTTACATTCGATTTTGGTGAAGTGGTATGGAGGTCATCGTCCTCCGCTAAGAGCCTCCTTTGCCAGAAAAATCAAGCATATCACACGGTTGTGAAAGGATGAAAATTGTCTTATCACTGTCGTTCTTCATCCACAAGCTAGAATCTGGAGGGATTGCTGCTGTTTGAGGGAGCGATCTCACAGGATTAAGATCGCTTTATAAAGGAAGACGAAGATGTCTTAATTTTAGTGAGTCAAAAAGAGAAATGTTCTTGAATGAGTTGACCAGAAGGCTTGGAGTCATCTGAGATACGACGGTACGTGGTGGTCCAAATCCACCATCCACTGCTACTTTCAGTGGTATTAAAACTGCCATAGCCTTGCAAAGTCAATGATTCGTGTGCAGAAGAATCATCACCACCCACCATTTCCATATGATCCTCTTCTGTCATGATCCACGGGTAATGAGCCTGGTAACGACCAGACGGAGCGGATACTGAGGTCAGTTCACCATCAGGCTTCATATTGGAAACACAGCTATCTACCGGATCGGCGGTATTGCCTCCGCAAGTGGAATGCATCGCAACTACAGAATCGTCATTGCCAGGCAAGATCATATGCGCTAGCGAGCCTTCAAGACCAGAAGTACCTTCTCCAGCAACCATGATTGTTGGGGTAAACGTTAAACTAGAGCCATTGATCGCGCGAGCCAAAGAAGGAACCAGATCATTAGTCGTGCCTATAGAATCAGTACCGGCATTGCAACTCAACCCATTGAAAATCCACTCAGCCAATGTGGTTGTCACGAAGTTGTTGCAACCAACGCCCACTGCAACGTCTCGTAACAGCTCAGCCAACTCTGATCCTCCATTGGCAGACGCCAAATCCATGACTAGGAGGGTCTTGTCATGAATGATTTTATAATCATAGTCCGTGCCTTCGGAGTCCAAAGCACTAGAGAGGAGGTAATCCGCGACCAACCCCCCAGTCGAATGGGTCACCATAATACATCCGTTTGCACACCAGCCTTCGTTGAGCAATGCCATGATACGATCCACCATGACCCGAATCACTCCATCGGTCAGGCGGTCTTTAGAAGACCAGTAAACATTGGCTACTCTAGGATTATTTACCAGTAGCGTTTCGGTATAGTACTTCCAATATTCCTCACTAAGCGGCTGCCAATATTCATCAAAATTGCTATCGTCATACTTCGGCATTGAAGCATCAAACGCTACCTTAGAGCTGTAACCGCGTATCAAAATGATATCAACCCCCTCTAATGTAGTGGCCCACAAGGTTCCGATTTGCATCAGGAACGCTATAAGCATTGTCATGCCTATTCGTTTCATTGTGTTCTCCTCTTGTTGGAATGGTTGCCAAATTGCTATGAAGGAAACTTTGGTTTAATATCATTTTTATGAAACTTCAGCAAGAATTGCTCTGTTAGACCAAGCTAAGTTGAAACGTTTGAGCAAACTGAGCCAAACTCTGATCGAATATCCGTTTAATAGGACAAACTGATGGTTAAGCCTCAATTACGCCTGCGGTTTCAAATGATCGTCCCGCTTTCGCCTGAAGGGGTGCTGAATAGACTTCGTCTGCAACTGGAAAAACCGGAAACCGAATTTATTGGAACAGTGGCTTCCGGTTCTGCCAACCTAAAAATTCCTCCGAGTTTGCAGCATTATTGGTCGCCGGAACTGAGTGTTGCTGTTGAAGAACACGAGGAAGGAACACTAGTGCGTTGCTTGTTTGGTCCACGCCCCGCAGTGTGGACCATGTTTGCTAGCTTCTATGGCCTTAACATTTTTATAATAGTCATGGGGATTGTCTTTGGCTACTCTCAGTGGAGTTTGGATCAAACTCCTTATGGCTTTTGGATTATTCCGTTTGCCTTGGTTTTTCTGGGGGCTGCTTACGTGATGGCTTACATCGGACAACGAATGGGGTATGAGCAAATGCTACTGTTACGTTCGTTTTTAGATGGCGCACTCAATATGTCTACTTAGCCGGAAAGCCATGTGATTTAGGAAAATAAAATTATGAATTCACATATCTGCCTATTCAGGATAGCGGCCCCTTAATTGTCAACAGGTCACTCTAATTGATCTACCGCATTTCGTATATTCAGAAATGACGACGAATGGGTGACTACAGTCTCAGCAAGCTTCGAGAATGGAAGGCTTTGTAACCAAACTGTGCCAGTACCACGTAAAGTCGCTAAAAAAAGGCCTTCTCCTCCAAACATCATAGATTTCAGGTTTCCTGCTTGCTCGATGTCATACTCGACTTCAGAAGTAAAGCCAACCAGACATCCAGTGTCTACCCGAAGTGTTTCACCTTGTAATTCTTTTTGAATGATCGTGCCGCAAGCATGCATGAATGCCATCCCGTCTCCGGAAAGCTTTTGAAGAATAAAACCTTCTCCACCAAAAAATCCCGCCCCAAGCTTTTTGGAAAATCCGATACCGATCTTAGTCCCGCGTGCGGCTGCCAAAAATGCATCTTTTTGACATAAAACCTCGCCTCCGACTTCGTCTAAATTCACTGGAACTATCTTACCGGGATAAGGGGCTGCAAATGCGACTTTTTGTTTCCCATTGCCTGCATTGGTGAAATGCGTGATGAACAGGGATTCTCCTGTAATTGCCCTTTTAGCACCACCCCACAACCTGCCAAAAAAACCTTGATCGGGTTCCGATCCGTCTCCAAGTTTTGCTTCAAATTCAATTCCTTCTTCCATAAAGCACATTGCGCCGGCTTCAGCAATAACCGTCTCTTCAGGGTCGAGTTCAATCTCAACCATTTGCATATCGGAACCATGAATTTCGTAATCTATTTCGTGTGATTGCATAGGGTTCTCCTTGGTTTGGGGTTAATAGGGAGGCAAAAACAGAAAGCAAAAACTTACCAATAAAAAGATGCGATATATAAGGTCAACAGAGACATCGCGATGGGGTAAACAATCAGGCCAAATCGGTTGATTCGATGGGCTTCGTCGATTTCGTGAGCATCAAATCGTCGCATACTCCATATAGAAATCGCCATACCAAATAACATCAAGGCGTACATTACAAAGAAGATGTACTCGATGAGTACGACGTATCCTACCAAAGGCAGCTCGGTAGACACTCTTAAATTGAGAAAGGCCAGGGTTAAGATGGAAGTGATGGAGACTGAAACCCGAATAGTGATCTGGTCAACAGGAATGAAGAATACCAGATAGGTCAGGATGGAGAGGATCACCACAGAAAAGAGGTTCTTAATAATAAAACTCGACGCATCTCGCGTGAGCTGCACTACAACATTAAAGCGAGAATATTGGATTTCTGTGTTGCTTCGAAATCGCTCAGGCACCCCTAACGTCGAATCTCCAGTGCTGGTATCTTGAAATAGCCAAGCATCAATTAGTTTCCAGCCATCGATGGATGCTAAGGCCCCAATCCGTTCTAACTTTTTGGGGAAATCTTCCTTGGTATCGATGCGCATGCCCAAAGCATCCGGAACATAGATAAGGCGCTCTCGTGTCAAATCAGCATGCCGAAAGTGAATCGTCATTTTTTGTTGATCAAAAGGATACTCTTGCAGTTCAAAACTTCCTTTGAACCGAGCTTTTACTCGATATGCTCTGACGGTAAGACCATCTTTAGTTCGATTGACCACAGGGTCTTTCAAGACAATCGGAGTCAAGGCATTGGTAAATTCTACTTTGTGATCCTCAAATTCTTCTTGATATCGAAACCACAGGTAAAAATCTGCTGAATATGAGAAATCCTTGATATCTAAATGACTGATTTCGTTGATATCGATTCCAGTATATACGATGTTGGTTTTGTAAAAGTACTGATCTGTGATTTCTAAAATTTTCTCATCATCCAGAGCCTGTTGGAGGTCCTCGATTTGTCCAACATCTTCAACCAGTTGGAATTGAATAGGAGACGTGACCAATTTCCGATTACGATAAACTCCAATATCCACTGGTTTTATGGCGTCTCCGTATTCATTAAAAAAAATATTACCTGTAATGCCGGCCAAGGCTTGGTTGGGTTTATTCAACGCGGCTAGGTAGTCGCGAATTGCCAATCTATTTTTGGCAATTGATTCTGGTTTGTTTTGTATTTTAGTAGCACGAACCGCCTCAAGCAACGTATGGATCGCATCATAGTAAGTTGCTGCCACCCAAGAGGGTTCTTTCTGATGTCGAGCAAAAAATTCATTTCGAAATTGTTGGGCTAGTTCGTTGCTGATTTCTGGGATAAACGGAGAAGTCGCATAGATTCCCTCAGAAAAATAACCGGGATTGAGCTTTTCCATTAAGCTCTCTTGCAAAGTTTCTAGAAACAACGGAGTGCTGAGTGAATCTGGTCCAAGAAAGGTATAGACATCTGGTGCATTGAGACCAAAAATGATTTTAGCGGCTTCTTGGGCATGAGTGGCTAAATACAGGATGTTAGCGTCGTCTTTGGATTTGATTTCATTCACAATCTGATTAAGCTGTTGTTCCATTCCTTCTGATTCAGTATTGAAGCTCCATGTATTGTTAATGTCTAATCGGAGTTCTTCACTAGTTTCTTCAAAGCTTTCTGCTAAAGACCTACCAAATTCATCTTCATCATAGATGAGACTCACTCCACTTGCTTGCAGCACATAAACCAGATATTGCGCCATAAAACTAGCCTGCAACCGATTGGAAAAAATCATCCGAAAGTACCAATCGTTTTCTTCCGTAATTCGGTTGCTGGTAGCTGATGCGGTGATTGCTGGAATTTCATTATCGGCATAAATTGGAGAAGCGGCCCAACTGGTTGAACTATAGTAATGTCCTAATACCGCAATCACACGGTCATCCTTAGACAATTGCTCTGCGGCTTTCCGAGCAAGATCCTTGTTATTTTGATCATCTAAAACAGTGAGATGCACCTTTTGACCATTGATCCCACCTTGTTCATTAATTTTATCGATATAGAGTCGAGCTGCTTGTAACATCTCGGCACCACTTTCTTTTTCTAGTCCTGTCATAGGCCCAACTAGGCCAATATGAAGGAGGTTGTCTTGGGTATCGGAATATATATAGATCACGATTCCCCAAAAGACAAAAAAGGCCAGAATAAACAAATATTTATATTTATTAGTAGTTTCGTGGAGGTCCATATGTTCGTATCCTGAGTTTGAATTATTGCGTGATACGAATCTCTTCTTTTGAGTTTCCAAATAGCAACGCCGATGGACGTTTCCCAACTTCATCTGCTACTTGGTTGAGTGTTTGAGACAATTCTTGGACTTCTTGTAGGGTAATGCGTAATTCCTCCAAGGTGGTAGCAATATCAGACTCTTCTGCGATTCTTCCTAGTGTTCGAGATAGCGTTTGTACCTCTTGAAGAGTGGTTTCCAACTCTTGTGTCACGGTCATCACTCCTTTTCCATTTCTTTTTCCATTGAGGGTTTGAATCAAATAATCCAGATCCCGAATGGTCTTATTGAATTCTGAGATTACATTTTGATTGTCTACCTGAACAATTAAGTGGTTGAGGCGTGTGGTCAATTTTTGGATATCTGACATGGTAGAAGTGAACTGGCGTTGTTGGACCTTAAAAAATCCCCTTAAATCGGTGATCAAAGTGTTGGTCTCCTGAGTGATTTGATTGAGTCCATTAGCAGTATCCCGAACATCTTGAAAAATGTCGTCAGAATGGTCGGCAAATGAACCCGTGACTGTCTGTACATCAGCCAAAATGTGCTCCAAATGTTCCGGATTTGTATTTTTTAGAATTTCTCGGATATCCGCAATGGTATAATTGATATTGGTGAGAATAGGGCCAATTGCAGCCTCAACTGTAGCTAGGGTTGACTTGCCAGCTGGGATGACGGGTAGCGATCCTTCATCTTGAGGCTGGAGCATCGGCATATCCTGGCTACCTCCTGTGATCTCAATGTATTGTAAACCAGTGATACCCTGCGCAGTTAAGACTGCGGTTGAGTCTTGCTTAATCGGAGCTCCCTGGCGAATGCGGAGCTGCAATTCAACTTGGTTCGAATTGTTGGGGTTGATCTGAATGACGCTCACCTGTCCAATATTCACACCTTTGTATTTGACTGGAGCATTTGGTGACAAACCAGAAACGGCCTCGTCTAAATAAACTATGTAGATTTCACTTTCTTCTTGAATGGCCGTACTTCCCATCCAGGTGACAAAAAAAATCATTCCCAACGAAAGAACCACTACAAAGATACCAACTATGATATTTTTGGTTTTAGGAGTCATCATTCCTCCAAGTTGGGAGAGCAGCTTTTGTGTTTGCCCATCGTTGTTAAGTTATAGGTTAATGTTTGTATTTGCCACGCCGATTGAAAAAATTAGAAACCCAAGGTTTTTGAGAGCTTTTAAGTGTTTCCGGGACACCTTCTGCTAAAATTTTCCCCTGTCCAAGCATAATAGCGTGCTGGGCGACTTTAAAGATGCTTTGCAATTCATGAGTCACAATTACAAACGTGATTCCTAAAGCCCGATTCAGTTCCAATATTAATTCATCCAACTCGTCAGCACTAATTGGATCAAGTCCCGCACTGGGTTCATCTAACAGTAAAATTTTAGGGTCTAAAGCCATAGCACGAGCAACCCCAGCCCTTTTTTTCATACCACCGCTGATTTCATGAGGATAGTAGCCCTCAAAGCCATGTAAGCCCACCATATCCAATTTGACTCTTGCAATGGCAGAAATGGTTTTATTATCCAAAGAAGTATATTTCTGAAGCGGTAAGGCTACGTTTTCCATGAGAGTCAGGGAACCAAATAACGCGCCGGATTGAAACATGAAACCAACAGGACGCATGGCATGTCTCAGTGCGTCTTGATGTAGGAATGTTACATCAGTGCCTGCGATGAGAATCTGACCGGAAGTGGGTGTTAGAAGTCGTCCCAAATGTTTCAATAAGGTACTTTTACCACATCCGCTGCCACCAAGAATTGTAAAGATCTCACCTTGATTGACTTTAAAGGATAACTGATTGTGAATGACTCGCGGCCCATACTGGGTGACTAAATCATTAACTTCAATAATTGGTTGGGGTGTTGCCATATCATCTGCATGCCCAGGTGAATTGAAGAAACCTCTTACACTCCGAGTAAAGTAAAAATTATTGAGAAAATCGCATCTGCAATAATAACTAAAAAAATTGAAGTGACGACAGAGGAGGTTGTCTGACGCCCAACACTTCCAGCACCACTTTGGACAAGCATGCCACGATAGCAACCCACAATGCTAATGATTGCTGCAAAGGCATAACATTTTCCTAGCCCCAGGATGATATGTCGAACAGAAACCTGTTCTTGGAAACGGAGAATAAAGGTATAATAAGGAATATCCAATTTCCAATTAGCGATCAATGCACCCCCGATCACGCCCATAACATCGGCCCAAAAAGCCAGTAGTGGCAGTGAAATGATAAGTGCCCAAAATTTAGGAGAGACTAGGTATTCTGTCAGATCTAATCCGATGACTTTCATAGCATCCACTTCCTCAGAAACTTTCATCGTACCAATTTCGGCGGTGAATGCAGAACCGGAACGACCGGCGATCAAGATCGAGGTTAACAATGGTGCTAGTTCACGAGTCATAGAAATTGCGACAAGTTCCACTACAAAAATATTTGCTCCAAATTGAATGAGCTGATCTGCAGATTGAAAGGCAATAATCATTCCCATGAGGAACGCAATCAAACCTACAATTGGTACAGCATTCACACCTGTAGACTCGATGTAATAAGCAGTGTCTTGCCAGCGTATCCGATTAGGAAGCAAGAGTTCTTTGACCAGTACGGTGGTGGTTTTTCCCAAGAATTCAAAAAAGCCAAGACTATCTTTTATATACCACCGGACATTTCGTCCCAATTTTTCAAAAAAGCCACGTTTTTTAGGAGGAGGGCCAGAAATTCCAGCAATATCTTCGATATTGATAAATTCTAGGAGGTGGGTCAATTCAGTATGAACATTTTCGAAGCGAACTTCAATATTTGCAGTTTGACATCGTTCCATGCAACGAACCAAAGCTCCAATGCCAGACATGTCTAGGTGTGTCACATGCCTGAAATCAAGGATCAGCGCATTGCCGCTGGGGGTGCGCAGAATCATATCTACCTGATCCAGGATCTCAGCAACCGTCTCTAGACTGATAGTTGGGGGCAATTTAAGGTTCATCACCTTCCACGTACACTTTGAAGCCGTCTTCTAATAATCCACGTAGGCGGGGATCATCTTTTGCTTTTGCGGAACGACATTGTTCGCATCGGCAGGTCGCATGATGAGTTTTTTGAAATTTTTTTAGCTTCAATCGAGTTAGGTCTTTACCATCTGCTTGCATCTCCTTGAGCATCTTTTCAATTTGCTTGAGAGCCACTTGAACGACGGCGTCCTGCTCTTTAGGGGAACGAAAACGAAACATGCGACCCTGTCTTGGAGATAGTTAGGAATTTCAGTCTCTACAATTTTGGTTTGAACCGTATTGTAAACTCGGCTAAAAATGAATTTCATCGTCTCAAGTGGAGAGCATTGATAATTCAACCCTTATCAAATATTCCTTGGGAATTCCACGAAGTTTTCTTCATGAAACTAACCATCTAAACTATTTGAGGTAGAAAGCTATGCAAGCGGGTAATGCTATAAAATTTCTGATAATTGGGGCCGCTGCTATTGCAGCAATCTTCTATTCCAGCACCTTTGTCGTTGATCAAGCCCAGTATGCTGTAAAAATTCGTTTAGGTGATCCAATCACCACTTATACGGAACCAGGGCTGTATTTCAAACTTCCGTTCGTGACGAAGATTTTCCACATTGATAACCGTTTGCTCTCGTATGATGCAGACCCCAGATCGATCATCACAAAAGATAAAAAAGAAATGGAAGTGGACAATTATGCGAAATGGAGAGTGGTCGATCCGTTACAATTTTATAAGGCGATGCGTGGAGGCAGCATCAGTGAAGCACAAGCACGCCTGAACGATATTATCTATTCTCAAGTACGGCGTGTGCTCGGGAACCATACCTTAAGTGAGATTGTGTCTGGTAATACGGAGTTTGTTAGGAATGCAGCTTCCGGTGTTATCAGCAACGTTGAGGCCATTAGTGTAAGACGAGAAATCATAGATGAAATCACTTTGAACTCAAAAGAAAACGCGACAGATTTAGGGATTGAGGTCGTGGACGTAAGAATTAAACGTGCCGATTTACCCAAAGCCAATAGCGAGGCTGTTTATGGAAGGATGATTGCAGAACGCCGTCGGGATGCAAAGCGTTATCGTTCTGAGGGCGAAGAACAGAAATTGGGAATCATGTCGGAAGCAGACCGAGATCGGATTAAAATTATTGCAGAAGTTCAAAAACAAGCAGAGGAAATCCGGGGGGATGCAGATGCAAAGGCATTAACCGTGTATGCAGATGCCTACGGAAGAGATCCAGAATTTTTCATGTTTCAACGATCTCATGAAGCCTATCGTGAAGTGCTTCAAGAAGGTACCACACTCCTATTTAGTTCTGAGCGTGATTTTTTCAGAGAGCTGAAATAATCAGCCACCCGGAGATTTGAAAGGACTGCTATCCAGACTTGGAAGTTGTGGTCCTTTTCGTTTTGCTCCTCCAAATGCCACCTGAAAACCAACCGTAAATAAAAATCCCCCTAGATCAGCAGTGTCTTTCACTCCTGAAACGGTTGTTTTGCTGCCATCAATGAGTTTGACTCCACTCGCAGTAATGAAATGCAGCCCGATATGGGCATCCGCAGAATACAAAAAGGGATAGCCTAATCTTCCAAAGACCTCAATGATACTTGGGGTATCTACCCGAACGGTTTCTAACCTGCCAGTAGTACCCACAATTTTTGTGCTCGTGTGAAGGTTACCTAACCCTCCCCCTAAAGTCAGTGCAAAATTGGAAATAGGGAGATGCGTGAATAAGTTCAATGAATTCAATTGGGCTTTAGTATCTAGGTCAAAGCCTTCGGAGCCATGTTCTCGTCGGTTAAAATTTAAAACTGTCAAGCCTACATTTGGTAGTGCGGAAATGGGGTGAGTAAACCCTAAACTAATCCCTCTGATGCCATCTCGTGTCCCCGGATATGTATAAGGAAAATCTACACTTAGTCCATAATATTGACCATAGCTCTGATTCCCAAAGCATTGGGCCAAAAAGAACCCCATTAATAAGTATAAAAATTTATTGGTAGATGTCAGCATGAAAAATTTATTGGTAGAAGGTGAAACGAAAAAATGTCAGAAAAATTAAAGAATCTAACTCTATGCGCTTTAAATAAGCAAGCACTCCGTTCCTAACAAAAAAATGTATTCTACGAAATAGAATCTACAAGTGGAGAAACTGGATCCTTTGCGCTGCAAACACGTGCATTTTCAGTTGCCTGCCCTGCTGTTGATTTACAAAAGAAAAAGTATTATACCAAAAATCAATTTGTTCTTGTGGGGCCAGTCATAAGATCTTTTCTTCTATATGGTCAAATTTGAATTTGAAGGTGAATACTCACTACCTTAAGGAGAACGGCATGAAAGCAGGGGTTGGAGTCAAGCGATGGGGGTTAATTTTAGCTTTTTGGGGAATTCTATTAACGACCAACGCATTGTATGCAGGAGACTTGATTGTCAAATCAAATGGAGTAGTAATTGGCCAAAGCATCAGTTTTGGTGTTTTCGAAGCGTCTTTGCCTGTAGTAAATAAAAATGGGACACATTTTCGGATTTCTCCTGTTGATGGAAAAATTGATCGAAGTGGGGTTTTTTATGACAAAGTGGGGTGTGTCGGGAAAGCTTATGCCAACCCATTTTGGGGAGGACACTATGTGTTTTTTGGGAGAGAAGGACTATTTTATATTCCTGATGGATCGGTAGTCAAACAAGTTGTGCTACGTTCGACTTGGTCTCCTATTTACAACGGTTGTACAGACTTTGGAGACGAAACGTCAAAAAATGTGATGGCAACATTTCCTAATGATGCAAAAGTGACTGGTGTGAGCAGCAAAGCTTTCAAGTTGCCAATTACGGTGAACTACGAGAAATAGAAAACTGATTTGTACCAGTTATTAACACTAATGTGGTTAACGAAAGGAAAATTATGGCACTAAATTGGGCTATGATATTTGGAGCGATTGCGGTTTGTTTGGTTGGTATTCCGTCAATCGTTTTATTCATACATCTCAATCGAATTAATAAAAAAAATATAAGAGCTTCTGAATGACCTGAAGTACTAATTCAGATCGTTTAAATTCAATTGTAAGGATACAATGTTAGTTGATCGATGGAAGAAAATTAACACATGGTTGTTGATAACACTCTTGTGCTCAGTAATTGTACATGCAGCACAAACACAAGAATTGGTGGTTGCACTCGAGGCAATGCCCAAAACTTTGGATCCCCGTTTTGCTGTTGATGCGAATGGGATGCGTATTACCCAGCAGTTGATTTACGAAACGCTTGTCCAGCAAGATTATAATTTGAAGATTGTTCCTTTCCTTGCATCCCATTGGGAAACTCCTTCTCCGACAAAATATGTTTTTCATCTCCGAAAAGATGCACGCTTTTCTAACGGTGTACCGTTCACTTCTGAAGATGTAAAGTATACCTTAGATTCAATAATGGACTCTAAAATAGGATCTCCTTTTTATGGAGTTTTAGATAAGTCTATTAAATCTATTACAATACTTGATAAACATACGATTCAGTTCGAGTTAATGGCTCCAAAACCTTCTTTCCTATTAGACCTTTTTATTCCTATATTCCAAAAAGCAAAACATGTAGATAGCCAAGAACTTATTGGTACTGGTCCGTTCCAATTGGAAAGAAAGTCAGCTTCTGAATTGTTGTTTGCTCGCAATCCCAATTACTATGGTAAATCTCCTTTTCTAGAAAAAATTACTTTCAAAGTAATCAAAGACGACAACACACGATTTTTAAAACTTAAAAAAGGAGATATTGATTTTGTACTCAACGCATTACCAGTGGATAAACTAAAGCAATTTCAACGAAACCCCTTGAAAAAGAAATATAAGGCGATTGAGTTTCCAGGACTCAATTATCAGTACTTGGGGTTTAATGTGGAGCATCCCATTTTGAAAGACAAACGAGTCCGTCAAGCGATAGCACATGCAGTGAATCGAGATGAATTGATTAAATTTTTTAAAAAGGGTCATGCACTGAAGGCTGATAGTTTGTTGATACCGCAAAACGAATTTTATGTAGAAGGCCTGCCCCAGTATGAATACAACATCGAGAAAGCTGCTGAGCTTCTCGACGAAGCAGGTTATAAAGAAAAAAATGGAAAGCGCTTTATTCTGGAATATAAAACAACCACTAGCACTGATGCTGTAACACAAGCACGTATCATTAAGTCCCATTTAAAAAAGGTAGGGATAGAAGTGAATTTACGCACTTTCGAATGGGGAACTTTTTTTGAAGATGTCAAAACCGGAAATTTTCATCTCTTTTCCTTGCGTTGGGTAGGGGTCTCCACTCCCGATTTCTACTACGATTTGTTCCATTCCACCCAATTCCCTCCTGGGAGAAATAGAGTACGTTACGTCAATAAATCATTAGATAAGTTACTTTCAGACGCACGGATTGAAGGAGACGTTCAGAAACGCAAAGATATCTATCGGCAAGTGCAAATGGTTCTAGCTGAAGATCTGCCTTATCTAAGTCTCTGGCATAACAATAATATTGTATTACTCAAAAAAGATATTGCTGGTTATCGCCCTCACCCTAGTGGAGGTTTCCACTCCTTTAAACTTTTGCAAAGAACTGGTTCTTAGCTTCCTCCCTAATGCCTGTGTAAGATAGATTTCTGTTAGTCGACATTTCCCTCAGTTCAATAATTTAAACAAAATTGTCATTAAACGGGGGATGTACTCATGCAGCTAAAATATCTGAATTTCACAATAGCTTGGAAAAAATGCTCAAAATATATGGCCGTTATCACAATAATTTTGCTAGCTTGGAATGTTGGCTGGGCTGCACCTAGTTCAGATTTATGGGCTAAATGGCAAGGATATGATTCTGGAAATTCTCAGACTATTGATCATGGTGAATGGGATAATTTTTTAAAGAAATATTTAGATACAGAGCATTTTTCCGGTGTCTATCGAATGGACTATAAGGCCGTTTCCATTACAGATAAACGTTTTCTTTTCAATTATCTTGAACAGCTTCAGGCACTTCCAATATTAGAATACAACCGTCAAGAGCAAAAAGCTTATTGGATCAATTTATACAATGCCTTGACAGTGAAAGTGATATTGGATCATTACCCAGTTGAGTCCATAAAAGATATAGATATCTCTCCAGGATTCTTTAATTTTGGCCCTTGGGATGCAAAACTACTTAGAATCGAAGGAGAGGAATTATCTCTGAATGATGTCGAGCATCGAATCTTGCGTCCTATTTGGAACGATAACCGAATACATTATGCTGTCAATTGCGCTAGTATAGGTTGTCCTAATTTAGCTGGCAAAGCATATACTTCGTCGAATATAGAAGAGCTTTTAGATAATGCAGCCAAGGATTACATCAACCATCCTAGAGGAGTTACCTTCGTAAATGGAGAACTCGTGGTTTCAAAAATCTATGATTGGTATGAAGAAGACTTTGGAGGCAATGAGTCTGGGGTTATCAATCATTTGATAAAATATGCTGGGGATAATTTAGTCAAGAAGCTTAAGAGTTACAATGATGGTTTTGACACAAACTACGATTGGTCATTAAATGAACCCTAGCACTGCATAAATCGTAACAAGCAAGATTCATTCTTGGCGTTATGTAATAATTCTGAACATCTACAAGTAAAACAGCACTATAAGTGTTCTTTTGGTAAGATAAATGAAGATAGGTTTCAAAGGGGTTTCAATGAAAGCAGGGGCAATGTTAAAAGTGAGGTTGATGAGGGTGGAGCAGAATTAATAACAATAATTTCAGTAGTTTAAACGCTTTAGGCTAGCTTGGTTTCATCAAACTTGCAAGAGAAATGACTTATCCCTGCGGAAATAATAACAAAATTCTATTGATAGTTTCATTTTATCCTATTAAAGAAGGCAGTGAGACTAGGGGGAAATGCTGGCTTTGATTCATTTTGAGGCGGGTGATTTCTCTTAGGTTTTTGTTTTTATTGGCTATCATGTAGTGAGGTTATTTATTTTAATAGGAGGCTTATGACACTCAAAAGATTGAGAACCCTTGTTTTAGTGGCTTTCACTTCCGCTATGCTGGCACAGCCTGTTATGGGTGAGCCAGTACTTTCTGGTGACTTAGAAATTGATACTGATTACGAGGCTTCGGTCAAAGAAGATGGGACAACAGATGACGACGGTGACCCAGATGATGAAGAAATAACGAAGTTCAATCAAGGAGGACGTGGTAAGATTAGCGTTAAAGGGAGAAAATCTAAAGGCACCTTGTTTGGTACTGGAGAAGCTAGCATTGAAGCAGGAATCGGCGGTAGTCTGAGTATTGCCGACGTGTATGTAACTTTTGGAAGCACTGCTTCTAAATTTAATGTGTTGATTGGTCGATATGAGGCAGCTGGTTTGTACTCAAAAGGTGCTGACGTCTTATTTGTCGGAGCCCCTGATGGACCGGGCGTTTACGAAGTAAACTTCGCGCGTGGTCGAGGGCCTGGTGCTGTAGGGTTACAGTTCAAAGGAATTGAAAACGTTTCATTGGAACTAAACATAATTTGGGGTAATGACGATGATGGTAACAAGTTCGGTTTCCGTCCTTACCTTGATTTTAATGTAGGACCTTTTACGGGCAAAGCTGCTTTCGAACAGTTGAATATAACCGCTCAGGATAACGATAGCGACGCAACTACCACCAAATCAGGGGGTGGTGTATTAGGTCAAATCAGCTTTGGAAGCGCAACTTTAGGTGTTAACGTGACATCTTCCTCTGTAACTGGTGAAGATGCAGATGGAAATGATATAGATACTGTCCTGACTACTACCGTCGGTGGATTTGTAACAGTAGGTTTGGGTAGCGGTCGTGAATTCGGCGTAGGTCTTCATCAGACTAGCGAAACAACTGAACATGAGGACACAACTAATGATGACGGAGCGACTGTCGAGCAAGACGATTCTGAGAAAGACCATACTCAATGGTTCGCATCTTACACTGAGCCTTTGCCATTAGACGGTGCTGCTGTTAAGTTTGCTGTTTCCGGTGCGTCTGCAAACGTGGAAGATGGAGAAAAAACAGTAGGTGGTGCTGACCAGGGAGATCCAGATGAAGTAACACATACTGCTATTGGTTATCGTGTACGGATTAACTACTCCTTCTAAGTGTTCCATATCGTTTTGTTACACACATATTACTAACCTAATTTATGAAAAGAGGTTTCATGAAGAACGTCGTAGCAATTCTAGCATCGTTTCTTTTAATTGGAGTGGGATCTGCGATGGCCCAGTCTTTGATTCAATTTAGTAGCAATGTGCAAACAGATTTGTATCCGACAGAAGCTGCTGCTTTTAATCAGGCCATTACAGTTTCTAGTCAGATCAATTCTGGAAAAAACCAAGTGGCTTTGGGTGATGCTGCTATAGAGTGCCCAAGTGATAATAATCCAACCTTTAAAGTAAGTAGGATTAAGTTGGAAACCTACTGGTTATCTTCTGCAGGTTCTGCGTCTGAGAAGAAATACTCAGCTCAGATTAATTACACAATCACCTGTCGCAGAAGTTAATTGAATCGGTTGAATCATTGGGGGAGGTGTCTTTTGTCTTCTGCTGTACTGTAAGCTTTGATATGATGAGCACAGTACAGCTTTGGACATAGGATGTTGATCCTAAATCGTTAACTAAAATCTCTTTAAAGGAAGGAGTCTTATGGGTACTCACTTCAAAAAAACAGTCCGACATGCTGCCTTGATGACAGTAGCAGGATTTCTTGGAGTATCCCTGTGCTTGGCTTTTGCTCCGTCTGCATTTGCGCAAAAGAAAATTCAATCGAGTAAAAGCCTTGTCAAATACCGACAGATTTTCATGGACGTCAAGGCGAAACATAATCAAGGTATTAAACTTCTTACAAGAGGGTCAAAATCGGGCGTAGCAATTCCAGCTGTGGATCGAATTGAGCAGATTATAAGCCATTCAAAAGCTTTAGCTGAGATGGCTCCACAAATGCTAAGCTTGTTCCCGAAAGATTCTTTTGGATCCGAATCTCGCGCAACTGAAGGTATCTGGGATGAGGCCGGAGAAATTTCTGCTGAATTTCAATACAAGGCCGGAAATATGCGTGGCCATGCAGAAGAGTTAGTGAAAGTTGCAGAAAAGGGGAATATGAATGAAATTCGAAGGCAAGCGGCTCAGTTGGCATTAGCTTGTAGAGAATGTCATTCGGATTTCCGTGAAGAAGAATAACAGACGGAAAACAAATCAAGATTTTTTGAACGGCATGCTACTTACAATAGTAACATGCCGTTTTTTTTTGGAAATTTGTCTATTTATTTGCAAACAATTTTTTCTAGGTTGTATGGCCAAACCTTCCAGTTAGCAATTAACAGGCATTGAATATTTTCAGTTCTATTGGGCCTGTCAAAGCAAAGAGTTAAAAATCTACAAGCAAATGCTCTCTATTCAATTTTCACTATTTTCTTAGAACACTAAAACCGTAGAACAAAGTACAATATTCAGCTCTTCAGAAATCCCTATCTTTTCGATCCTTTCCTCTTAAAAAGCTAAAACAAAATTTTCTGACAGATTTCGTAAACCAGCACACAATTATCCCATTAGTGATTTACTATCATGATTCCGTAAGCGGATAAATTCATCAACCGTTTGGCGAAAAGCTCCGTCTTCCTCCAAAAACAGTTTTCTAAAGAAGAAGGCACGGCTGAGTAGTATCCGAGCTGATTCCTGAGTAGGAAGGTCATATTTGCATTTTAAAACGCAGTGGTCGGCATGTTCAACGAGGGCGGGGGGATGAATTGGCAGTTTAACAGGTCGATTTAAATCTTTATGTATGAACGTCACAAACGACATTTTCGACAAATCTATCCACTCTTGCCAGTATCCCATTTTCACTTTAGCCCTAAATCGGGTAATGCTGATATCAATGACATCAGCTTGTAAAGAAAGAGTTTCATCCTGATCGGTCACTTGGCATTGGAGTCCTTCAATAGGCATGTGAAGTGCGTACTCCATATTGATATCGGATAGCATAGTCCTGAGGGAACGTTTAGTTTCCTGTTTCATTGTCCCTAAATAAATGTGAATCAATAAGGCTGGAACGTAAGCAATTGCCATAAGAAAGTGAAGAACTAACAACATATTTCGAACAGTCGGAGCTTCGCTTTCTCTTAGAAAGAAAAGACCAAGACCACTTGCAAGCATGAAAAAAATAAAGCCGATTGAAAACATAAGAAAATAGCGTTGTTTAATAATAAGCTTATCTGAGGCAACTCCCTGTTTAACATTAAACTTGTCACGAAAAATTAGAGAGAATGACATAATTACTAGTGTTGCAATCCATAATAATCCTGTAATCCAATGAATTGTTCGGAAGTCTTGGCTGTCAAAATGCCCAATAAAACTAAGTTCGAAAATTTGTACGATTCCTAAAATGAGTAAGACAATTATAAAAAAGGCGTTGATCCAGTGAAGCCAACGAATTTTGAGAGGAAATCGGGAAATAGGAATATACTCCTCGGGAAGTAATAGTTCAAAACCGATATCTTTAGATGCGTTTTTATTCATATTACTTCTCCCACAAATAAGGATGAGTAATGAGTAACCATATGACGTAGTATTATTGGACTGGGAGAACCCTTGGTTTTGGATCCACACTATGGAAAAAGCATGATCAAAAGGGCCAAATTGCAATCAGGGATGGCACCGCCAGAAAAGTTATGGTTGGATGTTCCAGTTTTTATAGTAGAAATCCTGTTTCCGGATCGTAAAACAAATGATATTCTTTGCCCGTGAGAGCATGGCAACTAATGCAACGATGATCCTTAAATTCTTTGGCTAAATCGAATTCATCCATCAATTCATGGGCAAACTCAGTTGCTCTACGACTGTGGTGATGGCACTGAATGCATTGCCCCTGTTTGTACTCGTCTCTGGTTGTGAGATTGTTATGGCATTCAGTGCATTTCAATTTAAAATGATATTGCCTTCCAACTAGAGGAAGGGAGGTATCGTGATATAAAGCCATGGTAGACTTTTCCCAACCAGTTTCGTGGGGTTGATGGCAGCTATTGCAGGTTCCCAAGTCTGGATGAATCGATTCTCGGACAGCATGACAACTATCACAACGTCTACTCAGTCCCCAATAATTGATACCAATCTCGCCAATGAAACCAGCACCATGGCCCAAAAATCCCACTTGAAAAAACTCCTTGTATGGTTTTGCATGACGACGTTCTTTTTCACAGCCTATAAATAAAAAGGCAAAAATAAGTACATAGGTGATTTTTTTCATCGTCCCTTCTGTGGTTATTAGTCTTGCCAAGGATATTTTATCCACAGGTCGATATTTTCAGGGTGAGAAAGGGGGCCGGAAGAAGGTTTTCGAGCACTCAGAAGGCCCAAGGCTCTTAAAGCTAAACCTGACACCATCTGGATTTTTTGTCAATTATTCTCACTGAGATTCCAGGGCATCCAGAATTGATAACTCATCAATAATATGAGCCTGTGATCATCATAAATATTTACTGAATTGTACTAGGGTTTCAAGGTTATAGACATCGCGGGAAAAGGTAGGGATTTTATGGACTAGCATGGTTTTGAAATGAGGAGAAAGAAAGCGGTCAAGCACTTGCTGTTCATACTCTGATTGACGAGCATTTTGCACTGCTAAGTATTGTAATTCAGTTTGCAGAATGCTTGAGATATTCGATGAGATTTGCGTGGAAAAATTTGGAGTACATTTATTGATAATCAACCCTCTCAGTGAAAGACGAAATTCTTGAAATTTGTGATAAAGTAACTCGGATTCCCGTAAGTGCTGCTGTTGTGGACTTGTAATAATTAGAAAAGCTGTATCAGGACTTGCGAGCAATCGAGAGACACAATCGGCTTGTTCTTTGAACACCTCGTACATTCCGTGAAAATGAGACAAAAAATCTGACAAATCCTTGAGGAAATAAGAGCCAGTCAGTTTTTCAAAAATTTTTAGCGCCAAATTCTTACCTCTACGAGTCCACCGAAAACTAGGAGATTTCACATCTACACTTCCTAAGATAAAAAATTTGAAAACCGATTGGCTAAAAAATTCCTTCAAGTTCAGGGGAGCCATGATGAAATCGAGCGCATTTTGGGAAGGGGGGGTATCCAAAACGATCAAATCATAGTCCCCCTCGGAATAGATTTGATACAGTCTCTCCATAGCACCGTATTCATGGGCACCGCCTAAATTCTGGCTCAATTGCTGATAAATGTGATTGTTGCGAATTTTCTGGATTTGCTGTTCAGACGACGCATTCTGTTCGATGATAGTCTCCAGAGTTTGCTTCACATCAAGCATCATTGCCCACATTTGCCCAGAAAATTCGAAAGGTAGTTCGACTTTCTTGGGTTCGTTGGTTAACGAACCGATACCCAAGCTATCCGCTAAACGTTTTGCAGGATCTATAGTTAAAACGATTACCTTTTTTCCCAAACTGGCTGCTCGAATTCCAAGAGCAGCGCTAGTTGTTGTTTTTCCCACTCCTCCACATCCGCAACAAATTAGAATTCGTTGATTTAGCAATAAGTCATGCAACATATTGAGTGGCTCCTAGCAAGTACAACCGAAGTGGCTAAATATGGCTTATCTATCGGTTTGAGAATTGATCCAATGCTGTAAGAGTTGTGTTTCGAATGTATGGCAAAATTCAAGATAAGGGGTGCCTCCGAATATGAATGGAAGCGCATATACAAGAGAGCTTGAATGTTTTCTTAGCAATGCACTCTGTTCATTGCTATCGAGGTAGCGCTGGCGGGCGAAGTTGACCATTTGCTGTATCGCATCAGATAGTCGGTCACGCTCGGTTTCGTATATTTCGGAGGCTTCGGCAGACAAAGGGAGGTGAAGAGTTTTATTCAAAAACACGGGGCCGAGTTGTATTTCCAAATCATGTTGTGCGAGATCCATAAAAGTTAAGGTTTCTCGAATTGCCAGCGCTTCGGGGAGACATGTCAGAACTAAACAAGTCCGTTCTGGATCGCTGATCAGCCGGAACATTTTAGATGTTTCGTGGGAAACGATTCCTCTTCGGAAAATATTTAAAACTACCGAGGGTATGTTGAGCAGAGTGGCTGCATGGCCAGTCGAAGGTAAGTCCACAATCACATGATCCCATTTAGGGGCGAACCAAAATGTCCGTTGACGACACTCCCAATAAATTTTTCCTAAAATTAAGAGATCGTTCAAGGCAGGGGCCGCACGCCTCAACACATCCAATTCCGTCGAACTCTCAAAGAAGCGATGGTAGATCGTCTCACTTTTGAACTTCAAGAGCATATATTCTTTGAAGGAGCTATTGGGGGTGATCACGATCTGCGATAATTGCGGATAGGCTGCTAAGTATTGCTGTTCCCAAGAATCTTGGGCTAACCGATTGATATGGCACAATAATACACGTTTTCCTTGCTTGGCTGCCATTTGAGCGAGGAATATGGCTAAAGTCGTTTTGCCGGTTCCTCCTTTCCCCGAAACAAAGATGAGCTGCCGAGTAAATAGAGAAGCCAAATCAATTGGATCTGATGAGAGATGCATCACCTTGCAAAAATTCTCCTAAAGATTTGAAATACGATGCCGATAACAAAATTACGATTCCTTGAGCAGCTAAATATCCCCACCCCGCAACCTTTTGAAATGAGGACGAGCTATGAAATCGAAAAATGTGATTTTAATGTCATTAGTTATTGCCTGTTTGTTATCCGGGTGCTCACAACTCCGTAACCTTACACAGCGAAAGCCGCAAGTGATTGCCTGTGCCACTCCAAGAATCGATCGAGCTTACGATGTGTACAGTCAGGCAAAAACTAAGCTAGCACAGCATTATGCTACTCGTAACTCAAACGATTTGTTTGAGGCTTACTATGCAGCCTCAGATTCTATTAGTTTGGCACGCTCGGTTGCAAAATGTAGAGACAAAAACTCTACTCATTTTGCCGCATTCAAAAACTTGACAGAGTTGAATCGGGAACTCCAAAAAATCGTCCGCCTCAATATGCGAGATGAGGATCCCAGCAATTTGATTGCCATTTATAGGGACCAATATTATAAGGTCATGCCTAATGATATTAAGTGATAAAATTTTATAATTCCGATTCAAAATAGATGCAAAAGTATGGCGAAGGGCAAGCAAAATCCTTTACGATGGATTGAAAATTTAGGAGATTCTGTTTTAGGAGGAATTCGTGGTGTGGGCACCGCCGGGTTGCTCTTTGTAGAAACCATATTTTTTCTGTTCGTCCCTCCATTTCGTTGGACGCTCTTTTTCAAACAGATGGAATTCATTGGCAATAAATCCTTGTGGATCACGTTACTCACAGGGATGTTCACGGGGATGGTTCTCACCATTCAATCTTACTTTGCTCTACGACAATTCAGCTCGGAAACTATTGTGGGGGGAATGGTTGCTGTGAGCATGACCCGTGAGTTGGGACCCGTTTTGACCGCTTTGATGGTCAATGCACGTGCCGGTTCGGCAATTGCTGCTGAAATTGGAACCATGCGTGTGACGGAACAAGTGGATGCTCTGCAATCTTTGGCGGTTAATCCGGTTCAATACTTGGTCACTCCTCGTGTGTTTGCAGGAATCGTAATGTTGCCCGTGCTCACTGCCATTGCAAACATGACTGGCATTTTTGGGGGTTACTTGGTGGGGGTAGTTTTATTGGATATCGACCCCGGTATTTTTATGGCGAAAACCAAAGATTTTGTAGAGCTTCGAGATATTGTGGGAAGCCTGCTGAAAGCTGCGTTGTTTGGACTCGTCCTCACATTTGTGGGATCGTATAAGGGATATTACACAACCAATGGCGCGGAAGGGGTTGGCCGCTCCACGACAGAAGCAGTCAGCTTTTCTGCGATCTTCATCCTCCTTTCCGATTATATCTTCACTTCGTTCTGGCAGCGCTGATGCAACGAGCCATGTTACTCAGTTTGGTCGGATTTCTCGCATTTTCTCATCTGTGCGCTTCCCCTGCCCTAGACAAAAAAATTTCTCGCTATATCACCAATGGAATTGTTCTCGTTGCAGACGACAAGGACACTTTGTATCGATTTCAAGTTGGAAAAGGGGGCGATCAACGATGGGTGCCTGCGTCTATTTGGAAAATCGCTACTGCTTCAGCAGCTTTACATTATTTGGGAGAAAGTTATCGATTTAAAACTGAAGTGTATTTGAATGGACAACAAGACATCACACTTCGTGGGTATGGGGATCCATTGTGGGTCTCTGAAGAAATGGCCAGATTGGTCAGCGAATTGAAGCAAGCACGGAAGCTTCCAGTATCTTTGCGCCATATTTATTTGGATGATTCGGTTTTTGGGACACAGATCCAGATTCCGGGAATCGAGCGATCCCTCAATCCATATGATGCCTTGAATGGGGCTTTGATGACGAACTTCAACACAATCCATGTGGAGGTGCTGAAAGGAGGGAGTGTTCGATCAGCCGAGCCACAAACCCCGCTGACTCCATTAGCTCAAAAATTGGGGAAAGGACTCAAGCCGGGGAAACATCGTATCAACATTTCTCGCCAACAAGACCACAGTTTGCTGTACACAGGACAACTGTTCCGCGCTTTTCTGGAGCAAGCCAACCACAAGGTAATCGGAATCAGCCAACGACGTATCAAAACACAAATGGATCGACCGATTCATACTCACTATAACGAAAAACGCCTGCTCGATGTAATTGAAGCAATGATGCTGTATTCCAACAATTTCATCGCAAACCAATTGCTGTTGGCTATTGGAATCCAACAGCGTGGGGAGCCAGCTACTCTAAAAAAAGGAGTGCTTGTATTAGAACACTTTTTATCAGAAGTGGTGCAAATCCCAGCAAATCAATTTCAGGTGTCAGAAGGCTCTGGAATTTCTCGAGAAAATCGTATTTCACCCGATGCCATGATTACCTTGCTGAAACGTTTCTATCCACATCAAGCTCGCCTGACACGATTAAAAAACACTTACCTCAAAACAGGCACACTTCGTGGCGTTTATGCTTTGGCAGGATACCTTCCTCATACCAAACGTCCCGTCTATTTTGTCATCATGCTCAATCAGCCTCGCAATTACCGTGAGCAGGTCCTCGCCGCCTTGCTGAACCACCCATTTTGATCTTGCATTGCTTGTTTGTGGGAGCTTGATGGTACTGGCAGTTCTGAAAATATGAGGAAGCTTGATGGTACTGGCAGTTCTGAAAATATGAGGAAGCCTAATGGTCCTGGTAGTTCTGAAAATATTTTTGAAAATAAATGCCTCAATAGATCGAGTGATTTATCGGTTTTAGAAGATGGGGAGCTGCTTCGCGAATCAATGATCGGGCTAAAATGAGAGTGGGATCAATAAGAGGCACCCCATGGATCTCTGTTTGGTTCGCAAAAGCGAGTGGAATTTCGGTGCAACCTAAGAGAATCGCCTGTGCTCCTTGTTGGATCAGTCCTTCGGCTGTGTTTTGCAATTTTTCCTGTGCTTCGCGTGGTGGGGTGGCGTGGGCTTTGATTGTGTAAACCGCCTCATGGGCAAGCTGTTGTCCTTGTGAAGATGGATACAGAACCGAAAACGTTTGATCCTTCTCCAAAAATTCAGGGTAGATCCGAACGTCGTAGGTGCCTTGAGTGGAAAGCAATCCCAATTGATACAAGGAAGGCTGGATGCGCTTCCACTCGGTGAGATAACGATATGTTTCTTCGATCATGTGCAAAAAACGGCATGATAGATTTGCTTTTTGCATGTGTTGAGAGACTTCTGAGAAGATAGGAGTGGCATGGGCTGTGTTACAGGGCATACCAACGACTTCAGCCCCGATACGGTCTAATTTTTCGATAGTGCGGAAGATGCCCGCTGCTGGATTGGGTAGATGCCGATTTTTTAGAAAGGTGGTACGATCTCCAATATCAGAAGACCGAGACAACAGGTATACCTCCAAGTGGTCTTGGTCCTGGCCTTGGGTGATTGTGTTGTCGAAAATTTTCTGATTGAGATCCAAACCAGCATAGGGACCGACCCCGCCAACAATTCCAATTTTTTTCATCATCCTGCTTACTCTCAAGGGGTTGTTGTTTCAGCGGAGTTCACGTTCCGCTTCCTTCAAGTCCGATTGCACGATTTCTTTCACCAAAGAAGGAAAGTCATATTTGGGGTACCATCCCAATATTTCATGGGCTTTGGAGGCATCCCCGATCAAGAGGTCCACTTCGGTGGGGCGGAAATAACCCGGGTCAATTTCTACAAGGACGTTCCCGTTTCGGGCATCGCACCCTTTTTCTTCCGCACCGACTCCAGTCCATTCTAGAGGAATATCCACTTCAGCAAAGGCCAGTTCGACTAATTCTCTGACCGAATGAGTTTCTCCAGTCGCGAGTACAAAATCATCGGGTTGTTGCGCTTGAAGAATCATCCACATGCCTTCCACATAATCCCTGGCATGCCCCCAATCGCGCCGTGCTTCTAAATTGCCAAGATATAGTTTTTGTTCGATACCCAAAGAAATCCGAGCTGCGGCACGAGTGACTTTCCGAGTCACGAACGTTTCCCCTCGGATCGGAGATTCATGATTAAAGAGGATCCCGTTACACGCGAAAAGATTATAAGCCTCTCGATAATTGACTGTGATCCAATAAGCATAAAGCTTGGCAACGGCATAAGGGGATCGTGGATAAAATGGCGTGGTTTCTCGTTGTGGAATTTCTTGAACCATTCCATAAAGCTCGCTGGTCGAAGCTTGATAAAATCGAGTTTTTTCCGTCATTCCCAAAATACGAATGGCTTCCAGCAAACGCAGCGTGCCAAGACCGTCTGCATTGGCTGTGTATTCCGGTGTCTCGAAGGACACCTTCACATGACTCTGTGCGGCTAAGTTGTAAATTTCATCTGGCTGAACTTCTTGGATGATTCGGATCAGGTTCGTCGCATCGGTGAGATCACCATAGTGCATGAAAAATTGACCATTCGGGATATGGGGATCCTGGTAGAGGTGATCCACCCGTGCCGTATTGAACAGAGAGCTTCTACGCTTGATGCCGTGAACGGTATAGCCTTTGTGCAACAAAAACTCGGCCAGATAAGCGCCGTCTTGTCCAGTGATTCCAGTAACGAGTGCTGTTTTTGACATATTGAATTCTTCAGAAAATAGAGAGGGTCCGTATATAAGAAAACTAAAATTTGGGCAGCTCCAAGGAAGGAATGCAGGCTTAATACCCTTTCGGCCTGGAGACTGTGGCCATGATAGCGTCGCACAAAGAAAGATCAATCATGAAAGATTCAGTTATATAAACAAAGATTAGGTATATGAAATAATTACCCAATCTTCATCCTTTTCTAAAATCTTTTTAGGACAATGGCTAGATTTGGTACAGCAATATGGCAGGCTGTCTAGAGCAGAGCCGATAAATCGAGTAACGAATGGGAAGGAAAGGTAGATGAACTCAGCAAACTGTATTGAGGCTAACACATGGGAAGAGTTGCAGGAAGCTCTGTATTATGACGACTGGCTAGACGATCTCAGCCGTTATCGATCCAAATATGTTTACCGTGGTGTGAAAAAAGCAAAGTATCAGCTAACAACCTCATTGAATCGACTTGTAGAAACCCATTTGGAAAAACACCTGCTGCGCAATTTCGTGAAATATTCTCAGATTTCTGAACGGAAATCTGTGTGGAATTGGCTGGCTTTGGCACAGCATCATGGTTTGCCAACTCGATTATTGGATTGGACCTATTCCCCCCTCGTCGCACTTCATTTTGCGACCGATGATTTTACGGATTTCGATACCGATGGCATGATCTGGGCAATCAATTATCCCGATGCGATCAAATACCTCCCGTCAGAATTGACCGAAATTATTGCCGCCGAAGGCTCTCATGTCTTTACCGCCGAAATGCTAGACCGGGGCGTCGAAAGCTTGGACGCACTCCAAAAACTCAGCAATGATCCATTCCCCTTGTTTTTTGAACCGCCCTCTATTGATGGTAGAATTGTGAATCAATACTCCGTATTTTCTATGATGTCTCAACCGGATGTCATCATCAGTCAATGGCTAGAAGCAAAAGACATCAAATGGTTTAAGATTCCCATCAAATCTCACCTCAAATGGAAAATTCGTGATCGTCTAGATCAAGCCAATATCAACGAACGGGTTTTGTTTCCAGGGCTCGATGGACTGGCAGCTTGGCTCAAGCGGCATTATATTGATGTGCGAAAAAATGGAATATCTTGAGACAAGCGTGAAGGCATGACTCCGGTTTTGGAACTTGATTCGAAAGAAGATCTAGCCTTTTGTAGAGACTCCTTGTTGTTTTAAGTGAATAAGAAACTTCAAACCCGGACGACACAGTGCTAGAAGTCAGTATAAGTTCGAGATAACTTCCCAAAACATCAACCGTCCCCCAACAACACAATTCCAATTAGTGAGGGAGGAAGCCTATGTCCCTTCAACTCGACCCGGTCAACATCAGTCAACGAATTCGAGAGCTAGAGGAGCAACTTCGTCATCAGCGGATTGCTGAGCAAGAATTGCGACAATCTGCCGAATTTTTGCAAGCAGTGATTGATGGTTTGCAGCACGAAGTGGTGGTGCTGGATCATCAAGGAACGGTTTTATTCGTGAACGCGGAATGGATTCGCATGGCCCAAATCAACGGAATGATGGATCCCAATTATGGGGTTGGAACCAACTATCTCCGGATTTGCCATGAGGCGCGTGGAAAAGATTCGACAGAAGCACCTTCCGTATACAAAGGGTTACGCAGCGTGTTGGACCGGCAAACGGATCGGTTTTACCTGGAATACCCTTGTGAGATGGACCATGTCGTTCACTGGTTTGCCCTCAAAGCCTCACGGTTTGAGTGGGATGGGCACCACTATCTGTTATTGGTGCATGAGGATGTGACTGAACGTAAGCAGGCCGAAACGGAGCTAAAACTCAGCCAAACGCGGCTCGCTTCGATTGTCAACACGGCAGTTGAAGGGATCTTAGTGATCGACGATCAGGGAAAAATTGATGCGTTCAATCCGGCTGCCGAACGGTTGTTTGGTTACCCCCAAGAAGAAGTGATCGGGCAACACATCGAGGAATTTATATCTCTACCGGAGCAGGCCACTCCCGATCAATATTGGGCCAGCTTCATCCAACAAACCGGCCGACACGAGTCTGTTGGACAAGAGCGTGAAGTCATGGGACGTCGAAAAGACGGCACGACCTTTCCTCTCTCCTTTTCGATCAGCGAAATGAGATTGGGGGGAAAACGAGGATTCACCGGACTGCTTCGCGATATTACGGAACCCAAACAACGCGAGCAAGAATTACGAATGGCACAGCAGCAAGCAGAAGCTGCGAATCAAGCAAAAACCCGATTTTTGGCCAACATGAGTCATGAAATTCGCACTCCCCTCAATGCCATTGTAGGCTTCAGTCAGATTCTCCTCAACCGAGTGCAGGATTTGGACGTGCCGCGAGAATTCCGACAATATTTGGAAGACGTGCAGTTGAGTAGCCAACACTTGTCGGAATTGATCAACAATATTCTCGACCTCTCAAAAATTGAAGCAGGCAAGACGCCTGTTGTGGAAGAAGATGTTTATTTGCATCTTCTCCTGAAGAATATTTTTCACATCAATAATGCTCAAGCACTTCAGAAGAATCTCAAATTTAGCTATCGGATCGGCCCTCAGGTCCCTGAGCGTATTCGAATCGATCGGAGCAAGTTGAATCAAATTCTCATGAACTTAGTGGGGAATGCGGTCAAATTCACTTCAGAATCCAAATCCGTGATACTGGAAGCGGTTCGTGAGGGAGATACGATTCTGTTTCGGGTGATTGATCAAGGGATTGGTATTTCCCAGGATCGTTGGGAGCAGATTTTCCAGGCATTCGAGCAGGTGGATGACACGATCACCCGTCATTTTGGAGGGACTGGTTTGGGATTAGCGATCACCCGGAATTTGGTTCTCATGATGGGGGGATCGATCTGGGTCGACAGTCAACTCGGTGTAGGGTCTACTTTTTTTGTGAAATTGCCATTTGTCGAAGTGAAGAGCCAGGCCATGCCAAATCGTAAATCACATGCAGCCTCATATCGGTTTTCCCCCGACCATGTGATTTTGATGATCGAGGACGACCGAAAGAGCAGAGAAATGATGCAAGCGCTTTGTGAAGATATGGGGTTGACATTGCATTTGGCGGAAAACGGATCCCGAGGGGTGAGTAAGGCTTTGGAACTTCAGCCGGATTTGATTTTTGTCGATATGCACATGCCTGCTATGGATGGCCTAGAAGTCACAAAAACGATCCGTCACTTGCCTGGATTTAAAAAACTGCCTATTGTGGCGCTCTCTGCCGATGCATTTACCGAGAAACAACAAGCCGCCTTGGAGCTGGGCATTACCGAGTATCTCACCAAACCCTTAGAATATAAGAAATTTCTCACCATCTTGAAAAAGTATCTCCGTCAGGCCCCTTCCACAGAAACCGTTCCTTCCGCCGTTGTCGTTCCACAAATGCCAGACTCGCTTCGGTCCAAGTTGCACCAAGCATTGCGAGTCTTTACAAAACTACCCATTTACCAAGGCGAAAAAGTTCTTGAACAAATTGAAAGCATCCGAGAACTCTGCGAACCCTTCGATACGCCTTATTTGTCGATTCTCCAGCAATTGGAAACTGCTTTGTTCCATGGCGATGTGGAACGATTTGAACAGTTAATAAACGACATGACCATTTCGGCCAGCCCGTGAAAAATGCTCTAACAACTCCGCTCTTTCAGACCTGATCCAAATACTGGATAGGATGATCTAATGGGCTAGAAACCGAGAAAAAGAATTTTTTTTGCCGACAAAGGAAAAAATATTCGAAAAAAACGGAGAGATTTGTCTTCTAATAAAGTGAATACACGAAACCCCTTTTAAGGAGTCGAGTGTTCACCTCTAAAAACCCCGGTGTTATGCTACCAACCTCGAATGCTGAATTCGAGAGACCCCTCGCCAAATGAAAGTTAGGTTAGAATTTCGTATGCTGTAACAAGATCTCTTATTCATTCAACCACATCACATTTGAATAAGCTCTGTAACGCTTCAAACAAAGGGCGCGACTTATGGCGGTTTACAGAAGGATGGATCACACTACAATGGATCTTTCTGGTTATTTAAAAGGTTTCATCTGCATTCTATTGGGCAGTCTGGCAATGCTTTTTTCGGCAATGCCGGCCTGGTCTCAGTGTGTGAGTACTCAAGCAGGTGCTTTGCTAACGGCAGCAACTTACGGCGGAGATACCACTTGTACAACACCTGGTTCCGGAGTGTCTTACACCCTCAACCATACGGTCACTTGGGATGGCACCGGAGGACCCGTACAATCGTCTGTGACGATTGCATCCGGCGGGACGTTGCAAATCACCGGAGCAGGTGGCACGATATCCGGGAACCTCATCCTGAATGGCGGAACATTTGATGTAGATAATGCCATCACAGTCAGTGGTGCCCTCACACATACAGCCTCTTCCACAATAGACCTTGCTGCTACGCTTACCTATTCAGGAGCTGCCGTCAATATCGGTTCATTCGATTTAACGATCAATGGAACCGGCACCTTCTCTAATACCAATGCCATCAACCTCAACAGTGCCGATAGTATTCTTGCCATCAATGGCAATAGCACGCTCAGTGCAGTGGCAGCTTCATCCACCAGTAATGCGACCAAAGGCTTGGATATCAACGCAGCCACCACCATTAGTTCGTTGACCTTTGGGGGAGCTGCAAATGTTGATATTGTTGGAGGGCAAACCCTCTATGCTTCCAATGCGATTACGGTGGGATCCGGCATCACGATCACATTGACCAATAGCGGAGCCTTCAACCCCACGGCTGGACTTGTGATGAATGGTGGCACGCTAGCAAATTCATCTGACTCGAGTTTAGGAGGTAATCTTACGGTCACGGGGAGTTCTACTTTTTCTCTCGCCAATACACTCAATTATGCCGGGTCTGCTATCAATTTGGGCGCAAACACATTGACGGTCAACGGTAGTGGAAATGGCAACTTTCATAACTCGGCTAATGCGATCAGCCTAGACAATGCAAATAGTCTTTTGCAAATATCAGGTGGTGCCAGGATCAACAACGTGAGTGTTGATGCGACGAGCAGCTCGGGCAGAGGGATCACGACAACCGGTTCGGGAACCCTGACCACCCTGACGCTGAATGAATCGACAGAGATCAACGTGGGAGGGAGCCAAGTCCTGGGAGTGACGAATGCAGCAACGGTGGCGAGCGGCAAAACGCTCACCCTTACCAACACAGGCACTTTGGCGGTAGATGGGGGACTGGCTCTGAACGGAGGCACCCTCGCCAATTCAGCGAGCACCACCCTTCAAGGAAATCTAACCCTCTCTGCGAGTTCCACGATTTCACTTTCCGGGACTCTCACCTACACGGGGGATGCCATCTCGATTGGTGCGCGGACTCTAGTCATCAGCGGAAGCAGCAACTTCAGCAACACCAATGCCATTCAGTTGGATAATGGCAGCAGTATTCTGCAAGTCACCGGAACGGGGACCATCAATAACGTTGCCATAACAGCCGATAGCACTGGCTCTAATGGTTTGGATATCAATGAAACTTCTACGATCACCACACTCACCTTAACCCAATCGACCAATTTATCCGTTGCCTCTTCTAAAACCCTGACGGTTACGAACTCATCAACCATCGGAACGGGGGAAAGCCTCACATTAAACGAAACCGGCACATTGACCATGTCCGGTGGGCTAGTGCTCAACGGCGGGACCTTGACCGTCTCAGCTGCGGGGACATTAGGCGGGGCATTGAGCGTCACGGCAGACTCCAGCATCAATCTTACCGCAGCTTTGACTTATAGTGGTTCGGCTCCCACAATCGGAGGCAATACCTTACAATTGCTAGGAGGCGGAACGTTCAGCAATACCAATGCCTTCCAATTGAATGATGCCGATAGTCTCCTGCAATTGGATGGAGGTACAAACGTCTCGGCGGCCACCGTCACCGTTCAAAGCAACGCGAGCAAGGGGTTTGATATCAATGGGGCTTCGACTTTAGGTACTTTAACCTTATCGGCTTCTTCCAGATTGGATATCGCGAGTGGGATCACGTTTACCGTGAGCAATACCATCTCGTTGGGTTCCAGTATTGACTTGTCTCTGAACAACACGGGAACCTTGAGTGCTTCGATTACCCTGAATGGAGGATCTTTCACGACCGCTCAAAGTATGACACTCAGTGGGAACCTAACCGTCAGTGCTTCCTCTTCGATTTTTCCAACCAATACCCTCACGTACTCCGGGGCTGCTATCGATATTGGAGGCAATACGCTCACCGTGAGTGGAAGTGGGACATTCAGTAATACCAATGCTTTGCAATTGAATGATGCCAATAGCCTATTGTTGCTTTCAGGTGGGCCAACGATCAGCAGTGTGTCTGCAACGACAACAAGCAATACTGGGAAGGGAATCACGGTTGATACCAATACCACAATCACGACCTTGACGATTACCGGCCAGCCATTCGTAGATATCGCTTCTGGAGTGACTCTCACCGTAACCAACGCGATCACGTTACCCACCAACAGCAAACTGACTTTGTCTGGCTTGGGAAATTTCACTCCCTCTGGAGGGGTAACTCTAAATGGAGGGACATTTGGCAACACTGGAGCGGGCACTGTTTTGGGTAATTTGACAGTAGGTGCTAGCTCGTCCATCGAATCCGCAGCCACACTTGCTTATTCTGGAAGTTCGATCGATTTGGGAGCATTCACCGTAACCATCAGTGGTACCGGCACGTTCAACAATGCGCAAAATAATGCCTTCACCTTGTCGAATGCCGATAGCTTGCTTGCGATCACTGGAGCGACTTCTGTCTCTTCAGTTGTCATTAGCGCAGCAGCGAATTCCGGCAAGGGCTTGGATATCGATGGTTCGCCAACCATCTCTACCCTCACGATGAGCCAATCGAGTGCATTTGATGTAGCTGCCAATCAAACCTTGTTTGTGACCAATTCATTCCAGGTGGCCAATAGCAACACCTTATCCTTGAGCAATAGCGGAACCCTGCATACCGCTGGCGGATTGTTGCTGGCAGGTGGTGTGATTTCCAATAGCGCAGCAGCCACCATTGCTGGCAGTATGGCCATCGATGCCGACTCAATCATCAGCATGTCGAGTGGATTTACCTATGCAGGAACCAATCTAGCCATCAATGCCTACACGCTCAGTATCAATGGAGGTCAGTCGCTCACAACAGCTGCTCCTGTGACGTTAAACAAGACCTCAAGCCTCCTCGTGATCAACGACAACGCGTCAGTCACGAGTGCTCAGATTTTGGAAGATAGCGAAACCAGCAAGGGGTTGGTGGTCAACGGTACGTCTACTATCGATACCTTGAGCCTCAATGCTTCAACAAACATGGATATCGCTTCAGGTCAAACATTGACCGTAAACAGTGCCATGACGGTTCCCACTTCAAAGACCTTAACCTTCACGGATAGTGGGACCTTCACACCTTCCAATGGAGTCACTCTAGCGGGAGCCACCTTGGTCAATGAAACAGCCATGACCTATAGTGGCTCGTTGAGTTTATCAGAAACGGCCTCTTCGACAATCACGTCTTCAGGGACTCTGACCTATAGCGGTGCAGCCATAGCCTTAGGGGCACGAACGCTTTTGATCAACGGGACCAGCAATTTTATCAATTCCGGTGCCATCCAACTTGATGACGGCGATAGCGAGTTGCAAGTGACTGGAGCCGTTACGATAAACAGTGTGAATTTTACAACCGCAAGCAATGTCGGCCAAGGTCTAAATATCGACTCCAGCCCCACCATTACTTCGTTGAGCATGTCAGCTTCACTTTGGTTAGATGTGGCTGCTAGTCAGACTTTATTCCTTACAAATAGTGTAAGCATACCCAGTTCGACTACTTTTTCGTGGAGTAGTACAGGAAATTTGCATGCATCGGGAGGCATTGTTTTGGCTGGCGGTTTGTTTAACAGCGCTGGCAGCAAAACCCTCAATGGAACGTTGAGTCTAACAACATCTTCAAGCATGGCTGTTAGCGATACCCTGACCTACAACGGCGGCACCATTGAATTAGGTGCAAACCAATTGTCGGTTTCTGGCACTAGCGGGATTTTTGTTAATGAAAATTCTATCTCTTTAAATAATGCTGATAGCATTCTCAACCTTACAAGCGATAACACTATTTCCAATGTTTCTGCTTCTGCCACGAGTAATTCTGGGAAGGGATTGGATATCGATTCCAGTCCTACCTTCACAACATTGACGATTACGGGACAACCGGAAGCCAATATTGCTTCGGGGCAAACGCTCACGGTGACCAATGCGATGTCACTGCCTTCCAACAGCAAGCTCACGTTGACCAGTACAGGGACTCTGAATCCAGCCGCAGGCGTCACGCTCAATGGTGGAACGCTGGCGAATACTGCCGCAGGCACGATCACTGGGGATCTGTCCGTTGCAGCGAGTTCGGCGATTCAGCCGTCAGCAACCTTGTCGTATTCCGGCAATACCATCGCCTTGGGGGCATTGACGTTAACCATGAGTGGGGGTGGGCGGTTCCACAACGCACAATTCAACTCCTTGAACTTATCCAATGCCGACAGTTTGTTGGTGGTTGAAGGGGCCACCTCAATCACGACGGTCGGGATCGCTGCCACGAGCAATTCGGGCAAAGGGTTGGATGTTAATGGATCGGCAACCTTTACCAGCTTGGCAGTGAGTCAATCCGTGAATCTGGATATCGCGTCAGGGCAAACTCTGTTCGTCACCAGCACATTTCAAGTGGCGAATAGCCAAACCATGAATTTGAGTAATACTGGAAGACTGCATGCCGATGGCGGTTTATTGATGAATGGGGGGGCGGTTGCAAACAGTGCGGCAGCCACCATTGCCGGGAGCATGAGTGTGGGGGGAGATTCCTACTTTCTCATGTCTGCGGACTTCACGTATGGCGGAACTTCCTTGGCCGTGAATCACTACCAGCTGCATATTGGAGGGAATCATACCTTCACTGCCGATAACCCGATCAATTTAAATCACAATGAAAGCCTTTTAGTGACCAATGACAGCACGACGGTGACACAAGTGAAAGTCACCGCCGCCAGCGATTCGGGCAAAGGCCTTGATTTCAATGGGACAACCACATTGACATCGTTGAATGTCGTCGATTCCACGAATATCGATATCGCAACGGGGACCACTACCACCGTCACCAATGCCACAACGATACCTTCTGCAAAAACACTCAACTTTAGCAATACGGGTACGTTCAATGGGGCCATCGCCTTGAATGGCGGCACCTTTCAAAACGACCAAGCCATGACGCTCAGTGGGGATTTTACGGTCACGGAGTCATCCACCATCAATGCCGTGAACACACTCACTTATTCGGGAGCCGCGGTTGATGTGGGAGCCAATGCTTTAGGGTTCACGGGCAGTGGCAACTTTAGCAATACCAATGCGTTGCAATTGAACAACAGCAGCAGCTACCTCGCTCTGGCTGGGGCATCCACGATCAATAGCGTGAGTATTTCCACCGCAACCCCAACCATTGATGCGAGAAGCACTCCTACGATCACGACGTTGACTACAACGGAATCCTTGACCTTGAATATCGACGCTTCACAGACTTTATTTTTGACAAATGGATTGTCCCTGCCTGAGGCCAAAGAACTGACGCTAACAGGCACCGGAACGCTCGATACGGTGGCGGGATTGACGATGAATTCTGGTTCCGATCTAAGGAATAATGGCAATAGAACTTTAAGAGGTAATATTACAATTAACTCGAGTGGCACTATTGATACGGGCAGTTCAACGTTGAACTATGAAGGAAGCGCCATCTCGCTTGGAGCTGGCACCTTGTGGGTTTCTAGTTTTGGAACGTTCAACAATACCAATGCCATCCAGCTCGATAATTCTACTAGTCTGTTGAACCTATCAAATACAGTAACGGTAAATTCAGTTTCAGTGAGTGCAGCAAGTTCCAGTGATGTCAGGGGAATAAATGTTACAGGTTCTGTGACAATCAATACCCTCGCCATGACAGAGTCATTCAATCTAGATATCAACTCCGCAAGCAGCCTCACCTTGACCAATGCAACCACCATCCCCAGTGGTAAAACACTGGCTTTGCTGGGCACTGGAACGTTGGCAGGAGCCTTGACAATGAATGGCGGGATATTGAGCAACACGTCGCCGCATACCATTTCGGGGAATCTAACGATGAGTGCAGCCTCTACGTTCAATCTGGCATCAGATCTAACATATACGGGTGCTGCTGTGAGCTTAGGAGCCAACCAACTGACCCTTGCCGGGACGGGAACCGTCAGCAACACGAATGCCCTGACGCTGGATAACGCCTCGAGTAAAATACAGGTGGATGCGACGGTTACGGTTAATGCCATCACGGTGTCGGCAGCGGCTTCCTCAGGTGGTTTGGATGTCAATGAGAACATGACCATCACGACCTTATCTTCCAGCAACAGTTTTCCTTTAGATGTGGCAGAAGGGCGGATTCTCACGGTCAGTAACTCGGCCACTCATTCTTCGGGTACGGTCACCTATACAGGGCTCGGAAATCTAACATTCGATAACGGTTTATCACTAAATACCGGAAGCTTGGCGGTGAATGGAGGGGGCACGCTCAGGGTCACAGGAACAACAACGTTGAATGGGACCTTAAGCGGATCTTCAGGGACATTGGTGCTGAATACTGTGTCTGGCAATGGGACTCTGAATGCCAGCGGCCTTACAGCAAATCTCAACGGCACCGTTGATTCGAACATCACGTTGACAACCGATGCCAGTTCCAGTGTAGCGTTATTAAGCAACAGCCAGTTGACCCTGGGGGCAGACCAATTGGGTGGTTTTTCGTTAGGAGGCGGGACCTTAGTCATGGGGGGAAATCACACCATTTCCGGAACCATCGCCCATACCGCTTCCTCGGTAGTGAATCTGAATGGAAACACCCTAACGTACAGCGGCGGGGCTTTTAATGTGGCGACTACATTGACGGTTAGCGGTACCGGAACTTTTTCAAATGTGAGCAACGCCGTTCAGTTGAACGATAGTGCGAGCAGATTGCTCGTCGACGGAAACTCCACGATTAGCGCCGTGACGATTTCATCGACAGGGAGCACGGTCGACATTGATGCGTCTCCCACGATCTCTACCCTAACAATGAGCGAGTCGACCACCCTTGATGTAGGGGGAGGCGAAACGCTCACGGTGACCGATGCTTGGTCTATTCCGAGTGGCAAAACGCTTTATCTCTCCTCGCCCGGAACTCTTACCAATACAGGGGGTGTGACGATTTCGGGAGGAGTGCTTTCCAGCAATGCACCCTTCTCATTGAACGGAAATTTCCTGGTTGCGGGGGATTCTTCGATTCGTGCTGCGGGGACTATCACCTATGGCGGAGCTGCCGTTGCTTTAGGAGCCAATACGCTGACTATCGCAGGAACCGGGGCCTGGAGCAGTGGCAATGGTTTCACGTTGGACAATGCCGATAGTCTTCTGAGTGTCAACAACAGCTCCACGATTGGACTCGTCACGATCTCCGCCGATGCCAATTCTAACAAGGGTTTGGATATCGATACTTCCATGACCATCACAACGTTGACAACCACGCAGTCAACACGTGTCGAGATGGATCAAAGTACTTCAGTCACGGTGACCAATGCCATCAGTGTAGGAAGTGGAGAAAGCTTGGATCTGAACGGCCCTGCGAGTGGGAGTGCGACCTTCACGCCATCCGGTGGGATCACTTTCAGTGGAGCAACATTGAGTAATGGCTCGGGCACCGTGAACGTGGCTGGGAACATCACCTTGTCCAATTCCAGCACCCTATCGATCAATGGCATAGTCAATTATACGGGGGCTGGGCAAAACCTGGGTGCTCAAACGCTGACGGCGACGGGCTCAGGAACGTTCAACAACACCAATAACTTGGTGCTGGACGATGCCGATAGCGAAATCCAATTTGATGGGGCCATCACGATTGCCGCGGTAAGCCAGACCGCAACCAATAATTCGGGCAAAGGCCTGGACGTCAATGCCTCAGGAGCCATCTCCCAGTTCACGGTGGCCGTGGCGAATACGATTGACGTGGCCGCTTCCGCGACCTTCACCATCAGCAATACAACGACCACGATTTCCGCCGGTCAAACATGGACCTTATCGGGCTCGGGGACGATGACGTGGGGGGGAGCGATGACGGTAGAAGGAACATTGGACAATGCCATCACAACCACTGTCTCTGGAAATTTTACAATCAACGGAACGTTGAATAATACCGGGAAGTTTACGGTTTCGGGCAATACGAGCGGTTCGGGAACAATCAACAGTCTCAGTTCCACTTTTGTGGCAGGGGGCACGCTAGATACCACGTCACTTACGTTCAACACCAACTCCGATTCTGCGCTTGAAGTGGCGGGTGGCACAACAACGATCAATGGGGACGTCGATTTCCCCATTGCCTTGACCGGAGGGACGGTTTCGATAGACGGGGAACGTACCATCAGTGCTGCTATTACCGTCACTGCCAGCTCCACGCTTCAAATGAACAACACATTGACCTTCACCGGCAGTTCCTTTGCAGTGAACAGTGGAACCCTCACGATAACAGGCAGTGGAACCTTGGTGAACACCCAACCGATTGTGGTGGCGGGCAGCGCAACCCTCCATATTGCCAGTAGTATCTCGGTCTCCAACGTGACTTTAAATGGAGACAACACCATATTAGATATTGATGCGTCGACAACGATTTCAACCATCACCAATACGGGATCCACCACATGGGATGTGCTTTCGGGCCAAGTGCTGACCGTGAGCAGTCCCGTTGACGTGCCGAGTGGCAGCACGATGGTCCTTTCCAGCAATGGAACGGTCACATTCAGCGGAGGATTGAATTTGTCAGGAGGTCTGACTACTTCCTCCGATGCTAGCATCGGAGGGGCCGTGGTGTTGGCAGGTAACTCCACGATGACCCTGGGAGGAGTACTGACCTATACCGGAACCTCCATTAGCCTCGGAACCAGTACATTGGTCATCACAGGGGGCACGTTCAACAATAGTAATGCCCTTTTGCTCAATAATGCGGCAAGCACGCTGCAACTGTCTGGAGTGACGATCAACCTGGTGCAAGTGAGCGTGGATAGCGCGACGACCAGCGGTTTAGATATTGACGGTGCAACCGTGATCACCACGTTGAATCTAGGGGCGTCGACCACGCTGGATATTGCAGATGCCATCATCCTCACCGTGACCAATGCGATGACGGTTCCCAGCACTGAAACCCTCACTCTCAACAGTACCGGAACCTTAACGGCAACCGGTGGACTGGTGCTGAATGGAGGAACCCTTGCTGCCACAGGGGCCGCAACATTAGCCGGAGACCTGAGCCTCACGGACTCCTCGACCTTAGCGTTGACAAGCAATCTCAATTACACCGGAAGCAGTGTTTCGGTGGGGGCACGCACCTTGGCTTTCACCGGGACAGGCACATTCAATGCGACCAATCCGGTGTTGATGGATAACAATGACAGTCTTGTGACGTTAGCAGGCAATACCCTCACCGGACTCACTGGGACAGCGACAAGTAACACAAACAAAGGTTTAACCACTTCCGCATCTTCCACCATCACGACCTTGACCAATACCGGAAACCTGAATGTGGATATCGCGAATAATACCACCTTGACTCTCACCAATGCAGTGACTTTACCCGCTTCCAGTACCCTCAACCTGAGCAATACCGGAACCTTGCAACCATCTGGAGGAATCGCCCTCAATGGAGGCACACTCAAAAACGACCAAGCGACCACCGTGTCAGGCAATTTGAGCATCCAGGCCAATTCCACTTTGAATTTAGGAGCCAACTTGACGTATTCCGGCAGCGCGATTGCGTTGGGGACGAGCACTTTGGAAATTCAAGGAACCGGCTCGTTGTTAAGTGGAACCGTGACATTGGACAATGCTGATAGCAATTTGAGCATCACGACCTCAGGCACCATCAATCAAGTGAATATCAATGTGGATAACAATGCCAGCAAAGGGTTGACGATCAACAATTCCACCACCATCGGAACTCTCAATCTATCCGGGACTGCCCGTTTGAATTACAGCACGGCCAGCACCCTGTCGATTACCAACGCACTCACCGTCCCTACCAATGAGAGCCTTTTGTTTGCGGGAATTGGGGGTGTTTTGCAAACCAATGGAGATTTGACGGTCACGGGCACCGTGACGATGGGCAGTTGCACCATCGACATTCAGGATGATCTGATTTTGACAGGCTCGATGAGTGTGGGAACCGGACGGGTGATTATGGCGAAAAACCCCACCAATAGCACCGGAACCTTGGATGTCAGTGCAGGAACTTTGGAATTGAAAGACAACCTCACGGTCTCAGGTTGGAATCTTACCAACAACACGATTTCGCGACTGATCCTGGGAGCAAGCCCCACCTTCACGGCCTCATCAGCTCATGCAGTAGGGACCTTGGATTTGGAAGGCAATACTTTAACCTTAGCGATTCCCAACGATACCTTCACCATCACCCAACCTTTAACCGTGACCGGCAATTCCGCAATTGTGACGCAAACCACCGAAGTGATCGCACAAGGGGCGGTGACGATGACAGGGGGAACACTCAGAGCAACCAGCGGTATTTTTAATTTAGATGCTGGAGGGACTTTTTCTGGAGGCCAATTGGATTTTGACGATGGCACCCTCAAATTAGGGGGCACCATGACCTTATCTGGGGCCACCATTGCTTCCAGCAACAGTTTGGTGGAATTGACCCGCACCAGCTCATTGAATGGTAACACCAGCACAGAAATGTCGGTGTCCTCCCTCAAACTGAAAGGGAACACGTTGAATGTTGCCGACATTCAGGTGGTGGTGGTCGATCCCTTTGCAATGAGCAGTGCGAATGACCGGCTGATCACGGCTCAGTCGGCCGTTGTTTCGATGTCGGATACTTTCACACTGTTCAAAGGTGAAGTTCAGGCAAATGGCTCTCGATTGGCCTTAAACAAAGGGGGACAAGTGGTTTCTGGAACCCTGGAGGTTGGATCACAATTGGCCTTGGGTGGAGACCTCTCAGCCCAGTTAGGAAGTGTGAGCATGGCAAATGCCACATTACAGTTGGTAGCCGATGCCTCACTGAATACCTCGGAAGCGGTGCAAATTGCGGGTTTGGATTTAAATAACCACCAACTGACTCTCAAATCGGCCACCAGCGATCTGATCGTGAGTGGTGCAGTGACCATGAACGGAGCCGCTTCGATCTTAGATACTGGAGATGCGGATGTTACTTTCAATAACAACGTGTCGTTGACGGATGCACAGTTGCTCAGCACTGGCGGTTCCATCCAGGTGGCTCAAAGCTTAAGCCTATTCAACAATGCTTCCTTGACCCTGACGGGTGGAAGTCTTTTGGTGGGATCGATGTTCTTAAGCGACTCATCGAATGTAACCCTCACCAATGCGGCCATCGGGTCGTTGCAGCCCACGGGGACCTCGACGATCAGCATTACGGGAAATGCCGATTTAGAATTGAATAATGCTGTTGCTGGCGAAAATCTCCAGTTCACCGATAAAGTGCCTTTGGCGACCAACACCGTAGGCCTGAGCGATGGTATTCCGAATTTGGCCAGTGTGTTGGTGTCTCCTAGCCAGATCATCACACAAAATGATGGTTCGCAAAATTTTGTAACGCTTCAGCTCAATCAAGCTCCAACGGCTGACGTGGTTTTGGGCTTGGTGATTTCCGATCCCACCCAAGTGAGCACCACCCCAGAAACCCTCACGTTCACCCCCACCGATTGGAACGTGCCTCAAGTGGTCACGGTGACTGGATTGGATGACAATATTCCTGATGGAGATCGTCCGTTCACGCTGACGATTTCTACCACGCAATCCAACGATACGAATTTTTCTGTGATGAACGCGGTGGTTTTACAAGGAACCAATGAAGCCATCAATTTGCCTCCTGTGGCAGCAACGGGTGCCAATCAGCAGGTATTTGGGGGGTTGCGTGTATTGCTCGATGGTTCGGCCTCCTCAGATGTTGATGGAAGGATTGTCAATTACTCCTGGCAACAATTGTGCGATGTGGGTCAGGCGGTGGAAGATGAAAGCGAAGCCAACAGTTGTGCTCCCTTGACCGATCAATGCACCAATGCCGTGACCTTGAGCAATGCGCAATCGGCACAACCCTTGTTCACTGCTCCAACGTTGACGACTTCCGAAGAAACGTTGCTCTTCCGATTGACGGTGGAAGATGATGGAGGGCGTTGCGATCACGCACGAACCACAGTGAGCGTCGTTCGTTCGCAAACCGTAACTTTGGGTTCGGCCTCGGTTGTGGTTCCAGAGACCGCGAGTGTTTCAGGTGGCATCGTAACCCAAACCGCATTGAACACCGAAGATCAGTCTTTGACCACGTTGACCACGACCCAAGTGGGCAGCTCTATCCAACACACGGTAGATAACTCCAATCAGACCAACGATACCGTGCTCAATGCCCCTTCGAATGCAACGGTCAGTCAGCAGCCGGATGGGTCTTCCACTCTCAGTTACACAAGCACAGCAGAGGTGTTGATGTTTGTGGAGCCTGATGGCGATGTGACGCAGTTGGTGACCTATGACGACAATCAGCAGGTTCAAATCGATTTGCCTGTGGGGGCCACCATCACGGGCAACGGCAGCACCTTGGAAGCAACGTATACCCCGCAAGTGGAAGGTGCTGATGTCGCTACGATCATCACTTCGATCCCCCAAACGACTGGACAAGCCACGACCGTGAGTTTGGAAAACACCTCAGGGACCGAAATTTCTCGTCTGGAAGTGCCGAGCGGTGCCGTGGTTCGAGTGGCCCCCTCAGGGCAATTGACGAGTACGCTTTCTACAATCGGGACCGATGAAATTGTAAAAAACTTCACGTCGGTTGTCGCCGTGACCGGAGAAGCAACCCATACGGCCCGTCTGGCCAACACTTCCAACACCGTGCTTTCAACCACGCAAGTCACCTTGCCATTGGGGAACACGGGCACATTGACCAGTGATAGCAGCGGTCCTGCCCTGTCGTTGAGTTATGCCAGTACTGGCACCAATGCCCGCACCTTCGGTTACGCCATTGATTCGGATGCCGGATTGTCCACCACCGTGCAAGGCGGCGGTGGGAACTCGGTGATTCAACTGCCAGCGGGTGCCTCTGCCACCGTGAATTCAATTGGGGTGATGCAATTGGAAACCTCAGAAATCCAAACCCCCGGAGGGGCGAGCGTTCAGGTGAATGTTTCTGCCAATACTGAAGGTGAATTGGAAACTCAGATGGGTTTCATTCCGACAGGTGAAGTGCAATCGGACGTGCTGCTCTTCCCCACAACCGAAGCAGGCACGCAGGTGTCGATGCAGGTGTCTGAAATTGAAACCAGCCAACTGTTGCTTTCCAATATCAATCTTTCGTTAACCCCGGGAAGAATCAGTCCTTTCCGTAGAGTGGCTTTGAACGGCACCGCAGCACCTGTGTTTAGCAACAGCGGCGTCTTTTTAGGAACCGACACGACGAGTGCCGAACCCGTGTTTTTGGTATCACCATCGGCCAACTCGATCACTCAGATTCAACGCGATTTTACCCAGACAGAAACCGTCATGACCGTTTCTTCAGGAAGCCAAGTTTCTGTAGGAAATAGCGGTTCGCAGGTGGTGACAGGGCAGACCGTGGCGGTTAACAATGTGGCCACGCAAACTTCGTTACATCAGGGGCTGAACCTAGTGGGCTTGGCTTCTTTTACCACGTTGCGCCGAACGGACTTGGACACCCGGCTTTCCAAATCCCAGACCGTTTGTGTGTGGGATGGCAGTCAATTCCAAACCTTCACCCCAGGAGAAGACGTGACCGAAGGAGATGCGGTTGTGATTCAACCTGGAGAAGGGTTTTATGTGGACTCTTCCGAAGCCGACACGCTCGTATTACCGCAAACCGGTTCTTACGACATGTTGGACATTCTGACTCAGTTGCAAACGGGTTGGAATCTGTTGGGAGCGTCTGCGAATTTGAAAACTAAAGATTTAGCCGACCGGATCAATTTCAATAATTCCAAGACGAACAGCAACTTTGACTTTTCTATGCGGCAACCTCCTGCGGGGATCAACGGATCGGAATCGATCCAACACACAGCCCAATGGGAAACCGCTTCTTCAAAAAACTGGATTGCTGGTTTGCCTATGGTGCTGGGAGTGGGGATGTTGTTTGCGTTCCTGAGTTTTCTGCCAGGATCCGCACGGGTGCGTCGCACTTGGGAGTGGCTGTTGGTGGGAGGCGTCCTGATCGGACTATTGATGTCTTGCGCTCCTGAAGTGGAGACCGTATCAGGAACCCGTGCCCCCGCATTCAATAGCCAAGTGCATTCGATCTGGAAATTGACCGAGTTAGGGTGGGTGGCCTACTCCCCGGACAATGCCACACAGCAACGACTACTCGAAGCAGGCTATCCCATGTTCAACAGTCTGGAACCGGGAGATGGTTTTTGGGTCAACATTGTGGATACAATCGATCCCACAGCCGCTATTGAAGAGCCGCCGTCTTGCTTCGCTTCTTCTGAAACTGAAACTGAATCCGCCACATGAACAAAGTGTGAACAAGATGTAAACCTGGCACAGTTCACCTTGGGCGCGATAAGAGAACTGGCCATTAATCCATTGAATTCAATGAGCTATGACGATGCGTTTTTTACATATCCCTATTTTGTGTAGTCTGATTTTCTTGGCTTGGAGCGGGATCCCGCTTTCAGTTCAAGGCCAGAATTTGGCTCAACAAGCACCACTGCACAGTCCCATGGGGGTTTGGTTTCAAGATCTGGATCCTGAAGGCGGCTCGATTCGAGGAGATGTGATCCTCACGCGAGCCTTGATCGAAGAAGGCATCCAGTATTACGCCTTGTATTGGGGCGATGAAACCTTTGAGAAAGTGGCTTCCCTTCCTGCCATTCACTTTTTCCAGCCCGGCGGGAACCTCGTATTCAGCTTCACCGACAGCACTCCGATTCCGAATGGAGCCGTCTACTTGATAGTGCGTTCCGGAAACCAATTTGGCGAAAACACCCCCGGTGTGCATATCCAAATCGACGATTTGGGCGTGCCCCGAACCCTCGCCCAAGGCTTGAGTTTTGACGACCAAAATGAACTGCCTGGAAAGATTCAAGGCTTGGGGCAAATTCAAGGGGATGAAGAAGAAACCGATATCGAAGATTACGTGCTGTATTGGGGGCACAACGATACCGAAAAAATGCTGGGACAAACCCAACCCTTGCAAATCATTCCCCGACGCATCCGCTTTTTTGGATTTGCCTTTCAATCGGCAGAGTATGGATTTGAATTGGATATCGATGCTCCAGAAGATGCCACACACCTGCTCGTCTTCACTCGCAACGACAAGGGGGAAATGATCACAGGCCAAAGCGTGCCCTTAGCAGATTTAGGATCGGCGACCGAACCCGCCCAAAAAATGGAGTTCCTTGATACCGATATCGACCCCGGCGAAATTTCCAGCAATGTGGATGTGGACCGTGCGGCCGACGAAGAAAATCTCACTCATTATTCGTTGTACTGGAGCCGAGGACCGAGTCGTCGAATCAGCCGAGTGATGCAAGTACCCAAAGAAGATCAATATATCTTTGGTCCCTTGCTTGTTCCCAATACGAAATACCCACGGGATGCCACTCATCTGTTGGTGGTCACTCAAAACCAACCCGCAGGCTTGACTTCCAGCCGTTTGGGGGAAATGCGGGAAGGGATCAGCATTCCGATTCCTGATCGAGGCGCCCCCGTGAATCAAGCGGGAGCCATCCAATTCACCGATGTGGACCCCGATGCACGGAAAATTGCAGGAGAGGTTCTGATTCAACGAGCGGATGATGAAAGCGATCTTTCGCATTATGGCGTCTATTGGGCAGAAGACCCGGAAACGCCGTTAGCCAATGTGTCGCCGTTGGCCATTTTGCCTAAGCGCGGCATTTCTTTGAGTTTCACCATTCCCGAAAACACACCGGTTCCCGCACGAGCCACACATCTGCTCGTGCTCACGCAAAATGCTCTAGCTCGCGGACCTTTAGGCCCTAGTGTGGCCATTGGTGATGTCGATACCATTCCGGTTCCCGTGATAGAAATTCCCGAAGAAGACAACCACATCATTGGTATTGGATTCGCTCCCGATACCCTACATGGGGTGTTGTTTTACGACTATCGCGCCAGCGATGAAGTCGCTTGGCATGCCCAATACACCCAGTTCCAAAATAAAGTCTTTTTTAACGACACCCTGGGGAAAAAAAATGATGCCGGAGGGCGGATTGATATTCAGCGACAATTGCTTTCACTGACATATCGCCAGTTTCCATTATGGCAATCCAATGACATTTTTCAGGGCTTCTATTGGGGAGGCGGCGGTGGACTGGGACTGATGGATTTTTCTTTCGAAGGCAATGAAGTGAGCGTGACCTCTTCGGTGACAGATCCCTTCGAATTCAGTGACCGACCGGCCGACCACAAATTCAGCACAACGGCCATTGTGGGCTTGGTCGAAGCTGGATTGCAGGGCGAACAAGGATTGATCTGGCAAGTGGGCTTTCAATTGGGATTCTCTCTCTTTTTGCAAGAGGACTTGGATACAGGACAAATCCCTTCCTTTGCTGGTCAGCGTGGGGCGGCTTCCGATGAATGGGAAAAAGGAAAAAATTTCAGTCAATTTTATATCAGTCTAGGAACCTACTTATAGTCATGGGACATCATTCAATGCGATCCATTGCAATCTTACTTTTCGGCATTCTTTTCTTCGTCGGTTGTTCTGCCTCCGATAGTGGAAGTGAAGATTCCGAATCACTCATTACACAGAAATCGGAAGCCACCGGAGCCAATGGTAGTTTCCAAACCACACTTGCTTTTCGAAACATCATCGGTTCGGTATTTGCCGACACCGGTGCCCCTTTGGAAAATATTGTGGTGACGTTCCAGCTTTCGAATAACCAAATTTTGGTTCAAGTGAATCCACCCGGTGGTGGTCAGAATCCTCAGTTTTCCAGTGTGACCTTGGATCCTATTTCCCTCGATAACGTCCAAGACGCCGACACCATTTCCCTCGGACCCATTATTTTAGACACGGTGGGATAGATTTAGAAATTGATTGAAACGGGCGCTATGAGTTTTCGAGAAGTAAGGCGATATCTGGGATGGATTCTGGTCGGAATGCTCCTCATCGGTTGCAATTCCGGCGGAACCTCCAAGGAATTTTTTGAGCAAGCCACCGTAGTTTCTGAAACGGTCCCTCTGCGTACCGACGCCGAAGGTGGGTATTCGGGGGTGATCAATGGAGTGAATGTGATTGGACGGCTGCTGAATCCTGATGGAAGCGGTATTCCCGGCCTACCTTTGATTTTCAACACCGAAGGCGGCACCACCACACTACAGATCAATCCTTTAGGGAGCTTCCACACACGCCGATTTCCCACACAAACGATTGCTATCGATCAAGCGACCTTAGCGACCGGAGATTTGGGATTGCGTTTTTTAACACCTCAATTGGGAGTGGTGGCTCCTTTGGAAGCTCGGCAACTTTCTGCTGCGGGAGAATTTCCTGCGGGAGTGGCTTGTAGCACAGCGATTTCGACCGAAGACAAAACCTTATTCACTGAAGCCGTGGTCAATATGGAACAAACTGCAAGATGGGACATGAATATCTCGTGTTTGACTCAGCACCTTCAGACACGTTTGCATGTGCTTTCTCAAATGGCATTGCTACCGCAAACCGGTTTACTGACAACCGCGTTGAATGATTTGTTTGCAGGAGGATCCGTGTTTGCTGGAATTTTGTCCGAAGCGCGTGGGCGTGATCAACAGGTCATGGATCCGCCAAGCTTTCGGTTTCAAGGGCAGATCCGTCCGATTGTGACCGATTTTCTTCGAGGACAAAGCGCCGCCGACATCGAAAATCTCGTGGAAAACGGAGCCGAATTGACTGCCTTTTTATACGATGCCACCAGCAACACGTGGGACAACGTGAGCGGTGTGGAGGTGTACCAAAACAACGGTGCTGGCTGGAGTGGTGTCGGGACAACCTCTGGCAACTGTTTGGCGTCGCTTGCCGAAATGAGCGGGAATCATGCCGTGTGTACCACAGACTTTTTAGCAGAATGGCCTTCTGCAATTGTATTTGCGATCCGTTCGCCCAACGTGGTTTCCGGCCTCCAAGTTCAAGTGGTGCAGGCTGGGGATTCGGCAGCAGTGCCCAACGCGACGGTTATCGTGAACGGACAGTTGCCCCAACTGGCCAATGCGCAAGGGACCACGACCGCCTTTTCCCTGGCAGCCCCCACATCCGGCGTTATCAATATTACGGCGGTGGCTCAGGGACATCGAGCGCAATCGATCAATGTTGCAGCAAGCAATGCCTCCAATTCCACGCAAACCATCACTTTGCCGGCTATCGATACCACCACCGTTGTGTTGCAAGGACAGGTCAACGATGCTCAAAGCCAGCCGACCAATGGAACCAGTGTGGCGTTGCAATTGCCCACGCTGCTCAGTCAGCATTTGGTAACCGCATCCTCTGAAACGGGATTCGCGGTAGGTTATAGCGACGATGCCACTTACACTTGGTCGTATCGTTCGATTACGGACGGCGCACTCCAACCCTTTGTCCGAGAAGATTTGGTGGGCAAACAGGAACAACATCATTTGCAACCGGCGGAGATGTTGAGTGTTTTCAATGCAGCGGGAACCTACGAATTGCAGGTAGACATCACTCGGTCCAAAACAGTGGGGGGAGCGGTACAAACCTACACCGAAAGTTTTCCAGGAGTTTTAGTTCATGTGACAGCAGAAAATCAGCAATTCGAGCCAGGGGATTTGGTGTGTCAAAACCTTCAAAGTACCGAAGCCGATCCCACCCCCCCCACCGCATTACAAGTTTCTGAAATTGAGGTCGCGACCCCATTTTCTCCATTCATGATCTCTGCACAAACGGATGATACGGGGGCGTTCCAATTCACAGGCTTTGATGCCACAGCATGTCCGTTTCTCAGTTACCATGTGGCTCAAAATGGTGTGAACACGATAGAAAAAATCTGGCAAGGTTTGACCACTTGCGACAATGCCGTGGCAGCATCTCTCACTCCTGCGGTTTTGGGAGAAGTCACTGGAGTGTTGCGGGATGCAGGTACGTCTGCTCCTATTGCCGGGGCGGTGGTCGAATTGCGCCACCCTTTGTCGATCACGGATGATAGCGGTACTGCGTTGCCCAAAGCGTTTCCTGCTGGGAATGCGTTGGCGATCACCGATGGCCAAGGAGCTTATCAATTCAGCAACGTTCCGGATGGTGCCTATCAAGTGTTTGCGGACAGTCCCTCTTCTTTGGCTAATTTTTATCTATTCAGTGAATCGGATCCTTTGACGGTCAGTGAAGGCAATTCGGTACAGCAGGATTTGGTTTTAGAACCACGCAATACGGTCACTATTTCCAATATTCAGGCTCCGTTTCTTGGAAATGTATCCATAGACGTCCCCCAAGGGGAGCAGTTTGGTGTGTTCCGGGCCACAGCCTACCAATCGATCAACTTTGACGACCATGCGTTCAGCCAATTGCTCAATGCAGAAGGAACGATTTATCTCACCATCAATGATGTTCGTATCAGTCAGGCGTTTTCGGAAAATGGGACTGTGGAAGTGACGTTCCCCTTGAATCCCGGACTGAATCGGGTGCAAGTTCATTTGGAAACCGATAACGGCGTGTACCACACCCCCACTCATTATATTGAAACTCGTGTGGACCGAGGGAGCGTTTTTGGACAATTGGTCGATGCCAATGACGCCTCCACCTTGGATGGAGCGGAAGTCACCGTGCGAGCCGCTGGATTCCTCACGAGTGTCCAGACGGCGGCCGATGGGATTTTCCAAATCGATAACATTCCCAGCCCCGGCGATATCGAACTGATGATCACCCACGCGGGGCATCAAAGTTCGCAACAGGTTCTCTACTTGCAAACGGGGCATCAAGAAGATTTATCTTCGGTGGCTTTGCCACCCACCGCCCTGACCTTTGAAACACCGCCTGTGATTACAGCCAGCTATGAACAGCAAGCCCTCAGTTTTCAAACGAATGTTCTCAACAATGGCCTGGGAGAGGCAGTGATTACCAACTACGATGGAGCAGAAGTGGTGGTACGCGTAGAAAATGTGTTGGGAGCAGGGGGAATTCTGAGGTTTTCTCATCCCGTGAGCGTCGGGGCAACGGATCCGATTGATTTACGAGGCGAAGCGGGCGTGCCTTTCTTTTTGCCTGCTGGAGTGAACCTAGTGCAGTTACAAGCCGCGAACTCAGCGGGTTTTCAAAGCAGTTCCGTGACTGCCGTAACGGTTTCCCAACGAGCAGGAACCAGCGTCCGACTCACAGGCACCCCCTCACGAGATGCCGTGCAACTCCAACTACAATTTACGGGAATTACGGATTATACCAATGTGGCTTTGTATTTATGGCATAACGGGACGTGGATAGATCGTTCCGATGCTCTCGATAATGTTCTGCAAAATCAGCTGGGGTTGACCGTGCCGGTATCTTCCCGTGGGGATCAAGAAATTCAAGCCTTCCTGGGGTTTCCCGATACCACGGGAGCGTTCACCGAGGTCGCCCAAAGCGAGCGGATTCTCGTACAACCCACGGATCTGGTGCCCCGAGTTTCTGCCAGCAGCATCGAGTTCAGTGATCAAGATAGCGATTCGGGACAGATTTCAGGGACCATCACCATCGGCCGAGCCATATTAGAAGATTCGATCTCGCACTACACCCTCGCTTTAGGAGCGTTGGAGGCCAGTGACAACGAGGAGAACCCAACCGAAGGCGAGTTCAATGTGTTGTGTGTCTTGGATCAATTTGCCACAGGAGAAACCTCCTTGACTTACACACTGCCGGATAACTCGGTTATTGATTCGAAGGCAACCCATTTTTTAGTGTCGACCTCGAATGCCAACGGAGAGCATACCACACTCACCTCACTCGAATTGTTGGACAAAGGGTTGGGATTGCCCACGGAAAGAGCACAAAGCGTTTCGTTTTCCGATACCAATACGCAGCAGGATGTGTTGCAAGGAACCATTCGGATCGTCCGCGCCGTAGATGAAAGTGAAGTGGCGGCTTATATCCTCTATTGGGGAGCGAGTAACACCGATAAAGTGGAATACGTCCAAACCGATAAACTCACGGCGGACCCAATTGATTTTGTACCCAAAACTGGGAATACTATTGAATACACTTTGCCACGAACCACACGTCCCACCGGGGCTACCCATATCCTGGTCTTCACGTTCAATGCAGTGGGCGAGATGGAAACAGGAATCGGTACGGCTATTGTGGATTTATAATCACGAAAGGACCCTATGAAAAAATGCGGTATTCTTTTTTTGTTTTGTTGGCTGTTGGCCTTTCCGCTTCAAGCGCAGGATTTGTTGAGTTCGGTGCAGCGTGGTCAAAGTGCTTTGTCGATTGCAGAAGACATCAGTGAAGTGTTACCGGGAATCCAAGCCGAATTGCCAGAAGGCATTCAACGCTTGGCTGTCTGGTTTGTTTACAACGAACCCATTGACGAAAACTCTCGGGTGGATTTGGAAGGAGCCGTCCGCCAACAATTACAAGACGGCCTGACTGTGGAAGTGGCGGAATGTGATGAATGTGGAGAAATCGAATACATCCAAGAAGGCGATGATCAAGTGCGGATCGTACGGGGGATTTCGAACCTAGAGCGCCGTCAACGTTTGGCTAAGGAGTTGGAGGCCCAATCGATACTGATGGTCTCAGTGTATGATGTCCAAGAAAAGCAATCCATTCTGTTCCAAGTGTACCCCTTGGATGACAAACCGTTCACATTTTCACGGTCACTCACTCAAGCACCTCAGATCGTGAATGTGTTTGCTGGGGTGATGAATTTGTTGCTGAATTTTGAATCAACGCAACGGCCTTCTAGCACCGATTCAACCCGCCGAGTTAAAAACGCAGATCTGACCCATTCTGCTTTTGTGGTCGGGGTCGAATTGCCTGTACTTGAAATTTCTCCCAACTTCTTTGGTGGCAAAACCGACGCGGTGGCGAGTGTCCTGATGTTCCGAGGCCAAACCGAGGGGCTGGGTAGTGGCTTGAGCGAATTCAGCGATGCCAAGAACCTGACGGGGATCGTCTTGGAAGGCGGCGTCGCGTACACCCGGGGACGACTCACCGGGACGTTGGGATTGGCTCAGGTTTTATCTGATCCTATCAACAACCCGAACTATCTTAAATTAGGGGGGCGTGCGGATTTAACCCAACAATTGAATTTGAGTTTCGCGTACCTCTTTCCCATCTCCAGCGGAGGCGATTCTCCGACGCTTCTCCAAGGTTTCTATGCGACCTTGGGTTGGTACTGGAGGTAACTTTGTTGCAAATGGCATCGCAGGTTGCGAACCCGATTGAGCAACATCATTGAGCAACTGAACAACATCATTGAACAACTGAACAACATCATTGAACAACTGAACAACATCATTGAACAACACCATCCAAAACCCATTTATTCTGATGAGGTCACTATGAACCGGATCATCAACCTACCTTTTTTCCTCTGTGGGGTGCTTCTTGCCACTGGTTGTACGATTGCCGAAAAGGCTCTTGAACAACCCGCAACACAGCGTCCCAAGGAAACACGGACGATCTTTAGCAGCATCCGAGAGGATGAGGAAACCAAGGCCAAACAAGAGATCACCTTGACCGAAACCCGGGAAAACGACACACGACGAATGGGAGTCCGCGTCTTGAACAAAGGGCAACTGGTCGAAAAGTCATTTGACCTCACCCCAGGGAATCCCAACGTGGATGAAGTGGTGAAAATGGAGATTCCGGGAGACGGGATTGGAGATGACCGAGGGGAAGGCGGTGAAGGCGGAGATGGATCTGGCGGAGGAGACGGACAACAGAAACGCAGCCCTGCCGATGAACGACAGATCTTATTAGCCGATTTGTCGCATTTTATGGATGATGTTCAACAACAACGCGAATCCCAACTGCGCAAAACCTTGGATAAACAAAATGAGGATCTGCAAGAGAATGTTTTGGATGCCTTGGACCAAGGTCTCCAAAATTTGGAAGACGAGCTTGCCGAAAACCGAGGGGCAACCGACCAGCAGATTCAAGCGGCTGCCGCAGCATTGGGGAATCAGTTGGATGATCTCGCATCAAAGGCTGACGACCTGAAATCGGGTCAAGACGCCTCTTCCCAGAATCAAAAGCAGCTGCAAGAACAAATGCGTGAAGCGGCGAGTCAGCCTTCCAACCTTTCCGAGGACAGTTTGGAAAGTATTGAAGACCTTCTCGAAGAATCCAAAGCTCCAGTACAGGTGGATGATCAAACGATGGCCCAAATCGAGCTGATGTTTAACGAAAGCCGCCAAGCTCCTGCCAAGCTGGATAATGAGAGTTTACAGCAAATTGAAGCGATGGTGACCACTCGGGATTTGTCAGCCAATTTGAATGACGACAGCTTGAGTAAAATCCAAGAATTATTGGATCAACAACGACCGACCGCGAGCTTAGACCAAAACACGATGGATGCTCTGAAAGATCTGCTCAATGAACAGCAACAAGCCGGGCTGAGCCCTGCAAGCGAAGCCGCCTTCCGGCAGATGTTGGATGATCAACCCAAAGAATCGACCTTGGATGAAGAGACCCTCGCGAAGTTGCAGCAAATGCTAGACAACCAAAAACCCAAACCCTCCCCCTTGGACGACAACACGTTGCAAGCGTTGGAAGAATTGTTGGCCCAGCAAGAGACACCTCCCGTCAAGTTAGACGAAGAGACGCTGAAACAACTCGAAGAAATGCTGAAAGAAGAGCCTCCTGTTGAAGAGGAAGAAGAAAAGCCTCAATTGGCCAAGCTGGACGAAGACACCTTGCAACAATTGCAGGAAATGCTCGCGCAACCGCCTCAATTGACTTTGGATGAAGAAAGCCTCCGTCAGTTGGGAGAAGCCATGAGCCAAGCCAATACGACGACCCTGGACGAGCGCAGCTATGAGCGGATGGAGGAATTATTGGCGGAAAATCGAAACAACGTGCAACTCGATCCGCGGGTCTTGCAAGAGTTGAAACAACAACTGGAATCGCAGCAAGCCACGTCGTTGGACGAATCGAGTATGGAAGCCATCAAAAGAGCCATCAAAGAAGAACAAGAACGCCTCCAGCGTGAGTTGGAAGATCGTTTGGATGCGTTGCGCAGTGGCAATCAGGACGTTTCCAATCAACTCCAAGAGGTGGCCCAAAATATTTCGGAGCAACGGAAAGAAGCCAAAAGCGCCAAAGAATACCTGGCCCGGATCAAAGACGCCGCCAAAAATGAGGATTATACCCGTGCTTTGGATGAGCTGACCGAAGCCTTGCGACACACCCCTCAAAAAGAACATCAGCTGTTGCGTCAGCAAGCGGGGAGCGTCTTGCTGTTCATGGCTCTCGATAGTTGGGTAAAAGCCAATGCTGAAGTTCCCACCCAGAATTTGCAGCAACGGATCACGTTGCTTAAGAAATTCATCCAAAATCTGTATCGACGAGGTTAAACCACACTTCGCGATATCCGTAACGTTCAACTCTTATGGAAAAGGTCGATATGAAATCGATTCATCTCTTGCTGCTGCTCCTGGGATTCACGCTTCTGAGCTACAGTCCGATTTACGCCCAAGATTTTTCTTTGGATGATCTGTTAGATGCTGATGCTGCCTCCAGCGATTCCTCTTCTGGAAAATCGAATACTTCAGAAAACCTGGGAATGTCCTTAGGAGACATGATCGATACCGATACCGAAGGCAGTGCTCCAGCAGCAACCAAGCCCAAAGCCACACCCAAGCCCAAGGCAACACCCAAACCCGCTGCTAAGGCTACGGTGCAGAAACCCAAACCGGCCGCTTCCAGCAAACCCAAACCCCAAACGGTTAAAAGTACGCCTCAGCCGAAGCCTAAAGCACAACCCAAAGCTCAGCCCAAAGCCACGGTGCAGAAACCCAAACCGGCTGCTTCCAGCAAACCCAAGCCTCAAACGGTAAAAAACACGCCTCAGCCGAAGCCTAAAGCACAACCCAAAGCACAACCCAAAGCTTCTAAGCCGACGCCGACTCAAACCGTGTCCACTCCAGCCGCTTCTAGTCCGACGGCTGCGGCAACCCCTTCTGCAACCCCAGCAGCCCAATCTTCTCGAAGCTCCCAACCGGCCGTCCAAACCACACCCGCAGTAAATCGACCCAATCCTGTGAGAAATACAACTTCGGTATCGGATTTGGATACTGCATTAGAAGCCGATGCCACCACTGAACAAACCCGGTTGGACGAATACCTCATCACCAGCCGAAAGGTTCCGATTCCAATCAAATTGGAAAAATTGTTGTGGGACGACATGCAACAGAATCTGGTGCAACCGGAATTGCTCCGACGCCGCATTGAAAAGCGAACAAAAGAGCAATTGGTTTTGGGAGATTTTGGAGTGAATATTGCCGATCCTTCCACCGAGTACAAAGGGATCGATTCTTTGGAATACAGCCATTTGCGATTGTATGTGTTGTCGCCATTAGCCGATCCGGAAGGTTTAAAGCGGCGTATTGAAGAAGCTTCGGTGAATCTGAATTTCTCTCGTGGATTTGATCAATTCGAAACCATTATCGTGGGGAAAATGTTGGAAAATGCCAATGTGCGTTTGGAAGACATGTCAGGGGCATGGCAGCTCAAGCAACTTTTCTCCTTTATCGACAACCTGAAATCGGCACAACAAGCTTATCTCGAACAAGATGACGCTCGTATGGACAACAGTTGGAAACGTGCCCAAGACGCTGCTCGTCAGGTGCCCCCCGAAATCCAGACACTGGCCATGCGTTTTTTATGGTTTGAACCCAATGTGGAGCGTTCCACGACGATGTACAACCGACTGTCTTTTTGGGGATTGGTGGGTGGCATCGCGCTAGTCATGATGGTTCTGGGATGGTTCCTCAGTCGTAACTTAGGGTACCAACGGAAACAAATCGATACCTTGGCCAAAGCGTTGGAGCAATATGATAAAGCCAAACGACAAGAGAATCTGGATAGCGGCTTGTTTGCCAAAACCAGTGGAATGGGAGCCTCGCTTTCCTCTCAAACAGAAGGGAAGTCCTCCAAAAACGATGAGGAAGCTCCTTTCAATTTTCTCCTCGAACTCAATGCCCACGCTTTTGAGCTGCTAACGGACAAGGAGTCATTACCCGTTAAGGCCGTGGCCGTGAACGAATTGTCGCAATCGGTGGCTTTGGAATATGTTCAAGGGCTGGAAGAAACGGCTCAGTTGGAACTCATGAAGGAGTTGGGACGTATCAAAGATATTCCCCTCACCAAGGTTTATGAGATTGCGAAACATTTGCAGGCCAAAGCGAAAAAAATGGGCTTGCCGCATACACAAAAAGTCGATGGGGTGGAACAGGCCATTTTTCTCACCAGCTCTCTCGGTTCCAACTTCCGAGATCGTGTGCTTTCTTCCTTGGACAAAAATAGCGGACACTTGAAAGATGAAATCGAAGCCCGCAGCTTTGATTTCGACGCCTTGCCATTGATCAATCGAGATAAACTCAAAGGCTTGTTGGATGAAGTGGGGATTTTCATTGCCTTGACTGCGGTGATGGACTCGCCTCCAGAAGTTCAAGCGGCGGTGGAAGACTGTTTTGATGAAGTCAATCGAGGTCAAGTGAAAGAATTGTTGGAACGTGAAAATCCTTCCAAGCAGGATATTGGCCGTCTCCGCAACGTCTTGATCTCTCAGATTCAAGCCAACGCAGAAACGCTCGAACTGAAACAAGTGATGCATCAGTGGCATAAGTGATCTGTCGCCCCAGCCAATCAACCATTCACCTTAACTGCAAAGAGTAGCTATGTGGAATATCAGCACGTTAATCGGAATTCTTATTGGTGTGGCCGCTTTGTATTTTGCGATTGTTTCCAATGCCACCCAGCCCACATTTGAGATCCCTAATCCCAACGATGACCCAACCATTGCCGCCGTCACCCAACCGCCACCTGAAGTGGACTATTTTGATCTGAGTGAGGAAGCGCAGCAGAATATCTGGCGGTTTCTGGATTTGAGTTCGTTTCTGATTGTGTTTGGCGGTGTGGTGTCTTCGGTGATGATCGCGTTTTCGTTCCGTCGGATTCTTCGCTGTTTGTTTTCATTGACCATTTTATCCTACATTCGCTTTTTTCGGGAACGGCTCGATTTACGAGAACCTTATATCTCACCGAGGCGGTGGCATAAAAACTTAGAACACATTTATGCTTCCTCTCTAAAAATGGCGGTCAAGCGATCCCGCGGGGAACACCTCACCGATGCCGATATCGAAAATCTGGAACATGAAAAATTGCGACAGTGGGTGCGGAAGTTCATTGCCATTGAAGTGGTCCAGGAAAAAGCCATGAAAACGATCATGGATGCCGAAATCGCAGAAGCCAACCGGCAGGCAGATGAAGATATCGAGCTTTTAGACTTCATGGCCCAGGCGAGTCCTGCCTTTGGCATGGTGGGAACCGTCATCGGTCTCGTGTTGTTGATGTCACAAGCCCAAGGTCGCAATATCAGTGAGATCATTGCCGCGATGTCTTTGGCTTTGGTCACAACGCTGTATGGTGTACTGATGGCCAACCTCGTGTTTTACCCGTTGTCTTCCAAGCGGGCCCAGTTGCAGGAAGCCCATCAACGCATCTTCCTCATGGTTCGCGACAGCATCCTGTTGCTGCGTCGCAAAGAATTGCCCAGCGTGGCGCGTGATGAATTGGTCAACCATTTGCCAGAAGGCGCTCGCTCTCAATTCCTCCAAAACCCGGATCTGTTGAAATAACCCAGGACCTGCTGCCATCGAGTTTCTATGAATGATTCTTATACCGATTTTCCTAAGAAGAAACGCCGTACCCGCACGACGGGGCAATGGATCATTACGTTTGCAGACATGATCACGCTGTTGTTTATCTTTTTTATTTACATCACCTTGGTCAACAACATTCCGGGAGTGGATTTTGAGGAATTGGTCACCGATTTAACCGAATCCGACCGTATCGTGACCATCCGAGCCAAACTGGAATTTCCGACCGAATATTTGGTCTCCGTGCCGTTCTTGGTTCGGGGCAATGCCAAGTTCGGGAACGATCATAACCTGGAAGACAACCTCATCCTCATCCCCGCAGGACAAGAAGAAGGGACTTTCGATTTTGAGCTTTATGATAACGTGCTCCATCAACGAGACAAAAAATTGGAAATCATCATGGGAGGGCCGGTCTCGAACGCGCGTCCCAACGAAATCACCACACAAACGTATCAAATTGCTGACAACGACCCCACCCCCCAGGTGGCATGGGAAACAGACGAAATCGAAGTTTTGGAAACTGCGGGGGCAGTGAGCTTCCAAGCCAAGTTGAACAATCGCAGTGGCTTGCCGGTTGAAATCTATTATTCTGTGGACAGCGCGGCGGCTCCGGGGCTTGAGCACAATCTGGAAAATGGTAGGCTCCGCATCTTGCCTGGAGAGACGGAGATCACCAAAACCTTCCGGCTCAAAACCAATCCCAAGTGGGAACCGACCAAAACCCTCGTCGTGACGATGGATTCCGCAAGTGATGCCATCATCGTGCACCCCCAAACGATGCTGATTCATGTATTGGATAGCCTCAACATCAAGGACTGTCGGGCGATTGGCAATTATATGGAGGCTTATCCCGATGTGTTTGCCAATTTCCAGTTACGTGCCGATCCGCAACGCTGCATCATTTCCCTTCCGCAGGAATTCTTATTCCAAACTTTGAGTGCGGATTTGTCTTCAAAGGCAGAACAACTGTTAGGACCACTATTTGCCAGAATTCGAGAAACCTATCCTGACGACCTAGTGATCATTGAAGGCCATAGCGACCCCGCCCCCATCTTTAAAAACGATCCTTTGCGAACGAAATGCAAGGCCCGTTTCTGCAACAACTGGGAATTGAGTTCGGCTCGTGCCACATCGATGGCCTTGTTCATGATCAAACAGGTCGGATTCGATCCCACCAATCTATCGGTATCTGGCTTTGCGGACACCCGTCCCAAAGTTCCTTACACCGAACTCACCGGCGAAATTTACGAAGCTGCCAAAGAAGCCAACCGCCGTGTGGAAATCATCCTGATAGATCCCACGCCAGAAATTCAAGCCACCCAACTGCTCTATGGAAAGCAATTGCAGGCCCTCTGATTGATGAAGACTTCCCCACTTCACAGCGGGGTGATAACAGGAAACGCTGAAGCTTTCCGAGAAAAGATCAATTTTTGAGCCAGCATCCCTGAAAGTGTGCCCGTCTTGAGGATGGGCTTTCAGTTTATCGGCATGTTGTTGCAACTCAACTAGATATTCAAAAGGATTACGCTGAACCAACTGGCAAGCGTAAATCAGACTCATCAACACATCTCCAACAAACGCTCCATCCAAAGTTTCGTAAAAATAGGCGTTTTTGCGATTACGGATCGGAAAAAAAAGAATTACCCTGATGCTATTAGACTTAGTGATTTTCCTATTTAAAATCAGTGTATTAATTTTTATCATTTGATAATTTAATTAGCAAAGCATGTCAGCCAATATACACTGGATATACAACGGGTTGTCGGGAGGCCGTCCACTCCACTTCTCATGGATTGTGGCTGTCCGTGAAAGGGGAAATTCCAAGCGTTATCGTTCCTATGGAATCATATAATGTCTTGCAAATGCTTTTAACACTACGTTAGGAGAGATTTAATTCATTCACACCTCACTGTAATGGTTGTAATATTTCTACCAAATCAAGAGTTGTGTATTTCGAGTGATTTCAATTATTTAATAGTAAGAACCTCAATTTAAAAGAAACGATGGTGAACCCTCGAAGGAGAGAGTCATGAATAACCCAACAGCACCTGGTGTTTACATCCAGGAGATCTTCAATCAAGCTCCTTCCGTGGTGGGAGCTGCCACATCCATTCCCGCATTTATCGGTTTTACGGAGAAAGCGATCAACCCGGCCACGCTCCAACCCATCACTAACCCCCAACACATCACCAGTTATTTGGAATACCAATCCTATTTTGGGGGACCCGATCCCAGCAAAATAACAGCAAACATTGAAACATACCCCAACAGCACAAACATTTCGTTGTCAGTGCCTGATCCGGTGCCTCAATTCTTGATGGCCTATGCCATTCAAATGTTTTTTCAAAACGGCGGCGGTTCCTGTTACATCGTCTCTATCGGCTCTTATTCCGATTCAACCTCTGCTGTTGATCTATTTAAAAAGGGGCTAACAGCCTTGAAAAAAGAAGATCATCCCACTCTTTTAGTACTCGTCGATGCAGTCAATCTCACACAAGCTCATTATTACAACACGTTGATTCCCCTAGCATTGAACCAGTGCGAGAAAGTGAAAGATCGCTTTTGTATTTTTGATGTGGTGATGAACCAATACTCAACAGCGAATACCCCTGCATCGTCTTCGGCCAACACCGACTCTGAAATTGATAACGATGTTTCAAATTTTCGCAACAATGTCGTGACAAACAATTTAGAATACGGCGCAGCCTATTATCCTTATTTGCAAACGACGTTGAACTATCATTACACTCCCCAAACCGTCTCGGTAACCGTGAAAGGACCAGAGCTTTTTAAAACCGACAAAATTACAGGGTTGAGTGTCAGTTACACTGGTACGGTTGCTCCGAAGCTTACGCTCAAAGTGAATTCCGCTCAAAAAAGTGCAGATCCCAAACCACCTTCATTTTCAATCAAAACTGAAGCCTCCTCACCGTCATTAACCATAACGGTGGTTGCAAACACCACCAACCAAGAAATCGTCACAGCCTGGGGAAAATCTGATAAGTCAAAAGGTAGTTTCGAAATCACACCTCAAGATCCATCGGAAAAACAAACCGAATCGAAATCTCTGAAACTTACTCAATTTCCCTCCGCATCAAACCTCTATACCGCTAAGGCCACCGGTATGCTGGTCAGTTATAACGGTAAGATTATACCAAAACTCTCTATTAAAACTGATGGTTCTGGGCCACCTTCCTTTTCAATCAACACCGATTCCTCTGCTCCAGCACTCACTATAACGGTGGCTTCAAATACAACTAGCAAGGCAGTCATTGACGCTTGGAATAATTATTTAAAAAACAATCCCAGTGGTAATTTCAATATCACCCCTTATGGAGATTCAAAATCGGTCCCCCAACTGAATTCTACCAATTTGAAACAAGGCTCAACACTGACTTTGGACGCATTGCGGAACGTCGATTCCGGTTTAGCTAGCCAAGTCATTGCTGCTTTAGGGCAAACCAATGTCATCATGCCTCCTAGTTCCACGATTGCGGGCATCTATGCCACGGTCGATCAGCAGGTTGGTGTGTGGAAAGCTCCTGCGAACGTGAGTTTGACCTCAGTGGTCGGTCCAACCCTCAAGATCACCACAGAAGAACAAGGTCCGATGAACGTGACCAGTTCAGGAAAATCAATCAACGCCATACGGAGTTTTACTGGAAAAGGAACATTGGTTTGGGGAGCACGAACTCTGGACGGAAACGACAATTCGTTTCGTTACGTGTCCGTTCGGCGATTGTTCAATTATGTGGAGGGGTCGATTCAACCCTCCATCGATTTTGCCGTGTTTGAACCCAACAATGCCATGACTTGGTTAAAAATTCGCACCATGATCTCAACGTTTTTGGAAACTCTGTGGGAAGAAGGTGCTTTGGTGGGGGCTTCGCCATCGCAAGCATTTTATGTGCAAGTCGGATTGGGTGAGTCGATGACACAATCCGATGTGGACAACGGAAACTTAATCGTGAAAGTGGGCTTAGCGGTGGTTCGGCCTGCCGAATTCATCATTTTACAATTTACCCAGTTTGTCCAAAACAGCTAATTCCCAATAGTTGAAATCTGCAACATCACCTTAAACGAACCAGGAGCTTCCTATGGCCACGACTGCTAAACAGATGGAAAATCAATACCCACTTCCAGCATGGAAATTTATCGTACACATGGCAAAGGATACTTACGCCTTCTCGGAAGTCTCCGGCCTATCAATCAGTTATCAAACCATCACCTACAAAGATGGAATCAATGCTCCTTACCACATGCCAGGACAACCCACCCCCGTAGAACTCACTTTAAGAAAAGGGGTGATTCCGGGAGATTCCAAATTGTTCGATTGGATTTCAACAGTCCAAATGAACACAGTGGAAAAGCGAGACATCACCATCAGTCTCAACAACGCGGATGCCCAACAAATTTTGGTGACATGGACCGTCAAAAACGCCTTTCCTAAGAGTTTGCATGCACCAACCTTCAATGCCAGTGCCAACGAGGTGGCGATTGAAAGTCTGGAACTCATGGCAGACTCACTTTCGGTCACCTATAAAAAGCCGTAATTGAGTTAAAGACTCTGAGGACTGTGGAACCATATGGCACTATCGCTTAACAATGACTCATTTTCACTTCCGGTGAGTTATCGCTTCATGGCGGTGTTTTTTCTGGGAGGCTTCGTGCCCGATGTACTCGATGTTGCGTTTCAAAAAATCTCGGGGCTTTCTACTACCATTACGACTCAGGATATCGTTTCGGGAGGAGACAATTTTAACAAGTATTCCTTGCCGACCCGAGTCACCCACGGCAATCTGGTTCTGGAACGTGGACTGGTTGTCAAATCGGCTCTAGATATCGCATTTGATGCGGCCATGAACACCATGATTTTGGTTCCGAGCAATGTCTTGGTCTCCCCTTTGAACAAAGATAATTTGCCGGTTTATGGTGGATGGTTGTTTGTGAATGCCTACCCGGTGAAGTGGACTCTTTCCGATTTCGATGCCAACGCCAATCAGGTGGTTATCGAGACCTTAGAGTTCGCTTACAAGCGAGTAAAAACGATGATTGTGTGAGGAAAAGAGGGATACAAATGACTGTGGAAATCAAAGAACTGACCATCAACGCAACCCTTGTGAAAAATGCCGAGTCAGCTTTTTCTCTAACCGAAGAGCGGCCACCTATATCGGATAGCGAACGTGAGGAAATCATCGAAGCTTGCGTGGAGCAAGTCTTGAAACGCTTGGATCAATCCAAAGAGCGATAAGGAGAACGACACCATGGGATTGTTATCCAGTTTATCCTCCAAATTACAAAAGCTAACCATCACGGCCATCGGAGAAAACGCTGCATTGGGGGAGACCTTCGAAGTTATGTTCAATCCCGAAACATACTCTCTGACCTATCAAAATAAATTTGCGGCACCCCAGGGCATCAACACCAGTGGTAAACAACAAATTTATTCTTACAGCCTTCCCGCACATCTTGCCTTAACCCTGATCTTCGACAACTCGCGAGGCCCCCATTTGGGAGGTTTGAATTCAATTGTTGGAGGTTTGAAACCCATCAGCCAACAGATCCAAACGTTTTATCGGATCACTACAAAGATGGACGGTCACAAACACTCGCCACATGAGCTGAAAATCGAGTGGGGTTCGCTGCATTTTGAAGGTTATCTCGAACAGCTCACCATTCATTACACCTTATTTGATCGCGCCGGAATTCCCCTCCGAGCCGAATTGAAGACGCAGTTTGTTGCTTCGGCGGATAAAAAAAAGCTGGCGATGCTAGAAAACAAGAGCTCCCCAGATCTCACCAAGATAGTTACCGTGAACGAAGGTGACAAGTTGCCACAACTTGCCAAGCAAGAATATGGAGATCCGTCCCATTACATTGCCATTGCCCAAGCCAATCATCTCAATCATTTTCGGTCACTGGTTGCTGGTAGAAGATTGGTCTTTCCCCCCATTGATCCCAAAACTCAGGGGGAAACATGAGTGCGATCACCGCCACCATCACCAGTGGAGGGAAACCGATAGACCCCACCTATGAAGTGATTTCGCTCGATATCCGCAAAGCAATCAACAAAATTCCGACTGCTGAAATGGTGTTGATCGATGGCAATCCAGCCAAACGAGAATTCAGTATCAGCAATAGTAAATTTTTTGAGCCAGGACATGTGATGGTCATCTTGCTCCGTTACGAGGGGGAAACAGGGCCTAGCGGAAAAGATCAACAGGTGTTTAAAGGGATCGTGGTTAAACAAGAGCTCAAAGGTTCACCGAACGGAACGTTGCTGAAGGTAGGGCTTAAAGATGTTGCTTACCAGCTCACCACTCAGCGGAAAAGTGTCGTGTTTTCCGAAGTAACCGATTCGGATGTTTGGCAACAATTGCTAGAGCCATTTCCTGAAGTGGAAGTTGGTTCGTTAACCAGTACAGATATCGTATTTCCTGAAATGATCCAATATGCCTGTAGCAACTGGGATTTCTTGGTCACGCGTGCCGATGCCAACGGTTTTTGGGTGGCTCTCGAAGATGGGAAAATTTCGATCTTTCCCCCTAAGCCTAAAGATAAGCCGGTAGGGACCATCGATTATGGCATCGATTCCATTTATGACTTCGAATTCGAGTTGGACACGAGCCGTCAATACAGTTCAGTCTTAAGCACAAGTTGGGATAGCGAAAAACAAAAGATGACTGACTCTATGGTGGAGAATTCTTTTGAACTGGTTCAAGGCAATATGGAGGTCGAGCCTAAATTCGGAGCCACCGATCATGAACTACTCATTGATTCAGGTTACATGACAAAAGAAGAACGAAAAGCCTGGGCCAAAGCAGCCATGATCAAATCTCGCATGTCGATGTTACGCGGTCGCATTCAAATCGAAGGCCGGGCGGATTGGCTTTTGGGAAGTTTGGTGGAAATTAAGGGTCTTGGCAAACGATTCAACGGCAATACTCCAATCACAGGCATTCGCCATCGGGTGAATAAGGATGGGTGGCTTACAGATTGTCAGTTTGGAGCCTCCCCTGATTGGTTTTCTGAACGCCCCGATATGGCCAAGCCTGCGGCTTCTGGTTTAGTCGCCCCAGTCGCGGGTTTGCAAATCGGAATCGTGGTTAAGGTGGAAGAAGATCCTAAAGGAGAATATCGCGTGAGGGTGAAGATACCCACCATCGATAAACCTGAAGACAACATGGTTTGGGCCAGACTCGCTTCAATCTATTCTGGCGAAAAACATGGGGTTGTTTTCCGCCCCAATCCCAATGACGAGGTTGTGCTGGGCTTTTTGGGAGCCGATCCTCGGCAAGCCATTATATTGGGAGCAATGCATAGCAAGAAACAACCGCCACCGTTGGAACCCGACCCGAAAAAACCCAAAAACGGTATTGTGACTCCAGAGCAGACAAAACTGTTGTTCGATGGTGAAAACATCTCCGTAAGCCTAGAAACACCAAAAGGCAACTCATTGACCCTGACGGAAAAAGATGACCAGGCGGGTATTCTGTGGAAAGACCAGAACGAAAACCAAATTCAAACGAACAGCAAAGGGATTTCCATTCACGATGGGAAAGAGGATCAAATCGTGATCACCCAAGGGGAAAGCATCACGATTCAAGACCAAGCTGGCAATCAGGTGGTGTTGAATCAAAAAGAAGGCATCACCCTCCAGGATAAAAACGGTAATCAGTTCAAGATGACTGGAAATGGCATCGAGATGGACTCTTCGCAGCCGGTGACGATCAATGGTAGCGAAGTGCATTTGAAATGAGCGTCAAGCAAAAGGATTTCTGATGGAAAACGATTATTTTTTAGGACGTGGATGGAGTTTTCCTCCTCAGTTCGACCCCATTGCGGGGGAGGCCATAATGAACTCGGGAGAAGCTAATGTCTCAGATGATCTTCAAGTGATTCTGACCACCATGCCTGGTGAACGCCCCATGTTGCCCCAATTTGGATGCGACCTGCATCGCTTTGCATTTGGGGATTTTGACCACCGTCTGTTGACCCAAATCCAAAATCTCATCCATGAATCTCTGTTGCTCTACGAGCCACGAATCTCGGTCAACAGCGTTTCGGTTGTGCCACAGGATAATGAACCCGGAATGCTCAACATCCAGGTGGACTATACGGTTCGTCAAACCAACAGCCGCTACAATAAGGTTTTCAGTTACTATCTTAACGAAGCCAGTGCGTTGTTGGAATCCACCTCTCAATCACCATCCAGCCCTCAATCGGGAACATGAAAACACCTCAATCTCCAACCGGTTTGAGCCAACCGGAACGACAATTGGAGGCTTTGCAGCCCGACTATATTGGGGTGGAAGATCATACGCCCGAAGAGTTGCTGACCTTAATACAGCAATATGCGAAAGGTCTGAATTTTTATGACCTGTCCAATCAGATCCGAGGCAATTGGTCCGCCTTCTTTCAGAAAGATTTCGAAACCATGTCCGGTCAACCGCATTTTGCGTTGATATGGACGTTTCTCCAACTGTTGCAATACCCCAAGCAGCAATTCAACAACCTACCCGCAGAACTTCTCAATTTTTATTATTCTCAGGGGTTGAAGTTATTCCCTCGAAAAACCATTGCTGACACTGTGAATGTGGCATTCACACCCACAAAACAAACCTCCTCCATCATGCTTCCTCAAGGGACCCTGTTAAATGCCGAAGCGGCATCGTCCAAAGGAGCGGTTCGTCAATACGCCACCACTCAAGAGCTTCAGGTCACATCTGCTCAGATCAGCCATGTCATGACGTTGGCCCTCGCGAAACAAACACCAGGAACCCACTCTCCAGGAGAGAGCGCAGAAAGCCGTTCGAAGATCACAGGGTTTTACACGCAGTCGATTGATTTATCGGGCAAACCACAACCTTGGTCGGCTTTGGGCGCCCCGCTACAAGGGAGTTCGATTCCATCGGGAAAACGCTATCAACCAGGGTTTACTGTTACGTCGCAAGGCCTCGTGTTGCCTTCCGGCACACGCACCATCACCCTGACTCTGACCTGCCATAACATTCCAGCAACTCTTCCGACCGATCTGTCATCAGCGTTTTCGGTTCACTGCCATATGACCGGACAAACGATTCCTGCTCAGTCGAGCACTGCACAAGTTCATCCCGATCAATCGTCTCTAGAGATCTCAGCCACCTTTGGTAGCTCAGCTCCCCCCATACAGCCGACGGTTCAAAAAAATAGTGCCGGACAATCCATAACAGAATGGCCTCGGATCGAGTGCCGTCTCACATCCTTGGATTCTTTGGGGAGTCTGACCTCACTCAAAGTGAAGCATGTTCAGATCCAGGTGAATGTTTCCGAAGCAACAAATGTGTTGCTGCGCAACGACTCAGTTTTGTTGAATCCTAAATTTCCGTTTGCGCCTTTTGGAAACCAACCCGAAGTCGGAGACTCCCTGTATCTGGCGGGTCCGGCACTCAGTACCCTCCCGTTGACAAACCTCACACTCAATCTAACTTGGAAGACGGCTGGCGCTATTGCCGATTCCTCCACAATGGCTTCGAAGCAAGGAGCATTGAATTTGGTGAGTTCCAACGGAGCCACTGCTTTTGGAAAACCGCTGCCATTTACGGCAACACAAAGCGATTCAGCTCAGAGCGCATTGACCTTTACTCCCAGCCAAAGCTCTCAAAATGACCTCGGTGATTTTGCCTTACACTCCACAAAATCTAGCGACCCCAGGCAATGGGAGCGTTATTTCCAATTGGAGTTATCGAATACGAAATCGAAACCTCCACCTGCCGACCCATCCAATACGGTGACGACGAAATCAACGATCAAAACCAGCCCCTCCACAACAAGCGACGAACAAACGACGACATCCGCAACGGTCACGACGACATCCCAAGTGGCACCGCCGCCTGCTAAGCCGATTCTCAAAAGTTTTTCAGTGAATTATAACGCCAGTTGGTCATTTCCGATTGCAGAGCCTAGCACTTCCAGCGCATCGCAATTAATGTGTTTGCATCCCTTTGGGGAAGTGACGGTGACCACCGAAAATGCCTATTTGTTTTTACAAGACACGCATGCAGGGAATTTATATCTGGGGGTGGAACAAGTTCAATTGCCCCAAAATCTGTCGGTGTTGTTTTCAATCCATTTGGCCCTGAGCGAGGTCGGGGAGGCAAGTAATTCGCTTCAGTGGAGCTATCTCAATGGGAATCAATGGGTGGACTTCCACCCTGGAAACATTTTGATCGATACCACCGATCAACTCATGACCAGTGGAATCATTTGTTGGAGCTTGCCCCAAACGGTCAATTTTAATGGTACGCGGATGCCTCCAGGGGTGTTTTGGTTGCGGGCTGTGTCACAAACCACTCCGCTTCCGGCCACCATCTCGAAGTTGTGGACCAATGCGGTGAGTGCCACCTTGCAAGTTCCTGAAACCTCTCAGGAAACCTACAGCTTTCCTTTAGCGGCTGAACAGATCAGCAAGTTAGCGCACTCCAATCCTCAAATATCGAAAGTGGTGCAACCCCTCACTTCATTCGGAGGACGTGCTGCTGAAAGCACATCACAGTTCAACACAAGGGTTAGTGAACGGCTGAAACACAAACAACGGGCCTTGGCTCCCAAAGATTACGAACAGTTGGTGTTGGAACAATTTCCCCAGATTTATGCGGCAAAGTGTTTAACCCAAGCCGAACAGCGGCAAATCGATTCACAAAAACAGGTTGATTTTCAGCCGGGTACTGTCACCGTTTTAGTGTTTCCCAATTCCTCCCCAACTTCACAAATCTCTACTCCCTTGCTGCTGGAAATCGAAGAATGGCTTCAACAATGGATGTCGCCTTCAGCACGTTTGGAAGTCCGGCTCCCCATTTATCAGGCCGTGCAATATCGCATGGCAGTCAGATTCATTGAAAACGACAACACCGGTTATTACGTGCAGCAGTTGAATCAGGCGATCATTCAGTTCTTGTCCCCGTGGGATAACAACTCGCCTGGAAATCGACCTTGGGTGAACACCGTTTACAACTCAGCAGTGTTGTTTGAATTGCAACAACTCCCCTATGTGGATTACCTCGCGAATTTTCGATTGCTGCCCAATCCGACTTATCGGGTCGAACCTCACACTTATGATGCGGAGATAGCGATTGCGAGTCGTCCCGATGCGATCTTGATATCGGCACCGCACCACTGGATCGATTTGGTGGAAGTGCAGAATTGTGATCCGTTGGATTATCAAGGAATCGGTTATATGGAAGTTGAGGCCGATTTCATCATTTATCCTTAGCCAGGTAGTAGCCACAATAGAGGGGCTACGGAAAAAGTCTCATCGTCAACTGATACAAAACCAATGCTTTATTTGCAGGAGAGCCAATCATGACTAAAAAACAATCTGAGACAACTGAGTCTTTATCTCGCTCAGAGTTGAAAAAGAAATTCGCGGCCGGGAGTCGTCCGACGCAACAAGATTTTGAAGACTTGATTGATTCCGTGTTGGTTTTTGATGGGGATCAAGTGGAGGTTTCTCAAAACCAAGGCAATACGCAAATGTCGCTGGAAGCAATGGCTGAGGGAGGCAACGCAACGTTGGAACTTATGTCACCTTCTAAAAACGAGGAAGGGACGGGGGTTGGTTTGACCTATGATGCCCAAGACCAACAATTGCAGATCAATTCCGTTGAAGGCGGAACTCAAACCAATTCGTTGATGATTTTGGATTTAGGCGCATCGGGGGGAAAAAAAATCACAAAACCTGAAAAAGGCACACTTTATGTCAACGCCATACAGTCTACTGATTTGACCGTAGATCAAGCAAATATCTCTGGAGGAAGTATTAAAGGAGCTCAGATAAACACAGATTACATTGCCGCTTATACTAATGCTGCTAAGGCTGCCATTTCCGCCAAAAGCAAAAACACCAAATCTTCAACGATTTATGCCTATAATCAAAAAGGGGACAAATATAGTGGTATCGCTATTCATGCAGCAAATAATAGTGATCAGCACTCTGCCATCTTGGCATATAATATGGGTACCCGACATGCACTTCATGCACAAAGTACTAGTAACGATCACGCGACTCTCTTTGCATGGAACTTAGGTACCAGTCATGCGATTTATGCCCAAAGTTCCGGGTACGCCGTTTTTGCGAAGGGTAAATTGAAAGTGACAGACACTCTGGTTGCTAAAGATGTGGATATTCAGGGGGGAACTATAACGGGAACCGCGATAAGTAAGCCTACGATTTCGGGGGGAACTATGACGGGAACCGCGATAAGTAAGCCTACGATTTCGGGAGGAACTATGACGGAAGCCACGATAAGTAAGCCTACGATTTCGGGAGGAACTATGACGGAGGCCACGATAAGTAAGCCTACGATTTCGGGGGGAACTATGACGGGAACCCAGATAAACACAGATTGTATTGCCGCTCAGACTGATGCTAATAAAACTGCCATTTCCGCTACAAGCAATAATACCCAATCCCCGACTATCTATGCCTATAATCAAAAAGGAGACAATTTTAGTGGTAGAGCTATTTATGCAAAAAATAATAGTGACAATCACTCGACTATCAAAGCAAAAAATAAAGGTAAGCACTATGCGATTCATGCCAAGAGTTCGGGGTACGCCGTTTATGCTGAGGGTAAATTGAAAGTGACAGACACCCTGGTTGCTAGCAATGTCGATATCACGGGCGGGAGTATCTCGGGAATCAATAGTTTCCTTATAGGAAATAAAACTTCGAATAATAGCGTGATGCAAGTTCAAAACGATAAGAATTTAGGGAGCGCCATTTACGCTACCAACAACAGTGATAATAAAAAAGAAGCTGCTATCTATGCTAGAAATTCAGGAAAAGGACATTCCATTTACGCTACCATTCAAGGTAAATCTGATAACAAACCTATTTCTGCGGCTATCTCAGCCGTAAATACGGGTTTAGGGCACGCCATTTACGCTCGAACCGAAAATAAATTTAAACCAGCTATCCATGCTGAGAATATGAGTGAAGGGGAGGCCATTTACACGGTTTCCAACGGTTCAGATCGCGCGTCTATCTTTGCTACTAATAGTACGCAGGGCGGTCTTGCCCTCAAGACTTCTGGATCAATTGCTCACAAGAATTTAGGGAAAGTTCATGGAGGTTCACAACTGTTTATCGACATTTTTTATGGTCATGTTGGTACCCATTCTTCCAGCCGCCGCTATAAAACCAATATCCGCACCATGGGGCAAGCCTCACACAAAATCTACCAACTCAATCCCGTCATTTTCAATTACAAAAAAGAGGATCCTCCCAGCGATCAGTTTGGTTTGGTTGCGGAAGAGGTCGAATCGATTTTCCCAGATCTGGTGATTCATAATTCTGAAGGACAACCGGAGACGGTGAGGTATGACCAACTGACTCCGTTACTGCTCAACGAGTTGATTCAGAAAAACAAAGAAATTTTAGCCTTACAAACTCAAATGAAAGAGCATGAAACGTTGTTACAAACCCTCCAAGCCCAACTGAATTTGAAACTCGCATCAGAAGGATGAGCCATGCCCAGCTTTGTGTTGGTCCAGGGAGATCAAGTTGTGTTTGAGCCTGCCTTTGGGGATGCCAAAGTGACAGTTCAAACCGGAACGTTAAGTGCATCAGGAGTTGACACAATCAATCAAAAATCTGTGTGTGTATTCGGGGATCAAGCCGAGGTGATGGTGGGGCCATGCCCTTATGAGACTGACACCTATTTGGAGGCCGGAATGGGAATGCTATCAATCCAACAACTGGCTCCTGACCAACAGTCAGGCACCACAACATCGAACAATCAGCCGGTATTGGTGCAAGGCTCTCAGTTTACGGCATTGTTCACGGTGATCAAACCAGCTCAAGCCCCACCTCCTGCAAACACCCCCGATCCTCTAAAACAATATACCGGTCAAGGAACTTTCCAAACGACCAACACCATCGTTAAGGCATAGGGGGAAAAAGGATCATGGCACCATCCAAAATTTTACCCCCATCCCCACCGAGCACGCCGGGAATGAATTATGCATTTTTGCTGCAAGAAGGATTGAACTTACTTCAGCAGTTGGTGGGGGAGTCAGGAGCGTGGACCAACTACAATTCCTCGGACCCTGGTATCACCATGTTGGAGCAGTTTTGTTATGCGATCACCGATTTGAGCTATCGGCTTTCGTTTGCCATGGAAGACCTGCTTGCAGTGGCTCCCGGTGCTCCTGAATTGAATCAGTGCTTATTTCCGGCTGCCGATATTCTGACTATGAACCCGCTGACTGAATTGGATTTTCGAAAGTTGGTGGTCAGTGTGGATGGGGTGCAAAATGCTTGGATGATCCCCGTGACCGCCCCAACGGAAAGAACTGCAAATGCGGGGGTTTATCAGATGCTGATTGCGATAGATTCAGGAACCAATGCGAAGTCCACCACCCAAGCCGTGCAATCGTTGTTGAGTGACAATCGGAATCTGTGTGAAGATTTTTTACCCGTGCTGTCAGTACCTACTGCAACCGTCGATATTCAACTCAGCGTGAATTTAATCCCCACTGCGATTCCCGAGAAAGTAGCGGCAGAACTGTATTTTCAGCTCAGACAGTATATTTCACCTTCGATAAACTTTTTGTCGTTGGAGGAAGGTTTGACCCAAGGGTTAACGGTTGATGCCTTGTTCAATGGACCACTGCTCAGCAAAGGATTTGTTGACGAGGCCTCATTAGAGGCTGCGGCTTTGAGGTCAGAGCTATATCGATTCGCCGTGATCAAACTGTTGCAAAGTGTCGAGGGGGTTCAGAGTATTTCTGCGTTTGCCATGTCGTTGGCATCGGATGTGATGCCGCACCCGGAAAGTACCGAATGGATTCTTAAACTCCCTGAGAACACGGCCCCCCGTTTGCCAGCTTTCAGTGACTGGATAGCGTCATTGCAATGTATAATCACGGGAGTGCCTGCAACCATCCATCCAACTTCAGCCCAGCACTATTTTGACGCTTTGCAAAAATCCGTTGCGCCTGCGTCAAATCTCGACAATTCGCAGCCCATTCCTTGCGGCACTGACCGTGAACTGGCGCATTACCTACCGATACAGTTTGAATTCCCTCCCACCTATGGAATTGGCCCCGGAGATTTGCCAAGCGATGCCAGTGCAGCCCGAAAAGGGGAGGTGAAACAACTTCAAGGGTATCTCACGTTGTTTGATCAAATCTTGGCGAATCACTTTACCCAACTGGATTACTTCAAAACTTTATTTTCGACACAAGTGGCGACCGCAGATACCACTTATCCATCGGCATCTTTACAAACGATTTTGCCAAAGGGTCTCTTTCAAGCGAACTATGGTCAGGATGCGGAATCATTTCAAACTCAGAAATCCCTTCAAGGGCTCAGCCGTAACAATCAGTTTTTGAATCAAATGGCCGCTCGGTTTGCCGAGGTCTTCCCTAACATTTCGAAATGGAAGGTCTTGACCGGTTCCGCTTCGGAACAAGAGCGTGCAGCCGCATTGGCTCAATTTTTGGCCAACTATGACACCATGAGCCAACGACGTGGAACCGCATTCAATGCCACCCAAACTTCACCCATTTGGGGATCTTCCAACGTATCGGGATTGTATGTGCGTTTGTGCCGATTGCTGGGAATTTCTGATACCAGGGAACAACAATTGGTTCCATCACCAATGCCTTCTAAACCACCTGAGGGATTCCACGTCATAGAGCACATCTTATTGCGTTCAGCAGCAACGCACGTCCCTCAAGTCCCTTATGAACTCACAATGAGCTTTTTGTTCCCCAACTGGATTGAACGGTTCAAGCCAACAACCTTCCGAGCCGTCGTAGAAACCACTATTCTGGCAGAAGCTCCGGCTCATTTGCTGTGCAATATCTATTGGCTGAGTGAGCATCAGATGCTTTCTTGGGAAAAAGCTTACAGTACTTGGTTACCGCTCCACGCAGTGAACAAAAGAGGCACTGCCTCTCGGCAATTAAAGTCAGCTGCGAAAGTACTGGTTAATTTGTTAGCCGATTTTCAAACGGCTGCTGAAACCCTTTAAATCAAACATGACTTATGCAACCTAAGCTTCACTTCATTTCTGGTTTACCCCGTTCGGGCTCCACATTGTTATCGGCATTGTTGCGCCAAAACCCTCAGTTTCATGCCAGCATGACCAGTCCGATAGGCTCCTTATTTGTTTCCAATTTGCAGTTGATGAGTGCGGGTAGTGAAATCGCCTTACTCACGGACGACAATCAGCGCAAAGCGATTTTGAAAGGGATTTTCTCGTCATATTACGAGGAAATGGGTGATAAAAGCGTGATCTTTGACACCAACCGTATCTGGTGCAGTAAATTGCCCGCTCTATTGAATTTGTATCCCGAAGCCAAAATCATTTGTTGTGTGCGCAATGTGGCTTGGATCATGGACAGCATTGAACGCTTATTGCGCCAAAACCCGTTTGAAAACACCCGCTTGTTTGGCAATGACGTGGAACGCAACACGGTTTACAGCCGAGTGGAAACGTTGGCTCAGCCGGATCGGTTGGTGGGGTTAGCCTGGTGTGCGTTTAAGGAAGCCTTTTATAGTGAATATGCTCCCTCGTTATTGGTGCTGGATTATGAGTTGTTCACTCGCTCCCCTGAAGAAGTCATGCCCCTGATTTATCAATTCATTGGCGAACCAACATTTGAACACGACTACGATCAGGTGGAATTCGATGCTCCTGAATTTGATCAAGCTTTAGGCGTGAGTGGGTTGCATCGGGTGCATCAAAAGGTGGAGTTCAAACAACGAGACACCATTTTGCCGCCCGATTTGTTTGAGCAGTACAGCACATTAGCCTTTTGGAGTGATCACACGGGAAGCACCGCGAATATCATTGCCCCGCGACGTGCTGCCCAAGAACCGCCTGCCACTTCTTGAACAACGAGGCTTATGCTGATCAATGATGTCAATGAAACACTCAAAACCTTGCTCACTCTGGCCTTCCACCAAATGCTGGAAACGACCGCTACTCCCTCTTCAAAGAGTGCTGTTCTTCCGAAGGTTAACATTGACATCACATTTGAAACTCCAGACGCGACATTCCAAAACAAACTGCAACATCCAACCCTCAATTTGTTCCTTTACGATTTGCGGGAAAATTTGGAACTACGGGCTAGTGAACGGATGCATTTGGTGACTCAAGATCCACTGCCCTCCAAACCAGCTAACGGGGTCAAGTATAGTGGAGCGTTATATCAAGATCCGGTGCAGGTGGAGTTGTCGTATTTAGTGACGGCTTGGTGCCAAGCTTCCCCCAAAAAAGAGCGGGATGAAAACGACCTTCTGAACATCGCCATGAAAACGTTTCTGCAAAATCAACAAATCCCAGAATCGGCGCTTAAAGGCAGTTTGCAGTCATTGACGACGCTCCCCCGAGGCTACACATTGCGACCGGCCTATTTGCATAGTGTCTCCGAATTTTGGAGTTCGATGGGGATACCAAAAACGATGTTCAATTACTCCATCACCGTGGCCTATGAAGCTCTTAAGCCAGAAGAAACGACGTTGATTACCCATACTCACCCAAGCAAAGATTCGAGCAATTCAGAATCTGGATAGGTCCCAAATTTCAATTAAAACCTGTCGAAAATGAGTCCATTTCCGTTTGGAGAACAAGGCTTTTTCGATATTGTTGTACCCGAACGGTACTCAGTAGCTTTACTCACAGATAAGCAGCCACTTGCCGAGCATTTGAAAAATTGCGTCCATTACCCAAAATAGCATTGATCCAGATGGATACTTTAGGGCCAACTCCAGGAATTGAACATAAGTATTGAAGCCCAAAACGTGTGTTGACTTGGGAATCTTCCCGATGGTTTTTAGCTTTGAAACCTTCACTCTTGGTGAAATTTCGGATTCCGAAATTCAAAGAGGGCTGAATGCCCTTGCTCTGTATTAGGAAATATTTTGTGAACTATCTTTTCAGAATTCAAGGGAAGCAATAGGGATCTGTCTAATTTGGCTTTAGTTTCATCAATACCAATCCTTCAAAACCTTTTGATAACGTCCAATTTTATTGTGGATCCATCAGACACAGGGGCTACCTACTTTACAGGCCCGAAGCCTCACTAAGCAACCTCTCCATGTCCCGTGTGGTCGAAGGTTCCATTAATTCAAATTCATCTTCTACCTTACAGAATACTTCTCATATTAAGGACATTACATCCCATGTGGTCTGATTTATGATCGAGGTCTTTATCTTTCTGTTGTTTTTTGTTTTCTGTGCTTTTCTTGAAGGATTCTAACGAACTTTACCTGTTGGAGGAAAATTTCTTCATATGAATTATAAATTTTGTAAAGATTGTCTTCAATATCCAACTTAAGTTTAAGTTCCTCCTTTTGATTTAGAGTAAGTCTATTTTCTTCTTCCAAATTTTTGATTTGAGTTTTAATTTTATCTATTTTTGGAGCTATATTTTTCTCTTCATTTTTAATGTTACCTTTCAACTTACTCTCTTCATTTCTTAATTTACCTATCTTTTTGCTCAGAGCTGCTTGAGTAGGTGCAGGGAGTTTTTCACTTGCAGATATTTCACTTTTCATCTGATTAAGATTAGCTTGAATCTTATCAAGTTTTGTTTTAAAGTTGTTAACTTTGAATTCAACAGTTGCTTTTTGATTATTAAAACGTGTTTTTTTACCGATATTAGTATTGAGGTTATTATCTAATTTTTGTATTTGTTCACGCAGTTGGTCTGATTGCTGCTCCATATTTGAGCTTAAATTCATGCGTTTTATGATGTCACCACGGGTTTGTTCATCTATTGAGTAAAATTCTTGTAATTTCGCTCTTTCGGCGTGTTCCGTATCGATTTTTTTAATCTCTTCAAATATTGTTTCTTTAGGAGATTCATTATTTAAGGCCTCTACAATGTCTCTGGTCAATGAACTAATATCATTGTTGGTTGTTCTCATTAACATACGTATTTCTATTAGAACACCTTTATGCTGCATATCAATATAACCGACATCTTTAACACCTGTAATTTTCCCAGAATCAATATTTTCTTTTGTTAACTTAGCAAAATTATCATCAATAGGTTCTTCACCTATTGTTCTATTATTCATGCTAAGTACTGATTCAATATGTTTTCTTCTACTTCCTGATTCAGCATACTTCCAATATTCTTCTTTTTTAGTGATTTCATCATACTTACCGAATTTCTTAAATTCCTGTTTCGTTTTTTCATCAACCTTCCATAGTGGTTCATCCAAATCGATTTCAGCTTCATCTACTAGAGCAACTATTCTTTTGTGAATCTGGTCTTTATCTTGAACTTCCAAGCCATTATTTAGTGCATCTGCTGGATTTGTTCGACTCATGAATACCAGTAAATCTTTAGGCATTACAGGGTACTTTGTCTGGTTGGCCGATAATATATTGCTAGCTAACATGACTGCCAATCCTTCATGCTCTTTATTACTAAGTTGATTATCGCTTGTTCTAGCAAGCATCCGGAGAAGCTTCTCGCGTAACCCTGGATAACCTTTTTCATTCCATAAAACTTTTTTTATTGCCAAGCTACTATAGGCATTTCGCACATCATCCAGACTAACTCCAAAGGTTGCTTGTGGCTCTATTTCAATTTTATGTTTTTCCGGATTAGTGATCGGTTTAGGGATAACAACAGCCCATTCGCCATATTGTTTTACATTAAAACACCATTTGTCAGGTTGTTCCTTTATTTTTGCATACAACGTTTCGTTGTTTACATGAACAAGGGCATCAAGAATATTGTTAAATTCGTTATTTTTCTGGTTTGCTAAGTCTTTTTGAAGAGAGTCAATAGTAGTGCTGTTTTCTATGAAAGTATTATAAAACTTTTCAACTTCTTCAGCATTACCTTTATGATTATCTCCTTCTATCTTGTTTGCTGTGATAACAAGTTCTAAGTCTCCACCATCGTTTGTGAGTTTGTATCCATTGTCTATATGAAATGGTTTTACATCTGAACCAGAATAACTATATTTTGCTTTTCCGTTACCTACTTCTCCTTCAACTTTGAGTGCAAATGCGTTGTAAGCCTGAAGTTCAAAACCCACACTACCTTTAACTCTTTGAACAGTATTATATGCAGAAAGAGTACTTGTTTTTAACAAAGGAACCGAGTTACCAACATTCTGATTAGAGAACAATTGAATCGCTTTTTTTCCCATTAAATCTGCTTCTTGCTCTAAACCTGGGTCATTGTTGACAGATACCCCACCTTTTAACTGAATAGTTGGTTTCACTCTTCCTTGCTTCTGCTGCACTACATGCCACGCTTCATGTGGTAGATGCTTTTCTTGTCCAGAGGTGAGGTGGATGTCTGTTCCTTGAGCATAGGCATGAGCTTTGAATTGAGCAGGTTTGCTAGAGTTGTAATGCACTTTTACATCATCCATTGAGTAGCCTGAGAGACTTTCTATACTTTTTTTGAGATTATCAGGCAAACCAGTGTGGATCGGTTTGTTCTGTGTGTGCTGTTCTTGATTTGCTACACGTTCATCTGCCATCTTTGGGAACTGGGCTTTTTTAAACCGTGAGTTGTTATTGGTTAGCTCTCGTAATCTTTTCATTTGTGCCACTTCTGGCCTATTGTTCGCAAAATGGAAGCTATCTTTTTGTTGTTGCCCATTCCTTGCCTTGGCAACAGTCGAGCGACATTGATTTTCCTGACTTTTATCTGCATATGTTTGCATGGTTGATTCCTTCCAAGTTACGCCTATTGTTTATAAATGTTGTGCAGCCATCTGGAATAGGACAAATTAGCATTCGGTCACGTTCTTTTGAGATTCGCGGTACAGATCCCTGTAATTTGCGGGTGTGGCATAGTTGATCACACTGTACAACCTCTGGGTGCTAATGCGTTATCTTTTCCGTGTCGAAAATTATATATAATTCAAAAAATAAGAATTTTATGACGAATAGAGAAACCGTAGAGAAACACTCCCAGTTTGATGGCTGATTCATCTTGCCCACTCAGCAAGAGAAACCTATCGTGGCATCACTCAAACAAATCCGTTACTAGCTTGGTGACTCCCTCCAAATCAACTTTCCTAAGTGAAGGGTCGCGGGTTTGTAACCGATGGTTTCCATCAATTAGTCCATCAAGTTTCTGGGTTTGTTCCCCAAAAACAACTCAGCAGCAGTGGTACCATCATCTTTTTGAATCCAGAAGTTGTAAAATCTAGTTATTGACAGTCAGAAAATTTTATAGATCCTCCAACTTTGGGGATAAGCTACGAATTGGAGCTGTTCAGAGAGTCTCAATAGGCAATTTTATAAATTAACCTGACTGTCAATAAGATCAAGAGTTGCTGTTTGGTAAATACTCTTGTTTGATGACGGCACAAACTGAAGACTGCACAAAGTGTATGCGGCAGAATGGTGATAATTTGCACAGACAATCTCTTCCCTGACTACATTTTGAATTCGTAGTATTAATTTGAATCAAGAAACAATCCAAGTAGGAGTGTTGAATCCACTATCGTCCTCATATATGCTGACAAATCAGAGTTTCTTAAAATTTGTTATCATAATTGGGCTGAAAAGCTGTTTAAACTTTTCACCTATTTAAACTGCTCAAACCCCCCTACTGAACCCCAATTTTTAGCGATGAAACGCAATGGCTTCACGACACACGATTCGTAAACAGCGCATTCAGTTTAATATTCCAGGTTCCCCTCAAGGCGGTTCCCCTCCTTTTGAAGAAACGCATGCCCTGCAAAAACGAGCGAACGAAGTTTATTTTCAAGCGATTGTCCCCGTGTTGGATCACTGCTTTACAGAGTTAGAAAAGCAACTGTACCAACATCTTGTCGAAAGGCTGAAAATCGCTGCGAGCCAAGAAATTGCAGGGAAACAAGATTCGAAAGAGTTGAGGAGGTGGACCGATTCAGCCTAGAACAGCGAAACAAAACAAAGGAACAGGACGATGCAAGTACCCTATCCACATTCTTTAGATCAATTGATGGCAGCGCTTGAATCCATCGATTTTCTGGTGAGGTTCCATCTTTGGCACGCTCAAAACGAACCGAATGTGACGGAACACCCCAAAGGTCTTTATATCACTCAAGAAAGCTTAGAACGGCTGTTTCAAGTTCCCTTAGGAGCACCAGCCTGGGCGGTCACCCCTTCAAAATATTCCTCAGAAGATTTCCAGGCGGCTTGGCAACAACGGCAAATGGAATTGCACCAGAACACTCAAGAGAGCTTGGCTGCGGGTGTTGAATTACGGCTACCTCACTTGGCGATCACCTATGACCTTGACCCGCTCGAAGTGACGATTTTATTGATCTGTCTCGCCCCTGAATTGGAGAAGCGATACCAAGACAGTTATGCCTTCCTGCAAGACGATCTAACCCACAAACGTCCTACGATGAATCTGTTGTTACAGTTGTTGAACGGTTTGTTCGATGCAGGATTTTCCACACGACTGCAACTGCATCACTATTTCCTTCCGCAGTCCCCATTGCTGAAGCATCGGTTGATTCGATTGCTACCCGATGCTCATTCGCAGCACCTGCCAAAAATCAGTCAAATGCTACAAATCGACGACCGCGTGGTGAACTATCTTCTGGGAACGGACACCATTGAGGATCAACTCATTCCCTACGTGGAAGTCGTCCAGCAACCCGATCAGTCTTGGACGACCTTGATCTATCCATCTGAGTGGAAGAATCGATTGTGGCAGGTATTTGAAAATATCCGTAACAAAGGCCTGTTGCCTTTGATCTATCTTCAAGGGCCGGAGGGTGTGGGGAAACAGACCGTGGCCGAGGCCTTGTGTTGTCAATTAGAGAAGCCGTTGTTGATCGTGGATGGGAAGCGCTTGCAAGAACTCTCGTTATCAACGTTTCGAGAATATCTAATGCTAATTCACCGTGAGGCCCAATTGCAAAAAGCAGCCGTGTTTTGGCGGGAATTCAACGGTTATTTGAGCGAAGGCAAACAAACGTTTCGAGAATGGATCTTGAGCACATGGGCTGAGCGCAACGAATGGGTTTTCTTAAGTGGGGAATCTGTGTGGGAGCCTTCCGCATCTGAGATCACCCAGGCGAATGCCCACCAGTGTTTTTATCGTTTCGCGGTGCCATCCCCCACCGCAGAGGAACGAGCGTCCTTGTGGCATCAGTTGCGCGCAGATGGGCTATCTTATGTTCAAGATATGGATGTGAATGCACTGGCCGGAAAGTTCAATTTGCGAGGCGGGCAAATCCAAGCGGCGATCAACACGGCGCATCACTTAACCCAGTGGGAGCATCCGGGACAAAGGCCTTTGAGTGAGGCTGCTCTCACCCAAGCCTCGCGTTTACATAGCCATGTGCATCTAGGCAATTTTGCCCGAAAAATAGAGCCACGTTATGCCTGGAACGATTTGGTGCTGCCTGAGGCCAATCAGGAGTTGCTGGAAGAGTTGCGGAACACCGTTAAACACAAAGCAACGGTTTATGAAGATCTTGGATTTGGTCAAAAGATGTCGTTGGGCAAAGGATTGAGCGCCTTGTTTTCGGGGTTACCCGGTACCGGAAAAACGATGGCAGCCGAGGTGCTGGCCCACTCTTTTGGCTTAGATCTGTATCAGATCGATCTTTCTCAAGTCGTGAGCAAATACATCGGGGAAACGGAGAAGAATCTGAGTCAAATTTTTCAAGAGGCGGAATCCAGCAACGCCATCTTGTTTTTCGACGAAGCCGATGCCTTGTTTGGTAAACGCAGTGCCGTCAAAGATGCCCATGATCGCAATGCCAATATCGAAGTGAGCTATCTGTTGCAGCGAGTGGAGTCTTATTCCGGTATCGTCATCTTAGCAACCAATTTTCGGGGAAATTTGGATGAAGCGTTTATCCGACGTTTTCACTATTGTGTGGATTTCCCATTGCCCGAGGCTCCCGAACGTGAGCAGATATGGCAAAAGGTTTGGCCCAATCCATCGATTCTCAGTACGGATGTTGATCTGGAAGGATTGGCTCACAATTTAGATTTAACGGGAGGCAACATCCGTAACATTGCCTTGGCTTCCGCTTTTCAAGCAGCAGAGGTGGTTCCAAAAAATCAAAAGCCTCAAGTATCGTTGATCCACATCATCCACGCCACTCAACGCGAAAAACAAAAGATGGGGCAGTTGTTAAGACCGAGTGAAATGGAGTGGATCAATCGAGTGCTTTAATAGATGGCCAAAGAATTGGGATCAGAATTTGTTCCTTTGAGTGATACTATGACTGCTGACTGATCCAAAGTTTCCTGTTCTTTGCCCATGGAACACAATGGCTTCGCGACACACGATTCGTAAACAACGCATTCAGTTTTGTATTCCGGGCTCCCCTCAAGGCGGTTCACCCCCTTTTGAAGAGACACATGCTCTGCAAAAACGAGCGAGCGAAGTTTATTTTCAAGGGATTGTCCCCGTATTGGATCAGTGTTTTACCGAGTTTGCGGAACAAGAAGGCATGCTGCGTATCGACCAGTTGACATTGGATTTGGGGTTTCTCCCTTATGATGGTTGGGAAGAATCCATGATCGCTCGGATTGCAGAGGAACTGCCTCATGCCTTAGCACGGTATCGGGGGCAAGCCACCAAAATATCTGAATCGCAAAAACTCCTAGAACTCTTGGCGCATTTTCTCAGAAGCGGCACCTTACCTTGGTGGTCCGAACTCACATCATGGCCAGACATTGAAGATCAGTTGATTCGCGTCATCCGACAATCCCCCGAGGATTTTCAACAACTGATCGCCCTTTTACCCACACAACCCACCGCTCTCCAACGTTTACTCGACCATGCTTCCGACCCGTTTTTAGGAGAAATGTTAGGACTGTTGGTTCCTTCGGCACGT
>JANQJU010000027.1 GCA_028281495.1 SAR324 cluster bacterium
ACTCGATGAGTTGATTCCCTGTTGGCAAGAACTATCCGAAGACGGAAAAACAGGCCTCGAATATATCGAATCCATGCTCAATTACCTTTATCGAGCCACTGAATCATTAGATGAAAAAGCGATAATAGAACGCCTGCAACAGGCACCGGACACCAAGATTAAGGAGATGGTTATGACCGCCGCAGAACGATTAAAAGCTGAAGGATTTCAAGAAGGAATTCAAGAAGGAATTCAAGAAGGAGAAGCCAGAGGGTTTAGCAAGGGCAAAACTGAAGGAGCCGCCAATATGGTCATGAAGATGTTGCAGTTGAAATTTCAGTCGACAGCCCAACCCTACACCGACCAAGTATTATCCGCTTCTCAAAGCGAGCTTGACCTGATTTCTGAGCGCTTGTTGACTGCCGAGAACATAGAGCAAGTGTTTGAAAGGCTGTGAGCCTGCTGTCTCATAAAAATCCAAGTTGACAAATCATTTTTTCCAAGACTTTCGGTGTGTCGATGAAGGTTTCGATAACTTCCTGAAAATTCCGAAACTTGGATTTTCTCAAGATTTTCAGAGTCATAGTTCTCAAAATACTCAGGACATGAGTTTGGTTACCCTGCCCGACTCTCACTTGGCCTTCTTTCAGGGTGACATCGCGAATCCAATGATTGGACTCACATCTCCAGTGCTGGCGGACCGCTTGAAAGAGTTCTTGGAATCCTTATCGGTCCGGAAGCTTCAACGGGAAGGAGTTCCTGTAACAAATGTTAGGGTACTCTCTGAGAGGGAAGATTGGATTTCATAGAACCTTGTTCGCGCAAAATTCTATGCCTTTCTTCGAATTTTTGAAGTATCTTGTGGCACTTGAAAAACTTTTTACGAATCTTTTTACTTTGTTGTTTTTACAGAGGTTTCAACGAGAAGGTATATTCTGGAAGGAAATTATCTTCGAGATTGAAGAATGAAAAAATCAAAGGAAAGGGGTGGGGGGTGATGTTCCACGCCATGCTGGGGACAGCGTGGAACCACATGGGCTGGTTTGTAACGATCTTTAGACTACTCGAACAAATTGCGCATAGGGGCCTTTCTTGCCTCGTCCCACATCAAATTCCACTTGCTGCCCTTCACTCAAATATCCGCCTTTCACCTCGGAGTGGTGGACAAATAAATCTTCGCCTGATTCTTGTTCGATGAATCCGTAACCTTTTGTTTCGTTAAACCATTTTACTTTACCTTGTGCCATATTTACCTTTCAAAAATTTAAAATTGATTATGTTCGCACCTTCTCCAAATCTGCCTCAGCATCCAAAGAAGGAACCAGACGCTAAGTTTGATAAACCGGTAGCACAAGACAAATCGACACAAACCTAGACAAATCATGAACTTGGATATAGAAACAAGGCTTCTTTAAAGAACGTACCTTACCATTTTTATTCAGTTCAAAACGCTACTTCAGAACCAGCCGTTTCAACCTGTTCGTCTCGGAGGACCTCATGCAAAACACAGATCGCCATGCCCCGTGGATTATTTTACTGCTCCTACTCACGTTGGTTACATTGGTTCCCGCTTGTGGCGGAGGCGGAGGTGGGGGTGGAGGCGGAGGTTCTTCTGCTGATGTGACCCCCGATTCCGGATGTGGTGGTGCTTTCGGATGGCCGATGGCGTCTCTATTACGGTGACTTCGATCCCAGTATTGGGGACTTCATCCGCAGTGCAGTGACAGCCGAATATTGAAATCGCAACAAGAGCGTGGTTCCCTGTAATACCAACCTTCAGAGTTATAGAATGAGGTCATTATGAGTTCGACTTCCCCCAACCTTCCCGTATTTGACAGTCATTTTCATATTATCGATTCTCGATTCCCTTTGGTTTCGAACCAGGGCTATTTGCCCGACTCGTTCACTTGCCACGATTATCTCGCACAAATGGATTCTCTCCAACTGAAAGGGGGGGCCATCGTATCCGGCTCGTTTCAAGCATTTGACCAATCCTACCTGTTGGATGCCCTAAAAACGTTGGGATCTCAGTTTGTCGGGGTGACTCAGCTTCCAGAAACGGTTTCTGATGCCGAATTGCAGCAGTTCAATGACGCGGGAATCCGGGCCATTCGTTTCAACCTCAAACGGGGTGGTTCCGCCGCAGTAGAGCATCTCGAATCGGTCGCGCTACGGATTCACAAGGTGGTGGGATGGCATGTGGAATTGTATGTAGACTCACGGCATCTGGAAGAATTATCTGGTCTTTTGGGCCGCTTACCCCAAGTGAGCATCGATCACTTGGGCTTGTCTCAGGCAGGATTTCCCACTTTATTGAGGCTCGTGGAACAAGGAGTCTTCGTGAAGGCTACAGGGTTCGGACGAGTCGACTTTGATGTCGTCTCTGCGCTCCACGACCTCTATGATGCCAATCCCCGGGCTTTGATGTTTGGCACCGACCTGCCGTCCACCCGTGCCCCCCGTCCTTATCAAGACTCCGATTTACAACTCATCTTGGATGCCTTTGAAGAATCGCAAGCTCGCCGCATTTTGTACGAAAATGCTGTCGCATTTTACCGGCTCTGATGAAAAACTTCTTCGATATGATGTAGTTGTTGGGGCCAATGTTGTCGTAAGCTTCGACACAAGTCTCCTTGTCAAGATTGTGAAGCTTACGCAACCAGATTAATTACAATCCCGTCTGTAAAGACGGTCTATGTTCGAAGTGACGCTGTCTAGGCTGAGTCCGAATTTTTCGCCATCCATTTTATCATAGGCATCCGTAAGACTGTTCACAGAGTCGGTCAGCGCATTTTCATTTTCAACTGTCGCAATATTGGCCAGCGCATCGACAATCTCACCGAGCGCCCTGTCCACCTCATCCCCTTCCTTGATTGTCCCGGCTGCGGCGAATGCAGCTGAAATCTCATCAAGATCGTTAGCTATATCCGTAAGTTCTTCACATGTGGGTCTTTCTGCCGCTGTTGTAACAAAACTGAAAAAAGACAAAAAAACAACGAAACATAGGATACGAAAAAATTCTTTCATATATACTCCTTGCTTTCCAAATAATTATGAATATTCACAGACACTCTTTACAGTCTGTTCCGAATTCTTAAATATTTTTCACAATATAAGACTGTGAAAACAGTTTGGCGCTTTCGCGACAAAACTGGTCAATCTTTAGCAATTTGCTGGGTTATTCGTCTATGTTAATATTAGGTATTGCCTAATTTTATCAATCAACTAAAGAACCCATACAGGACTACTTACCCAGAGTCTTTTCATATTTTAGAATTCCGCTTTCAATGCCATCAACAACAGCCTGGAGTGGCTCGCTCCAATATGTTGAATTGTTAGATCGGTAAACATAAGACGAAGGTCGCCCCTTTGCCTACTTGCGAATCGACTCGGATTTTTCCTCGATGGCCCTCGACAATTCCATGAATCACAGACAATCCGAGTCCCGTCCCCTGACCGACTTCCTTGGTTGTAAAAAAGGGATCAAAAATTTTATTGAGATTTTCCGCAGGAATGCCCACTCCTGTGTCTTGGACGGTAAGCCGAACACATTCTGCAATTTCATCAGCCTCCAACCCATCAGCCTCCAACCCATCAGCCTCCAACCCATCATCCCTCAACTCGGGGCATTCCTGGCAACGAATGTTAGACAACTCCACAAAAATTCGTCCTGTCTGATCACCGATAGCTTGCCTAGCATTGTTCAGCAGGTTGACTACCACCTGATGAAGTTGCGTCGAGTTTCCTAAAATCGGTCCCACCTCATGGGGGATGTCCAAATGAAGATCAATACTTGAAGGAAACGTTGCCCGCACGATAGAGATCGCTTGTTGGACGATAGGTGCTGGATTTAACTCTTCGAACTTCACCGTCTCTTTCCTCGCAAAGGTGAGGATTTGTTGTACCAAATCGAGTGCTCTTTTTTCGGTCTCATCCACTTGGATGAGGCTCTGTCGAAGGGGGTGGTTTGCTTCCAGGTCCAAGAGCAATAACTCCAGCATGCCTTGCGTGCCTGCCAAAATATTGTTGAATTCATGAGCGATGCCCCCGGCCATGATTCCCAAAGATTCCATTTTCTGAGCATGCCGAAGTTGAGTTTCTAAACTTTTTCGTTGGGTCACATCATTGAAGATCACATCACAGCGTTGGTTTTCGGAAGGAAAGAAAAACATCTCATAATATCGCTGGGTGGCCTCTGTGTATTGTTCCAGATATCGAGACATTCTGGTTTGAACCACCTCGCCCATCACTTTGATCCAAAATGTCTCTGCTTGAGGAAATACGGCGGTGAGGCGTTTGCCTTCCACTTCGTTTTTCCTCATTCCCATGATTTTTTCCCAAGCAGGATTCACATCCAGAATTTGAGCATCGCAAGGATGGCCCTCCGCATCGTAAATCAACTCACAATGGATGAACCCATTGAGCATCTTCTCAAACAACAAGCGATATTTGGCCTCGCTTGCTTTCAATTGTACCTCCGCCTGTTCTTTTTCCCGCTGATTCGCTTCCACGAGTGCATCGGTCATCTGATTGAAACTAGCAGACAATCGCTCGATTTCTGTTACCGACAAAGAAGGCGCCAATCGCCTATCCAACGCGCCTTCGCTAATCTGAGTGGCGGTTTCTGCTAACCCCACCAAGGGACGGGCTAAGGAACGGGCAATGACAAAAATCACAATTCCCAATAACCCCGCAGCCAATATGAAGATGAGCACCAACGTGACCCGCAGCTCATCGAGCCTTGCAAACGCCTCTTGGCGATCCATCTTCACCACCAACCCCCAATCGGCTAGTTCAATGTAATGGGTGACTGCCAAAACCGATTCATTGCGATAATCCATTGCTTCTTGCATCAGTTGTTCTTGTTTCGATAAGGCCTGGATGATCGGAGCCTTCTGATTCTCCTTCGATACTGTTTTTTGCAATGCGGCTTGGGCATCAAATCGTAAAGGGACGATGAACAACGCGTCTCCTTCCGTATTCCATTGGGCCAGATACGATTCGCCAGTCTCTCCCAATCCCGAATAATCTTGCACCGCTTCCACCAGCGCATCCGTGTTTGAGTGAATCACTATGCCTCCGATCCATTTTTCTTCCAGATGCAACCGACCGGAGAGCACAAATTTCACTTGGCGATTTTCATCCAAGATTAAATGATCCACTTGGTTGTCGTGCTGTCCTTGTTTCAAAAAAGCCCGGCCACTCCAGTTTTCTCCCACTCTTTTTTCATCCGTAGACGCAACAATTTCTCCCTGAGTGTTGAGAAGGAACATGTCTGTAAAAGACGCAATTGACGATCTGGCATCTTGAAGAATCGTGATCATCTGTTGGTAATCTGTCGGATTCCTGGACTCATTGTACCGATCCAAAACAATGCGCATCTGAGTGCGGCTGGCCACCAGGGCCAAACGTTCTAAATTTTGTTCCAGAAGACCCTCCATTCGTTGCTCCTGGATCGCTGCCACCGAGGCCAAGTGATTCAAGACTTCCTCGATCAATAAATCTCTTGAAGCCATGTATCCTCGGAGACTGGCAATGGCCAGAAACAACAACGACAACGGCAAGAACGTAATTAACAATCTCTGATTGAGCGTCATGTCGATTTTTTCAAAAACTTTCATGGCTTCTCATTTGTTGGTGACCAAATTATGAATTCATTCTCTGTATCGTTAAAACATAACTAGGTCGAGTGAAATACTAATTTGTCACACTCTATCTAATGAAGAACCACAACATTGGAGCGGTGCTAAAAAAACGCCAATTGCACTCCAGAATCGCGTTGTTTGGAAATTTTGGGAGTGAGTTGAATGGAGCTGAGCAGGTGGGGGGGAATTTCAGCCAAAAATCGTGACGGTTGTTGAGACGTCGTTTGTCCGAAACGGGTTCGTTGTTGGGAGGAGGTGAGAATCACACTGTTTTGGGCACGGGTGAGGCCCACATAAAACAACCGGCGTTCTTCTTCCATATCGTAGTTCCACCCTGGAATCTGACATGGAAGCATGCCTTCTTCCACTCCGGTTAGAAACACAAACGGAAATTCCAAACCTTTGGCTGCATGGAGCGTCATCAACGCCACCGCATTGGCTCGCTCATCATAAATGGTGGCCGCTGCATTTTGTTCCAAGTGATACGCAAAGGCCTCCAGATTTTTTCCGAACAACTCGGAAAGCTCAAGAAATCGTTGCACCTTGTCCTCGTCGGTGTCCAACACAAGAAAACTGGAAATGGCTTGTAGTGCTGGTGCGAGTCCTTCGGCAGTGACTTGGCTTTGAAATCGTTCCAATTGGGTCTGCACTTCTCGAAGCTTGTCTTGAACCGAAGTGGACAAATCGAGGGTCTTGGCCTGCTCAAAAAAATGAGAACACTGAAGCGGCATCTCGCGTTCCAAGCGGCTTATGGTTTGTGCCCCAATCCCTTTGAGTCGGGACAGCAAGGACAAGTGTTCCGGTGCTCCAACATCCGCCGCAGAACGGACCCAATCGTAAGCGATCCGCAAGGTCGATTGCATGAAAAAGGGTTTGGCTCCGATGCGTTGATATGGAATGCCTCGTTGCTCCAGAGCTTCAGCCAAAGCAGTGGCTTGATCAGAAAGCCGATACAGGATCGCGATTTCTTCAAAACTATAGGGATGCGCATCTCCATCGTGGTTCCCTTCATGAATGGAGAGCGAGTTCGTTCCGCCCACCAACTCTTCAATACGATTGGCAATGAATTCGGCTTCGCCTTGCGGCGTCTTGGCTTGAAATACGCCTAAGGGCTGATTCTGGAGGTTGTGAGGATGCAAAAGCGGCAGTTCCCGTTGCAGGTTATGACAAATGACCGCCGTGGCCGCTTCCAAAATGGAAGCAGAAGATCGATAATTTTGAGTCAGATGCAAACGTAGCGTCGACGGCGCGTCGGCCATTTGATGAAAAAAATGGAGATCGCTGCCCCGAAACCCATAGATCGACTGATTGGCATCTCCTATCGCAAACACGGCTGCGGTTTCTCCCAACAGCCGAATGAGTTCATATTGTGAGGCATTCACGTCTTGGAACTCATCCACAGATAGATGCTTCACTTGATGTCCAACCGCTTCTCGTAAAACCGCATCATCTCGCAGTTGATGGACAAAAAATGGAATCACGGCATCCAATTCGATACCATTGTGCTGATCCAATTCCTCTAGATAAGCTCGGAATTCGGGAGAAAGTTGAGCCAAATCGGTGGTGGCTCCCAATCCCACTTGATGAAAATGCTCCACAATTTCTTGGGCCAACGTCGTTCGCTCGCTGCTTGGCATTTCGGGAAATCGATTGCGGAGCAGCAACTCACGTGCATCCTTTCCAATCACGACCAGATCCGGTTGAGTCTTTCTCAACCAAGTCAGACAAAACTGATGGAATGTCCCCACAAACAACGTGTCCACACCCCCTTCGGCCTGAAGCGATAGGGCAATTCTCTCGCGCACTTCATCGGCAGCTTTGTTTGTGAATGTGATCACCACCATGTTCTGTGGCAAATTTCCCTCCGTCAACAAATGTTTCACGCGGGAGACCAAAGTGAATGTCTTTCCGGTCCCGGGACCTGCCGAAACTAAAATTTGCTTCGCGTGGCTCACCACAGCGGCCCTTTGCTCCGAATTCAGTTCTCGTTTGGCGACCGAAACCCCGTTTTCTGAAGCGTTCTCCCCAGCCCCTTTCTGAGATGCTGAAGTCGGTGAACCCTCTTCAAATGAGCTACGTTTTTTCTTGGCCCGTTTGAGGGGTTTGCGCAGGTCTCCAAAAAAGGAACTCTGCCCAGAAAACAAATCGGCATCGGCTTGTTCGTCAAACACACGAATCACTCCATATTCGCCGTCATACCCTGCCTGCCGGATCACATTCCCAGTACGAATACGGTTTACGGCTTCCGAAAGCGCCGGAGAGTGTCGTTTACGCAGATCTTCTAAAGGCGTATGACGCAGGATGTTGAATTCCGAACCAAAAGCATTGAGCACTTTCACATACTCCGCCCACACTTTTTTGGAGTTGGGACTCGTCCCGACAATCTCGCCCAACACTTCTGGCAAAGGAACTAAGCTGTGGAACGGGGGCGAACCGTGAGGGTATTGGGGTTCAGACCGATCAGCGAGTTCCATCACCCGATGCAAGGTCCCCACAGTGAGCGCTTTCCCACATTCCGGGCAAATGTTTTTATGCTTCCGAGTTTCCTCCGGCTCCATACTCACGTTGCATTTGCGGTGACCGTCCAAATGGTATTTGCCTTCTTCTGGATAAAACTCGATGGTGCCCTGAAAGTCTCCTGTGGACGGATGTTTCAGCGCTTCCCGCATCGCAAAAAAATCAAAATCGGTATCGAACAAATTCGCTTCCCGGCCGAGTTTCTGAGGAGAATGGGCGTCAGAATTGGAGACCAAAGTGTAGCGGTCCAAGGCGGAAATCAGTCGATTCATTTCGGGATCTGAAGACAAGCCCGTTTCCAAAGCAAAGATGTGCTCCGTGAGATCTCCAAAACACGCTTCCACCGAATCGAAACCCGATTTGGAACCAAACAACGCGAACCACGGTGTCCAAATATGGGCCGGAATCAGGAAACCTTCAGGAGCTTCTTCCAACTGAATTTCGAGTAGGTCCCGAGAATCCAGCCCCAAGATAGGGCGGCCATCGGCTTCTAAATTACCAATACCTGCCAACTTGGTGTTGACTCGTTCCACCGATTCGAAGTCGGGAAGCAATAACACATTGTGAACCTTGCGGACCTTGTCATGACGTTTGTAAATGCTGCTGATTTCTCCTGTCAGCACAAACCGAGTGGGGATGTCCTCAGGAGACACCATTTCCAAATCTTCTGGAATCGATTCCTTTTTGAGTTTGAACAAGCCCGGTTCGGCAGGTTCCAAATGTTCCTTCAAATGTGCGAGCCATCGAGGATGAGTGAAGTCCCCGGTACCAATCAAATGAATCCCTTTCATTCTCCCCCAAGCAAACAGGTGGGGTAAATCGCATTTTTTGCTGGTGGCGCGGGAATAAGAAGAATGAATGTGCAAATCCGCAACGTATTTCATAGTGCTTTAATCTTTCATTGAGACGTATTGTAAAATTACAAAGCCGCATGTTAGCGTTGCTTTCTTCGGAAGATCAATCATTTTTGAGCCTTTTCAAAGAACCCAACACGAAGCATCTCTTTTGTTGGACTCACACCCTTGCAAGAAATACCATGAATTATACCCTCATTGGCATGCCTGGTTCGGGCAAAAGTACGATAGGAAGACGAATGGCCCAAGAGCTAGAACTCGGATTCGTGGATACTGACGTTTTAATTGAGATCAGCCACCAAAATTCATTGCAGGAAATTCTCGATCAACACGGTTACCTACATTTCCGGGCCCTCGAAGAAGCCGAGATTTTGAAGATTGATGTCGATCACCATGTGATTTCGACAGGCGGCAGTGTGATCTATGGAGAGCAGGCCATGCAACACCTCAAGTCCATGTCACAGGTGATTTTCTTGGAAGTCGAATTCGAGGAGTTGCAACAACGCATCGACAACTTTCACTCCCGTGGTATCACTCTGGCTCCCGAACAGACTTTTCGTGATCTATTTGACGAACGAGAACCGCTGTATCGACACTACGCCGACCTCATTATTTCAAGTAGCCACATCTCTCCAGAAGAAGTCGTTGCTATTCTCAAAAGGAGTCCCACATGCAGGCACGTTTAGCCACGTGGGCAACCCGATCCTTCCTCATCGGAGTCCTGATTCTCTTTCTCATCCCTCAATTTTCAAACACCTTTCTTTCCTTTCAAATTGGAGAGAGTGCCTGGAATTTTGCCTTGCTAGGTTTTGGAGACGAAACCCATTATTTCGTCATATTGAACAGTCTCCTCAAAGATGGCGATTTGGATTTGAAAAACAACTATTACAATGCTCGTAAGGGGGGAAGCGATGCCGGAAACATATGGGCCGGTCAAAAGTTGCAGCACCATGTCTTATGGTATCCAGACGGTCGCTACTTGGAATGGCATGAAGTGTTTCTTCAAGATGTTTGGCCGGACGATTCCTTGGAACCCACCAAACAACAAGTTTTAGAATTTGATCCCTCCAAATTGCCAGAATATTCGATACACCCTCCCGGAATGCCTTTGGTGTTGGCATTGATTCTCATGCCATTTTCCTTATCCGACTCCTTGTATTTGGAACCGGTCGTCGTGATGGCAAGTGCGGTGTCCATGTTCATTGCGTTCCTGTTGTTTTTTAAGATGTTGGACCGTTGGTCGGGTCAAAAAATCGGGGCGGGCGGCATCACCTTGGTTGTATTTTTTGGGACGCCGTTGTTAGTGTATTCTCGTATGTTTTTTACAGAATCGCATCTCGTGCTCTTTGCTGTCGGCAGCTATGCCATCTACCTGTCCCCCTCAGCGTATCCTTGGCGAAACAGTGTGTTGTCTGGGGGAATGATCGCACTGGGCATCTTCATGAAGCCTCCTTTTGCTTTGCTGCTGATTCCCTTGGTCGTGGATGCGTGGATGCGGCATTCCAAACATCACGCATTCGCTTTGGTCGTGCTTCCGGTATGCGCGGTGGCGGGCATTTTGGGTTTGAACCACATGATGTTCGGTTCGCCCTTTCGGCCTTCCCAACCGTTTTTAATCGGAAACCCTTTGGCAGGGATTCAAGGTTTTTGGATATCGGAAACAGCGGGATTGTTGCTGTATGCACCTGCGGTGGTCATCGCATTGATGGCATGGCCCACTTTTTGGGCAACCCAACGGCGGATGGCTTGGTTGTTTCTGGGAGGTTTTCTGCCGTATTTTCTACTGATGTCCACTTGGTTGGAATGGCGTGGAGGCTATAGTTACGGCCCCAGGCTGATCCTGCCGGTGCTGCCATTTTTGTTTGTCAGCCTCGTGAGTTTGCCGCAATGCCGTTGGATACAGCCTCGGTGGGTGCAAGGGTTGGTCGGATTGGTCGGATTGGCTTCGGTGGCCTTGAACATTTATGCGGTATTCAAGCCACCGGATAACTTATTGTTGCATCCGCTATTGTCTCTGCTGTCTCAGACGGGGTCGTGACTTCCCACCAGAGTGACAACGGCATCATTACTTCACACGGATGATCCACACCATTGACATATTTTTCGGGCGGGTTTCACTACCGTGTCGCGCACCGCGTGGTTCGGAAATATTAGCATGCCCGTTGGTGGTATTGGCCGTATAACGGTGAACGCCCCCACTGGTTCCGAAACCGCCTCCACCTCCAGGAGAAACACCGCTTTCTTGACGAACCCCATGGGCGTGTCCATGATCCACGTGGTTGTGCGACTGGATTTGGTCATCCTGGTATTGCCCCGAAGAAGTCCCCCCCCGCACAAACAAGCCCGCGCTATTGAGATCAGGAATGGTTAGTCCATTAAATGGACTGTCGGGATCATCCAACACTTGGCCATTGCATTCCACCCACTGTTCGGGGAGTGTCACGCTGCCCGATATCGGAGACTTGTGCCACGGAATCACGGCTCCCACGGGGACGAGGCGATTCAGCAGATTGGCAAAATTGGCATTGACTTGATTGGCATCAATCACATCCCCGTTTTGGAATTGGGTGACGGTATCTTGCCCCATTGCATGCCCAGCGAATACCATCATGCTCAGGAACGCCAGGAGTAGGGTGGTCTTCAGTTTCGAGATTCGTTTCATCGTCTTCTCCTCATAAATTGATCTGAAAAATAGTTCCGTTCTGCAGTTTCACAAGATTGAAAAAAACCGTCTTAAGGCCAACGGGCGACACCTCCACCATTGGGATAATGAGGTGAGCGGCTGCTCGCTCGGTTCCAACGGTCGGGCCAAACACACTCGAAACCCGCGTCATTACAGTCTTTCGTTTTGAATCGATAATCCACGTCATGCCAATAGAACGAGTTGGCTTCCAACGTTTGGCCCGACGCATTCACTTTCACAAATTCCTCGCCATGCACCTGAATGCGGATCTTTTCCTTTTTCTTTGATCCTTCTTCAGCCGGTCCAGATCCTGGTTTATACGTCACGTCTCTTTTGATTTCGTTGCGAATTTCTGCAAACCCGGTCACATCAAAGTGACCATAGTGGAAATCTGTTTTTGCTAGATAGTTCATTTGCAATCGGGCCTTGCCGTCTAAGCCGAAATAGGGCCGGTAACCACTGTAATCCGGTGAACCAATGAACGACGAAGGAATATAGACCGTGTAATTGTGTTCGACATTGAAATGAAACCTTCCTTCCGCCCTCACGTGGATTTGACCCGATGCATCGCTCAAGTGGCAGTAACCATCGGTATAACTGGCTTCATGATAAGGTTGCGGCGACTTCAAACGACCTTCCAGCGCCCGACGCAGAATCGTTCTCACCGAATCGCGTTTTCCCTCTTTGGAGAATCTCTCATAGACCCAGCCCAGCTGGTCCAGCGGACGGGATCCCCCCATTGCAGTCTCCTCCAATTTCAACTTATCCACATAATACCCCATGTAAACATTACCACCGCTATCGGCGACAAAGCCGCGAAGGGCACAGGTGCGGTTTCTAGGGTCGAGGGATAACAGCATTTTCCCATTATTTGTGGGCAATCGGGTCATGTTGGCCAACGGAAGCGGCCCCGCCCCAAAATCTTGGGTACTGTGGGGCTTGTTTCCGGTTTTGGCGACCACTTCGTAGCTCAAGCGGCCTTTGAATTCGAGGGATTGAAATTCTTTTTGCAGGTGTGTCCCAATATCGTCTTCAAACCAAGGAGCAAACAAGTATCGGATGAACAGTTCGTGAGAGCTGGTGTTGATATCAAGGGAAAACAGATGGATCACGGGCAAAATGTTCACACGACGATCCAGGTTCAATATGTTGTCCACCCAATCTTCTCGCAGCGACGTGTATCGCGATTGATCCATTCGACTGGTGACCACATGATTGGTGCCGGAGTCGTAAAGCTCGTGCCACGGGAAACGGTGGCTTTGCACGTCATTCATATGGAGGGGTCTCACATTGAAACATTTCGATACCGTGTCCATCAACGTACCAAGGTGGTTGAATCCCAGAATCTGGACACAATTTTCGTGCGGCGTCAGGGGTCCCATATCCACCACACTGCTAAATCCGTTGCTGGGGTCCTCGTCTACAAACACCACATCTCGTACACGAAATTCCACACGCTGGATGCCTCCGACCGGAACCACGGCCATGAAGTTGAACACACTCACATCCTGTAAGTACACGTTGTCGTCTCGTAGTAAGGAGAACGGGGCTTCGAGGCGTCCTGGTTCAAATGTGACCTCATGCGAATTGTCCGAAGGGTTTTCTCCAGGGATACCTGAGGAAGGGTCCAGCGTGATAATGAATCGATCCCCATACGTTGCGCGGAATGTGGGCACATCGATGAATCGGCTTTGGCCCACGGGAACCCCTTGAATCTCAAAATACTCAGTGGTGAAACCCAGCGCTGTTACATGATCGAAGCGTACAAGAAACGTTTCGGGAACATCAAAATCCCCACTGTTTTGTATAGCCAATCGCACAATCGCATCACATTCTACGGCAACCCCCACGCAGTTATCGATCTGGTAATCAATACTGCCCGCGCCAACGGCTACATTTTTGGCCCCTACTCGCACACGCACTTTTTTACTCACGACGGTGTTACCCACCGTACCGCGTACCATCAAATCGTGTTCTCCTGCGGTAGTTTGCAATACTACCGATCCGGTGGCCCCATTCAAAGCAGCCGCCTGTCCATTGTCCACCAACACTTCACGAGAATTGAAAGGACCTTCAGCGGTGTACTGCAACGGAATTTCTAACGGGATGGTATTCGAGATGATCAAATCCCCTTCTTGGGGTGAGTTGATTTTTAAGTCCACCACAGTGAATTCGACATCTTGTTCGGCGGTCCGGTCCGACCGATCTTCACCAAAGAAACTGAAGGTATGGACTCCAGGAGACAGCTCGGTCAATTCACTCACCTCTGCTCCATCCAAACTCAATCGGATGGTCGGCAACGCTTTGTTGGTGGTGTAGTGGATGGGAATGTCTTGGAAATTATAAACTTGAGGCTGCGGTGAAGACACCGTCACTTCGGGAACAATGGAGTCCGTTTCGTAATCCACACCTTGTTGAGCCAAGTACCCACTCGTGGGATGCACCGCATTGAACAGCATGGTGTAGGCCCCATCTTCTGGCATTTCGACCACATCCCCCGGATTGACCGAGGTTCCGACATCTCCGACTTGGTACGTCACGGAGCTGTCACTGATGTAATCAATCGGAATGGAATTATTCGGGTAGACCCGATCTTGTTCCGGGCTGTTGACAATCAAGGTAGGAATCGCCTTGGTGACACGGAAGCTGCGAGTGATCGTTTTCGTTTTTCCACTGACAGTCTCCGCCGTAAACACCATCTCATAGTCCCCATCGACCAACTCATTCAACACGATGTGATTTTGAGGATCACCTCCATTGATTGTGTAAGAAATGCTTTGGATTGGCTCACTGCCTTCATATTGCACATAGAGGGTATTGTCTTCGTAAGTCCGGGCTTGAGGTGACAAGAGGGTCAACGAAAAAGTGCCAGGATCGATGGTGAAATCGACCGTCGTCGTGACCAGTTCCCCCGTAAAATCGGTCCCTTTCAAAGTCAGCGAATGAGAGCCAGCCGCCAAGTTGGAGGTATCGACTTGTACCAAGCCTTCATTGAATTGAAGCACCGTGGTCACCACGTTGTCTTCAGCATCTTTCCCTTGGATCACAACGGTATGCTGGCCTTCTGAGACTCCGGTGATCGTTTCGCTGGGTTCTCCATCGATTAAAATCGTCACCTCACTGATAGGCTCTGCATCCACAAAGATTAAGAAATTGTCGAGATCTTGGGTGGTCACGTAGCCCAATGTGAAATCCCCTCCATAGGTTTCGCCGCTTTCCACACCATAGACTACAATTTCGGGCGGGGGCACTCCGCCGGTCACCGATAAAGCTTCTGCCACCGAATTCCCTGCTTCGTCGATCACTTCAAACACAATGGCATTTTCTCCGTTTTCCAAATCGATGGTCAACACATCACTGCTGAAGACGACCAACGGTTCTGAATTCAACTGAAAGCTCGAAGAAAACACACCACTGTTCACATCCTGAATGGTGAATTGGAACTGTCCTCGGATACCAGACACTTGATACGCAATCTCCAAAATCGGTGGAGTTCGATCCATCTGGACCACGTTTTCACTGGTGTATTCGTAAATCGTTCCGAACAAATTGGTGACCACCAATTTGTATTGATGACATAGCGCGTTTTCCGGGGTTAAGAGCACTTCCGTGGTATCTGCCGCTTGTACCCCAGCGCTGGACCAATCGTTGTAGGTGCCGCAAACGCCGGCCAAATAAGGGGCTGATTTTTGAAACAATTCAATGGAATGATAACCGCCTTCTGGAATGCTGAGGGTGATGGGGACTTCCTGAAGCGAAGTTGGGCCACCTAAATAACTGATGCTCCCAGAAGCCCCATCGGTTGCGGTGAACGTGCGAGCGTTGCTCAGCCATTCAGCTCCTGTTTCGAGTGCCACCAATTTGAATTGCACCTGCAAGGTTTGGGTGGTCTCGATCCCTTCAGCAACCACTTGATGGGTGCCTGGATACAGAGTGAGCTGCGGACTGTTATTGGTATCAGCAATGGCGAGCACAAACCCGCCGTCGGAAAATGCGATCATTCCCGGAGTGTGAAAATCCGTACTGTAGTGGGTTACCGGGATTTCACCCGTTCCTCCATTGTCTTCGATCAGTTTGCCGCTCGCTGGAATTTTTTCGAGTTCATTAGAAACCACCAAAAAGCCATCCGCTGAAGTCGGGGCTGCTGAAAACAATCCGGTTTCTGTATGAGCTTGGAAAGGGTCCCCTAATGAGATGAAATCGGCATCATACTTTCTGCCGTAAATGCCAGGATCCACCCCCTCGGGCAAACCTCCTGACTGACGCCATAAAACCAACACTTCTCCATTTTCCAAAACTAAGATTTGCGGCAATGCCGTGATTGCTGACGTGGCGGTACTGATCTGTGTTTCGCCTCCAACCTGAGAACCATCGGCGGCAAAACGCTGCGCATACACACCATAGGAGTCTTGGCTGTGATCACTTTCCCATACAACAATGAATCCACCATCTTCCAACGAAGCGATTGAAGGTGCTTGTTGTTGCCCTCCTGTGAACGCATTGACACGAAATTCGGAACCAATGGCACTGCCCGTGTTATCGAAACGTTGGGCATAAATCCCGCGGTCGGAACCATCTTGTCCTTGGCTCACCCATGCCACCACAAATCCTTCGCTCGTAGAGGTGACAACAGGAAAACTCACCCAATCGGCATCGTAGGTATTGACTTGGAACGGCGTTCCGACCGCCGTGCCATCCGATTGAAAAATTTGGGCAAAAATTCCACCAACAGAACCGCCCCCCCAAGCATCTTGATTGAACCTTGCGGATCCATAACCTACTGCCGAACTACTCCACGTGACCACCCACTGATTCTCTCCAAGAGCTGCAAGACGGGCATGTGGGTAGTTGGCAGCATTAACCCCAATCGGAAACTCAGAAGCATTCACACCTCCGGTGCTATCAAAAATTTTTCCGTTCAACCCTGAGGTACCTCGCCAAACATGAACCCAATCTTGTTCAGGCAAGGCCAGGAGCTGAGGTTGATTCCACTGTGTATCGCTGATGATGATCTCGCTCCGCTTGTTTTCCGCAGGCAACCAAGTGCTTCCGCCATCAATGGTATAAAACGCGGCTTTATCCACGCCAAACGGCTGCTTGTACGTGAGGCCCAAAGAAAAAGTTTGGGTCGACAGGTTGCTTTGGATGACCTCAGGATCGGAAAGAAGGGAGGACTGCGCCCATCCAGAAACAGGAGCAGCGACGATCAAAAAACTGATCAAACAGGCATGCCAAAGGTAATCGATAACTCTCATCCTGACCCTCTTGATTATCAAATGGGAAATGAAGGGGTTCAGAGACATTGCGTCTCACTTTCCAATTTACAAATAACAACGTTATCCGCCCCATTCTGTTCATCATCGCGAATTGGGGTTTGCAAAATCATTTGAGCCCCAGCTTGCAAGGCGGATGTAGGGATTTCCAAGGCTTTGGAGAGGGGCGTTTCTCCGTTCTCTGGCAAAAACCACACATCCTCTGCTTCAAACAGTATCGTGGTGCCAGTTTTCACCTGCACGCTGACTGGAACCCGAATCAGCGGTTTTAGGAAGTTGGTTCCAAAACCATCCGCCGTCAATGCCACTTGCAGTTGTGTCATGGCATCGCCCGTTCCCGTGTCGGTTTGCGGTGTGAGGAGAAATTCCGTAATGGCCAAATTTCGAGACGGCCCCGTACGACACAATTGGGGTGGGTTGATTGTGACATTCGTTTCTTCCGTTTTGACTTCATTGATCGATTGATACGAAAGGCGAAGTTGGTAGTCTCCCGCTCCCAACTCTTGAAACGTGACCAATTCTTGCCCTGCTGGAGTGATGACCGGCACGGTCGCTTGGGTCGAGATATCCAGTGTGGAGTGAATCATTTCCACTTTAGGAGTGATCACTGCCAAGGTGCCGGGATTGATCACCTGCACTTGGACCGTGTTGCACCAGGTGGTTACACTTTTTATCTCCAACACGGAGCTTTCTTCCCCTTGGCTGGTGTCCAAAGGTGGCATGAAGGTCCGTTGAGTGTTATTGAGGCGATCAGAATCAGCCACCGTGCGATAGGGATCCAATACAGCAAACAACACGGATTCCGTGCTTTCTGGCAAATCGGCTCGTGCTACTTCGATTTGCACGCTGTCGGTGGTGGTAAAATCAACGGTCTGCGAAAAAAGTGGCGGAGTTTCGCTGTTCGGTTCGGTCAGGATTGCAACCGAACCACTGTCGGTTAAAATCAGATCCATCGATCCAACCGAGATCTGTCCCACATTACTCACCGTGAGATAGGCGGTCTTCGGAGTGACTTGGAAATGGGTGATCGCAACATCCAATACCGGTTCCACTAAATAAGAAGCCGTATTGTTGCCATGATCCGATTCTTGTAGAGCACGACTACCATTGATTTCCGCGAGCACTTGAAAGGCTCCCGTTTGATTGGGCAAATCTGCCCAGTCCAACAAAACTGGCACCGGGTTGTTGGTATCAAAGCTAGCCGTGCCCAACGAGGTCAATTCGGTTTCTCCCACGAGAAAGAACTCGACTGGAACTGGCACTGTGCCCACCTCAGACTTTTCTTCAATTGTGGCCACTAAGGTGGTTTCTCCTTGCTGCGTCAAGGAGAGCATTTCAAAATCGGGAAGGATGGAAAGCGGCAGCGGCATGGTATTGTTTTCTGTATCGCTTTCTGGCACCCCCACTAGCAGCTCAAGCTGCAACGACCCCACAGGCCGAGTGAGCGTGTATTCCAAGGTGAACACCGCTTCTTGTCCTGAAGATAATCCCGCTCCTGTAAAAGTTTCGACCACTTCACCGCCAGCTATTGACTGCAACTGAAATTCCGAAACCGGGGCAATGCCTTCATTCTTTACGGTCACTTCTATTTGGAATGGAGTATTGAGCTGCTTCACTGTCTCCACTTCCACTCGGCTGATCACCACATCAGGTAACAACGAAAGCTTCTCAAAATAAATTCCAGTCGGTGCTTCATCATCAGAATCCGCGTCTTCAGGAACGGCTCCCAGCATCGCGACCCATAGGTAGTCTGCTTCGTGACGGAGAATTGCTGCATTGGTCAATTCTAAAGCTCCCTCTTGCAGCCCCAGAACGATTCCGTTGTCCAACCACCCTTCCGAAGTCTTTGTCACGCTTCTCAAACCATCTTCCGATTCGTGAAGCACCACCAGGTCGTCATTCACTTCATAAGTGGAGATATTGCTCAGATTAAAATTTTCGAGGCCTGTTTCTTCAGCAGCGGACCATGCCTCCGTATAAGAGGCTGTTTGAACCGTTGTTTTCTCGGTGAATTCGGCATTTTCTGGGAGCGATGGTGTCCAAAAAATCTGAACGGCTCCCGGTAATGAAGCCAAGTTAAATTCAGCCGTATTGGAGGTTCCAGGAATGAACTGAGTTCCCGCTAATATCGTGTGATCCGTGCCAACTGTGGTGTATTTCACAGACGTATCCTCATCCGGAGACACTTCTGCGTTTTGAGATTCCATCCAACTGACTAGATACGACCCATTGAGATACTGAGCACGAACACGATATTCCACAAGGTCGTTTCGAGTCAGGCGTAACGGATTAGCCCAAGCTCCGTTGCGGTAAACGGAAATGTACAACTCCTGATCGTTCACCGTGTCGAGGTCCTTATCGATGTCGAGTCGAAACACAAGGGCGACTGTTCGATCTGCCCCAGTCACCAATTGAGCCTCTACCAAATAAAAAGTAGCTGGAACGGGAATCGGTTTGGACCACTTGCCGTTTGTCAACAAACTGAAAAACAGACGTTGATTGGCAGATCTTTGACGGACGATTTCTTCAGCAGTGATGCCACTTGCGGCTAAATCTTCCGCAGTGATTTCTCCCTCAGGAAGTCCATAGACTTCGCGGTAATTTGTATCGTCCCCTGCAAGCACCATCAGAGAGACACCGTTCCCCAAAGAGGCAGCTCCTACCAAATCAAATGGATTGTCATTTGGAATCTGGAGGTCTTCTAAAATGAGAGTCGACCAAACACCATTGCGGTAGATCAACGAGCCAATATCATCCTTTGCATTAAAATCACCGTAGTAGAAAGAAATCCGTGGTGCATTGTCGTGCCCTACATAAAAGGACGGTTTTTGGGGCACTCGGTTGGAATTTGGAATAACCAAAGGGGTTTGTGCCAACAAGGCACTCCACGGGAATAGGGAAAGCATGACAAGGAAAATCCCCCCCCCGATCAATTTGTGTGTCAACCTCTGCTTCATGGGTCTCACTCCCTCGAAAAACTGCCTAAAGGTTCATCGGAAAATGGTTCAACGAAAAACACAGGATGGACCGAGTTTCATACGCCCAGCCTGAAGGATGTGATTCTCGACCTGACGGATGGTTAATCCTCATCATCGGAGTTGTCGTTTGCTTCATCAATTTGCGTCTCGTCAATCGACGTCTCCACGGAAGGGATGAGGTGGTGCTCTGCCCACACCGAAGGGCGATCTGCTTCCGTTTGTGCGAGGGGATTGGCTCCCAATGTCATTTGATTGTCGACCAAACGAATGATGTCGAAATATTTCTGTTTGTTTCTTTTAGGATATTGCACTGTTTCTGAGCAGGTCTTGTTCATGAATCGGCGTTCGACCCCGGTCTCGAATTTCTTCTTGATGCGCTTGCCACGAGGCCGGACACAAATCTCTTTGAGCGTGTTGGTGACTTCATCGGAATAGCTGAGGATTCGAGTCGTCTTCAGTTTGAGGTCGATCTCCGTGCCTTCAGCCAGTTGCGTGGTGTCTGGAATTTGGTAGGAAAATTTATTGGAGGTTTGTAACCAAGGATCCGAACAATCGGCATTGCCTGATTGGATGTGTCGTCGCCACACCGTGCCTTTGAGGCTTTGATCGCGTTTGATCTTTTTCTGGCCTTTGAATTCGATCAACTCTCGGCTGTATTCGTTTCCCCCTAAGTAAAAGCAATCGCTTTCCCACATCCCCCGCAATGGATTCTCGATGCGCGGTTGTTTTTTGGGCTTTGGTTCCTTTTTCGACTTAGAAAAAGCGTTTGTACTAACAAGCAAAAGCAGGCATATTGCCCACGAAATAGGCTTTAATCCACGTAATGCTAACATCGTCCTCTTTGGGTTTGAGAATGAGATGCTTAGTTAAAAAACGACTCAATCCAGAATTTCACCTAAAAGTCTTTCTTAAAATGGAAAATGTCAAGAACAAAAAATAAAAAAAATAGCAAAAATTGGAATATCTAATTTCATCAACTTTATGTTTGAAATACAGGTCTTATTCATAGAAATTTAGAAGCATTGCCGGGAAAAACAAACTAGAAGAAAGTTAACAGTTCAACAATATTGGTGTTTTTAAAGAAACAAATTCGCTTAATATCCATATTAATTTGTTAGGAGTGTCTCTAAAACGCTTAATTCAACAGAGAATATGCTAATCGTTAGCAGAACGTCTTTTTGGATGGGAAGGAGTAGAAAAATCAAATCGGACGGTTTCGTATCCAAAGACGCATTCTAAGGCTTCCATGGATTCGGTTTTCGATACACTTTGTTACAAAGTGTTACGAAATCGAGAGGCTTTCCTCGCAGAATCAACTAAAATGCGGCATAATTCCTTTTTTTTATTCTGACCTTCCGCATTCCATAACTTTCTTTCCTTAAAACCGTCCTATGATTTTACAAGTCCAAGACCTTTTCAAATCCTTCACTGCGCCCAACAATGACGACCGCGTGGATGTCTTGACCGGTATCAACTTCGATATCCAGCAAGGCGAAACGGTGGCCATTCTCGGGCAATCGGGAAGTGGCAAATCCACATTCCTTTCGCTGATGGCCGGGTTGGATCATCCCACCGAAGGATCGATTCGTTTGAATGACCAAGTGCTGAGCGAGCTTTCGGAGGAACAACTGGCACGATTTCGTTCGCAAAATATTGGGATCATTTTTCAGCAATTCCATCTGATGTCGCATCTGAATGCTTTAGAAAATGTTTCACTTCCGTTGGAATTGATTCATGATGCCGAAGCGATTTCTAAGGCACAAGAGGCACTCGATCAAGTCGGTCTCGGTCATCGCGCCACGCACTTTCCCCATCAATTGAGTGGAGGCGAGTGTCAGCGGGTCGCCATTGCCCGTGCTTTGGTCGTGCGTCCGGCTCTGCTCCTTGCTGACGAACCCTCTGGGAATTTGGATACCAAAACAGGAGACCACATTGCCGACCTCTTGTTCGAGTTGGTCGAATCCACTGGTATGACGATGCTTTTGGTCACTCACAATGAGCACTTAGCCCAACGTTGTGGCCGCAGCCACTTTCTCAAAGGAGGAAAACTCGTATGAAACTCTGGTTCCGTCTTGCATTCAAAGAAATCCGCAACAATTCTCGATTCAGCTTATTTTTCATTATGAACCTGACGTTGGGATTGGTCGGCTTCATCGCCCTCGATTCTTTCAAACTGTCCATCCAGCAGCACGTGGAACGCAATTCTAAAGCCATTCTCACGGCTGATATTGGATTGAGTTCCAACCAACCCTTCAACGAAAAAGATCTAGAAGCCGTCGAAGAGATCTTAGGCCCAGACCATGAAGCGGCGGCGTCCATTCGGTTTTTCTCAATGGTAGCTGGTCCGGACAACTCCCGTCTCATTCGAGTGATTGGTATTGATGAAAACTACCCGCTTTACGGCAACATCGTTCTTAAAAACTCAACGGGCTTGGAATTGGACGAAAACCGGCGTGCCTTGTCTTCCACCCCTTCGGTGTGGTCCGATCAGGATTTGTTGATTGCTTTGGGCTTACAGGCAGGAGAATCCTTAAAAATCGGGGAGCAGCAATTTCAAATCGTGGACTCGATTGTCGATGATCCCGCCAGTGCGGTCTCCACGTTTGCGGGTCTGCCGAAAGTCTATATAGGCCTGGACCAAGTGTATCAAACGAATCTGATTCGACCCGGAAGTCGGATTGCCTATAGCCGCTATTACAAACTGCCGGAAGGAACCGATGGGAATGCTATTGCACAACAATTGAGAAATCGATTTGAAGAACTGTATCCAGGATCCCCTAAGATTCGTGTGCAAACCCATCGTGAAGCCAGCGATCAACTAGGACGTGTGCTGAACTACCTCAACGACTACTTGGGCTTGGTGGCGCTCATCGCGTTGTTCCTCGCCGGTGTCGGTGGGGCTTATTTATTCCGCAGCTACTTGGAGAGTCGTTTCAAAGAAATGGCCATTTTGATGAGTTTAGGAACCACACGCAAACAAGCTTATGTCATGGCTTTGGCACAAATTGCGATTTTGGGATTGGTCAGTGCTATCATGGCTAGCGTTTTGGCGTTTGTGATGCTTCCTTTATTGCCCCTGCTGTTGGAAAACTTCCTTCCCAAGGGCATGGTCACAGAAATGAGCAGCAGCAGCTTGCTATTGGCCCTGTTCATGGGGGGCATCGGTAGCATTTTGTTCTGTTTGCCCATCCTCACACGAATCCAAAGTTTAAACCCGATCAGTCTCTTTCATGAACACGTTCGACCCACTCAAGATAGTGCGTTGCCAGTCCCTTGGGTTCTGTTGAGCTATGTTCCCGGTATCATTGCTTACTGGTTGTTATCGATTTGGCAGGCTCACTCGATCAAAATTGGAAGTTTGTTCGTAGGAATGTTTTTAGGCTCCTTGCTCCTGCTTGGGCTGGTGGGTTGGTTGATTCTCACGGGCTGTGGCAAATTGGCAGCAGACCGGAAAATCACCGGCAAGATTGCCTTACGCAACCTCAATCGCAATAAAATGGGGGCGATTTCATGTTTCATTGCTATTGGATTGGGTTCGTTGTTGCTCAATCTCATCCCTCAAATCCAGCGCGGGTTGGAAGAAGAAATTCAGCGCCCCAGTGGAGTGAAAGTGCCGAGCTTCTTTTTATTTGATATCCAGCCCGAGCAGGTGGCCCCGATGAAAACCTATCTCAAAGAAAACAACTACCAACTCGCCCATCTTTCTCCCACCATTCGTGCTCGGCTGGAAAAAGTGAATGGTAACCAATTCCTATCGGGTGATCAAAACGGAGCTGCCATTACTCGTGAACAAGAAACCGAGCGCCGATTTCGTAATCGCGGTTTCAACCTTTCCTATCGAGAAGGCTTGTTTGATTCCGAAACCCTCTTGGAGGGAAAACCTATTACCGGCAAATACGATTGGGATTCTAACGAAATCCCTCAAATTTCAATGGAGACTCGATTTGCCAAACGCTTGGGGTTGAAAATCGGTGATGTGCTGACCTTCGATGTGCAAGATGTTCCCATTGAGGGCAGGATCGTGAATCTCCGCCGGGTAAAATGGAACAGTTTCCAACCCAATTTCTTTATCTCTTTCCAGCCAGGTGTGTTAGAGGACGCTCCCAAAATGTTCCTCGCTTCGATTTCCAACGTCCAACAAAACCGGAAGCTGGAACTGCAAAATGGCATTGTGAAACGTTTTCCCAATGTTTCGATTATTGACGTTTCACGGGTGATGGCTCGCCTGCTAGACATTACCGATCAAATCAGTTGGGCTTTGCGAGCAATGGCTTCGCTTTCTATCTTGGCCGGGTTGGTGGTGTTGTTTTCCATTGCCCGTCATGAGGCGCAAAGTCGGTTCTGGGAAATCAATCTGTTGAAAGTCTTGGGGGCTCGCTTCCAAGATGTCCGATCGATCATTCAAATCGAATTCGGGATTTTAGGCTTCTTTGCCTCCATCTTTGGGGTATTGCTCAGTATCATTATTTCTTATGGTGCGGCCTACATCATGTTTGAAAGCTTATGGAGTTTCTCTTGGAGCATCACTGGCACCATCGTCGTTGCGATTAGCATACTCAGTATCGGCACCGCTTTATTAGCCACTCGCAAGATTCTACGCCAAAAACCTTTAGAACTATTGAAAGCGGTATAATTTCGGTCCAATCAACCCTCGAAATCGAGCGGGCTGCTTCAGCTCGCTTTTAGAGGGATTTCTTCCGGCAACGACCTCAATTCCTAACCTGTTCCATTCCCATCCCTTAGGGACTTGCTGTGCTCTGTGAAAGATGTTGCATTTGTTTGAAAAATGTTTAACTTCCTTTAACTACTGTCTAAGAAATACGTCGGAAATGACCTCATAATTGAGGAGAAATGGCTTTCTTATTACTATGCAGTCTAGCGTTCTTGATAGGAAGCATTCCTTCCGGGTTGATCATTGGCAAACTCTGGTTAGGACAAGATATTCGCACCCAAGGCAGCGGAAACATTGGTATGACCAATGTGATGCGAGTGGGTGGTAAAGGCCCTGGAATCGCTACCTTCCTTGCCGATTTTGGGAAAGGGGCTATCGCCGTTGGAATTGCGTATTTTACCCTTGTGGAAGAAGGCCAGATTTCCATTAGCATGTGGACTCTCACCGGTCTGGCTGCCATCTTAGGACATGTCTTTTCTGTATTCTTGAAGTTCAAGGGTGGGAAAGGTGTTGCAACCACATTTGGCGTGTTAGCAGTGCTATCATGGCCCGTCGGGGTGGCTGCGGCCCTACTGTGGATCGGCACATTTTTAGCAAGGCGTATTTCAAGTTTGTCAGCTCTTGTGATGCTAGTGGCATTGCCGTTTTTATTCCTCATCCTGCCCCCTTTGTTTGGAGAAGCCATTCACGTTTCCCAATTTTTTATGTTTTTCGGATTATCCACGCTATTGATTTATAAGCACCGGGAAAACATCCAACGTCTGTTGCAGGGCGAAGAAAAACCACTCGGTTCGGAGAAACTATGAATCCTGTGATTGTTGTTGAAAAATTCTTTGGTCCCAAGGTGTATAAGCCGACCCTGGTGTTAGCCGGAGTGGCATTGGTTACTTGGCTCATTCCTTGGGGCTTTTTTCAGTTCTTCTTTTTTGCCTCGCTGATTTGTCTCGCTTCGATCGCTATTTGGCGTGCTGGTGACCATTTCACCCCAGCTGCTGAATTTATTGAAGATCACCATAACATTCCTCAGTCGGTGAAAGCGGCGATCATTGATGCCATTGCCAGCTCCTTTCCAGAGTTTGCGGTTGCCGTCATTGCAGTCATCACCTTAGGAAGGTTCGAAGTCGGTGTCGCAACCATAGCAGGCTCTGCCTTGTACAATGTATTGGTCATTCCTGCGGCTGCAGGATTGGTTGCCACTACACCCATGTTGGTGAGCAAAGAAGTTGTTTGGCGGGATAACCTATTTTATTTCGTAGTTGTCATCGTCTTGCTCCTTGCCGTTTGGGCTACTGATGCATGGGGACTGGGAATCGGTTTAATGTTTCTCATCATTTACGGGGCCTACATGTATTTGTTGCAAAAACATTATAAAAGCCACCAAGCACAGTCTTCCAATGACAAAGCCGTAGAAGAAACGCCAGATGATGAGGAAGAACAAGAAACGGCTTGGGAGATCAGTTCCGAAAAAGGTGCTTGGGTCTGGATTCTAGGAATGATGCTGCTCATGGGATTCGCCTCACATGTTTTGGTAGAAGCGTCGATCAGTTTGGGAGACCTATTAGGGATTGATGCTGTGGTAATGGCGTTTATTGTCATTGCTGCCGGAACATCGGCTCCGGATACGGCTCTCTCGGTGATTAGTGCTCGTAAAGGCAATTATGATGCTGCAATTTCCAACGTCTTTGGAAGCAACATTTTCGATATTTGTATTTGTTTGAGTGTTCCTATTCTGATGGTCTTTATAGCAGGAGGCGGTGCCACGGCAATCAACATGCCGCATATGGAATTACTCTTCATTTTACTCGCCTCTACAATTCTCGCTTTCTATTTTTTCTACTCTGATAATTATACGCTGAATAAAAAGAAGTGTAAGATCATGGCAGGTCTGTATATCGCTATTGTGCTATATGCGATGATGCTGGGTTGAACACGATTTTTTTCCCACAGATCGGTACATTTGATGCAGTATTGATCTGTGGGGTCCTTCCTTGAGATTCCTCTTAAAAGTCCCCCTGTGTTCTGTCTATTCTTGGACAGGCATCAAAGAGCTTAATGAACTAAAGAATGAATCAAATCGGTCGAGCAGGAGCTCATTTATTCATGGCTTCTACTGCGTAGGAGGCAGTGGGGTAAGGAATCAATACGCGATCCAGTTGGGTCAGTCTCAAAACTTCAAGATTGGTATCGCTCATGTAGCACAAACCGAATTTCTTGCCGAGATTGTCCAGATCACGATGAATCGCAATTAACAATCCCAAGGCTTGCGAGTCGATCATGGTTACCATTTCAAGATTTAGCACAACGCCAATGAGGGTGGGTTCTGTTTGGGTGAGGTCAGCAATATAATTTCTGAGCGTTTCGCGATAATCATCCGCCCAGCCATCTCTCAACGCGATCACAGCCACGTTGTCATTAATCGAAAGCTCCACAGTTATTACTCCAAGATTCAGGTCAGTTTGTTCTTGAGAAAATGGCATGAAGTAAATACTTTCTAACAGAAAAATACGATAGACGCTAGCCTTCATTCCTGAGCTAAAACTATGGAAGAATTGCAAGAATATATCTATTCCTACTTGCGTCATTCGCGCTATTTCGAACACATCTCAGATGAGATGCTCAACAAAGTCTTGGTGTTAGCCAAGTTTCGAAAATACGTGGATGGGGAAGTGGTTATGCAGCAAGGTGAAGAGAACCATGAGGTTTTTTTCATCATGAAAGGAGCCGTTTCAGTAAAAGTCGACGGGCGTTTCATTTATAATTTGAGTCGCAAAGGGGATATCTTTGGTGAAATGAGCGTCATCACAGGACAAGCCTCGAGTGCGACAATCGAATCCCATCGAAGTCTAGAAGTCATCACTATTTCAGCGAGCCTCTTACGCGACATCCATCACGATGCTTCCCATGAACTGCATCATATTTTCTACCGCTGGTTTTCTCGGATTCTTGCAGACAAACTTCAAAGGACCTCTCAAAAAGCCAAACTTTACGAAGACATCAACAAGCAATTGCAAGAAGACCTTGAGGCAGCTCGATTGGTGCAGCAGGAAGTTTTTGTCTCTAGCTTGGAAACTATTCAAACCTTCCCACTTTTGTTAAAATGCGAATATGCCGACACGCTAGGAGGAGACTTATATGGAGTGTTTGATTTGGGGAAGAATCGCTATGGTGTTTTGCTAGGTGATGTTTCCGGTCATGGTACGGCAGCTTCCTTGTTGGCTGTCACGAGCTTTAACTTTTTTCAGCATTTTTCCCGTGGTTTGACTTCTTCAGAGCAAGTCATGACCACCATCAATCGGCTGATGCTGGATTCCATGCCCGAAGGCCGCTTTGTTACGGTTTTTTATGCGATTTATGACGCTGCCACTCAGGAACTGACTTATTCCAATGGAGGGCATCATCCCGCAATTCTCATTCGAGAGAACCGGGTCTCTCAACTCCCTCCCAGCTATGGAATGCCATTGGGGGCATTTGAAAACCACATTGCTCAATTCACTGAAAAGCAGTTCCAATTCCAAGCAGGTGATCGCATGCTCTTGTTCACAGATTGTGCATTTGAAAGCATCCCGAAAGGGACCTCTGGGACCGGTTTTGAACAATTGTTGCAATTCATTGAAGCCCATACAGATTTGGAGGCCTCAGCCTTGTTAGAAGAGATTTACGAATATGGTAAAAGTTTCACGGAGGGGAAGTATGAGGACGATTTTACTTTGATGATTTTTGAGCAAACTTGAAATGAGGACATATTATGGAAATCACCCATCGCATTGAAAATGAAATATTAATCTGCAAATTGACGGGCGACATGATCTGGGAAAATTTGCACACAGTGGGGCGCCGTATCATCGCCTTAGGCAAAGATGCGGATTATCGTGCCGTGGTGCTGGACCTGGAGGAAGTCGCCTATATTGACTCTTCCGGCATCGGTTTCCTCGTGGAACTTTATAAAATTGTCTATGCCAAAAAAAGTAAATTCGCTATTTGGGGGATGTCTCGTCAAAATTACGACCGGCTGGTGATGCTCCGCTTGGATAAAGTGATTGACACCTTCAATACCGAGCAAGAGGCCTTAGCCGCGGTGACTGCCGATACTTGATAAATTCTGCGAGAGCCGTTGCCGCTCTGCCTCCGTAAAAGTTCCGTAACGGCGTTGTGTCCACCGCACAGCGCTGACAAACGCTAGATAACGCCTGCCTAGAATGATCACAATTCCCAGCAATCCCCCCACTAATTTAAACATCTGGTCTGTCTCCAACCAAATTCCATAAATCAGAAAATACCCGCCAATGATCAGCATGAGCCGATGGAGACGGGTCATTGTTTTCATAAAAAACCATTCTTTTTCAGTCAATTCGTGGGTTGGTTGCGTCATATCTCAAAATCCTTCGTTCCTCATAAAAGATATAAATTATCCTTGGTTTGTTAATACAGAAATACCATGAAACCCGCATGGTGGGCGGGGAAAATTATATTGAGTTTTTAGACCATTGACTGTGTATTGTGGCTCTCTTTTGAACCGGCATTCGTCCCAATTTGGGACGACTGTTCACCTGGCTTTATCGCATCATCTTTCCGAATGTTTTAGTGCATATTCTATGATCTTCTGCAACTACCACACACAACGTTTCCTGGACGGTTCCAGGATTGCTCTCTACCGAAGCTTACTCGGATGTTTGCTTTTAGGAAGTGCCTTGCTTCCATGGGATGCCGTTCAGGCACAATCCAATTTCACTCCACTACAACGCGGCGACATTGAAGAACGTGAAGACCGTTGGGCTTTTTCCCCCGGTATACAGTTATCCGGTGATTATCGCTTCCGCACCTCTTATTTCAATAGCAATGATTTACAACCGCGTTTTCCAGACGACCGCGATCCAGACGAATGGGTGTATGAAAATGATCTTCGGATTCGAATGCGTTCTACAGTACATCGAAATGCGTCCATTAATCTCGAAATTGAGACTCGTCAAGGTCCCGTTCAAGAAGCGGACTTGCGAGACGAAAATAGCACCGAACGCACTCTCGCCCCTGACTCACAAATCAGTGCATTGCAAGCCCGCCAAGCTTATTTGGAATACAACACCAACCCCCATAATATTTTGAAGATTGGTAAGCATTACATCAACATTGGCGAGCATCGAGGCAAGGTGTTTGCGGGCGTGTTAACGGGGGTTTCCCACGATTGTCGTTTGGGTACATGGTGTTATGAGCTCGGCGCGATGAAAGCGGGGCGGCATGCTGCCGATTGGATTTATTACGGTTCTTTGGAATATCCAGTGTTTCAAGAAAAAACCCCCGAAGGCTCTCATCACTTCACAGTAGAAATCTTCCGCGTTTTTTACACCGAACGCAATATCCCATTGGGAATTTCCAATGCTCCTACATTTCGTGACAACGACCAAGAAGCGGATGTGGAAGCGGCATTTGCTAATGAAGACTCCGTATTAGAACAACGCCTTCGAACTCAATCTCGACAAGTCTTCGACCGAGACGGCAATCTTTTGTATTACGATGCCATTGGTCAAGAATATTTTGGAATTCGCTTGGAGTGGGTCCTATCTCCTCTAGAGGTTCATTTCGATCTCACTGCCAATCAAGGGAAACGCCGTTATCACTTATTGAATGAGGAGGGTGGCCCCGAACGTCCCAACTTCGGAGAGGCTTCCAGCGAAGCTTTTAAAACTGGCAATCGGGCTGAAGAATCCGTAGCAGCCCTGGCTTCGGAGCTGGACGTGAAGTATCGGATTGGCAATCATCGTTTCGGATTCCGATGGATGTTTGCTTCTGGAACCAAAGAAAAGCCAGATCCGGAAATCACAGGCCGTAATTTCTTAAGAACTTTGCACAATTACTACGAAATTGTTCCTGGTAGCTATCGTGGGACTAATTTTTATTTCAATGGGGGCGAACAAGATTTAAATGCGGGGACCGGTTTAGGGCACTCGATCAGCAATACAAGCTTATGGGGGGGATGGTACAGCTATACGGTACTGGATTGGGACTTCACGTATCGAGTGGGGATATTCAAGTTGGACCGTGTTCAGCCAGTCATCAATGAGTTGGGCAAAGAAGTGGAAGACATCGGTTTGGAGGTAGACAATACCTTTGCCTTCATCTTGGATAAACACGTGAAGGCAGATATCGAATTGAACTTTTTTCAAGCCAGAGATGCGTTTACTTTCGAGGACAATGAAGTTCCTGTGAAGAGTCCTGATGGCGTTTTTCATGTAGCTGGGCGCATCGTTTATTCGTTTTAAAACGTGATCGTCGGGCTTGGTTGGAATGTTGAGCCTTCACGCCAGTCGAGCACGTGAACTTTTTATTGATGTTGCAATACGGACCAGAAATGGAACTGCACAAAACCACTAAAATCAAACGAGGACGCATTCCTGAAAAGATCCTTATTCAGATTGCGGACAATCTATTGGAAAATCTCTATTTGGTGTTTTATGCAGAAGTTTCAATGCAGTTGGATTCTCGCCTGAAGGACCAAATTCTGGCGGATATCATTCTGGATGGCTTGAAATCGTCGATCACACGGCAAGCGGATTTCCCTAAGTTTTACCGTGCCCTCAAAAAAAATGTTCGAGCGAATCTCGATCACATGGTGCAGGTGAAACGGACTGGATTGATTTCAACCCTTGCGAAACAAGAAATGATCATCAATTTGATGCTGGACCGTATAGATCATGAAATGATGGCTCACTTTCCAGAAGAAAACCTTGATGAAGACACCCTGTGCATGTTTGACGAGATGATTAGTATGTATGGGGATTTCCCCCCACTATTTGATCCTTTAGGGCGTGAAATCCGCATCCAGTTGCATATTATCAAAAACAGCACCCTTCACTTTGCAGACCCTGAAAAAAAAGCGGAACTGATCGAAGAATTGCTCATGCAGAGCGATGCTGCCGAATTCCGTGAATTTTTCATCATCAATGCACTTCAACGCGCCATGAATACAAATGCCTCATAGGGCTATTTCTGATCAGCCTCTACCCATTCCCGCAAGACAGCAAAGGTCTGCTCCCAATTTTCATTACCTTGATTGAGGGCCATTGTGCCATGCAACACCCCATATCGTTTTTGAAAAGGGTCCCGCATGTAATTGGTTTCAAAAGTCGTGACGGTCTGAGCAAGGTCGGCATAGGTGTAGCCGCCCAGCAAACAATACAACATTTTTTGAAGCTGATATTCTTGGCTACGCGCCAACTTTTGCAATCCGTCTAAAGAGAATGGAAACTCCAAGGTTTCTCCATTAACAATCGCCTGCAAGAGCATCATCACTTCCATATTGCTGGTTTGTCCTTGTGCCATCAGCAGCTTTGCATTTTCTTGAAATGGAGGATCGTCACCATTAGACACGGCATCGTAGATTTCCCAGAGCAATTTGTTACATCCCATGATCTCCAGGAGGGGACGATCTAGCATCAACGACCACATGACTTTCAACCAGTTTCCAAAAATTTGGTAACTCCCATCTGCGTTCTGTTTTAGTTTTTCAAACGGAACTTCAAATCGTTTTGCATACTGACGAGCGATTGACTCCGGTGCATTCACAATCACTCGCAAAGGCGCATCGGGATCGGCTTTCGATCGAAGTACTAACATCGCACCGCCTTCATCTAAGGAATACGGCTCGAACTGCTCATATGAAGCCCCCAAGCCGCTCATTGTGCGTACCATCATGGTCACTCCAGGAATCGTATCAATCGCATTTCGTTTTCGAATACTCATTCTGTCCTCTTTGGTTGGAATGTCGTGCCCGAGGCATGAGGAATCTCTGCTTTCCAGGCATGGATTGAAGGTGAAAAATTGCAGTTATTTTAGTTCTCCAAAAATCCAAATCTTGTCAAACGGTTTCGCGATGGATACGGCGCACTTGCTCATAGACCATCTGAGGCGATAGTGAAGTGAGACACAAACGCTTTTGAGGAATTTTGCAGTTCCCCTTCCCATTCCGCGTACAAGGGCGGCATGGCAGCGACATTTCCATCAGCATGCTATTTTGCAAAAATGGGCCATAGCCCCATTCCCTCACCGTAGGACCAAAAATGACCACAGCCGGGGTCTTCACCGCTTCAGCCAGATGACCAATCGAGGTGTCGTTGCAGATCACTAAAGACGCCCGTTCGAGCAAAGCAGCCGATTCTAAAGGACTTAGTTCTCCTGCCATCGATTGCACGGCTTCACCAAAATGCGTCTTCAGTAGTTGCGTTTCCGCCTCGCCTTTGCCGCCGACCAGAACAATTTGCCATTGTTGTTCGAGAAGCCATTCGATCAAGGTTTGATAGTGGGAAAGGGGCCAGCATTTTCCAGGAAATGACGCCGAGGGACCAATACAGAGAAAACGCCCTTCTGAAATACCGCGCTGTTGCAACAGTTGTGACACTTTCATCCGAATCACAGCCCCGGGAAACAACTCGGTATGGGTGTTCAGAGGCAGAGAGGACCGCTGTTGCAAGGGGTGCAACAAACGTTCGCGTTGAGACAATGGATTTTGCATCAAATTGATTTTTCCATAGATCAATAAGTTGCGCTGCCAACTATGCTTGTTGATTTTCCATCGCTCCGGTTTTCCCTTTTGGAACCACCAACCACACAAATGCCAACATATCCAACGGCTTCGTAAGGATTGATGGGCGTCATACACAATGTCAAACTGCTGTTCTTTCAAATGCTGAATCAATTTTTCGAGATCAGCTTTATTGCTCTTGCGATCAAAGTATAGGAATTCATCGATATGCGGGTTGTGATCAATCACGGCTCCAAACCCTGTGGAGGTGAGGAACGTCAGATGGCAGAAAGGATAGACTTTCTTGAGTTCTCGAAAGACGGGGGTGGTGAGCACAAGATCCCCCAAGGAACTAAAACGGATGACTAAAATTTTCAGATTCTTCTTCCCGGTGGGCGAGTCCGGTGAGTTGACGAGCAGCATGGGAATGTGTCACAGCTAAAGGGAGACGGATCGAGTCGGTTCTTGCACTGAACCCCTCTTTTTTTCGAAACCTCTAATAGATAGATAAGCAACCTCTGATAGGTCGATAACCTCCTCCTCCAATACCTCATTTCACTCTAAACAGGGAGTAGTTATGAAAATCCAAAATAATGGCAACCCAGGAAGCCTTTCCCCTGCCCAATCGACTGGTTCCAGCTTTCCTAGCAGTTCACCGATTTCGGCACAAAAGATTCGAGAAATGCGAACCACCTTTGAACAAGAAAGCCAGCATATGCAAAATGTGCTTGGAGCCGACCAGCATCAAACGATGCTCGTGGCCATGTATGAAGGAACGGAAAATCTTGTTAACAAACCCGTCAGTGATTTCGATGTCGTGGGGTATTTGGAGTCCTTAAAGCTGACGGCCCAAGAGCTCCACAACCGCGGCGTTTCGTTGCATGAATTTCGTTCAGAAATGTTGCGGCAATCGCAAGATTCGGTGTTCAATTTACTCAAAAGCATCTAATTGCTCAGAAGCATTTGCGGCCTACGTGCCACTGATCGTCATATGCTCGATTTTGAAGGCCGGAGTGAGAATCGAACTCCGGTCATCCACCTCACATGCAATCATTGAGATATTTTGGAGCATGTTCAAAAACGTGCTAGCAATCGTGAATTCATTCACTGGCTCTGCCAGTTTCCCATCACGAATCCATAACCCTTGTGCTCCCCTCGAATAATCTCCCGTCGTCACGTTTGCCCCTTGGCCAGACATGAACGTTAAATACAACCCATCTTTGACACTGGCAATCAGCTCTTCCTCGGTATAATCCCCCGGTTCTAGCACCAAATTCGAGGTTCCTCCAGAATGCCCGGTGGTAGGCATCTTCAATTTGTTGCCAGAATATGTAGAAAGCATGTAATTTTTCAGTTCTCCATTCTCAATTAACGACAACGTCTTGGATTGCACGCCTTCGCTATCGTAATAGCGACTTCCTAATTTTCCTGGCAGTAAAGGATCATCCCGTAATTGTACACAAGGGCTGGCCACCATAGTGTTCAAATGATCTTTCAGGAACGATTGCTTGCGGAAAATGTTGTCTCCCATCATCGCAGAAGACACACTCCCTAAAAAACTCCGTGCCATTTCGCTACTGAACACCACCGGGACTTCCTGACTTTTGGGTTTCACGGCCCCAATTTTTCGAATCACGCGGTTGCATGTTTTACGAGCGATCGTTTCATTGTCTTCTAACTTGTCGTAGAAACGAGAACACGTGTACCAGCCGTCGGTTTGTTTCCGAGCGACATTCTCCCCTTGGGTGTCTTGGTCCTCCACAAAAGCAGACATTCCTCGGCTACATAAAGTTTTTTGATAGCCGTCTAAAAATCCATTGGAATCGGCATACACGGAATAGGAATTCATATCAGAATAGTAGGCTTGTTCAGAGTGAAGCCGGGAATCCAATTGCAACGTTTGATTTTCCAGATGTTGGGCCAGCTCGATTTTCTCAGGTGGTTTCAGATCAGCTAAGGCTTGATCCACAAAGCACAAGTCCCCCGATGCGCGTCCCTGGAAAACAGGGTCCGGGAGCGTATAAAATTCATCTTTTCCCATGAAAGGGAGTGCTTCCATAGTCGAGCGAACCAAGGGTTCCAAAGTCTCAATCCGCAAGTCATTGGAAGAGATGGAAGAACGGCGCTGATCTTTACATACCGAGATATGAATTCCAGCAGATCCGGCTTCCTTGAGGAGGTCCGTTTGTTGATGGCGGATTTCCACTTGAAACGAAGTGGCATTACCGACCGAAACGGAGATCAATTCGGCTCCTAACTTCTTCGCAATGTGAATCACTTCTTGAGCTAACTTTTTATAGGTTTCCAACATAATGAAGTTCTCAAAAATCAAAGGGTTGTACAATTTGGAGAAAGTTCCCCCCAACAGCGTAAAGGAAGAAAAAATAAAGCCTCCCCCCCTAAAACACAATATGAAACACGGCAGCCCTAATCCGGTCGATGATGTTCACAAACCGTGAATTTGCCGTCCATGGTGGGTCGAAATTCCAAAGTGTGTTGGATCGAAGGCACGATTTCTTCAGCATGATGCGCAACATACAAAATATGGGTTCCGTGTTGTTTCCCAATCGTATCGACCAGGTGAAGCAACATCTCACGATTGGCATAGTCCAACCCTTGGCAAGGTTCGTCCAAAATCAGCAACAATGGTTTTTTGACCATGGCTCGTGCCAACAGCACAAGGCGTTGCTCTCCATAAGAAAGCTGATCGAACGGATTGTGAATCTTGTCTTCCATCCCCAATGTGGTGATCCATTGATGAGCCAGTACTTTCTGCTCATCAGAGGCACGCCGATACAGTCCTACCGAATCAAAAAAACCAGAAAGCACCACATCCAACACTCGGAGCGGCAAACGATAGCGAATTTGAAATTCAGACGAAATGATACCTATCCGTTGCTTGATATCCCAGATACTTTCCCCTGTACCGCGTCGGCGACCGAACAAATAGATTTCGTTGGAATAGGCCTGCAAATGGTCTCCAGAAATCAGTTGTAGCAGGGTACTTTTCCCTGCTCCGTTAGGCCCCACAATCGCCCAGTTCTCGCCATAGTGTACCGTCCAGCTCAAACGGTCTAGAATCACTTGGCTTCCGTATTCCACGGTCACGTTGTGTAAACGGATCAATGGGGGCCGGAGGGGGGGTTCTGAATCCTCGATTGAAGACTCTATCTGTCGGGTTCCCGCCCAAGGCAGCACTGCCGGTTCGATCGGAGGCTTGCAACCATACAAACGTTTGATCATGAACTCCGTGAGATTTTCTGGGGCCGGACCTTTCGCAAACACTCTACCTTCCTTTAAACTCAACACATGGGAGATTTCCGCAGGCACTTCCTCAAAACGGTGGGTCACTAACAGGACTTGCATCCGTTCGGAAATCAAACGATTGATCATTTCGGAAAGATGTTGTCGTGATGCCACATCCAATCCTTCAAAAGGTTCATCCAAAATCAATAACCGAGGGTTCTTCATCATTTCCCTGGCAATGAGCACCTTCCGCAGTTCTCCCGTAGAAAGCCATCGAATGCTTTTAGACAATAGCCCCTGCACCTCGGGAAGGTGTACAGCCCGTTTCCAAATGGATGACCCCATTTCGGTTTCATGGCCTTCCAGAATGATATCTTGGGCAGTCACAATATCGTCTAAATTTCCGCTGAAGTAACGGGACGCATCGCGTTGAGCATCCCGTGCAATCAACTGATTTTGAAGTTCAAACGACACACAGGCCACTTGCCCGGGTTGGTGCAGCTTCGGATGACGAGTGATCCGACCTTGCATATAAGGCAACTGGCCTCGAATCACTCGGATCAATGAAGTTTTCCCAGCCCCATTGGGGCCGATGATAGCCCAACTTTGTCCTATCTTGATCGTGAAAGAGACCTCTTCCAAAACGGTCCTGTTACGCCACCGTGTCGTAACATTTTCTAATTGAAGTAAAGTGGTCATAATCCATTTTATAGATGTGAAGTGTTTTTGTAAGGAAGTGTGCGCTGCTTGATCAGAGTGGCTTGGTTGCCTTTGGTGTTATAAAACAACTGATCCATAAAATACTGAATCAGAAAAATGCCACGCCCTGACAGCTGTAACGGTGGAGGGGGCTCTTTTTGGTTTTGATAAGATTCGGGATCAAATCCCGGCCCTTGGTCGACAATCACGAACCGTCCTTCTCGGGCAGTCACTCCTACCTCCAACACAATGATCCGTGTTTGATAGGGGTCTATTTGACGTCGTGCTTCCACCAAGTCGTAGTAGTCTGCTGGATCAGTCGCAAGCATCTTTTCTTTCACCTTTCCTGGAATTTCCAAATTTCCGTGTTCGAAAGCATTAACCAAGGTTTCCAACAAGGCTTTTTGAATCGCGTTTGCTTCTTTTTGTGTGAAGTACCTCATATTCACTAATGTGCCTGCCAAATACTGTGTCGTTTCAAAAATAACCTTTGTGTCGTTTGGCAATTGCACACGTAAAAACCATTCTTCTGAAAAGGCTACGTTGCAACTGAGCACCAAGCTTCCCGCAGGAAGCATGTAATTGAGAGTTTCCTCCGGTTCCCCTGTGGAAACCTTACCACCGTGGAGTCCATCCATATCGAACCCTTTCTCATGGTAAATTGAAAAATGGAGCAAGCCCCGCCGCACCCCATCGACTTACAGGAAATTCCTCTCCTTTGACGGCATGCACGACCCACTCGTAAGGACGAGTTTCATGCATACCCAATGTTTTCCCGGAATATCATAGTGAAGCATTTCACTAACATTCAAATCGAGTTCTATTAAGACAAAAAACTAAAGATTTTCTCGTACATGCCGATAACCCATTCGAGGCTCCCTTTTCGGCCTCCGGGAATCACCGACTTATGCTTAACCCTGGAGTAGTGCGTGTTTGCGGGGATAACTGTTTTTTCGAGGACACAATTCCTAAGTGCTGAAGTCTACTCCTTTTATCGCGAGGAAGCTATGCTTTCGGTTTTTCAATTTTTTTTCAAAAAAGTTGTTTTTTGTTCATTTTTTGTCGTGGGACTGGTTTTTGGGTCTCCCGATAGGGGGTATTCTCAGGAATTCCGGACGGATGCATTGTACCTGCAACGATTGCAATCTGCCCAAATTCGGGCCCAAATCAAACAGGAGCAGGAACGTCGACGACGCCAGCATGTTGCTGGCGATGCCCAAGCTTTTCTAAACAACCGCCAAGCGGTACGAGACCGTGTGCGTTTTGGCCAGGTCAACCAAGAAGTGGTAAGTCGTGAAGCAGAGCAACGGCGGGCGCAGGTTTGGAATCAATACTTGGTCCAGAAGGCTGCCGAAGAAGAGCGACTGGAACGAGGCGATCCCGCCAAACAGCCCAGACACCTGATCTTAGCTCAACAGCATCGAGATTTTGCCCGCAAAAAAGCCGCTCACAATCGCCTGCTGAACCGGCAAATTTCAGCTCGCCAAGGTTTTCTTGCTGAAGAACGGGCCAAAAAGAAGTCTCAGTTTGAAATTTTTCAAGAGCAACAAGACCGCTTCAACAAACGTTTGGAAGCCGAACGCTCTGGCGAAATTGTGTTCAACCAACGCTTCTCCAAAGCACCGCGCTATCGAAATTTTCTTACCAAGCATCAGAAGTTGCGTGGCAGTGTTGTGGGCCTCAATGACAATAAAGAACAGCGCTTACGCCGCACCTTCAGTGCCAAAGCTATGGACTTTCGAGACTTTGTCACCCGACAAAACACCAACCTTTCCAAAGTGGAAGATGCCACCACAGAATCAGGGAGACGCATGCAAGCGTACTCGCAAAAAGCAGGAGAGTTCCGCGATTTCGTCAATAAACAAAATAGTGACCGCAAAAAGGCTAAATTGATTGCAGACGACCCGGATGCTTTTCAGAACAAACAATTCGGTGCCAAGGCCAAAGAATTCCAAGATTTCATTGCAAAAAAACAAGAGGAACAACGAATTTTGCGGTCTGCAGGCACAGAAGAGAGTCGCTTGCAGCGGTCTTTCAGCGAGAAACAAGGAGAGTATCGAGATTTCATTGCACTCCAGCAAAAGAACCGGCAGGTGGCTCAGTTGAATCAGTTGCCTCCTGTCGAAGCATTCCGTCGCGAATTGAGTGCCAAGACTCAAGAATTCCAAGACTATTTGGCAGAACGCCGCCGCTTGGATAAGAACAAAACGGGAGCTGGTCTCAGTAAAGAAGAAGCCCAGCGTGCTGACTTTCGTGCCAGACGAGGAGAGTTTGCAGAATTCGTAGAACGGCGACGGCAACTGGATAGCAATAAGGCTTCAGGGGCACTTAACGAGAAAGAGGCATTTGAGGAATTTTTCAAATCCAAGCAGGGTGAATTTCAAGAATTTGTGGCACGGCGTGGCGATTTGGATCAACTTAAAGGAGGCCGTGGGCAAACGGCAGAAGAATTTCGACAAGTTCAATTCAATGTCCGCAAAGACGAGTTCAAAGAATTCGTAGATCGCCGCAATGAATTGGACAAGCAAAACAAAACGGCTGGAGGCGTGGACGCAAAGGAATTTCAACAGAGAATTTTTGAAGCCAATCGCCAAGTCTATCAAGATTTTGTGGACCGCCGAAACCAACTGGATCGAGACAATAAAACCTTTGGTGGTTTAGATGCCGCCGACGCTCAACGGCGTGAATTCAGAGGCAAATCCGATGAATTTCAGCAATTTGTGGAACGTCAACAGGAGTTGGACCGCTTTAAACAAACCACATTCTTTGGCAATGGCTCCCAGCCCAACAACTCTCAAGCCCAGGCGTTCGAAAATTTTGTCAACCTCGCGCAAAATGCGCTGGATCAAGCAGCCCAACAACCGCCGGAATAGACAACCGGAGCAAAACTTCTAACGATTTGTCTCAACATCGTTCAACAAACTCTGCAATTCGTCCAGATCCACTCGCGATGTGAGATCCAAGCTCAACGGAGTCACCGACACCCATTGTTCGATGGCAGTGACTCGGATATCGGAATCTGGCTCCAAACCTTGCAAATCATCGTTAATGCGAAGTTTCACATCGCCAATCGTACTCTGGAGCGTTCGTGGCTCCAGGTACGCTTGATAGTAGGCACGTCGGGCCAGCCGAGTGATTTTCCATGGCGTCTGTGCCGTTGCATGTTGGGGCACATCGATTTTTAAAACTTCCACATCCAATGGCATATTTTGCGACAAAACCGCTTGGGCAAATAGCCTCAAGAAATGCTGCGTCCCCTGCCAATCCATTTCCGTATAATCATGATGTCGATCCAACGGAGTTTGCAGCGACACTGCCAACGCAGCTATGCCCATGCTGGCTCCTTGCAGCGCAGCTCCCACCGTTCCTGAATGCGTCACATTGACCCCCAGATTTTCCCCATAGTTTATCCCTGAGACGACCAAATCGGGACGTTTGTCAGGAAACAATACGTTCATTCCGTATTCCACGGTTAAGGCAGGAGAGCAATTGCAGTGATAGGCTGGAATGGGGTGTCCGTTGATTTCGTATTCTATGGCTTGCAATCCTTCATGTTTTGCTCCTTGCAGAGCACGTCCCATTCCAGTCTGCTGTTTCGAGGGGGCTAAGACGGTGACGCAGCCTAAAGACAGCACGGCTTCAGCAGCAGCTCGCAATCCGGGTGAATGGATGCCATCATCATTCGTCACAAGAATATGAGGTTGCATGGTTTCCTTTCGATCACGGTTTTAGACAGGAACAAGCTTTCAACGAACGGACCCTAATTGAAAAATGGAAAAAACTCACGTCCCGTGCTTGCCCCGAAGTACCTTGTAATGAAATTAGGGATTGATTATCATCCCCCAATTTTTATCCGTTCCCTCCATATCAAGCGTATCCCCATCAACGTGGATCACGATATCACGGACTTCTACAAATTCGATCACTTAAAAAAAGGAAAGCACTATGAAATTCACCCAAGCGTTCATCACCACTTTTCGGGATTTTCCCAAAGATGCCGAAATTCCCAGTCATCAATGGTTGGTAAGGGCCGGAATGATTGTGAAACACGCTGCCGGAATTTACACCTATTCGCCCTTGTTTTATCGGGTTTTCAAGAAAGCAGCCTCAATCATCGAAGAAGAAATGGATCGTGCCGGCGCTTTGCAAATCCTCATGCCCATTTTGCAACCTGTAGAACTCTGGGAAAAATCCGGACGCTTGACAGGGTACCGTAAGACCCAAATCATGTTCGAATCCACTGACCGTAAAGAAGCGACTTATTGCCTTTCTCCAACAGCCGAAGAAGTCGTGACGGAATTTGTGTCCAAAATGATTACCAGTCATAAACAGTTGCCCTTCACCGTGTACCAGCAGCAAGACAAATTCCGAGACGAATTTCGCCCCCGATCCGGCCTCTTGCGAGGTCGCGAATTCACCATGAAAGACGCCTATAGCTTCGACCTTGATGAAGCGGGACTCAACGAAAGCTACCAAAAAATGCGAGATGCTTACATCCGCATCTTCGAACGATGCGACTTGGAATACATTGTCGTTCAGGCCGACTCCGGTGCGATTGGTGGAACGGGTTCCGAAGAATTCATGGCAATTACCGAGTCAGGAGAAGATACCTTGTTATATTGTGAGGGTTATGCCGCTAATGTAGAAAAAGCTGTGTGTGTCATCGCCTCTCCAGATTACAATGAAGACCTCAAACCGCTTCGCAAAGAACCCACCCCGGATATCAAAACCGTGCAACAGTTGTGTGATTTTTTCGACCTGCCTGCAGAGCGACTCGCAAAAACCATCCTCTACAAAGCCATCTATCAAGAAGAGGAGAAACTCTTTGCTGTCATGATTCGGGGCGACTTAGAAATCAACGAAGTCAAACTTGCCAACCATCTCGATGCCATTTCCGTCGAATTGGCCGATGAAGCCGCCGTCAAAAAAGCCACCAATGCCGAAGTGGGATTTGCAGGCCCTTTGAATCTGTCACCGGACGTGGCCCTGTTGGCTGATCTTTCCGTGAAGCCGCTCAAGAATTTCCTGTGCGGCTGTTGCGAGACCGATTACCATGTGTTGGACGTCAATTATGGAAGAGACTTCCCAGAACCCGAATTTGCCGATTTTCTCCAAGCTCAGGCTGGGCAACGCAGCCCCAATGGACACATTCTTCAAGAAACCCGAGGAGTCGAACTCGGTCATGTGTTCAAGTTGGGAGCTAAGTATTCCGAGCCGATGGAAGCGGGAGTCCGTATTGAAAACACCTTCCGTCCCTTTTTAATGGGATGTTACGGCATTGGTACCTCACGAGTCGTCGCCTCTGTCGTAGAGCAGCATTACGACGACCGTGGGATTCAGTGGCCTGTGACTATTGCGCCGTATCACGTGCATATTGTCCCGGTGAAATACAATGACGACATGGTAAAACACACCGCTGATGAATTGTATGAAACCTTGACCTCCAAAGGCATCGAAGTCTTACTTGATGACCGAAAGGCTGCCGCAGGCGTGAAATTTGCCGATGCCGATATGCTTGGAATGCCTTTTCAAGTGATCATTGGCAAAGCGTTGAGCGAGGGCAATTTGGAATTGAAGATCCGTAAAACTGGCGAAAAGCGTGTGGTCGCAATCGCGGATATGGCTTCTACTTTGGAAACTTTGGTGCGAGAGGCGTTGAATTCATGAGTGTTGACCAATCGAAAACGCTAATTGTTAAAATCAGCTCCAGTATTCTGGTCCACCCCGATGGCAAGCTAGACGAAACACGAGTGGCCGATTTGGTCGACGACATCATGACGGTTCGCAAACGGGGTTATCTTGTGGTGATGGTCACTTCAGGTGCTGTAGCTGCTGGACGTTCCTATAAAATCGAACGCAATTTCACCAAAGCGCAAGAAGCTCATTTTCGTGCGGCCATTGGGCAGGTCGCATTAATGCGTCTGTACACCGACCTGTTCCAACCCTACGAGCAGACGATTGGTCAAATGCTGCTCACCCGCGAGGAATTTGCCAATCGCAATCAATACAACTCCATCAAATCCACTATCGAGTGTCTGTTGGCAAATGGAGTGATACCCATTGTGAATGACAATGACATCCTCCATCAGGAAAAAAGTAACTTTTCCGACAACGACCAACTGGCCGCTTGTTTGGGGGGAATGATTGACGCACAAACGGTGATCTTTTTATCTTCGGTCAATGGCATCTATCGCAACTTCAATGATCCGGAACAACGTGAATTGGTTCCGATCATTGATGGGCAATTTCAAGAAATCGGCGATTCCATCACCAAAGAACGAATCGGCAAAGGTGGCATGAAGAGCAAGCTCAATTCCGCGAAGCTCCTGTATGACTTGGGGATCGAATCCTATATTGCATCGGGCCGAGAACCAGGCGTGGTGCTCAAGATCTTGGAAGGAACTCATGCTTGCACACACATCATTCCTCAAGAACGCAAAAAGATTTCAGGAGTGCGCAAGTGGCTCTGTACGGGTGCCATTTCTAACGGCAAACTAACCGTAAGCCCGATTGGTGCGGAAGTGATGCGTAAAAAAGCAACGCGAGGTTCCCTACTTTCGATTGGTGTGGAATCGGTGGAAGGCAATTTCGTGAAAGGAGATGTGGTGCGGGTGTATGATCCTCACAAACAATTCTTAGGTTATGGCATCACTCGCTACTCTTCGGAACGCATCGCCGAATTGCAAGGCACTCCGGGAACGACCATCATTCATGCCGATTACTTCTACGGAACCGACCAAGATTATTTTCTTCACTGAAACGGCTGATTGCCCTCTTCCCGAATTTGAATCTTGGGGCGAAGCCCCTTTTTGTAATCAAATATTCGCTTCATGTGGGGAAGTAATTCGTGCAAGTCGTTGTCCAGCACTTGTAAAATCAGGATGTCCGGTTCCACATACTGTCCCCGTTGCTGCATATACGTCAATTCGTGATAAATGCTCATCCCAGGAAATCCTGCATTGATGACTTCTGCATCCGGAATCATCCTTTCAAGGAAATAGGATATGGTATTTTCGTCATTCACCCCATGCCCGTAAGCAAACGAATCCCCTAGAATCATGATCCGCGACTCGCTGGGATTTCGAGGAAATTTCACAGGCTTCAAAGCCCTTAGGCCTTGAGAGTTGGCTCGGTGATAAAATGGATCTCGGGTAGAAAACAAATAAATCCGATCTTCATTTTTGATCCACATGCCCAAGCTTTCAGGTCGCTCTTCTTCGGAAAATTGCCTTCCTTGATTTTTCACCAAATTCCCATCCAACACCTGCTGTAACTTCTGAGCCACCAAATGGTGCCCAAAGGCCACTGGATGCCCATCATATGTATTGTACAATGCCATTTTGGGGTACTGGTTGTAGATCGGCCGCATGTCGATTAAAGGAATCTGGTATTGGTCCGCCAAGGACTGAAAAAAATTAAACGGCAACTCACTCGAGATATTCTCAGGAGGAATATACAGCATATACAACGTGACGGTATTATTCTGCATCAGATTGTAAAATTCGTTGAACAAGTAACGATATTCCTCCACTGCCGTTTTAAGTTCATCATCAAATGTTTCATCGGTAAAAAACTGCTCACGCGTGGGCAATTCGGTCGTTCCCAATTTCTGCTCCACCTGCCATCGTCCCCAGCTCACCTGGAGCTTGTGGATCAGCTGCTCCCATACCAACGGGTTTGGGCCTTCTAATTGGTAGTAGATCACCCGTCCGCTAAGTTCGACTAGCAACAACAGCATAATTGTTGGAATCAATGAAAAGGCCATCGTCTTACCCCACCCCCAACGCTTTGAAGAAGATCCTGTGGGATTGAGGATGGAATTGGATTCTGTGCCATTGCCTGAAGGGGTGGACTGGGGGGGGTCAGTCACGCTGGATTGGTTTTCCATAGTCAGCATTGTATTCAAAACGGGGGATTAGAATAGTGAAAAAAGGCTCAAAACCTACCATGCTTCCTGAACATTGACAAACGTCCCTGCACTTTTCATTGTATCGCAACCTTCGCCTCCAGAGGAACCCCCGGATCCTCTGGAGCGCCCATCACGCTATCCCAATTCTACCGGTAATGGCACCGGGATCCCGGTAGCTGCCATTTCCGAAATAGTTTCAGTAACCACATTCCGAATGCCTTGAAACGCAGCTTCGGGAGTGTCACCGAACCAAGTCAGGTGCGGTAATTCTTCACACAGTCCCAGATACTCATTATCCGATTCGGACCAACTGACAAAGTAGGTATAACGATCTTGCATTACTGACATAATTACCTCCTAATTCTAAGATTAAGGCATTTGAACAATCAACCCTCGATGGGCATGATTCAATACGGTTATACCCTATCTTGAATTGAGATATCACAGTGAAATGGTTCACACACTTTCAAATTTAGTAAAACCTTCAAGTATTTGATTTTATATCATAAATTATGATGAGACAGGAAATCTCATCATTTTTCGAATTTGTAACTATATAATTTTATTGGATAATTTTTTTTAAAAAATATTTTTTTGAAGAGAGAAGGCAATAATTTGAGAGGATGTCGGCAGAACCGTTGGCTAGGATTGTTGGATACAAGGAATGGAGCATCCAACAATCCTAAAAGACCCACGGATGAGTATGGAGGAGCTATAACGAATCTTGAATCGAGTCCCAGAGCGTGAGACGCGCTTCTAGCGTTTGACGTGCACAGGCTTCTGCTTCTTCCCATCGAAGTTGTGAATTGCCACAAGCTTTCACAAACAGGGATTCTGCAAGCGGACCATGGCGTTCTCCATCACAAACAATATGGCGTTCCAAATAATACTGGAACAGCGCCCATTCTCCTGGCATTTGATCCGACAATTGACTGACCACTTGTCGGAACATATCAGGGATCGCCAGTTCGCGACCATAGGTGAAAGCGGCTGCCATAAGATGCATTTCGTTGGACTCTATAATCGCACTGGTTGTGCGCAGAAAATGCGCAACGCCTGCGGGAAATTCTTGAGATTGACATAAATCGTCTATTGATTTTTGATGTGGCAATTGCCAAACCAATTGTTGGATCTGTCGGCAATCTGCCCCTGCTTCTCGCATTGCATCCAAATAAAGTTCGAAATGAGAAGCATACCCTCCATGGGGGTGTTCGTCGCTTTCTTCATCCAATACGATCTCATTGATTAACCGACGGGCTTCCCGATCGGATGTTGGTAACCAAGGAACGTCGACACATGTCAGTTGCCGCTGTAATGCTTTCAGGAGAGATTGAAAATCCCACACACAAAATACATGCGATTCCATAAACTGACATAGTGAAGAAGCGTTCTGAAGCTGATCGTATAGTGGATGATGGTTCAAGCGATATATGAGGTCATTAACTTGAATCGTTTTCATACCACTCCTATCTATGTAATTATTCAAAAGCGGCCGATTGAATGGCACGCCGCTACAAATACAAAATGACCCCCGTCAACAATATTTTTAGCATAAGGAAACAAGATTGACAGGCCAAAGCGAAACTCTAGACTTGATCGAACTTTTACGGAGTTACTGACAGGCCTGAATCATTTATGGTAGCACTGGTCCATTCGGGTTCAACTGCATTTTGTTCACCCCTCATTGCAGAAAAGGTTCTTGTGAAGTCCCATAAAGTTCGCATCAAAGATTCCATCGCCACAAAGTTGCTCACTGTGGTGTTTTCCATTTACTTTTTGGTCACGTTAACGGTCACGGCAATCCACATGACGGCCGAATATTACAACACCGAAGCCGGTGTGAAATCCGATCTTTTGACGTTCCAAAAGACGTTTGAACAAGGCATCGCGACCGAAGTGTGGAACGTGGACGAAGATGCTTTGCATTCCATTCTCCGAGGCATCGTGCAGGTTCCAATTATTGTTGGGGTGCAAATCAAAGATGGGGATGGCGAAGACGCAGGAGCCGCAGGGGTGGTCGTGACTGAGGATCAACAGGTGATCAAAATCGATTCGCAAGGCAATCGAACTTCAATTTCCGAGGAAGACTTGTTTTCAGAACTGATTCCTCATGATTTTGACATCATTTACCATACAGAAGACAACGAGGCATATACCGTTGGTCATGGCACTTTGTACTCCAGCAGCGACGTAGTTCTCAACAAAGTGCAATATGGATTCATTTTTATCTTAGTGAATTCCGTGATCAAGACCCTCGCCTTGTGGTTCATCTTTTTGTATGTGGGCCGACGTCTCTTAGGAAATCCGCTCGGCCAACTGGCGCTTGCTGCCGAAAGCTTGGATCTGGAAACCGCAGAACATGTGAAGATCCAAACTGGAGCCACAGGCAAAACCGAACTCAAGATGTTGGAATATGCCTTCAATCACATGACTCAAAAGCTCGCAACCTCCCGCCGCGCCTTGCAAGACAGCTTTCGTCAATTAGAAGAAGCGAAACACCGTTTGGAACTGCTCCTGGAAGCCACTCGTGAGATGGCGAAGGTGGGGGTGGTACAATTCAGCGTCTTCGAAAAAGCTTTGGATGCCATTGTGCAATTCATTCCATTGACACCAACCACGGTGGTCAAAATGTATTACCGTGAAAAGATTCAAAACACGTATGGCTATGCTTATTTTGAAATTCCGGTGGTCCGTGATAGTCGAGGGGTTCCTATCATTCAAATGCATGTTTTGGGGGTGAAGCATTCCTTTCATCGGGAAAACCCGTTGAATAGCCGACTAGATAAAATCGCACGCGAGACCCAGATGTTTGAGGATACCTTGAGTATCTTTTGCTGGGATGGCGACATCTTGTTGGGTTTGGTGGATATCGAAAACATCCAAAACGAACACTTCACAGTAGAAAATAAGGAATTCATCGACACCCTCTGCCAGTCGCTCACCATTTCACTCAAGAACATCGAAGCCAATTCGGAAGTGGCCGAAAAAATCCGCATGGACCGCGAGATGAAAGTGGCTGCTGCCGTGCAAACGGCGCTCCTCCCCAAGTCTTTGCCGCAAGTCCCCAAATTGGAGTTATCGAGCTTTTACCAATCCGCTTCAGAAACGGGTGGTGATTGGTATGGCTTCATGACTCAATTCAAAAATCAACTCTACATCTTGATCGGTGACGTGACGGGGCATGGCACTCCGGCCGCTCTGGTCACTGCCGCCGCCAGTGCGACTTCTCGGATCATCGAAGAAATGTATTTCCTCAGCTACACCATCAACCAAGAATTGCCCTCCCCTGCGGATTGCTTGCACTATTTCAACACCGCAGTGTACGAAGCTGGACATCCGGATTTCCTCATGACTTTTTTCCTAGCCCGAATCGATCTGCAAACCGGGAAAATGACCTTTTCCAATGCCGGACACAACTTCCCTATCCTCATTCGACAAGATGACAAAATCCGGCGCTTGCTCAACGGCAATATCCGCTTGGGTGATAACCTGGACTGGGAATTCACGGAAAGCACCCTGTACTTAAAAAAAGGCGATATGATCTGCTTCTACACCGATGGCTTGATCGAAAACACCAATGCCAAAGGCCAAGAGTGGGGTATCCGTAATCTCACCCGCTTTCTCCGAACCAACACCCATCACACGGCCAACGAAATCGTGGCCGGACTTACCGACGAAGCCTACCGCTTCTATGGCGGCCACACCATCAACGACGATATCACCATCGTGACTTGCAAAATTGTGGAATCGTTTGGGGAAGGGTGAGCTTCGTCAGCGATGCAGGCATTTCAATAAGTAGAGTCTATTTATGAGATATCGATGCATTAAATTCACCTTTTGGTAAGTAGCCTAACCAGCAATGAAGCTGGCTACTTATGAAGAGGGTCTTTAGGTGACCCCCAAGTTTGACTTGCTCGGTTGGGGCTTTGTGATCGTGAGCGGGAATGTTCTTCTTAGCCGCTAAAACGATATCTCCGATATCGACAACTCAGGGGACGGGAGAAGGTGTGTTTGTCAAAATCTGAATTGCCGTAGTCTGGGTTGATAAGGATAGGAAAAACAAAGGAAGATGGAGCTAATAAAAATCCAAGGCCCTCATCTTAGCAAAAGAATATATGGCATTCGATACCGGTAAATTCATTGCCGGATATCACCTAAAATGATTCATAGACATCAGTAAGATTTTGATTGAAAAGAGCTTTGCAATCCAATACGTTAAAAATATAAGCACCAAACATCCCTTTGGGATAGGCTGGTGCTAAACGTAGAATATTTATGTAGTGAATTCAAAAATAAAAACAGCGTTAAGTATTTAAAAATGGAGATTTCAATGAGCCTGTATACGGAGTATCTAAAAGAGATCGACGAAAGAAAACAGCATGGCTTAAACCCAAAGCCAATTGATGATAGCGATTTGCTAAAAGATATTATTTTTCAAATAAAAGGCCTTAAAAACGAGCATCGAAAAGATTCTCTGCATTTTTTTATTTACAACACCATTCCAGGAACTACGAGTGCTGCGATTGAAAAATCCAACTTTCTAAAAGAAATCATCCTTGGTGATTCAGTAGTAGAAGAGATCTCTCCGACCTTTGCTTTCGAATTACTTTCTCATATGAAGGGGGGGCCTTCTGTTAAGGTGTTGCTAGATTTAGCTCTAGGTGATGATCCAGTTATAGCGAAGGATTCTGGCGAAGTCTTAAAAACTCAGGTTTTTCTCTACGAGGCGGATACTGCACGACTCAAAGACGCTTATCAACAGGGCCATCAAATTGCTAAGGATGTCCTCGAAAGTTACGCTAGGGCCGATTTTTTTACGAAACTTCCCGATGTTGAAGAGGAGATCAAGGTCGTGACTTATGTCGCTGCCGAGGGAGATATTTCTACTGACCTACTTTCTCCTGGAAATCAGGCTCACTCTCGCTCGGATCGAGAGCTGCATGGAAAATGCTTGATCTCTGAAGCGGCTCAGGCCGAAATCCGCGAACTTCAAAAAAATCACCCAGATGCAAGAGTCATGTTAGTGGCCGAGAAAGGGACGATGGGAGTAGGGTCGTCTAGGATGTCTGGAGTCAACAATGTGGCTTTATGGACCGGTAAGCAGGCTAGCCCTTATGTTCCTTTTATCAATATTGCCCCCATCGTTGCTGGAACCAATGGGATCTCTCCTATCTTTTTAACCACCGTTAATGTCACTGGTGGAATCGGAATTGACCTGAAGAATTGGGTGAAGAAATTAGATTCTGACGGCAATCCTGTTTTGGACGAGAACGGCGATCCTGTTCTCGAACAGGCCTACTCTGTCGACACGGGCACAGTACTCACCATTAATACCAAAACGAAAAAACTCTATAACGGTGAGAAAGAACTTATCGATATTTCCTCTGCACTGACCCCACAAAAGATGGAGTCTATCAAAGCAGGGGGTTCTTACGCGGTGGTATTTGGTAAAAAACTACAAAGTTTTGCAGCAGAGACCCTGGGTCTCGAATTTCAATCTGCCTTTGCCACTTCCAAAGAAATATCTCACGAAGGTCAGGGTTTAACGGCAGTTGAAAAGATATTTAATAAAAATGCTTTAGGGGTCACCGAGGGAAAAGTTCTCCACGCTGGCTCGGATGTCAGAGTGAAAGTCAATATTGTAGGGTCTCAAGACACGACAGGGTTAATGACATCTCAGGAGCTAGAGTCAATGGCGGCTACGGTTATAGCGCCTACATTGGATGGTGCCTACCAATCGGGATGTCATACAGCTTCTGTTTGGGATAGAAAAGCTCAAGCCAACATTCCTAAGCTGATGAAGTTTATGAACAAGTTTGGCCTCATTACTGCGAGAGATCCCGAGGGTAAATACCATGCGATGACGGATGTCATCCACAAGGTTCTCAATGATATCACTGTGGATGATTGGGCAATTATTATCGGTGGTGATTCTCATACCCGAATGTCCAAAGGAGTCGCTTTTGGAGCTGACTCGGGGACGGTTGCCCTGGCTTTGGCAACCGGTGAAGCGACGATGCCGATTCCTGAATCAGTCAAAGTGACCTTCAAAGGGGACTTAAAGAATCATATGGATTTTCGTGACGTGGTTCATGCCACCCAAGCACAAATGTTGAAACAGTTCGGAGACAATGTTTTCCAAGGGCGAATCATTGAAGTTCACATCGGAACATTACTGGCAGACCAAGCTTTTACATTCACAGATTGGACGGCTGAGATGAAGGCCAAGGCCTCTGTTTGTATTTCACAGGATGAAACCTTAATCGAATCGTTGGAAATCGCAAAAAGCAGAATCCAGATCATGATCGATAAAGGCATGGACAATCAGGCAAAAGTCCTGAGAGGACTGGTGGCAAGAGCAGACCAAAGAATCGACGAGATCCGATCTGGCAAAGAATCGGCACTTAAACCTGATGAAAATGCAAAATACTTTGCCGAATTTGTCGTCGATCTTGATCAAGTTGTAGAGCCAATGATTGCGGACCCCGATGTCAACAATGAAGATGTATCCAAGCGATACACCCACGATACCATTAGACCGGTTTCTTATTATAAAGGTGAGAAAAAAGTCGACCTCGGCTTTGTCGGCTCATGCATGGTTCACAAAGGGGATATGAAAATACTCTCTCAAATGCTCAAAAACTTGGAGCGACAGAATGGTAAAGTCGAATTCCAAGCACCCTTGGTTGTTGCACCTCCAACCTATAATATTGTCGATGAGTTGAAGAAAGAGGGAGATTGGGAAATCTTGCAAAAATACGCAGGATTTGAATTCAATGATGATGCTCCCAAAAATTCTGCCCGCGTGAAGTACCAAAATATGATGTATCTCGAACGCCCCGGTTGCAATCTTTGTATGGGAAATCAAGAAAAAGCTGAAAAAGGAGATACGGTCATGGCGACCTCCACTCGTCTTTTTCAAGGAAGAGTCGTTGAGGACTCTAATGAAAAAAAAGGAGAATCTTTGCTGGCATCCACTCCATTAGTGGTTCTATCGACAATCCTTGGCAGAACTCCCAATATGGATGAGTACAAAGCTGCTGTGGAAGGGATTGTCCTCACCGAGTATTCCCCTCCTCTTAAATAACTGGTTTAGCCTTTTTCGCTCTGGCCATCACAACAAGTAATTAAAAAATGCTGTTTCACGATGGCCCATACCCGTTCCACTAAATTGAGATTGGGTGAACGGAAGTTTTATTACAGTGGAATTGGTGGTGACGTCTGAGAAAGGTCTTTAATATTCTGTAGATGGGGCCGCAACGCCCCACACTTCTTGAAGGCAAATCAATTTTATTTATTGGATATCAAAGGTATGAAATCATGCCGAGGAACCAATCATCTTATTGGAGACAATCGACTGATTTTGCTGCCATCTCGTTCTGACGCATTGGCATGGTGTCGATCAGATCAAATACAGACTGCAAATCCAACACCCGGGTAGTTCGAAATTTCTCTCCGCCATCTTTCCCCACCAAGATTGCTGTGAATCCAGATTTCACGCGATAGTACTCACGAAATTCGCGGCCTATGGTAGCCGAAACTTCACGATGATCGAGCTGGTTAATACCTTTTTCATAAAAAGCACCGATCACCAAATCTCGATCTTTCACATTGCATTGTTCTATTTTGATAAGTTCCAAGGCCTGTTGCACTTCGGGATTCTCGGAATTGGGGGCAAACAGCAAAATCACTCGATTTTCCCATAAATAGGATTGCAGGGAAGGTAAAGCCGCTATCGCGATACCGTTGGCAAACAGGATGATCAAACATAGGAGCATGCTGCGCTTCATTGGAATGTCCATTCGTTCCTCTCTTGGTTTATTAAGATCCGTACATCACTTCCGGCAACCAAGTTGCTAATTGGGGCCAGAACCACAAGACCACGAGCATGAGCAATTGAATGACAATAAACGGCACCACCCCTCGATAAATCTGCATTGTGGTCACAGAAGGGGGAGCGACTCCCCGCAGATAAAACAAGGCAAATCCAAAGGGTGGGGTGAGGAAGGAGGTTTGGAGATTCAGCGCAATCATCACACCGAGCCAGATGGGATTGAGATCCATCATCAATAAAATGGGTCCGACAATGGGCACCACCACAAACGTGATTTCAAAGAAGTCCAAGAAGAACCCCATGATGAACATCACCAGCATCACCACCAAGAAGGCACCGACGACTCCTCCGGGGAGACTCGTGAGGAATTCGTGGACGATGTCGTCCCCTTCATAGCCACGGAACACCAAGGAAAACATACTCGCTCCCAATAAGATGATGAACACCATGCAGTTGACCTGGGTCGTGGTCTGCATCACTTCCTTGAGAACTTTCAGATTGAATTGACCTTTGAGTACCGCCAATAAGATGCCCCCGACACACCCCACCGAAGCAGCTTCCGTGGGAGTCGCCACACCGGCCAAGATAGAACCTAACACCCCCAGGATCAGCAGAAATGGCGGAATGAGGACACGGACCGCGCGAAGACGCAGTTCGCTGGGCGAAATGAGAGCACGTTGTTCTTCGGGAATCGCCGGTGCAATCTCAGGACGCAAAAAAGAAATGATCGCAATATAAATAATGTACATCCCCACCAACACAAACCCAGGAAACAAGGCTCCGACAAACAGATCCCCAACCGACACCGAACCGGGTGAGAAATTTCCCAAGTTCAATTGAGCTTGTTGATAAGCCGAGCTGATCACATCCCCTAAAATGACCAGTATGATGCTGGGTGGAATGATCTGCCCCAAGGTTCCAGACGCGGTCACGATCCCTGTGGCTAACGCAGGGTTGTATTTGTACTTCAGCATTGAGGGCAACGAAATCAACCCCATGGTCACCACGGTGGCCCCTACAATTCCGGTAGACGCAGCTAACAAAGCCCCAACGATACAAATGGAGATGCCTAAGCCTCCTCGGAGCTTTCCAAACAGCAATCCCATCGTTTCCAAAAGATCTTCAGAAATCTTAGAACGTTCGAGCATCACGCCCATGAACACAAACAAGGGGATGGCAATCAAAGTCTCGTTCCCCATCACCCCAAAGATGCGTTGAGGGAACGCGCCGAGGAATTCGACATCAAATACGTCAAACAGCACCCCGCCGAAGGCAAACACAATGGCCGTGCCTGAGAGGCTGAACGCGACCGGATATCCCAACAGCAAAATGAAAATGGCAAAAATGAACATAAATAGAGGAATGAGTTCCAAAGGCATGACTTACTCCGGATGAGATTCAGTTTTTACAGACTCAATGGGATAGCCTTTGATCACCAGCACACTGCGCAACACCTGGCTCAAACCTTGGATACCAATCAAGATAGGAAATAGCAGAATGGCGGTTTTGAGAAGAAACACACCAGGAATCCCTCCGGCTTCTTTAGAACCCTCGAACACACTCCAGGAGCGTTCGACATAAGGCGTACCGAAGTAAAGGATCAATCCACAGGTAGGAAAGAGGAGAAGCAGGGTCCCCAAAAGGTCAACCCATGCTTTTTTTTGAGGAGATAAAGGACGGTAAAAGATATCCACCCGCACATGGCCGTCATGGAGCAATGTGTAACCGGCAGTCAGCATGAACACGAGACCATGCATATACACCACCGATTCTTGCATCCAAATCCAGCCCACGTTGAACACATACCTCAACACCACAATCACAAACGTCACCAAGGCCATTAGCAGGGTGAGCCAAGACATCGTCTGTCCCACCCATTCACTGAAAGCATCAATGCGTTTCACGAGCTGATGCAGCCCTTCCATCGATCACTCAACCTTGGAAGGTGAGAGAACGAGCCAAGCTATAGCCCTCTTCCCCGATACGGCCCCAACTGACCGATTGCTCTCGGAAACTTTGGAAGGATTCAAACACCTTCTTGGACATCGGATCTTTGGCAGCCACTTCGGCAACCACCGATTTGCTCAGTTCTCCCATTTTCTTCAGAACGTCATCAGAAAAGCGTCGCAGTTGAACGTTATGCTGTTTGACAAGCGTGGAAAGTGCTCCATTGTTGCGAGCAGTGAACTCAGAAAACATGTCATTGTAAGCTGCTTTCATGGCTTGTTTTACAATCTCTCGTAAATCGGAAGGCAGCTCTTCATACGCTTTTTTGTTCACGAAACATTCCAACACGGTGCCGGGTTCATGCCATCCCGGCCAGTAGTAATATTTGGCCACTTTGTAAAATCCGAAGGCCAAGTCATTGTAGGGTCCCACCCATTCGGTGGCATCAATCGCTCCCGATTGTAGGGCTTGGAAAATCTCACCCCCCGGTAAGGAAACCGGGGTGGCTCCCGCACGTTTGATCACCTCGCCTCCCAGACCGGGCATCCGCATCTTGAGGCCTTTATAATCGTTGGCCGATTTGATCTCTTTGTTGAACCATCCCCCCATTTGGACGCCTGTATTTCCTGCAGCAAAGGCCTTCAAATTGAAATTGGAATAAATCTCATCCCACAATTCTTGCCCGCCTCCGTAGTTGATCCAACCACTCATCTCTTGGGCATTGAGTCCGAAAGGAACCGCTGCAAAAAACTGTGCGGCTTCGCTTTTGCCTTTCCAATAGTACGCAGCACCATGTCCCATCTCGGCAGTGCCTTGAGAAACCGCATCGAAGGATTCGAAAGGAGGAACCAATTCTCCCGCTCCAAAGACCTTCACTTCCAACTGCCCTCCGGACATGGTTCCGATAATCTTGGCCAAATTGTTCGCTCCGGTCCCCAAGCCGGGAAAATTTTTAGGCCACGTGGTGACCATCTTCCAACGTATCTTCTTCTGAGCGTGCACAGCCGGTGCGCCTGCCATCAAAGTACCAGCGGCCACAGCTCCGGCTCCCGCAGTTTTCAGGAATTTTCTTCGATCCATGTTTCCTCCTTTTTTAATGGTAAGGGTAAAATGACGAATGCCTCGGAAGGGATAGGGATTTTTGATCAGCTGCAAACCCCTTGCAGTTCAGAAAACACCTAAGCGAAATGGCTCACAGATGTCAAGTCCTCTAGCGGGCAAGTCAAGAATTTATAACCCTCAGGAATCATGGAGGAATCGTGGGGAAAAGAGTTGAAAATATTTTATCGTTGATCTTATAATCGCGCGATACTTAACCCTGTATTCAGCCCCCGATGTATTTAGTCCTCAATAACAACCCCCTGTGATGTGAGGTAACTATGACAGACAACAAATTCGGTACCCATGCCCAATTTGAAACCGGTAGTGGTTCGGCAGGGCTTTATCGATTGGATCAACTGGAAAAAGATAATGTAGGCCCCGTGAGCAAGCTGCCGTTTTCCATCAAAATCTTGCTGGAACAAGCCCTCCGAAATTTGGATAACTTTCAGGTCAACCCGGATGACGTGGAGGCATTAGCCAACTGGAATGGCACAAAAAGCGACAAAGAAATTCCTTTCAAACCCACCCGTGTGGTGTTGCAAGATTTTACCGGTGTCCCTGCCGTTGTAGACTTGGCATCCCTTCGTTCGGCAATGGTTGCCGCAGGGGGAGACCCCGCCGTGATCAACCCCAGAGTTCCCGTGGATTTGGTCGTCGATCACTCCATCCAAGTCGACCGTTTTGGATCGGCAGAAGCCTTAGCTAAAAACATGGAAATCGAATTCAACCGAAATCAAGAACGCTACGAACTGCTCAAGTGGGCTCAGCAAGCGTTTCAAAATTTTGGTGTCATTCCTCCAGGGGTGGGCATCATCCACCAAGTCAATCTGGAATACTTAGCCAGTGTGGTGCAAATGCGTGATGGGACCTGCTTCCCAGACACTCTGGTGGGTACCGACTCTCACACAACCATGATCAATGGCATTGGTGTGATGGGTTGGGGTGTTGGTGGTATCGAGGCCGAATCGGTCATGTTGGGGCAACCAGTTTCCATGTTGATCCCGCAAGTTGTTGGCTTCAAACTTTACGGTTCGCTCAAACCAGGAACCACGGCCACGGATTTAGTATTGCGCATCGTGCAAATGCTCCGGAAAAAAGGTGTGGTTGAAAAATTTGTTGAATTTTATGGATCGGGACTTTCTAGTCTCAGCTTGGCGGACCGTGCGACTATCGCCAACATGGCCCCTGAATACGGAGCCACGATGGGTTTCTTTCCTGTCGATGCAGGCACTTTGCAATATCTCCGGGAAACAGGACGAGCCGACGACCACATTCAACGTGTGGAACGCTACTGCAAAGAACAAGGCTTGTTCCGTACCGACGACACACCAGACCCCATCTTTACCGACACCTTGGAACTCGATCTCTCCACTGTGGAGCCAGCCTTGGCAGGTCCCAAACGTCCACAAGACCGTATCAATCTGTCTCAAATGCAATCGACGTGGAAGGACACCTTGCGTGCTCCTATCAAGCAACGCGGTTTTGCCTTGGATGATGAAGCCATGGCCAAAAAAAGTTCAATCGACTGGGCGGATGGCGGTGAACTCGAACAAGGCTCTGTAGTCATTGCAGCGATCACCTCTTGCACTAACACGAGTAACCCTTCCGTGATGATTGCTGCGGGGCTGTTGGCCAAAAAAGCTGCAGAACGCGGACTCACAGCCAAACCCTGGGTGAAAACCTCGTTGGCTCCAGGATCACGAGTCGTGACGGATTACCTGGACAAAGCCGATCTGACAAAACACTTAGAGGCTATTGGTTTTTATACCGTGGGTTACGGCTGTACCACTTGTATCGGCAATTCGGGTCCTCTAGAAGAACCAATTGTCAATGCGATCAACGAAAATCAACTGGTGGTGACTTCTGTACTTTCGGGGAACCGTAACTTTGAAGGCCGCATCAGTCCGCATATCAAAGCCAACTACTTGGCCAGTCCTCCTTTGGTCGTTGCTTATTCTTTGGCAGGCACCGTGGATATCGACTTGCAAAACGACACCATTGGGGTGGATTCCGACGGAAACGAAGTGAAGCTGTCTGAAATCTGGCCCACTCCAGAAGAAGTGGATGAAGTTCAAAAAGTCATCACTCCTGAGATGTATAAGAGCCGCTATGAAAATGTCGGCCAAAGCTCCGAAATGTGGAATAAAGTGGAAGGTTCTACCGGACAAGAATATTCCTGGAATGAGGCTTCCACCTACATCCAAAACCCACCGTTCTTCACCAGCATGTCGCTTGATCTGCCGGGCTTGCAAGACATCATCGGCGCCCGTACCTTGTTGAGGCTGGGAGATTCGGTGACCACAGATCATATTTCTCCTGCGGGTTCCTTCACTCCAGAAACGCCTGCCGGGATCCATCTAGTAGAAAACGGCGTGGCATTGAAAGATTTCAATTCTTATGGATCTCGCCGTGGCAATGACCGCATCATGACCCGTGGCACCTTTGCTAATGTGCGGATTCGCAACCAACTGGTTCCGGGTGTAGAAGGAGGATTCACCATTCATATTCCAAGTGGTGAGCAAATGACGGTGTATGAAGCGGCCTTGCGTTACAAATCCGAAGGCACACCGCTCGTGGTCCTCGGCGGCTCAGAATACGGCACCGGTTCTTCACGAGACTGGGCGGCCAAAGGGACCTTTTTGTTGGGAATCAAAGCCGTAGTGACGACCAGCTTCGAACGAATTCACCGATCCAACTTGATTGGAATGGGCGTGCTGCCGTTGCAATTCAAAGATGGCCAAAGCCCCGATTCCTTGGGGCTGACTGGAAAAGAAACCTATGCGGTTGTGGGGATCAACAACGATCTCAAACCCATGCAGGATTTGATTTTGAAAGCCGATGGTCGGGAAATTCCGGTGACCTGCCGTTTGGATACTCCGGTAGAAATTCAGTACTATAAAAATGGTGGCATCCTGCATACTGTACTGCGCAATTTCATGCGAGAAAGCAAAGCCGCCTAACCTTTATTCACCCTTAGTGTAGAGAATCACCATGAGTACAACAATGGAAAACATTTTCATTGGAGACGACATTCGAGAAGTGTCCAAACGCCTGTTAGGCTGTGTGTTGCACTTCCCGCAATCGTCGTTCCCGATCAAAACCGGACCCATCACCCAAGTCCAATGGTATGACGTGGAAGAGAAAGACCCTGAAACCACGGAAGATCGGCAAGGGGATGCACTTCTCATGGACCCAGGCGGCGTTTTTATTTTTGAGGCAATGGGCAATGTCGTGATTTTGGTTTCTGCATTGAATGAAAACACACGCGCGTGCGTGCGCATCAATGCGGTCCAAGGAGTCGCCGAACGCGCCCATTTGTTGGCTCGCGCACTGGGGGTGACCTCCATCAATCGGGGCAAATACAACGGTCATAGTCTGGTTGACCCGCAAAGCCCTTTGTACATCACCCCGCCAACTATTGAAGTGCCTGAGGCGGAAGCGTTCACACCACGCCGCAGCAATACGGCCAAAGGGTTCCAAATCAAGCTGTGACCTCTCATGCCCTCTCCTGAAATGCAGGTGGTTCCGTGGCGAGAATCGTTCAAACACTGGGCGACGGTCACCACGTTGACAAATATGATTCGCGTCAGCGGAATCTCCTCAGCATGCGTCGAATTGAATGTTCATGTCCTTCAAGACGCCCTTCAAAAACACTCTTCTTACATCATCGGCACTTGGCATAATAATGCATATTTCGCCAACTGGCTTCTGAAAGGCCGATCCGTCCGCCCGATGATCAGTCGAAGTCGAGATGGTGAGATCATCACCCAAGTGATGGAAAATTTTGGATTCAAAGCCTTCCGAGGCTCCTCCAGTGAGGGGGGGAGTCAAGCCCTTCGTGAAATGATCCGAGAAGCCAAAAAACCCGAACCGTTTGCCATTACAGTCGATGGCCCCTTAGGTCCGATCTACAACGTAAAACTCGGAATCATCACCTTGGCTAAGATGACGGGCTTGCCCATCATTCCTTGGGATTATCAAGCTGTGAATCAATTCGTCGCTGAAAAAAGCTGGGATCGACACAAACTTCCTAAACCGCTCACTGTGATTTTTAGTGCCTACGGCGACCCGTTTTATGTGCCTCGAAAGCTCTCCCAGGAAGGCATGGAAGCGTATCGGATCCAATTGGAAGAAGCCATGATGGCCAACCGACAACGGGCTTTAGACGAAGTGGAAAAACTAAAGCAACAAGGGGTGGATCGGTGGAGTGGCAAAATACGATTCTTCTTAAAACGAACATTCCAATAGGATTTTCAAATAAGGCCTCCATGCAAAAGATTTTGGTCTCCTCTCTTGCCGAGACGCGTGCTTTGGGTTTGGCTATCGGCCGCGCCCTCCCCCCCCAAGCTATCTGCTTGTTTTATGGAGAACTTGCTGCGGGAAAAACCACCTTCATCAAAGCACTTTGTGAAGGCATGGGTGTGGCTGCTGACCAAGTGATTTCCCCCACCTACACCATCTCCAACCTTTATCATGGGAAATGGCCGATCATCCATGTTGATCTCTACCGATTGGACAACAGCGAAGCTCTCTACAACTTGGACCCTGAAGATTGGCTCAACCCCGCAGGCCCCACCTTCATCGAATGGCCTGAAATTGCCTTGCCCCTGTTGCAAGGCATGGAAACGATGGCCTTTCGCCTACACCCCGTGGGTGCTCAGGAATCAACACAACGACACATAGAAATTACGACCACCGGAACAATCTATGAACCGCTGTGGGAAGTGATCGCCCCTTGGAAAAAACAACCTGAAACCAACACACCATGAATACATTTGCTATCGATACCTCGTCCGACTACCTGAGTTTGGCCCTTGCTCACAACCATCGAGTCCTGGGACACTACTATGTGAAAACCGGACGCAAAACAAATCAAGTGATCATTTCTGTTATTGATGATCTGCTCTGCAATGTGGATTTGAGCCCCAAGCAGTTGCATCGGCTTGTCGTGGTTTTGGGTCCTGGTTCCTTTACCGGAACACGAATCGGTTTGGCAGTGGCCAAATCTTTTGCCCAAGTTTTGCGGATTCCTTTGTTGGGTGTGGATTCGTTGCAGTTGTTAGCCGCCCAAACCCTCCCTCAGGAAGGAACTCCCTTTTATGCTGCTTTGAACTGCGTGCGTGACGACATTTATTTCAAACCCTTGCAGTGGCAAGAAGGACGATTGGAAACGATGGGTCCCATCCAACTGACTCGATTGGAGACATTCCGAGAAGTGGCTCAAGACACTCCGGTAGTTTTCCAACGATTTGACTCCTTGCATACCTTGAGTGATGAGGTGGTGCATTCCTTCACCACCATGCCCTTACGAGCGCCTTTCCCTGATGGCACCATCTTGCTGGAAGAAGGGTTGCGGACCTTCGCACATCTTTCTGAAGAAGCCTTTCCCAAGGTAGATCCCATTTATATCAAGCCGGAGACGAGAAGCTTATGGAAACACTAGGACTGGCACTCGATACCACTTTTGATGACACCTCCATCGCGATTTTGCGCAACCACCGCGAGATTCTCGCCAATTTTACGCTGTCTCAGTTTGCGGATCATGAAGAATTTGGCGGCGTGGTTCCCGAGCGAGCCTCGCGGAAACATCTGGAAGTCTCTCATTTCCTGATTCAGCAGGCTTTGGACGAAGCCAAGCTCGAATTCAACGATCTCGATTGGGTTGCCGTTTCCAACGTTCCCGGCCTGTTGGGAGCGATCTTAGTGGGACTCTCTATTGCAAAATCGATTGCTTATCTGTTGGAGGTTCCATTGATTGGAATCAATCACATTGAATCGCATCCCTATGCGAATATTCTCGAACATGGAGAATTTCCCTTTCCCATTGTCCATTTGGTGGCGGCCGGAGGACACACCTTGTTGATCTATCAAAAACATCATTTTGAATGGGAAATCATCGGACGCAGTGTGGACGATGCCGCCGGAGAATGTGTGGATAAAGTGGCCAAACTGTTTGGTTTTCCCATGCCTGGTGGCAAGATGGTGGATCAAGCGGCAATGCAGCACGATCCAGGACCGTATGAATTCCCTCGTCCCATGTTGAATGATCCAGGATTGGATTTTTCGTTTAGCGGACTCAAAACTTCACTGAAATACTTCCACAACGACATGCCTTCCGATCTCGATCCCGGTCCCGTGCTCTCGGCTTTTTTTGAAAGCATCACCGATGTTTTGGTCCAAAAAACATTACGTGCTGCAAAGCAAAGAAAGGTGTCCGCCATTACCGTATCCGGAGGATTGGCCGCTAGCAAACGACTGCGAACTTGTTTCGAAAAAGCCTGCCGCGATCAAGGATTGGCTTTGTTTTATCCTCGGCCTCAATTGTGTACCGACAATGCCGCCATGGTGGCGTGTTTGGCTTCGTATTACTTTGAAGCCGGACGGTGGGATGATTATCGCTTGGAAGGTTACCCGAATTTGCCGCATTAGATCCTATTACTTCCATTTCAACCACTCGGCCCAAACTTCTTTCCCTTCCACGACAACACCAATGCCCACAATTTGTAAAACACCCGCTTCTCTCAATTGAGACGCATCATGCTTTTCTTGAATTTGTTTCAGGACGTTTCTCGGATTCGCCGTTCGTAAATACTCAAATGGTATACGATACCAATCCAAGAACTCTGTGTCCTTCCGGTGAGTGAGCATTTTAAACACAACCAGATGCCCTGCCCATCAAACCCCAACAGCTTTAAGTCCGTTTCCTCCCCGTAAAAACGACTAAACTAGGTGCTCCAACTCCAGCGGTTCCTAAACACTGCCATACAGCCGCAGGCAGGCTCCAGCGTAGCAATTCCACCCGCTCACAAACAATCCACGACCCGATGAAAAAGCCAAGGAAGACCAAGGTACCGATGCCGGTACCCTCGTGAAGGATGAAACAAATTTTGAAATAGGAACCTCAATCTGGATTGTAACAAAACAAATATTCGAAGGAGAAATCTGAATCTTCAAAGGTTTGGTACTCTTTCCAATGGGTCCCATCGTACTTCCATACCACATTACCATATTCGTCATTCGACCCCGCAGCGACAGCCAAATCATCACTCGCCACCCAAAGCGCTGTAATGTTCCCTGGGGTGGAAAAGCACTCTTCCCAGTTGGTTGCCCCCGACGAAACTGTGGATTTCACAATTTGACTTCCCTCAATAGCAGATGTCATAACAGCCCAGATTTTGTCTCCAGAAGACCCCATAATCGCGATACCGTTTCCACCGTCCTTATCGAATTCATAGACTTGCTCAAGTGTATCTTTCTCTTGCGAAACGACGATTTGGCCTATCGATCCAGCTTCACCACGAGACTTAAATCCTGCTGCACAAAAAATCCCCTGCCCTGTCCAAACGCCGTTCCAACCGTCGTCTGTGGTTTGTGGAAAAATTATCCATTCATCATTACCGAAGGGGTTGAAATTACCATAAGCAGCCAACACGGACTCAGAGCCTTCCCCCTGATCACACACTCCAATCAACGCAGACGTTTCTGGATCGAAAGAAAGGCTTTTCATTCGATAGTTGGTGTATGGAAATTGAGAGGAAACAATACCCAACGAACCTTTATCAAAGGTGTGTAGGTGGGTATTATTGCCTTCTTCCGAATACACGGGGTTGTAGTTTGTCCAAACTGCATGATCTGGACGACCCGAAATTCCGCCTGCATTAAAGGATTGGGTTCCCTCTGAAACAGTTGTGAAGCCATCCCAGCCAAACTGGATGACTTGGGGGAGACCACTGTTCGGTTGAAGGCTTAGGTATAGATTTGCCAAGCTGTCTCCGGCCCACCCACGAACCGGCAGAAATGAATTTTTCTGGGTAGGAAATTTAAGTGGAGTGAACGAAGGACCTAGAATATGCACCACTCCGCTGTCGGTACAGCCTGCCACATAAGGTTGTTGAGCGGAGATGATCGCTTGAGATTGATGTCGCTCTTGCCCTTCAATCATGACTGTCACCACATAGGTTTTCAGCTTAGGTAGGGTAAGCACCTCTTCGAATTCCCAAAGATTGGGATCATAGGCATTGACTTTTTTCATCAGCTTTTTTTCGATATTCGCTGTGGGACTGACACTCATGTCGCTCTGGTTATAGAATTTGACGTTCCAAGTGAGTTGAACGCTTCCGTGAGCAATGGGCTTGGTGGGCAAAAAAACCAAATCGCTTACCTTTGGAGTGGGTTCGATCTTGTCCAAAAGGACCGTCGCAATGGTATCGGCAAAGCCCGGAACGTTGAACACTTGAATATTCAATCGGGTGACGCCTGGGGCTAGATTGGAAACCAAATTGTGGATTTCAAATGTCACGATCGCCTCTCCATCCGAAAACACAGATTGTTTTTTTGCTGTAAGCTGCCATTGAGGCAATTGGTGGGAAGACTGTGGAAGACCTCCTCCTTCCCAATTGTCATTGGAAGAATCACTCACTCGGATCATCACCTGCTTGGCTAATTCTAATGAAGTCAAAGCGCCATACCCGGGATCGTCCTCCGATTGCGTCGTGACCATGCTGATATTGATTTGAGGTGTTTCTGCTTGTTTTTGAGTCGTTCCTCCTCCTTGCTGAGCCAAAGAAATAAGCAGTGGGGATGTCACAGGATATCCTGGCTGGAAACTCGCATCGGAAGGCACGGTGTAGACGTCCGAATAAAAGATCGGTTCTGTGGGCAACCCCGTGTAACTATCGTTTGGTTCGAGTTTCGTTTTCAAATTTATTAGTGGTTCATTAGAGTGTCCTACGGCATTGAAAGGTTGTAAGATTTGGCTCGTAATGGTTCGGCCGTCATAAATTGCCAGCCTCACTTGTCCGGTGACTGCGTCTCCTGAAGCCTGGGCATGCTCTAGGTTAAACTGTAAGGAATCCCCATTGTTTAGGCTGCCAGAACGAGTGGGCGTGATCAAAAAGAAAGCACTGCCTTCGCTTTTTACAACTTTCCCCTCCCACCCTGTTTTCTCCTGGAGCGTCATGGCCTCGATCTCAGAAGGGGACATGACTTGTATAATTTCCAAGAGAATTGTGGTGCCTTGGGAAGGTGGAAAGGTTGGCTGGGCCGGTGTGAGCGAAAAGGGTGAATCTCCGGAGTAGGTGATACTCAAGGACAGTGTGGTGGGGTGATCGATAAATACAGAGGCTTGGTTTTGATTGTTTTCAAGAGTGAACGTGAAGTTGGTTGACATAAGGACTCCTTTTGCAAAACAGATCAAAAGAGGCCCCAGGACTTCAATGAATGAAACTCCCAGGGGCGGAAAATGACGTTTTTTACTTGGATTTCGACGGCTGTGGAGTGAGCACTAACCATCCATCGCTGATTTGTTGGGGGGCATACGACAGCGTCGCTTTCGAACTAGGAGACGTGACCGATCGAGCCTCGTTCCAATGCACTTGTTCCCCACTCGGAGGGGTTTGTGTGTAAAAGCTCCACTGAAACCCAGGTTCCCGTGGTGTGGGATAAGTGAACGATTCCACGGGGCTGACAGCAGGCGTGGCTAAAAACATCATCTGCATTTTCTGCAACGCTGCGGCATATTGATCGGAAGGCACCTGAATCGTTTTCACCGGTAAAATGCCTGTGGTGGCATGCACAGGAGCCGTCGGATCAATCAACAGACTGAGGTAGTGTGGATCGGCTTCTGGACCGCAGGTCAAGGTAACGGTGTCCCGTTGCGCTAATTTGACTTGCCCGCTACCGCCCGATTGAAACGTGTAAAAGGTTTCATAATCTTGAGCGTCATCCAGGGATTGTACTAAAAAGTATCCCACCAAACCGTCATTGAGTTTACTCAGATTTCCCAATTGAACCGGAAACTCCACCTGGGTGAATTCGCTGTCGGAACGCAAAGGCACGGGGGTTTGGGTATGGGGATCTTGATGAGCAGGCACCAAGTCTTTCAACACTTCCCAGCTCTGATTGGTACGGGGTTGGCCCTGTAACTCCAGCTTTAAAGCGGTGCGCACCAAAGCCAAGGGACGGCCTACCAGTGTGGCCAATTGTTGGGTTGCTGCCGACGGGGTGAGCACGGTATCGGATACAGCGTTGACAGCGTTCAAGAAGTCTTGAAAGTACGCCTTGCTGGAAACCAAGCCCATTGCCATATGGACGAGGTGGGGGTTTTGCCCTTGGAAAACCGTGGCCACCGTGGTGCCTTGATGGGGATTATTCGGCGCTGCGAGCACCAACACAGAACCTTGAGCGGAAGGCTGAAGCGTGGCAATGGCTGTGCCGTCGGAGGCATAAACCATGAGAGAGTCGTCCAAGTGATTAGGGATCACCCATCCCACGATAGGAGAGGCAGCAGGATGGTTATTGGCTTCCACGACATCGTGATCCGAAGTCAAAAACCGAAATTCAAGGCGTGAAGGCTGGGTGATCCTGGGGGGCAAGTAGGCCGAACCTTGAGGCACTGCATCAAGATTCTGTGGCCTTAAACTTTGCGTCACTTGGACCTTGGACGCATCGACTGTGATTTCTTTGATACGCCCAAACGTATCCAGCAACCACAGTTGCTTCACTTTCAACAACCCGGCGCGAATGGGATTGTAGCTATCGCCCGCCACTGGCAAGACCGAACTTTCCGTTCCGACAGCGGCAGCCACTTGAGACGTGAATCCTCCTGGGAAAGCTCCAGGCTCGCTAACGGCTAGTTGCAACACTAGATTTTGCATCACCAACCCTTCATTCCATCCTCCTATCGCCTGAGATAAAATGGGAAGATTCTTCACCTGGTTTTGGAGGTCTTTCAGATCTGCAATGATTTCAGATAGAGGGATCGATCCCATATCCAGATCGGAGTTGGACTGCACGGCATCCAAATAGTTTTGGATTTGTTGATAGAGATTCTGTGAAGCTGCTGGGGACAACAAGGTGCTGTGGTAATAGGTTTGAAACTGGGTGGGAGCCGGCGTGTTGAACACAGGGATATTGTCCACTGCATCCGAGCCATCTGGTCCAGAGAATCTAAATGTCTCGACCAGGAACTTCGAATCATAGTTGGGTGGGATCGTTTGGCTGTCATTTGGAAGGTACGCGAACGGATCGAACTGCACCTCCCACTGCAATTGCAATGGTATCCAAGGGGTGCCATTCCACTGAGTAATCTCTAGCAAGCTGGGTTGCTCCCCGTTGATGCCCACTTCGGTATCTGTGTAAGGGGATGTGGTCGTGAGTTGTTTCTGCGCTGTTTGGAATATCGAGGCCACCGCATCGTATTGATTGATGGCTGGATTCCCTGCTCCTCCCAAACTTTTCAGGATATTGGCCACCATATTATTGTTATTGGGATTGAGCAGAATCGCTTCAGCATACAGAGCTTGAAACACTTTGGAATGAGGTAAATTGTGAGAATTTTGCAACGCATCCGAACCGGGAATCGATACGGGGAAGGATTGTGAACTCAAATTGGAGTCCTGTAACGTCAACGTGGTAATGAGTTGGTCTGTGGTGCGGCACGGCAGATAACCTGTGGGTGTCAGATCGTCCTGACTTCCAAACCGAGCACCAGGAGCCACATCATCGCCATGAAACAACAGCGTCGGGTTGTTGGCTTGCCAAAATGGGGACGCTGGAATCTGTTCCAGAACATATTGCCAGATGGGCGTGTTCTTATCCGTGGGTTGCTGTTTTTTGAGTTCCTCATTCAAATGGCTCAGTAACGATTTCAGGGTGGTGAGATGGCTTTGTACCGAGGCTGCAATAGATTGAGCATTCGAGGCATCTGCCTGACTTTGTAGGTTGGCGAGATCAGCGAGTTCACATTGAACAAAATTCATCATCTGATTGGAATTCAAAGACGTCGGGGGGGGCTGATCTTCGTAATACGCCAGTTTCATATATTTGGCCCAATCTCCGAAGATCTGAATTTGACTCGACTCGATGGAATCCTGCAACGCATCCAATTGGAGTTGGGAGGTATTTAACGTATTCAAAGCCTCGGCGACCGCGTCAGGCAGTGTGACTTCTTGGTTGTCCATCTGCTGCCAGTAGGAATAGTTCTCAGGGATTTGAGCCGAAGGAGTGTCTCCCACCACCGGGCGCTTGACGACCTGCCAGAGAATGCCGCCACGCCGAGTACCAAATCCGCTTTGGTGAACCTTTTCCGCTAGTTCTATCAGGCCATCGGCTTGGGGCAGTTCCGTAATCTTGCCCAACTGCAAAGCATTGAGGATGGCTTCAACATTGGCCTCTTTGTCTGCAAGGGAGTCGTTATTGGCCACCCAAGCCGAAAGCGCCTCGATGGGATTGTTACCCATCACAATATCGACGTCTGTTGTGCTGTCATTCCAGTAACGAGTCGTGGGATTCCAGGGGATATTTTGCACCATCCCACTGAGTATTGTGTAGGACGGATTGGTGGAACCCTGATAAGCCCATTTGAAAATGTTGTCGGTCCCACTGGTGATGGGATGCGTGACCAAGGGATCAAATTGTAGATTCGTGCCTTTGGGGGCATTTTCAAAACCTTGAGACGAATACCATGCCATGACCACATAGGAGAGGCTATCCGTGGTGTCGTCAAAAGCTCGGCCTTGGGGACTCGCACTGATGCTGGCTTCGGAATCAAAGAAACCAAAGACGTTCTGACAGTTGGGATAGAAGGCTGCGTACTGAGATTCCCCATACCCCACACTGGTTAACGGATAAAAGCGGTCGCTCAAAGATTCCTGCCATTTGCTACTCTCAAAGCCTTGTCCCATATAACGGAACGGTGCCGCTGCTTCTTCCGACGTGAAAACTTGAGAATGGAAAGGCACGGCTAAGCTGGGTTGGATGAGTTGATCCGAAAACAATCCATTGGGGGGATTGGTGTTGAGGCGGTCACTTTCCAAAATCCAAGTTTGCTGATTGACCTTCAGTGAACTGGGGTCAGCATAGTCTTGCACCACCGTGCGACAAACCAACCAACGATTCGGCACTGGCCATAAGGATGTGGAAGAATCAGCTCCCGATTTTGTTTGGCTCAACGCTTGAGGCAAAGCCCAATGCAAATGGACCCCTGTCCCCAATGACTGAGATCCAAAGGGGGAAGGCACCAATTCCGATCCCAAATTGGGTTTTTTATTCACCACGCTATTGGCATAAAAATAGGGCAATAGCGCAAAATTGCTCATGGCTTCTCCAAAGGGATTTTCTCCCTGCAAATGGGCGGCTTGTTCATTGACGCATAAGGCTTCTACATTGATGGGCACAACCAGCCCGACCGTTTTAGCTACCATGTCAGTCTCCTTTCAAATTGCTCATGAAATGTGATTTAAAGCGAAATTCACCGCTTGCACCCCTTCGGTCATTTCCAACCCGAACTCAGCTGCCGTGAAACGCTTGCCCTGAATGCCGTGGGTGGTCAGGCCTTGTTCGATGGCCGAGGCGACGGCAGTGACTTTCATCACACGAGTGTCTGTACTCCGGAAAGAGGTATCTTGGATTGTCACGGTGAACTGAGTTTTTTGGCCGGGCTGATATCCGTGTGCGGCCTGTAAGGCGATCAAATCTTTGGTGAATGGAATTTGGGTTTCTTCGGGAAAGCCAAAGTGAATGCCTTCAGGGGCTTCGCTGATTTGAACGGCAGTGATTTCACCGGAAAACAAACAGAACAAGACGCTGGGTGACAGGGTCGTTTTACGAATTAAAGTGCCTCCGGTGGGTTCAACTTTGAGGTTGGGGAAGGCCTGCACCACCTCGGAACGTAACAAAAACCCGGTGACCAATTCTGGCGTCGAATCAGCCAGGGCATGGGTCAGAGCCTTTAACAACATTGGGTCGCGTTGCTGCTCTCCTTCAGTCGACGTGCCAATGCTAAATGCCCCATAGGTCAAGGCTTCAATCCAATTCAGATCCACATAGAAAAACCGCAAAGACTCTTCTGGAAGCATGTTCGGATCAGGCACCAGGTAGTTAAAGGGGATTCCTTGCAACAGCCGTAAATCTTGAAACCAAGCCGCTACTGTAGAGAGGTTGGGGTCGTTCTGAGTCATGCCCTGAATGACCGTTTCGTTCAGGTGGGAAAAAGCCGACTGCACCGCATTGTGACTGCTTTGCACACCAAGATGGGGCTTGGTTGGTTGTGGGGCACTCTGACCTCGATTTTCAAGCACCTGTTTCAAGCCTGATAACGTGGAGTGCAACAAATCCGTCCCTGACATGACTCCGCTGGGCAAAGGAATCGTTTCGCCTAAATTGGATTGAAGGATTTGCATTTGCCAATGCGAAACCACAGCAGAAGCCGTCTGGCGTTTCCAGTTGTAAAGCGCATTGGCGATTTTTTGGTTCTGCAACGCTAAAAACTGTCCCAGTTGCCAAGCTGCTGCATATGACACATCGAAGAGGCCCTGATCCGCGTAGTAATAAAGCAAGGCATCGGCAGAGGAGTAAGGGATCGTCTTGGAATCATTGAACACCGTTGCGTTGGTTTTGGCTGGAATGAGCGGCCCCCGATACCACGACACGGTCGAATCGCCATCACGTAATGTATGATTCATGGCGGTGTACCCCTTACTAAAAAACGTTTTGGCGGTGGCATTCGTGATAGATCCCAGATCCGGGAATTGCAGGGTGCTTGGGGTCCGATTGGTATTTTTGAGTAGCTTGGTGAAATTGATATCGGGATTGACTGCTGTGAAAGTCCACTGCTTCAGAACGATTAAACGAATGGTGTCGTACTGACTGCTATTGATTCGTGAGTTGTAATTTGAATCCGGCAGAAACGCAGCCATGTTTTCCAACGACACCAAGTAGGCCGTGGTCTTGACGTTGGTTTGAGGCAGGCGATTGCTCACGATCACTGCGTATTCCTCGGCGGCATCTGTCGGTCCAACATTTTGTAGCGAACGGGCATGCGTGAGATAGGTCAAATCGCAGTGGCCCAAATCATTCACGTCGTACATGGGAGCGATTTGATTGAACAAATCCACGGAGAGGTCCACCACCGTACACGGGGCATTCAATTGATCACCATATTCCGGTTCGAGATCGGGATAACATAGAGTCTTTGCAGGGGGAGATTGTAACTCCGAAGCCTGTGCCAGCTGGGTAACGGTCGCGTCTTCTCCGGCTTCCACCACCAGCACAGCCAACCAAGGCACATGTTGAGGGGTCGAGGCGTCTCCTGAACGCTCCCAAGGTAAGGTGCTCTGACTCAAAACGATGCTAGGAAAATCTGTCGTGAAGTCGCCTTGGCTGTTTTGAAAGGGAAAGACGGAAACCACATCACTCGCTGGAAGTGTGAATCGTGGAGCCAAGACTGCAAAATCATAGGTCCGCGAAAAGGTTTCATCCAGTTCACTTCCCCTGCTGCTATCCGTATTTTGCACCTGTTGTTGAATGGTTAACGAATAATTGCCAGCCTCCAACGCGGCCAAGTTTTGATTAATAAACTCAATGGTTTCTGGAGATTCCGATGTGTTTGCCATAATTTTCCTTATTTTGAAATTAGGTCGAAGACTCAGGTTGCAGTGAAGCCAAGGCCGGTGCTGACAAAAGAATGCTGGAAGCTTCTTTTGCAAATTGATCCAAGTTCACCTCGGTTCGGGTGGGCAAACCATATTGCGATAAGGCGTCCAAAATACCACTACGGTTGGCATTACTCGCGATCTGGCTCAGGTCATCAAATGCTTGTTTGCTATCTTCAATCACATCCACGATGTCGATTTCCCCCCAAGTAGCTACCGTCTCTGTTTGAGGATCAAACAACAACACACTGACAGGGACTGAAAAAGTATGGTCTGCCTGAGGCGAAGGCGGGAGGATCTGGAATCCTGTCACCACATTGCTCAATGTGGTTTGGCTGCTGGTATCTGGAGTCTTGCTTTGGGACCAGAGGGCTTTGGGAACATTGCCCATAATCGGAATGAGTATGACATCGGAGGCCGGGTAGGGCGTCCCTTCGCGGGTCAGGGTTACGGTTTGCGTCGATCTGAGGCTGCCATTGACAATCCCCATGGGCCCGACGCCCACGTTTGTATTGGCCGCCAAAGGCACTAAGTTGCCATTGTCGTCTTGAGGGGTGGAAGCATCCACTGCATCCCCGGCGTGGGGCGGGTTGTAATAGGCTTCGGTGGTGGGAAACACCGAAGTGGTTTGCAATGCAAAGGTCTGAGGGGCAATAACCCAAACCGGATGAAACGTTCCGGAAGTCGAAGCGGAAACCGTGGTGAGATTTTTTAATACCCCTCCTGTCGCCTGGACGGATACTAAGGTGGTTGTATTGCCAGAAGACGAATTAGCCCTAGCAAGGTTCGCTTGCGGTGCAGCATGAGAACTGGGTAAAAACGCGTTCTCAAACTCGGTCCAATCCAAATCGGGCGGTTTGGGGGGGCTGCTGGAACCGAAGGGAATGGTGAATGAGACGATGTAAAGATCGATTTTTGCGGTTCCTCCAAAGGCGGGTCCCCAAAAATTGGCATCCACTCCCACACTGATCGTGATGGTTGTGTGAACGAACAAGAAGTCGAGAGTGACCGACACACCGATGTTCACCCCCACCTGAGCCCTATACATGAAGGGTTCCCATTCAATGAGGAAATTCAACTCTGCATCAAACCAAGCCTTGATGGGTCCGGTATGAAATGTGGCAGAGATCGACCCGCCTGCCATGAATGCAGACGGTGTCAAAGCAAAATACACTCCGCCAACGACCTGCAAATCGTCACTGATCTTCCAATTCAATCCCAATCGCGGTACCTGCGGGTAAAAATCAGGCACCTGAAAGTAGGGGCTATACCCCCCCAGGGTCACCACAAAATTTCCAGCATGCTCTCCCGAAAACCACGTATAAAAGGCAAATCCTCCGGTCAGCCGACACGACGTGGAAAAGATATACGACTGCGGCGTCAGCTCCGCTCCAATGGCCAGCAGACCTTTGGCAGGATCCAAGGAGGCTTCTAGCCCCATTTGCACATAAGCAATGGGATCCGACGCTCCTTTGGGAAACGAAGCCGCAGACAATCCCAACACAGCCACCTCAAATTGAGTTCCAAACTCCGCCGTGACTAAAGCAAAGGAGTGAATCATCTCAAAGGAAGTGAATTGGACTCCAGCCGCGAACCAATCTTCTCCATTTTCAGGCTGGATCACTGTTTCTAATTGCTGAAGTGCTTTTTTAGGATCGTTGCCCGAAAAAGGGCTGCTGTCGCTAGAAGCTCCTTGCACTAAAGGGAATTGGGCCACCTTATCCAAACTGGGAAGACTCAACTGCTGATTGTAGCCAAACCCAGCGGCAACCCCGGTGACAAAAAAGAATGGAGGCCCTCCTAAAGGCGCATCCAACATACCGAAGATGAACAGAGATGTGTTCCCCTGTGAATCATCTCCAAAAAAACCCAACGCTTCGATGCTGAACGGGCCTCCCTTGATCAACACGTCGCCCGCATAGCCGACTGATTGGCCAGTTGTGTCCTCTAAAAACGCTCCAGAGAGGTCCAAAGATGGCTCATGCAACGATACATCAAACCCTGACAAGGACAATGTGGTCCCCTGAAGGGGGTCTTGTGCATGGATATGTACAGCCAACCCTTGGAATACCATCTCCAAAGCCGACAAATTTACAGAAGCATCGATAGCAAATTCGACGGTACGGCTCTTGTCGTTCCACCCCACCCCGTATTGCTGGATCTGCAAAGGGCCGAAAGCCCGTTGCACGGTCAACCAAATGGGGTTCGTCACAATGATGTTTTTATCGTTGTATAGAAAACCGTTGAAGGCGTGAGGGGTGGCATCGGGACTATAAGCAACGGCAAAAGAAAAAGGCTTGTTTGCAGAGGGCTGAGATGATTGATCCCCTGTGGAACCTTTTATCAAACTCTGCACAGGAGGGTTGCTATCTGAACTCGAATTTACGGTAGCGTTGATTGGTATGGTGAATTGATCCACGCCCAATCCGGCTCCCAAAATCACCTTGTTGGTACTCTGTGTTGTCAGCTTGGCGTAAAGCCGAGGGTTCACTGAGTTGAATGTAAACCCTGAATGATTGAAGACTGGCTGTGGTTTATTATCCGTTGTGGGTTTGCCCGTCAGATTGATGCCAACGCTGATCAAGTCGAGTTCGGGAGCGAAATCGACCGAATCGGAATCGGAAAGGGTGATCAAAAATAGATAAATGCCAGGGGCGATCGAACTGCCGGTCCACTTTTGAGAATCATCATCGCCGATCATGTCAGCGCCTAGTTGCAGAGTGGGTTGGATTGAAGCGGTGGCAGGTAAATCTATATTGGGGACCGTCAACTGCAACCCATAGGCGGTGGTCCCCTTCGAGACCGTTTGGCTGGCTACCTTGAGCGCACCTTGATACTGCCCCTGTCCAAAGGTCACCAAGGTGACGCCTTTGAGCCCCTTCAAAAAGGGACTGAGGAACTGAGCAAAATGAATGGAGGTGATGTTTTTTAGGTTGTTGTAAGTATAGGTTGCGGGATCACCACTGGCCTTCAATACGTTCCAAGTCGTTAAGATCCCACCAGGGGTGATAGCGGTTCCCGCAATTTTATAATTGAGCCAGTCGCTCATGGCTCCCAACACGGTGTTGACGGCACTGAGACCCGATTGTTGCTCCAACTCTTCCAGTGTTATCAAAATCGGATCGCCACTTTGAGGCAAGAAAAAAAAATCGACAGAGGGTTTCCAAGAATGGCTTTCTGTGAATGTGAGATTCACCCGGGCTCCCTTGCAGACTACCGTTTTATTGGAAGGTTCCGTGTAGCTGAAGGTTTTTGAGGTCAGAATCATATCCAACTGAACGAGTGCTTCTCCATTCTCCCAGAAATACGACACCCCGGTGTCTTGCATCGTCACCAGTGGAATCTGGAGCGAAGGGGTGACTTTGACCTGCGAAAAATCGAATTCCTTTTGCATCCCCACTCCCAATACGAGTGACGTGTCCGTTCCGCTGGACGGTTTCGTCTCCTCAATCAGGAGGAATACGTTTTTAGAAGGGCTGCCGGGAAACAAGTACCAATTCCCTCCTAAAGGACTGGTTTGAGAGGTGCCCAGCAATTCTCCTAAAAAGCCCGCTAAAATATGCCGTTTCGTTCCATCTGTGGGGATTTGCTGTAATGCAGTCAATGGGTCCTGAAACCAATCAAGATTGAGCTGATAATTGCTTCCTGATTTGGAAATCAAGCCAATCAAAGTTCCCAGTTTCTCTAAAAGCGCTTCATCGATGGGAAAAGTTGCGTCGCTAAGCATTGCCTTCCTTTCTCATGCTATTCGGGTGAGTGCTACTTGAGCAAATCGTGACGGGTGTCAAGAATTGAATAGAAAGTTTGTTGTCTTTAATATGATTCATGAATACTTGACTAATAGCGTGTTAGGAATGAGATACTTTCTTATCAGCAACAGGTGTACCATCTTTTTATAAAATCATAACAATATGATATTACTTATTTTATTTTGATATTATTCAACTTTGGTAATACTCAAAGGCTCACAAAAAAAACATGCCAATATTGTTTTAGATCGTTTGGGAATAAGCATTACTGAGTCTCAAAAAGAACTCATCTTTGGCTGCTTTACGACAATGAGCAAAAGATTGACACAGTAACTACTTTCAAGCGTTTGGTGTCAGATATAGGATTACTCGAAAATGGGTACTTACCCAAAAATTTGTACCTGATCTTTCCAAGGCAAAGGATTGGCATCTTGATAAAAAGCACAAGGAGAGACTCGCAGCTTCCTATACTAACGCGCCATTCCTCATTTCTTTAATTTGTAGCTTAAGGATTGCTGGGAGATTCCCAGAAGCCGCGCCGCAATGGTTTGATTGCCTTGGGAACGTCTCATTGCTTCTTCAATCCATTTTTGGGTCAGCAAGGAAGTGGCTTCTTTTAGAGGCAACAAGGTTTCCATGCTTTCAGGGTTCAACACAAATGGATCGAGTTCGCTATCGCGTTGCACAGGTTCAGGACGCTGAATTTGTTTGCCGATTCTTTCGAGGAATATCTGAGAAGACAACATCTTCGAGCTATGAACGGTCATGGCATCACACACCATCGCTTCCAGTTCCCGGATGTTCCCTGGAAAATTATAGGCTTGGAGCAAGGAAATCAATTCAGGGTGATAGGTTGGTTTCCTTTTATGGAGTTCTTGAGCTTCTCGATTGAGAAAATGATGGAGCAACAGTTCAATGTCTTCCAACCGTTCTCGTAATGGAGGGAGATGGATATGATGGGAAATGAGGCGATAATACAAATCTTTTCGAAACGTTCCTTGGTCTTGGGCTTTCATCAAATCCAAGTTGGTTGCTACAATAATCCGTGCATTGGATTTCCGTATTTTGTCGTCTCCGATTGCTGAAAATTCTCTTTCTTGTAAAAGGCGGAGCAGTTTAACCTGGGACATGAGATTCAAATCCCCAATTTCGTCTAAAAATAACGTGCCACCTTCTGCCATTTCGACCATCCCTTTCCGGTTCGTATCCGCCGAAGTGAATGCCCCTTTAACATGGCCAAACAACGTATCGGTAAATAACGTATCGTCAAATCCAGCAACATTAACTCCAACAAACTTCTCTTTGCGTTGGCTCACGTTATGAATAGCTTTAGCGATCAACTCTTTACCGGTCCCGGTTTCCCCTGATATCAAAATGGGTTTCGACGTATGAGCAATTGCATCACAATACTGAAAGATAGCGTGCATCTTGGGACTTTGTGTGATGATTCCAGCAAAGCACTCGGGCGACTCAATCCTCCCTCCTAAAAGTTGGTGGCGGAGTTTTTTGTTTTCTTTTTGCAAGTCTTCATACTCCAGCACTTTACGGACACTATTGACCAACCGTTCCTGTTCGACAGGCTTTGTAATATAATCGTAGGCTCCTAAACGCATGCACTCCACAGCGGTTTCTAAATCTTGTTTTGCTGTGATCACAATCACAGGAATTTCTGGAAAGTTTTGTTGAATTTGCGAAAGCAGTTGGTCCCCTCGCAAATAGGGCATCATTAGGTCTAACAGGATGACTGAGACCGAAGTCTGCGTCAGTTGTTTGAGCACCTCTCGGCTATCATAGCAGGCCAACACGTTATTAATGCCGACCGTATGAAACATGACGACCAAGCTTTTTAGGGTTGTTTTTTCATCATCTACGATGAGGATAGGCTGATTGGGAAATTTAGAGAGCTGCATGGAGGTTGTCTTCAAAAGAAAATTTTAAGGTGACCATTGTACCGTTGCCGGGTGAAGAGATAAATTCCATATGACCTTGGTGTTCTTTCACAATTCCGGCAGAAATGGAGAGTCCCAAACCGGTTCCATTCGAATCCTGTTTTGTTGTAAAAAAAGGATCACAGATTTGGTGCAGGTGATCCGGGGCGATCCCCACACCTTCATCTTCGATTTTTAGAACGACATATTCATCTTCACAAGTGGTTAGAATACGAATGCTTTTTTCGTCACTTTCCAAAGCATCACATGCATTGTGGAGAATATTAATCACCACTTGTTCAATCCGATTTGTATCTCCTCGAAACATGGGAATGTTCTCAGCTTGGTTTACCACAAGATGTCTCGTGCTTCGTTGTAGTAGGTTCTGAAGAAGCTGCAATGCCGCGTCGACCACCTGATTGATGTCTACCATTCCTGTCAAATCAGTAGGGGTGTTCCTCGCATAGTCTTTTAAGTTTTTAACAATTTCAGAGATACGATAGCTTCCTTCTTCAATCCCTTCGATGAGGATTGGAATATTTTCTTCTGCGTAGTCTAGCGTCATCCCGTTCAGCATCATCTCATTATTCCCTGTGTCATACGCTTTCAGATAGTAAATGGCATCCTTCCATGTTTTCTTGATAATATTGTTATTGATCCTGATGAAATTATTAGGATTGTTCACTTCATGAGCCATCCCCGTTACCAATACTCCCAATGAAATCATTTTGTCAGCTTGCCGCAAGGACTCATAGCTTTCCTCTAACTTTTTCCTAGACAGAGACAATTTCACAGCCATTGCTTTAAACGCATCTTCTAGGATTTTCAGCTCGGTATTCGGCGGAATTTTTGCTTGAATCTCAAAGCTTTCCAGATTGTCCAAATTCAGCTGCTCCACAGCGTTTGTTAAAGCCCCCAAAGGACGGTTTAAAAAATACCATCCGACAACTAAAAAGATCACCCACAAAGCTACCGTTTTAATGGCGGCATTGATCATAATAAGTAAAAAACGATATTTTATTTTTTGAAGAACAACAGAATGGCTCGAATAGAGAAAGGCTGTTCCAATGTGGTGAGTTGTCCCTTCATAATCGTACAAAATAGGAAACTGATACGAAAATAAGTTGGTATATTCCGGGACCGAAGAACGAGTTCCTTCAAGGTTTAAAGTTATGATTTCGTTCTCTTCATTGTAAAAAGTTCCAATCCCTATAATCTCTTCATCAATCTCCAATTTGACACCCACTAGGCTAGGTTGCTGGATCATACCTTGAAGAGTGGAATGCAATTGCACGTTATCAATATACCACAAAGCTGTCGATAAGCTGGGTTGGAGAATTTCCCGAATAGATCTTAGCTCCTCTAGGGTTTCATCTTTTTCATAGTTGTATTCCACTATCATATGAAAAAGCGTCACTACCAAAGCAAAGATTAAATAAACTGCAAATACCTTTTTTAGCAGATGTAAGGTGATCGAATGCTTAAGGCCGATATCAGAAAATCGAAGCATGAGTGCCTATGTTATTTATGATGTACTTTTGCGATTGACAAAACGAGAAGATCCAACTCACCATATTAATACTCGCTGAGTGTTTCTTGATATCGGGTTTTGAAGTGAATAAACCATTTATCAATGGAGCCATCTGACTTAAGACGTTGGATGATCTGGTTCACTTGAGGAAGGAGGTATCTGAATTTAGATTTTTTTGAGAAGGTTATATAGAAGTTTGCCTCGTGTAGGACTAAAGGAAGGATTTCCACTATATCTGCGTATCCAGTTTGCCACGCCAATTCTAGCCCAGGATACAGAGGAAATAACATGTAATCAACCCGTTCTTTTTCCAGTTGTTTGAAATTTTGAACATGGGTTTTGACTCGATCCATTTTGAGATTCGTTTTGATAAACTGATCCAACTCATCACCATAGCTTTCTCCTAAAGTGGTGGTGCCCTGTTTACCTATTAAATCTTCCCAACGATTCAAAGTAAACCCCTTACCTTTCAATACAAAAATGACAGAAGGGTCGGTGATAAAGGGAATACTAAATTCCATGTACTGTTTTCGTTCTTCATTGAGGTACGCCGAAGTGATGATGTCCACAGTTCCGTTCTTGGCATTTTGCTGGACTCGTTTCCATGGCCCGGTGGCTTTAATCACGAAAGGAACTTGTAGCTCCGTTAAAATCGTCTTAACGAGTTCTGCAGCAACCCCAATGATTGTGCCATTTTGCTTCCACGTAATGGGGGGATAGTTGGGATGTCCAGAAACCAATAGCGTTTCTTGCGCAACAGCAAACTGGACCGATGAAAAGAAACCTAAACCTAAAAGGATTATCGGGTGAATCAGCTTCTTTTTGTCCCACATTGGCAATTCTTGGATCAAAGGTGAGATCACAATACGTAGTATCGCAATCCCATGTATTCTGTAGGTGGCGGGTATAACATTTGGGTAGCTGCTATGAATTTGCCGCTTAATTTTAAGGTAAAAAGCAAAAAAGTCGTTATCCTCGTAAATGTTTGATGTCTTTGTACAGCAATGAAAGCTCTGTCTATTCTATAAGCAATTCAAGCCAATTCGATGTTTCGTCTAATTTTCTGCTATTGCTTTCTTTTTATATTTTTCATCATTAAGAAGTTGTGACTTGCTCAAGCTACGAGTTTCAGACGTAATGATTTCTAACGGTACGATTTGAGAAGAATACGTGGAATGAGATATAGTATGGAAGCTCCAGATGCTAAAATGTTGTCTATAGAATATTTTTAAACCTCGTATAATACTAGAATAGAAAGTGAGAACTTCCAAAAAAACAATCGATTTTTAATAATTTCTTAGTGTGCAATACTCTTTAGCATGTTGCCAGTGACGATGAAAAGATGTGATAAATTGCTGCGTAGACTGTGAAGGTTTGATTGATTTTCACTATAAGAAGGATAATGAAAGAAATTAGCAACACTCATTTATTAGGAACAATTTTTTTAGCTACTATGTATACTTTTTGGATTTGTACGATTCCTTTTCGGTCAACAAACAAATCTTATTGAAACTAAAATAATAGATTTATCATTTAAAAGCCCAACAAAGTATAATCGAATAGCAAAAAACTGCTACCTAGAAAACGACGAAGAAAAGAATTTTTGTGCCTACAGAGATAAGAAAAATCAAAAGCATACAGGGATCGACTTCTGGTTTAAAAACTGGGGTAGAGACAAAAATACAAAAGCACTTTCTTCTAACCGTCTTTCCGCACGCCTTTTTTACCTATGAATAAATTATTTAATAGGTTTTCCCCAAGAGCTTAAGGATTCAGCAATCCACGCTTCACCAAGTGGAACACCACCAAGAATCCACTCGCCTTCAATATGGTCTTGTTGGAGATTTGTGACTTATTCCACACCTTGATTGGCGATACCGAAGGCATTTATGATCCAGGTCAATATAATGATCGTCTTCTACTGGGATTGAAGGGAACGATGAGTGAAGCCGAGCTGCATTTGATCAAACAACGCATGCTGGAAGGAAAACGCTCGAAAGCCTGTCGTAGAGATTTTTGGCGACAGGCTCCGATGGGATACTGGTATGATTCCTCAGGCACCATTGTCAAAGCCCCGGATGAACAAGTACAGCAGTCCATCCGATTGGCCTTTGATAGCTTTGAATAGTTACGCAGTATGGGAGCAACGCTGCGCTATTTTGTCCAGAATGCAATTCAACTGCCCAAACGACTGTGGAGTCCTCCCCAGAAAGGCCAGTTGAGTTGGGTGGCCTTTGTCGATTCGACTCCCATTCATGTGTGTCACAATCGGCGCATCCCTGCTCATAAAGTGTTCCAGGGCATGGCCCGGCGAGGGAAAAGTTCGATGGGATGGTTTTATGGCTTCAAACGGCATGTGGTCGTAAATCAAATTCTAAGCTTCCAACGACAAAACCTCGGTTGCCACATTTTCCACAAAATACTGGTCGTGTTCAATGAACAGCAGGGTGGGTTGGTATTCCAGGATCAAGGCTTCCAAGCGTTCCCGGGCCATCAGATCAATATAGTTGAGCGGTTCGTCCCAAAGCAGCAAATGCGCCGGAGAAACCAAGGAACGGCACAAATCGGCTTTTTTGAGTTGACCGTGACTCCAACTGTCTAAGGGGCGATCCACGATGTTTCCTTGCACCCCCAGCGCACCTAAGATTTGCCGGAAACGGGTTTCGTCCAATTGTTCATTACGCAAATGATCACGAAGCCATCCGGTTTGCCACAAAGGGGTTTGGTAGGTGCGGAGGCATTGAAGATAACCCGGCATGTGGATCGTCCCTTGGTAATCGACGATAGGTGGGTCATCTCCTCCAATTTGGTGGGGGACCGTTGTCTCACTTTGACCGGCTGCCTTCTCCTGATTTCGAGCAATCACGTTTTGCCAAATGGCGTTGAACAAGGTGGTTTTGCCGCTCCCGTTGGGACCCAATAGGGCAATGCGGTCTCCGGGATGGATGGTGAAAGAAAGATGATCAAACAAAGCCCGCTCATCAAATGAGACATTTAAATTTTCTACGGAAAGCAACAATTCCGGGGCTTTTGAGGCAGCATTGAGTTTCAGGGTTCGTTCTTTTTCTACATTACGGAGTAACCCCTTTTTTTCTTCAATCCCAGCCTGCACGCGACGTTCGATGTTCAAGGCGCGCTTCATGGATTTGGCAGCCCGGTGGCCCACAAAACCTTTATCTGCCGCGCCCTGTTTTTCTTTTTCTTTACGATTCGACCAAGTGCGACGAGCTTGGGCCGCTTTCTCCAATTTTCGGATTTCTCGTTTCAGGTGTTCATTGCGCTTCTGTTCGGTTTCGCGTTCACGGTCTCGTTGGAATTTCCAGGTGGAGTAGTTGCCGTGGGTCAAATAAACCCCCGTTTTTTCCAATGAAATCACGTGATCGGAACAAGCATCCAAGCACATGCGGTCGTGCGAAACGAGCAGGAATCCGGATTTCTCCGCCAAATATTGCGCAAGCCGTTCACGCGCTGAAAAATCGAGATGATTGGTGGGTTCATCAATCAACAAGAAATGATCTTTTTTTAAGAACATGGCCACGAGCATCGAAAGCGTTTGCTCTCCGCCACTGAGTGAAGCAAACTCTCGGTGCAGGAGGGGGTCCAATTCGAGACGCGCCATCTCTTTTTCAATCAGCGAATCGATTTCGTAACCTTGCCAATCTTGATAGCGTTCCTGGAGATCCCCATAGGCAGCAAGACTGGATTCATCCGATTTCTGGAGCAGACTTTCCATTTGTTGCTCCCAACGGTTGAACGGCGCAATGCCATCTCGAATCACTTGCAAAGTGGGTTGCTGTGGATTGAGGGGCACCTTCGGAAAATAAGCGACCTCTACCGGAACAGAGACCGTTCCTGCGGTTGGCTGCAATTCCCCCAACAACAGGCGTAGCAAGGTCGTTTTCCCACGACCATTGTTCCCAATCAGCGCGGTTTTCCAATGGGTTTCTAGAGAAAGCGAAAGATCCTCAAAAATCGGAACGTAAGGGGTATCGAAGATGAAATGAACGTGTTGAAAGGAAAGAGTGGCCATGACAGTCCTCCAAAAGTGTCGCAATGCGATGAATAAAAAATGAATTTCGAACACAGTTGAAGTGATTCAGCTTCATGGCTCCCTCCTGAGATGAGGATGGTTGATGGAATGGAATGATTTAGAACAAATAAAATAGTCGAACCGTGTCAAATGCTCAAGTAGGGAAGCGGATCCCTGTCGGAAAAATTTCACTCAAATCAAACTTTATATGTCAAGGAATGAGATGCACAGGAAAGATACAATTGGTGTTTCTGAAAGGGACATCGATGACAATGACAAAAAGCCAGTCTTTGCAGCCAATGCCGTGTTGGTGGGGGGAGCGCTGAATACCACCAACGACAATTCCAACGGGGCTAGGTGGGGCCATGAGATTTACCGTCGCTTTATTGAAGAAGCGATGGTCGACGGTTCGGCCATGATTGGCGTGATCACGTCGTCCTCTGGCGATCCGGAAGGTCAAGGCATTATCGATGTGGAACGTTTCACCACCCGTGGTGCTTTCGCAGAATGGATCCCCCTAACAGAAACCAACATCTCCAAAAATTCGGACCCTGATATTATTGCTCAAATCAACCGTATGACGGGCTTTTATTTTGCGGGAGGGGATCAGTCCCGATACATCCGTGCTCTGTACAACTCCGATGGTTCCACGAGCCTGGCCCTCCAAGCCATTGTTGATAAAGTGAAAGCCGGTGCCCCCATCGCCGGAACCAGTGCGGGAACTGTAGTGCAAACCTCGGGACCGATGATCACAGGAGGGGCTGCGTTCAACAGCTTGGCCCATCCTTCTCAAACCTACCAACCTTTGCAAACCACGGTAACGTCTTCCGACGACTTCTTGAATTATCGTCCTGAAGGGGGCTTGAGCCTGTTTCCATTTGGCTTGCTGGACACCCACTTCAGTGAGCGAGGACGTCAGTGCCGCTTCATTCGTTTGGCGGCGGAAACCGGGACCCGGTTTGCCTTTGGTATCGATGAAAACACGGCATTGGTCGTGAAAAACAGGTTGGTCGAAGTGATCGGAGAAAATGGCGTGTTCATCTTCGATTTAGGCAGTGCCACTCATGACGTGAGGGCGGATGGTGGGTTCAGTATCTCTGGCGTGAAAGCAACCTATTTGAATCGCGGTGACCAATACGCCCCCAGCACACGAGCCGTCACTTTTGGCAACACGACCGATCTGAACACCACGTTGAATACAGTTGTGTCCCCTTCGGCCGATATTTTCGGGGCTGGTGAATTTTTAGATCTGGCCACCCGCTTGATGCAAAGCCCCCAGACCGAAGCCATTGGGAAAAGCGTCGAACCGGGAAACACCTACTTTCGCATCACATTGAGTAAAACCTGGACAACCGAAGGCAAACAAAATGCAGACGGCAGCCAAGTGTCGTTTAAAGACTTGATGGTCGATGTGGAGTTACAGTGAGAGAAGGTACTGTTCCAAATCCGATTTCTCTTGATCTGTAAGGCCTAGCGCAAAATGGTTGTCATAATGATCCACCACGTCTGCCAGCATTGCAAACCGCCCATCGTGATAAAACCCACCTTTTGTATGGCTCCACAATCCCTTTAGTGGGGTCGTTCGATACCCTTGAGCAGGAGAACGTTGTGCCTGTTCGTCATCGATTCCGATTTCTTCGGCTGTATGCAAATTGTACCCTGGTTCCGTGAACAAGGGAGGAACATGGCAACTTGCACACCCGGCTTTTTCATTAAACAAGGCCTGCCCTCGGCTCGCGGAAGTCGCATCAAAACTACCCGCAGACGGTTCGGGGGCGGGAATGGCCAATTGATAAAAATGCAACGCTGCCAATTTAGACGTGATCAAGTCTTGAGAACTGCGTACATCACCCAAATTATTTGCCGCAGCGACAGGAAAACGCAGATTGTCATTCAATCGAGTGTCAAAAAATGTGCCCTGCCCGCCCATCTCTAAATTGGCTACAAACGCATTCCAATAGGTGACCGATCCCCAGCCGGTATGAGTGGCTAAATTCACCCCTGCTAACCCAAATGCGGGGGGAATCAATGTTGGGCCAACGCTTGCTTTGCCATCGATAAATACAGCAGCATCAAATTTCCCAACCCCCCATCCATTTAACACACTTTTCAATGCCTCCTCAGAGACCCCCAGGCGGCCACTAGGAACACTCAAATCCGGAGATAACGCAATGATTGCCCCCACATTCAAATCACGGTTGGGCCATCCATCCAAACGATAACCAATGCCATCTGCGAATGAATCATCGACCGTCGAATGGCATACCGCACAAGTCAATCCCACAGAGCTCAGATTACCCGTATCGTCAAACTGCCCTTGGACTCCTACCACTGCATTGAGTTGCAACAAAGCCATTGTTGTGGCAGTTGCCTCTAAATCCACCTCTCCGGCAGCCAACTGCTGTTGCAATGATTCAGGAAGTGCAGTCACATCGACTTTCAAGCCCACGCTCAACGCCGCACTTGCAGAAAGTCCTTCCCCTATCCCTCCAAACTCGCTTCCTGCAATTGCCTCATGCAATTTTAAAGTTTCACTCCAAAATACTTCATCGCCAAAGGTATCAAACCGGAAGATTTGACGCCCTTCTTCCACCAGTTTCTGTGCATTTTGGGCGATGGTATCGTCTGAATCATCAACCATGGTTGTATCCGTGTTGGAATTGGAAGAAGAATCATCATCGTCATCATTTCCTTGCTGACAGCTCACCACGAATAGACCAATCAACAGCAATCCAAGCATGTAATGCCATAAGTGACTTCGTAATAACTTTTTCATAGCTCTCCCCTACGATTGAAAGTTAAAATCATCTAATTAAATTAATTAAAAAAGTTTTAACTTGTTTAATAGGACCTGCTTATTGACCGAAAGTCAATGGAAAAATGATCCAGGAGGTGTGTCTATGCAGAATATTTAGGAGGTGGAAGGATGGGCTGTTGTGGGAGGTTCCAGGTCGAAATGGGAGCCATTAGGATGAATGGGATCATCTTTATAAATTTTAAACGCACACCGACCATCTCCATTCTGAAAACGTTCCTCTCTCACGACACGCACGCCAAGCAACTGGGTCAAAATGGATACGGTCACACTACAAAGAGTGGGACGACGATGAGCGATATTGAGAAAGGGACAGTTTCGCTCAATCAACCGAAGGCCGTTTTCCCCTGATTCAATGGAAATGAAAGGGTCATCTTCTAGGTAGATGCCTTTGAGCACCTCAAGGCGTTCTTCTAGACTTTTTCCTTCTAACAGGGGCTGCCATTTTTTAACACGAACTTCTACCAGAGATGCTAAGATCTGACGCAATTCATCTGGGCCTAATTTTTCTGCAACCGTATCAATCAATTCAATCGCCAGCACGTCATAGTATTTGGGAAACAAATGGTCGCCTTTTGGAGTCAGTGTATAGCAGCTTGTTGGAGGACCTACACGAGACTGAGGAATACGCTTACGTTCTAACCAGCCTTCTTTTTCCATTTGCGCAACTTGTTGACGAACCGCTTCATAGCTCACTTGGCATCGTGCCCCAAGATCCTTCATCGTCATGGAGCCCTCTTGCTTGATTAAAGTGAGAATTGTTTGACGGATGGGAGACAGGGATTTTAGACTAGTCGACATATCGGAAAGCTCTTAAAAGTTTGGAAAAAAAGATACTAGACCTCTTAAATGCTATCAGTTCACATACGTAATCTCAAAAACTCATCTTGTTCCTCACTGCTTTCAAACTATTTCGAAGTTCCGACTTTGGGAGATTCTTGGTGCCAGATACTATCGTGCCAGAGGGGACATTTTCTCAAAACTGCACTTGATAAACAAATAAACATTCCCAGGAATATTTACGTTGAAAAACATTCCTAGGAATATTAAAATCATTCCATACGGTGAGGGCCTATGCAATCCAACGATTTCGAATGGATACAACGTCGGATTTTTGTATTGGTGGGAATTATCAACCAATTGTCTACCACACATATCAATCGTTACTTGGCTGAATTGGACATTCCGATGGCACAGTTTTCGTTGCTCTCGCATTTTTCCCACAATCCAGAACAGGAATGGACGGTCACACGGCTAGCATTTGCCTTCGAGGTCAACCAACCGGCCATGACCAAAACCTTAAAACGGTTGTTGAGCAAAGGTTATGTTTCCATGCGACCCGATGAAAAGGACAAACGGGTGAAACATTACCGCATCACGGAATCTGGCTTGGCGAAACTGCACGAGGGTTATGGTCGTTTGCAACCCGATATTGCTGACTTTTTTGCTTCTTGGAAAAAAGACGATCTGGTTCATCTCCAACAATTGTTGGAACGGCTAAAAACTCAATTAGACGAAGCCCGTGACCCCTAAGAATCCAGCCATCCCTGCTATTCAGCAATTCTGAAAAATCCAGAAACATAAAAACCCCAACGAGTCTATCTATTTAAGGAGGTGCCATGCAACGACGAGACTTTATTAAAATCATGACGGCGGGCGGAACCACGTTGTTGGTGCCCAGTGCCCTCACGGGTTGCGACACAAAACAGCTGGAAGCTTTGGAAGGCTGGAATGGTCCCTCCTCCGATCAACAGGATATTCGGATTTTGGTGCTTTCTTATGCCGTGTTAGCCGCCAATCCTCACAATAAACAACCGTGGCTCATCCGCATGAAATCGAATTTGGCGTTTGATCTTTATGTGGATCGCGAGCGCTTGCTCCCGGAAACCGATCCTCCTGCCCGACAAATTCATATTGGCCAAGGCACGTTTCTCGAAAACTTAGCTATTGCGGCCACACACTATGGATACCGGGCGCACATCACGTATTTTCCCCAAGGCATGTACAGCAACACCACCGTGGAGGTAAAACCCGTGGCTTCCATTGAATTGCAGGCCGACACCCAGGTGAGCCAAGACCCATTATTTGACTATTTGCTGCAACGCCAATCGAACAAACGGGCTTACACGGACCGCCCCATTTCCGCATCCTCACTTCAGCAAATGGGACAATCCGTGGATTTGCAAGGATACACCTATCAATTCACTCAAGAAGCAGCTCTGCGTGAGCCAATGGCCGAACAATTGGGTAAAGCGATGGAAATTGAAACTGCCGGGGTTGCCCGTCATGTGGAATCCATGTGGATGTTCCGGTTCAATGACGAAGAAGTCGAACGCTACCGTGACGGTTTCAGTGTGGCCAATTCAGGGGTTACGGGTTTTAAAAAATTCATGGCAGAAACATTTTTCTTAGGCACTCGTGAAGAATCTTTCAAAGTGGATTCTTCGATGGCCCGTGCTGGAATCGACCTCACTTACGAACAAGCGCGATCTGCTGCGGCTTTTGGATGGCTGATTTCCAAAACCAACACCCGCTTGGATCAAGTGAAAATTGGACGAGTGTATGAGCGTTTGAACCTCGAAGCCACTCGGCTGGGATTGGCCATGCACCCCATGAGTCAAATCCTCGAAGAATATGAGGACATGGCCTTACTTCAACGCGACCATTTGAAACTACTCAACGTGCCTCCAGGACATACGGTCCAAATGTTGTTCCGCTTGGGCTATGCCGAACCTGTCATCCATTCCCCACGTCGGCTTCCACAGGATTTCATTTTAGGGTGAAATCTTCTACATCCCCCCAAATGCGTTTACGCTCCATACAATTGGCAAGGCGTTCCGAAATTTGTTACAACCCGATTTGAGTGAGTTGCTCAACAAATCTTCAGAGAAGGGGGACTACATGGAGATAGGGTTTCGTTCCAGCTTAGTGTTTCGGCTGCTATTTGGCATTTCGGTGGTATTTGTAGCCGTCTTTGGGTTGGTCAATATTATCGAAGTCCAGCAAGCCCAAGATGATTTAATGGAACAAGGGCAGTTGCAGATCCAAGCCCAAAAAGAACGCTATGAAACCCAACTTCAGCAAATGCGAGAACGCTTGTCTCACAAGCTGAATCGTCAACTCCAGATGGTCGCCGAATTCTCCAAAGTGCCTCTGGTCACCGAAGTCTCGGTTCGTGATTTGGGGACCTTCCGGGACCTGTTTGCTTACAACCAAGCCTTCCGGGAGTGCTTCGATCAAACGGTCGAACGAGAAACATACGAGTGTTTACGTCGACAAAACGAGCACATCCATAACCCCACTATTGCCGCATTCAATCGGGCTTTTCTCTCCACTGCGATCAATTTCATTGCGAGCGATGAAGACACCGTTGGCCTCTTGATCGAAGATTGGGAAGGCAATCCTTATGTAGGAATCTATCAAAACCCCGATGGAACGCTCCAAGAGATCAACGACTTTTCCTTATTCAGTCCCAATGACCCTCAATTGAGCCAACCTGTCCTGGAAAACGAAGAACAGGTGGGCCGCATCACGTTGTACTACACGCTCCGCCGAATCGACCAAGTGGAGCAAGAGGCTCAACAGTCCATCGAAGCGATGACACGCAGCATCGAAACCAAGATTGCTGACAACAATGCTCAAATCACAGAAAGCTACCTAGCAGAAGGGTTTTTGCTGTTTTTTGTCATCATGCTCGCCATTACCATCATTGCCATTCTGACGATTGTTCGCCCGCTACAAGCCCTGAAAACGAGTGCCGATCAACTCGCTCAAGAGAATCTGGACCACGATATCGACACCAGCCGCACTGATGAAATTGGGAGTTTGGCACGAAGTTTTACCCAGATGCGGGATGCCATCCGCGACAAAATCCAAGATCTCCAACGTTTGAACCGTCGCATTGAAGCTCAAAATGAAGAACTCAAAAAAGCCGACAAGAGCAAAGACGAGTTTCTCGCCAACACCTCTCATGAACTCCGGACCCCGCTGAATGGCATCATTGGTTTGAGTGAATCGCTCCTTTCCGGGGTCGGTGGCCCCGTGAATGCGGAACAAGCCAACAATCTGAATTTGATTGTACAAAGCGGTCGCCGTCTCGCCAATTTGGTGAACGACATCCTAGATTTTTTCAAAATGAAAAACAGCAAGTTGCACCTCCAAATCCATCCAGTGGATCTGGCAGAGATTTCCAACTTAGTGATGGATCTCGCCTCTACGTTGATTGGCGAAAAGCAGATCCATTTGATTCACGAATTCCCCGAAGACCTCCCGTTGGTGGAAGCTGATGAAAACCGCTTGCAGCAAATCTTGCTCAATCTGATTGGCAACGCCATCAAGTTCACCCATGAAGGGGAGGTCGTGGTGTTTGCAGGTGTTGAAGAAAACCTCGTACGGATTTCTGTTTCCGACACCGGTATCGGCATTCCTGAAGATCAACTGGACCAAATTTTTGAATCGTTTGAACAGGTCGATGGCTCGATTTCCCGGCAGTTTGGCGGCACGGGCTTGGGTTTGGCCGTAACCCAACAGTTGGTCGAACTGCACGGCGGCGTGATTGAGGTCAAAAGCTCTGAAGGGTATGGATCGACGTTTTCGTTCACGCTGCGCGTTGCTCAAGATCAATCCCCTGAACACGTGGTGCATCCCGAAGATGCTATCCATGAAATCAGCCACATCCATCAGTTGCCAGAGGAGGGTTCCCCCCCCAGCTCTTCTGAAAAAACATCCGCTCCCAAATCGGTGGAAAAAATGCCGGAGATGATCTTGGAAGGGACCAAAACGATTTTAGTGGTCGATGACGAACCTGTGAATGTGCAGGTTCTAAAAAACTATCTTCTGTTGCACAATTATCAGGTTCTGGAAGCCAATGAAGGGACGAAAGCATTAGCCTTAATAGAACAAGAGACTCCGGATTTGGTGTTGCTGGATTTGATGCTGCCCAACATGAGTGGATACGAGGTGTGCCAACATATTCGAAAAAATCACAGTGCCGCATCCATGCCAGTAATCATGCTCACCGCCAAAAACTTGGTTGAAGATCTCACCGGCGGTTTGCAATGCGGAGCAAACGACTTCCTGCCCAAACCCTTTTCACAAGAAGAATTATTGGCTCGCATCGTCACTCACCTCCGGTTAGCAGAAACCAGCAATGCCTTGAGTCAGGCCAATGCTCGTCTCACTTTGTTGTTGGGAGGCGTGCGGGACATTACCATGTCTTATGACCGCTTCACTGCCATCACGATGGCGTGTAATGCGTTGTTGCATCAACTGCACTTTCAAGCTTCCAGCAACGTGCATATTTATTTCTGGGAAAAAAATCCGAATGGCACCGAAGGTTATTCTTATTTTCGTTTTCCAGTGCGTCCGGGCCCCCCTGCGGATTTGGTGCTCGATACCATTCATCTGATCCGACACAGCTATTCTCTAGAGCCACCTTCCTCCCAAATTTCCGGGAAAGGGAGATGGGCCAGCTGTTCCATCCAAGACAGCATTCTGCATGCGCCGATTTGGTATGAAGGTAAACTGTATGGGTTGATCGAAATTGATGGCATCGTGGAAGCTCGCTTGCAGGAGGAAAATCGAGAATTTGTAGACACGTTGGTCCACTCGCTTGCGGTGGAACTCAAAGACATGGGATTCACTTTGGAACTCGAACAACAGATTACGGAACGCACCCAACAGCTCAACCAATCCTTAGCGGAGCTGGAACAACAAAACACGGTTTTGGCCGCAGGGAACCGGAAGTTGGAAGACATCAACCAAACTCGTGTGCAACTGCTTTCCCGGCTCAGCAATTTGGACACCACGAACCTTGAAGCGTTGAGGCAAGCCTCCGCTGAATTACAAAATGTAGTTGATTCCCAAAACCGAGATTTGATTCGCCGCATCGACCGTGAGGTCATGCGCATCCAAGAGATGGTACACCCAATTGCCGATCTGTATGTTTCGGAAAAAGCCATCCAGAGCAAACGAGTCTTGCTGGCTGATTCACAAACAAAACAACATATCATTGCCCGGATGGCCTTGGGGGGGACCGGCGTGAATCTGGATATTGTCTCCACCTACGAGGAAGGCCTCGAACTCTTGAAGCAAAATCAATACGACATCTTGTGTGTGAACACAGTGCTCCTCGAACTGGCCCGGTTTGCTCATGACAAACATCCGAACACTCAATCGGTATTCATCACATCCGAGGACGCTCCCAATTATCTGCAACGGCTGATGCAGTATCCGTTTTTGTCCAACATCGTTTCTCGGCGTGAAGATGATCGAAATTTCACGTTAAAAAACATCCTCATCACTGTCAGCAAACTCACGAGTAAAGACCTCTTTGGCTTGGAAAAATACTTAAGCTGGGGGGTCGATGTGAAAGAACATGTGGTTAAAAATAGTCTGGATCGTATGGATCTGATTGATGAAATGGAAGCGTATTTTCGTCAATTGGGAGTGCGTCGCCAGTTGTTGGCCAAATCGGGTATGGTGGCGGAAGAATTGCTCATGAATGCCATTTATGACGCTCCTCATGATGCAAATGGTAAATCTCTTTACAATCACCTCCCTCGCACCACAACCGTAGAGTTGCCCCCGTCCGAACAAGGTCTGTTCCGCTATGCTTGTGATGGCACCTTCCTTGCGCTTTCCACCGAAGATCCGTTTGGTGCGCTCGATCGCGAAACCATCCTCAAATACCTCCAAAGTTGTTACGAAGGCCAAGCCGGAAGCATGCAGGGCAAACAAAAAAAAGGAGGGGCAGGACGGGGGCTGTTTCAAATCATCGAAACCTCCGATTTGATGGTCATTAATGTCAAAGCTGGAATCAAAACCGAGGTGATCACCCTATTCAGCCTCGACACCAGTCTCTCTCACCGTGGAAAAACCACTTCGTTTCATTATTTTGGGGCATGACTCCCCTTTCATTTCAAAAAGGCACTATGGAACCTGGAACTCTATTTTTGATCAACGGCTTGGATGGTCTGATCTCCATTGCCGCAGGCACGTACTTCTACTTGATGGGCAAAGGCACGGTGCCCAAAAACCCAAGGGATCCTGAAAAAATGGAGCAATGGCGGAAGAAATACGGCACCTTGATGAAAGTGTGTGGCCCCATTCTGGTGATTGGAGGCATTCTTCGTATCTTGGGCGTACTGGGTTGACTGTGCCATCAATGTTGAAATTGTGTCATCGGATTCCAAGTGGAACGCCCTTCGAGCAGATGCTCGCAACGCTGGATGTACACCGCAGCTACCGTATCCGTAGGCGTGTGTTCTAGACACTGCTGGAATAGCGCATGGGCTTCTTGAATTTGCTGTCGGAAATAAGCCTCAATCGCTTCTTCAAACCGCTTGGCATGTTGGACCTTCGACTTCTGGACTTCAGGGGCGTCGCCATCCAACACTTCCCAAATACTAATCGACACCTTCTTGCCTCGGACTTGCACCCGGTCAATCATCCTGAGATTGAAATCGTCCACGTTATTGAGAGTCAAACGGGTTTGCTCGCTAATCAGTATAGGAGTTCCATAAAACTTAGTTAGGCTCTCCAAACGTGAAGCCACATTCACAGCATCCGAAATCACCGTTCCTTCCATCCGACCATGCTCCCCGATGGTGCCCAGCATCAAAGGCCCTGTGTTGATGCCTATCCCAATTTGAATGGAGGGCAATTGTTGGCCTGCGAGGCTGTGAGCAAATCCCCGAACCACCGTTTGCATTTGAATGGCCGCCTTGAGGGCGTCATCTGTCGTTTCTCCAAACAAGGCCATGATGGCATCCCCGATGTATTTATCGATAAACCCGTGGTGCTCTCTGATAATGGGTCCCATTTGCTTCAAGTACGTATTGATGAACTCGAAGTTGTCTCTCGGCAGCATGCCTTCTGAAATTTGGGTAAACGAACGGATATCGCTGAACAATACGGTCATGCTGGCTTCGATATGATCGCCTAACTTGAGATCCGTGATGTTTTCTTTTTTCAACAGCCGGATGAATTCATGGGGAACAAATTTGATAAACGTCTGGTTGAGTTCTCGCAGATCGGCCTCGCGTAATTGGATTTCTTTCTGCATCGAGTTGATGTTGTTGGCAATTTCTACCAATTCGTCATTCCCCTTCAGCACCAACTGCGTCTCATAATCACCCTGTTTGATATGGGAGAGCCGTTGATTGATGTAAATGATGCGCTCAATCATGTACGAATTGAAAAAACGTGACGAAATTCCAAACGCAAAGGCAATGATGAGCAAGGTGGCAATGCCTGAAAACAATAAGATGTTTCGTGTGAATTGGTTGATTTGGCCAAAATCGAAATGCATTTCCACAATCAGTTGATCTGAAAAATCGAAGTTCGCCTCGTCAAATTTCATCAAGCTATAAATTTTCACCAAGTTTTGATCTTCCAACGTCACTTCATTCTGGCTTGTCAGCTGCTGTAAAAACGCTTCGGATGCTTCAAAGCGTTTTTCTTCATAAAGCATCGACCATCTGACATCTAAGTTAGAAATATTGATATATTTGAGGTATTCATTCTCTTCAATTAAGCTTTGAAACATGGTTTTAAAAAGAAAATCCTGAAACCTTTTGGAATATTTTCCTTCGATTACTTCTTTCACCTTACTTGAAGTTTCAATAATGATGTCCGTATCTTGAGGGCTGTAATAGACATACTTGTTCATGATTCCCGTCTTTGTTGAAAACGAAATCCGCTGATGGTTGATTTCGCCGGTGCCGTACATCGATTTGATGAATGCTTGAAATTCCTCTCCAAATGCAAAGAGGTTGAGGTTCATGTCCGGTGCAAAAGTGGTTTGAAAAACCACCCCTTGGGCATTGATCAAGTAGATCTCAGTTACATTGTATCGGGCCGCCAGGGATTTTAACTCTGCCTGCGTCACGTCCTGGCGTACTTTCCCCTCTATTAATAGCTCCTGCTCCAATCCCTTCAGTGCTGCCTCCAAATCTTCATTCAGTTCCACCTCAATATTGGCCAGCACCTCATCAAAAATTCGTATTTTGCTTTTTACCTGGGATTTCACGTCCTGCTTTTGCACCTCGATGATGTTTTCAATACTCACTCTTGAGTAAACCCCCACCACTGTGGCGATGGTGGTAATGGAAAGAACGATGAGGGCCAATAAGTATAAAGTAAATTTTTGTTTCATCAGTAAGCCTCCTCAGCAAACCCAGACGTTTATTAGGGTGATCCTCAATTTTCGCGATAGCCCGCAGATAATGAATTTTTCAGATCCACTTTTCAATATTTCCCTTGGCAATATCAGAATTATGGGGCGGTGTCCCGTCCAGTGTGTTGCCCGAAGGTTTATCGAAGCCCCTCACCAAAACCAAAAGGCTTCTCCCCTTATACAGCACACGACAGTCCACCCCGGACTGGGACAGTCTACCCCGTTCTGGAAAGCAAAAGGACTCTGTGGTAGGGGAGACAGCACACATCAAATTGGATTCTGAAAAATTTCAATGCAAAGGAAGTGAGTGTCACCCCAACAAGATCAAGACTGGATGGACCGCATCACGCAGGGGGATTCGGATGCCTTGAGCGAATTATATGACCATTATCACACGCTCGTGTTTTCTCTTGCTCGCAATATTCTAGGAAATCATCATCAGGCCGAAGAAGTGACTTTAGAGGTGTTCACCCGCCTATGGAAGCATGCCGCTACGTACAATCCTCAAAAGGCGAGTTTGCAAACATGGATGCTCCGGATCACTCGCAATTTGGCGATTGACCGCTTGCGTGCCCAAGAGTCGGAACTCCAAAAACTCCATTGGAGTTGGGAGGAAGCACAAGCTCAGTCCCAAACCGTGAAATCCCCGGAAGCCGAATTCACGAGCGAAACCGATAAGCAGCAAGTTCACCACGCCCTGGATCAATTGTCGGAAGACCAAAAAGAGGCGGTACTGCTCAATTTTTTCAAAGGCTATTCTCATCAACAGATTGCTGAGGTTTTGGATGTTCCTGTGGGCACCGTCAAAGCTCGTATCCGCTTGAGTATGAAGAAGTTGAAAAACTGGCTATCCCCTAAAAAATGAATCAAAATTGTCTACAGATTGATCCAACTCCCTCCCACGCTTCGTATAGGAAAGGGGGGGACACCAACTGCCACATCGGGAGACGAAATGGCACACGATGAAACCACAACCGATCAATTGATCGCCTATGCCATGGGAACCTTATCTGCTGAAGAGCGAGTGCGCTTCACCGAGCGATTGAAACAAGATCCCAACTTGCAAGCCGAGCTGGCTGACTTGGAAAGTACCGTCGATTCGATTGCGCTGGTGGGTCCTCGGTCACAACCGTCGCCAAGGCTCAAAGCACAATTGATGGAACACGTGACCACCCCACCTTCTCCCCAAACGAAAACGCTCGGCTGGTGGGACCGGCTTTGGCAAGGTCCGTGGGTGATTCGTCCGTTGTGGGGTATGGTGTCTGCTGCTGTGATGGTGGGATTGCTCCTGAGCACAGGGGCCCTGTGGCAACAGTTCGTCCGTTTACAGGAGGAATTCGCGGACTTGCAGGAACAAAAGGCATTGCTGGCTTCGGCAAATTCTCCTTCGTCCGCACGGTCAGCGTCGTTTCTCGTGACATTCGATACCAACCCAGAACGACCACAAATGGAAGGTATTTTGTTGGCTTCCCTGCAACCGAACTCAAGTCGACTTTTTTTCAAATCCCTGCCTTCGCTTCCTGAAAATCAACAATTCCAGCTTTGGCTGATCCGCGATGGCAAACGCACCAGCGGTGCAGTTTTTTCAGGAAATGAGTCAGGACAAAGTTGGGTCAACATCCACCACGAACAGCCCATGGATTTCTTCGATTCGGTGGGAATTTCCATTGAGCCCTACGGCGGCAGCCCGCATCCTACCGGCCCCAAAGTCATGGGAGCCACACTCTAGGCTTCCAACGGATTTTGAAAAAATTTAAAAAAAATAAGCGAGCAGTGATCCAAATTCCAACTCCCTCCGTATGAGAGCTAGAACACAGATCGATTCGGTGTCCATGACATCAGTCGATGCTGTGCTTGTATGTATCCCATCGGAACTGGATTCCCTTTTTCAATGAATTCCTTTTTCAATGAATCCAGTTTCCTTCCCCCATTGAATTTTTAGGAGTTGGCAATGAAACACTTCAAGCACCAATTATTCAGCTTTTTTACCCTGGTCACCCTCGCTGCTTGCACACAAGCATCTCCCACGCCCACATCCTCGGCCACCATCCAGCAAAGCGACACGGGCATCTTGACCGATTCTCAAGGCATGACCTTGTATCGATTTGCTAAAGATCAACCCCAAGAAAGCCATTGCTATGGCAAATGTGCTGAAAATTGGCCTCCCGTTTTGGTTCCCAAGCATGGAGTTGCCACACTGGCTTCTTCGCTTCCTGGAAAACTAGGAACGGCTGTTCGGAAAGATGGCCCATCTCAGGTAACTTACAATGGAATGCCGTTGTATGGCTGGATCAAAGACAAACAGCCGGGTGACACCACCGGCAATGGAGTGAAAGGGGTTTGGTTCACAGTACCTCTCGAACCTCAGCCTACCGTGTCAGTCCGTCAAGATGAACGACTCGGAACCCTATTAGTCGACAGCCAAGGCCGCACCTTGTATCGCTTTACCCAGGATTCAGGCAACACCAGTGCCTGCTATGGCAAATGCGCCCAAAACTGGCCTCCTTTGCTAGTGGATTCAGAAAGCGATTTGCACCTCACCAGCAACACCCCTGGAACCTTGGGCCTCACTCAGCGGAAAGATGGGACCCAACAAGTGACCTACAACAACCAACCTCTTTATGGTTGGATTAAAGATAAACACATCGGAGAAACCACCGGGCACGGTGTGAAAAACGTCTGGTTTGTTGTCAACGTCGCGAAGTAAACCTCTAATGCCGTAAACCGGTAATGCAACCGGTAATGCTGTAAACTTGTAATACCGCAAATCTCTGGTATTTCGGTCATTCCGATTGTAGAGAGAAGTGATTTGAAACTCTCGTCCTTGCGATTTGAATTTCTAGTAGACTAAAGAAGGGAGGCAATGAATCTGATTTTTGATTTTGATGGAACGCTTGCCGATACGTTTCACCTTTATCTACAAATCATGCGAGCCATCCATAAAGAATATCGGTTCAAGTATATTCTTGAGGAAGACATTGAAACATATCGTGGAATGACCGGACAGCAGGTGTTGCAGCATTTGGGGATTTCAATGATGCGCCTACCCTTGGTGACTCATCGGGTGCGCCAGGAGTTTCGAAGCCGGACCACAGATCAACGGATTTTCCCAGAATGGCCCTATCTCTTGGAAAAACTGAAAGAAAATTACCATGTCCTTTATATTTTGAGTTCCAACACTCAGGAAAACATCGAGACGGTTTTGCGTAAGAATCACGTCAGCCAATTTGATGCCATCGTCTCTTCCTCCAGTATTTTTGGGAAGGGGCATGTGATCAAAAAATTCATCCAATCCCAAAACCTTCGCCCTCAAAAAACCGTCTACATCGGAGATGAAACACGAGATATCGAAGCAGCCAAAAAGGCGGGAATTGCTAGCATTAGTGTGACGTGGGGATATAATAATCGGATGGCTTTAGCCGCCATGCAGCCCCACTACCTGATCGATACCCCCCAAGAAATTTTTCAAGCCCTTCATCAATTCGAAATCGATTCAATCATGAATAGCCAAAGTCAACCTTTGACTTCCATTCATCTGGCGGGAAACTGTTCTATTGAGCGGGTGACCCGAAGCTTTATTGATGACCAAGTCCAACAGTATCGTTATTTTAAGGTGGAAAATTCGCTGGACTTAGAAATCTATTGGGCAGGAGGTGGCGATTGTTTCCGTATGGATGGTTGGGCGGGTGGCTGCCTCGTGGTATCCGGTGAAAAGTGCTATAGCATTGTAACTATCAATACCAATTACATCGGCCAGATATTCACCACCCCCCATCATTTGAGTCTCTATTCTTGCGCAGGGCAGTGCCTTGTTTTCAATTTCCGAAGTTTACTAGCCCAACAAATCGACAAAAAAACAGGCGAGCGATTTGGTGCTCTCATCGACTTCTCGTTTTTATCGGAGAAACACTGAAGCCACCCTCCGTTTCACTTCAATTCACTTCGACAGACGGGACTTCAATTCTTTCACCAGATCCTGCATTTCTTCCAACGACTTGCCTTCCAAGGACTCTGGCGACGCGATGGGATCATTCAACAACTCCTGTAAAGTTCTAATTTGCCCCAATAAGAGGCCTTCTGCTCTTCCCTTTTGGAGGCCCTCTTGGAGGCCCTCTTGGAGGCCTTCTGCTTTGCCTTGTTGCAGGCCTTCTTTAATGCCACGCTCCATACCTCGTTCGAAGCCGATTTCTTCAATATTTCCCATCAACAACATTTTCAACCCTCCTTTCATTTGGCGAATTGCTGCGTAAAATTCATGACGTATTTCACGCTTATGAATATACATTATTATGTCCAAAAATTGAAAAAGTTCCACCTGCTCTTCTTTCGTATACTGACGTTCAATCATCAATCGACTCAGTTTCAATTTGAAAGACTTTTTCCGGTGATCTTCAGACTTGGCTTGCATCGCATATTGTGCAGCCAATACTGCCAACGCAAACGGATTATCATGGCGCAATAGTTCTGTTTCAGAATGGTCCAGCACCTTGTAAGAATTGAAACTAAAGAAAATCTTTGTTCCAAAAAATTCATAACGATAGACATCCGGTCGATAGTCTGGATGCGAGTCTGCAAAAATGGCAAAACACAGGAGTTTTTGTTTGTATTTATCCAAACCGCGATACATCATTTGGAACGTTCGTTCTGCGAAATCTTCTTGAGAGAGTTTGTGGCTTTGGATTTCAATGTGGACGACAATCCATTGGGAATCGCCATTTTGGAAGAAGACCTCCACGAGCAAATCAGCGTGTCGGCCCCCTTTCTTGGTATCCGCGACCAAGTTGGGTAATTCATTATCCAAAAAATGGAAGCCACGACTCAGATCCAGATGTGGTGCCAATTCTGGGAAAAAGAATTGGCAGAATTCGAGGAACAGTTTTCGAATGATGCGTTTCCAGGCTTCATCTTGGTTTTGTGCGGGTTTTCTCTTTTCTTCCATGCTCATCAGCTCCGAACAATTTGAGGAAAACAAAGGCGATTTGTGCCTGATTTCAAAACGACCTGATGAGGAAAGCACATTTTAGCCAGAATTTTCAGAGTGAACTGTTTCACAAGTTTTTTATTTTAGTATCAATTTCAGATTTACTCCGATAAAAGGCCATTGCTACCGATACAATGGCACCTCTCAGAAGGCTTTTTATATTTTGAGCAATTCCGAATGTTCGGGCACGCAAAGGAGGCCTTCGGCGAAAGGATAGGGTTGGTTGTCAAGTGCCGAGACGGCGGTACCGTGGAGCTTTCCAAGGATCCATACCGGAATTTCTAATTGGGCTTCCAAGGCGTCTTTGGACAGGACCACCACCCAGGTTTCCTCGGAAGTGAACCGGGCGTAAACCACTGTGTTGGATGTGGTGAGCAGCCATTGGAGATTCCCCCGTTGCAACGCCTCCGATTGCGAGCGGAATTGGATCAGTTGTTGGTACCGTTGAAATAATTTTTCATTCCATTCCGCTTCATCCCACACCATGCACCGACGGTTGTCAGGATCGGGTCCGCCTTCCAATCCTATTTCGTCGCCATAATATACCGAAGGAGTTCCCGGAAACGTGAACAAGCAATACATGGCAGTGAGCAAACGTTGGGTATTCCCTTGGAGAAGGCTGATGAGTCGCGGACGGTCATGGGAGTTCAAAAAGTTGAACATCCGCAGGACAATTTGTAGCGGAAGCCGAGACATGAAATCTTGGATCTGGCTGACAAAATCATGAGCATTCCGAGGCACTGTAAGCCGATGGGGTCCCGTATCCGCCCGAAAATCGTGTTGTTCCGACAACCAACGAATCACCGGAAAATAGAACCCCTGATAGTTCATGTTCCCGTCCAAACAATCGCCTTGCAAAAGGTCCGTTCCATCAAAAAAATGTTCTCCCATCAGATACGCTTCAGGGTTGAGCGCTTTCAACTCTTGCCGAATCTCGCGCCATACTTCCAAATAGCCCTGAAAACCTTCTTGCCGGGCCGTCATGTTTGCTACATCAAAACGCCAGCCATCAATCGAGAACGGAGATTTGAGCCAATATTTGAGGACCGAATCGGCGTCGCGATACACCATGTTTCGCAGTTTCTCCGAACGATAATTCAGCTTGGGAAGCGTGGGAATGCCCAACCACATTTCGTATTGTTCAGGGTGCTGGTAAAAGATGTAAAAATCATCATAAGGCGAGGATTCGGCGTTGTACGCTCCGGGTTCGTCATACCAATTCAAGGCATTGAACCAGCGAGATGCCACCCCACTGTGATTGATAATCCCGTCAAGCATGATACGGATTCCCCTTTGGTGGAATTCCTGAGTCAACTGGGAAAACAATTCAGCATCCCCCAAATGGGGATCGACGGCAAAGTAATCCTGAATGTCGTAACGATGATTACTGGGAGCGGTGAAAATTGGGTTGAAATACAAAGCCGTGATCCCCAATCGCTGGAAATAGTCGATTTTTTGCAGCACCCCATCCAGATCACCATTAAAAAAGTCCAAGCCATATCCATGAGCAAAATGGAGCGGCGAATCCCCCCAATTCCGAACACGCACCGCTCCCGATCCATAGGCATATTCCTGGTCTTGGTAGTTACGCTGAGGGTTCCCATTGTGGAAGCGGTCGGGAAAAATCTGATAAAAAACAGCCTCCGGAACCCACTCCGTGCCCTGGAAATCAACCAGACATTGGAAGTCGAACAGATCCAATGGTGTGCTCGTAGAAATCGTCCGGTGATTGTACCAATACAGCAAGGAATCCGAGGTCAGCAGCAGAAACCGAAATCGGAGCTGAGGCCACTTGAGCACAAAGCGCACCGAGAAATATTGAAAAAAATGATCTGCCCTCGTGGGACGCATTTCCAACAACGTTTCCTCCCCATCCGGCGCAAATCGAAAGAACACCTTTTCCAATGAATGGTCTTTTGCCACCCGCAACGTGATCTCCACCGATTCTCCATACCGAGGCGATACGGGAGAAATGAAGTCCGGAGTGATTCCAAAAAAAACCGTATCTAACCAACGCATGCCACCTCCTGTATTTGGATTCATTTTTGAAAGCCACTTTTTCAAGTAGCGTCGATCTTGTTGGAAACAAAGTTGTTTTTAATATTGCTGGAAATAGATATCGTTTAATCTCAAGCATTCACTTTAATCGGCATAAAATTTTTATTCGCAGCATACCCACTCATGCAGAATATGATAAAGGAGATTGGAGGGTATGAGCACACAAATTGATCATGTTAGAGATCATTATTTGGCACAATCACTGCGAAGCATGCCAAAAAACTCGCTGATCGATTTAAAGTTAACCTCATTGTCTTTATATAAAATGAGCATCCGCGTCGCTAATGAAGAATTTCAGAGTTTGGATTTGCAGGTCCATTCTTTTCTCAACAACGTACCCCTTCACGATGTCTCTGCCATCGATTTGCCTGGAAGCCAGAACCGGATGATTGGGGAAGTTCGCGCCTTTTTATTTTCCAAAGACGCTGAAAAAACCAACCCGATTGTCAACTTTTTGTTCCAGCTTCGTTTTTTCGTGGGCCGTCTTTTGAGATGGGATGAAACGCCTCCAGCCGAAGAATCCCGCTCTTATCAAAATCGTTTGAGTGCCGAGCTTCGTTCCCAATCCCAGGTCGAACCCGGAACCGCAGACGGTCCCTTTCGAGTGCTGTACCAATTGCCTCACGAATCGCTCAGTGAGATACAAAACGCTACAGTGCATGCCTTTCTCTGTTTGGCTCTGGTCCCTCAGGCTTCAGGATTTCGGTTTTATTTGGCTGTCTATGTCCTTCCAGTTTCCTGGTTCACTCCGATCTATATGGCGGCCATCGAACCGTTCCGTCGGTTTCTTGTCTACCCTGCAATCTTGCGAAAAGTCCGGTCTGCCTGGGTCGAGCATGCGTAAAACTCCTGCCCCTACAAACGAACAGCTTTCGATGTCTTAAACCGGATCGAGGTAAAAATTGGTCGCAACCAGATATGTTATCTCAATATCATTTAGAAGGAGTAAAAATGCCTTACACAACTGAAGAATTTATCCGAGATGTCAATCGACGAGTAATTTCTGAGGCTACATTGCAAGATCGACTTGAGGGACTTTCGCTGGAGGACCGAATTAAAGGAATACCAAAAGAAGAAGTGTTGAAAAGCTACTCATTGGAGGAAATCGAAGCCTATGTGCAGAAAATGAAGGCAGAAAAATAGGACTCCGATAATTCGCTAATCAATTCCCACAAGTTAAATTCTTGCCACAATAGCGTCACTCGGAATAGGAAAGGGAAATTCTCTTTTAAAACAAATCAATTTGCGTCATTTCGGCTCTTTTTGTGTCTCCGACGAGACAACCGCTCCCACCCCTGCAAGCCTCCACGAAGATAGAGCTGCCCTGCTAGATGTTCTAACGCATCCAAACCCTGTTTCAGATTTAACGATTTTGCCAATTCGTAGGAGTCTAGCCAACACTCCAAGGCTTGTGGTCTTTCTTCGTTCTGGAAATGAATATGTCCGATGTTAAATAAAGTGGTGCATAAACCAGCAGCATCACCAATTTCCTGTCGAATGGATAGGGATTGTTTCAGGTAATACAGCGACATGTCATAGTCCCCACGAGCTTGGAAAATTGCAGAAATATTATTCAAGGTGGTCCCTTCGCCGGATTTGTTGCCGATTTCCCGTTGAATGGATAGCGCTTGTTGAAGGTAATACAGCGCCGTCTCGTAGTCCTCACGAGCTTGGAATACTGTAGAAATATTATTCAGGACAGCGCTTTCGCCTAATTTGTCACCGATTTCCTGTCGAATGGACAGCGATTGTTGCAAGTAATGCAGCGCCGTCTCGTGGTCCTCACGAGCTTGGAAAACCTGAGAGATGTTATTCAAGGTGGTCCCTTCGCCGGATTTGTCGCCGATTTCTTGCTGAATGGACAGCGATCGTTTCAGATAATCCAGTGCCCAGTCGTAGCCCCCACGAGCCAGGAAAATCGTAGAAATACTAGTCAGGGTGGCACCTTCACCGGATTTGTCACCGATTTCCTGTCTGATAGACAGCGATTGTTGCAGGTAATCCAACGCCGTCTCGTAGTTTCCACGAGCCTTGAAAATCTGAGAAACATTATGCAGGGTGGCGCCTTCGCCAGATTTGTTGCCGATTTCCCGTTGAATGGACAGCGATTGTAACTGGTAATCCAGCGCCCGGTCATAGTCCCCACGGACCTTGAAAATCTGAGAAATACTATTCAGGGTCGTGCCTTCACCGGATTTGTCGCCAATTTCCTGTCTGATAGACAGTGATTGTTTCAAGTAATCCAGTGCCCAATCATAGTCCCCACGAGTTTCGAAAATCTGAGAAATATTATGTAGGGTCGACCCTGCACCAGCTTTGTTGCCGACTTCCTGTTGAATGGATAGCGATTGTTTCAGATAATCCAATGCTACCTCGTGGTTCCCACGGGCAAGGAAAACCTGAGAAATATTATTCAGGGTGGTGCCTATGCTGGATTTGTCACCGATTTCCTGTTGAATGGACAACGATTGTTTCAAGTAATCCAGTGCCCAATCATAGTCCCCACGAGCCAAGCAAATTGTAGAAACATTATTCAGGGTGGCACCTTCGCCGGATTTGTCGCCGATTTCCTGCTGAATGGACAACGATTGTTTCAGGTAATCCAACGCTCGGTCATAGTCCCCCAAATGTAAATACTGTTTCCCTGTTTGCCCCAAGCCATCGGCTTGAACCTGTTTGTTTTTCGATTGGCAAATAGCCGGGAGCCAGTCCTTGAGCAGGGTCTGATAACGGCCACGCAAGGTGAGAGGGCCAACAATCGTATCCATGGCGAACTGGTGTGCCGTTTCTGTGGCTTCTGCAAGTTTCCAGGCTTGATGAACAGCAAGTGCCTGACTCATCGTCTGGCGTTCCCATCGGAACAGGTAATGTTGATAGTGTGCCGCTGTGTTTAATAAATCCCGGTTGGGCTGTGTGTTTCCATGGTCACGCAACCAAGCTGCAACTAAAGGGGAGCATTGGTACTGGTGGGTTTGCCAATACCAATCATAGTATTTTTCAACCAAGGACAGCGCGATCAAGCGATTCAATAAGGAATCAACAGGCTGCTTCATCTCTAATCCCAGTTTCATGACCCCTTCCCAAGGTACGGGCGTCTGGTAAGCGGGCAAGCGTTCTAGCAAGTTCCGTTCATGATCGCTAAGATGACCGATCACCTTTTCCAACGCCATGTCGGTCTGAATTTCCGCTTCTGCTTGGGCTAAGGCTTGTAAAAAGCCCGCTTCTTCCTGCTCATCCATCGACTGCATTGCAGCAATAAAAAATTCCAAACCTCGACCATTGCCATGGAGGGTTTGATAGATCCGGCTGAGGCGATTGGGTTCTCGAAAAAAGGAGAAGGGAAGCTGGTGTTGACGCGCCATTTGGAGGAAATCGCCGTAACTGGCGTGCGCCAAGCTCCAGTGGTCAGTTTCAGGCCAGCCTGGGATCTGCCAGCGGGAGGTCAACAAAAGAATCAACCCTTCATCTAAGAGGGATTGAGCGGCTTGAATCCAAGATTCAATTCGGGGATCGTTCAGTTTCTGGGTATGCTCATCCTGCACCGATTCGAGGTTGTCCAAAAACAGCACGATGCGATTTTGTGATTGGAGAAGCAACAGGTGCAAGAGCAGTTTGGCTTTGCTGGTTTCATCCTTCGTTTTAGGGAACATCTTGTTATAGCGCTCGCTGCTCTCCTGTGACAGATGCATCTCCAGCTCAAACAAAAAATCCTCCCAAACATTTCCTGGTCTCGCCGACCAAGCCAAAATTTCGTACCCCCGGCTCCCACAATCCTTGGCCAGCTTTCCTGCCAAGGCGGTTTTTCCTTGCCCACCAGGGCCGCTAATCAACAGTTGTCGGAGTTTTTTTTGGTATAAACGACTCTTGAGTTGGCGCAATTCGCTCCGCCGACCTAAAAATTTGGGAGGTAGGCTAATATCGTTGATGCTAGTGTTGTTCAGTTTTTGTTCGGTGATTTGGGGAGTGAACTTCCAGTCAATCAAGGGACGATGGGTTTCTTGTGAAATGAGCATGGGCAAACACCATTGTCCCAAGCTCAATTCACGGGAACCATCGAGAACCGAGTCCCACCATAGGTGTTCTTTCAATGGTGTGGTGATGGCCTGTCGAGCCTGTTGCAAAGCCACCTCAACCGGTTCTTGACGAGCAATCGACGCACAAAACGAGCGAGCGAATAAAACTCCAGCCTGATCCAAGACGAATTCTCGCATGCCAATCACATAAGGAATGCCTTCCTGACTGAGACATTGGGTCAACCCACGATTCAGTGCATCCGAAGCCGATTTGCTAGATTCACAAGCCGACAACACCACACACCGCACCCCCAAGCCGGCAAACGCTTTGGCAATGTTCTCTTCGGAGATCGGCTCGCTGTGCCCTTCCTCACTTTCAAACAGAAAGGTCGCATACGGGGCTTCATCTGTATGGGGTTGGTGATGAAATTTTCCGTGTCCACTGAGGAACAACAAATGAGGCTGAACGCGTTGTAACTGTTGTTTGAGGGTCAAAAAACGTCCATCGTCGGGCATTTCCAATTGGACGATTCCCTGTGCAATCCACGGCAATAAGGCTTCTTGCACCTGCGCCTGCTCGTTTTCAACATTCAACCGGGCAGTTTCTGCATCCAGGTCGTCCGGTATCGAGGTAAACAGCAAAACCCGTAGCGGCCCCCGTTCTAAGGACGACGCCGTGAGCGTGTTTTGAGAAATCCGACGGGAAAGCGTGGTGTTTTCAGATCTTCCCAAAAACCCGATGTCAGGATGATAAAGAGTTTCCCAAGGCAGTTGCTGGATATCGGGCTGCTTGCTTTCAATCAGAATCGACAAGATGGCGCTTCCGGCCTGTTCTCTCGCGACATTGAAATCATGATCGATATTCAACACCTGCCAGAGGTGCTGTCCGATCGTTTGCAGGTCGGCTTCGGTGACCAATTCTCTGAAACGGTATTTTCGCATCAGCGCATTGCTCTCTTGTTGCAAATGCGGATGTTCTTTCAGCAATTGCACTTCAGGACGAATGATAAAAGGCTCGTTACAAATATTGGATTGCATCATTCCTCTGGCTTCATTTCTTGTTGTTTCATTTCTTGCTTCTGCATTCCTCTGGTTTTACTTCTTATTGTTTCATTTCTTGCTTCTGCATTTCTTGTTGTTCCCACTTGAAATGCTGTGAAAGCCTGCATTGGCTTTGGGGTTCACGCAAGATCAAGACGACGTGGTTGGGATGACCTCCGGAAACTTCCATTTGGTGCTGGGTGTTTTTTCATCGGGTGGATCGGCTTTGGAGGCTTTGCGGGCTACGGTGGGTTTCTGTTGATAAGGACTGAGGTCGGCAATCCCCTCTGCATCACAAAAAGGGCAGGCAACATTTAATGTGGGTTCGTCTTCTGGTAATTTACGAGTTAGCTCGTAGTGACGTTCACAATTCCAGCATGCAAACTTGAGCCTTATTCGCGAATAAACATGACCTGTCATGAAACCTCCTACACCATCGTGAAAGCCACTCTGAGCCACCCTACAAAAAACGGCAAACTGGAAGCACGTGCCCCGTATTATTCGGAGTTTTACTCTTGATCAGTCGCCTCGGTTCCCCCCAACGAAATGGAATAGCGATCCAGATAGGCCGCTGCCATGTCTTTTACGAAATCTCTTTCGCGTGTGGATTTGAACTCGGATTCCACAGAATTGAGCATGGTTTCCACACGAATTTCCGTGGACGTGAGGTTAAAAAACGCCTCCGAAATCTCAAACCAATCGCTGGGCCGGTTCAAGATCTGACTCACAACGGCCATCTTTTCTTCGAGGTTTAAAGATCTCGCTTCTTCTGATGACGTGAATCTTGCTGCTTCCTTCCCTCGGTCTCTCCAGGTGACGGCTGGTAAAGAGCCATCGGCTACTTTCACAAATTCCAATTGCAACAAATTGATTTCTAAATCCAAAAAAGTTTTCGAGCTGGATGCAAGGTGTGAATCCAGCCTGTGATGTTCCACAATCCGCTCGATATCGCTCAAGTCCGGAGTATCTTTAGGAGCCGCTTTATTTTCATAGATATCCAGCGATTCTTGCGCCCATTGCAACCATTGACGAAGCCACATGATGGTTTCATGGACTAATTTTTTTTCGTTCTCACCATTTTCCCCCTCGAATCCTGTCCATCGGTCTTCATGTTCTTGCTCAGTCTTTAGGACAAAATCCGGCTTTTTTCCGGGATAGAGCGCAAGAACGAAACCCGAGATCGAGTCTGGATTGTCACGGGCGACAGCTTCTCCGAGATTCGGAAGTAGCGAGAAACCGGGTTCGTGTCGGTAAATATCAATGGGATTTCCTGTGCCAAAGTGAAAGGTTTCATGAACCATCGTGTTCACTCGATCGGCATCGTCACGCTCTGCGCTAAAAAAGGGGGGGCATATGGTTATGGTGTTCTGCCTCTCAAAAGCAACGGTGCCTTCACTGCAAACGCCTTCGGGAGCACAAAGAATACGGCCCTGTCGCCGCCCCATCTTTTTCCTCAATTGATCGTCTATAAAATCCACCTTTCCCTGAATATCCGCAACGGCTTCCGGAGTGGGTGCTCCGAAAAACTGCGTGAATATGGCTTGGATCGCCGGATCTTGCTCGATGTTCCGCAACTGCCTTTTGGCATAACGGACCGCACGTCGGGCTTCGTTTCTTGCGGGCTTAACCATTTCCCAAAGGGACTTGTCGCATTGGGTGGCTTGCGCCACTTCCGACACCTCCGACGCTTCCGGTGCTTCCGACACCTCCGACGTTGCTTCTTCCTCGGAGTTTCGCTGGAGGGTGAAACCTGCGGTTTTTTGACTCAAGCCCCACCCCGGTCGAAGGATAGAACGCACTGCGGTTCGCTGCGAATCTTTAGGGGGGTACGTCGTCGGGAATCGGCTCCGGTTTGCGGTGGGTCGGCTTTTCTGTTTCCGGGCATAACGGTGCATGGTGTTTCTCCTATGAGATGGATCGAATTGCAGAGATTCACTCAATTCATTACCAAATCATCGCCCGACAAACCAGGGGGGTCTTGAGTGGTTTCAACCGCGCGCCATTGGTAGCGATTCACAGGTTCAAATTGTGAATGATATTGGCTTAAATTTTCAAAGAAATTTGAACTAGCGCTAATAACCCAAGGTCTTCTTTTTCTATTTGGTAAGCCAAAAGCATGCGACCATATTTATCATCATCTCGATTTATGAAAAGCAACAAACCATCCGTGTTATTTCATTAACTAGCGACGAAATAAATGATTTTCTTTAACACCTCCTGGACTGATATGTTGTGCTACGATTGTTGAATTGCTGAATTCTGCATTGATTTGTGCGAGACTTGTTAAGTACTCACATAAGTTAATAACTAATTGCTTTTTCCAATATCTTCAAACTGTACCCTCAAATCTAATGCAGCTTTAGCTCCTAAAAGTTGCAGCATAGTCAAAGCATTGTTTTCGCTAGATGAGCCTTGTCCCATTTGTATTGTTGGGACAAGTTGGGCCTTAGACATATTTTGATATTTTGACACTTCGACTTCTTTCCAAGCTTGTAATTTACTCTCAAATACAACTTGTGGATCTAGTGCGTTTTCCGCTGCTTTTTTGCGGGCTTCAGCTAGTACTTGTAAGCCCTCTGCTTCCTTTTTTTGCAGCTCAAAGATTTCTATTTGTTGAAGTTTTCTTTGACGAGCCACTTCCACTTCTCTTGCTGCATCAATTTTAGCTACAGATGCTTTTTTCTGAGCTTCAATCTCGGCTTGTAGTTTTTCCTTTTCTGCAACTGCTCTAGCTTCAGCAATAGCCTTATCTCCTAGAGCTTTTGCCGTTTCAGCCTCTTGTTGTGCCTTTTTTAAATTCTGCCTAGCTAATGCCTCATCTGCCGCTGCCTTTTTTTGGGCTGCAAGCCGTTCATCGACACGCTCTTCATAATCAACATCTTCAATAGAAGCTGAAATTACAGCAATTTTATATTCTATTAACTGGTTTTTAGTACGAATATAATCACCTTCATTATCTTTTCTTTTGACTACAAGAACTCTCTGCCGTGCTTTTAATGTTTCTTCTTCATTCTCTGGTTGAATATTAATTTCATGTTCTGAGGATGAGGTTTTTTTATCCTTTTTTCCCATTGATTCAACCACTTGGTCGATAATAAAAATTCCATTTCTCAGTTGGTCATCAAAATCTAATGTCATTTGCCCAGCGCCACCAGAATAATGTTCTTCAACAGACATTGTTCTAGCTGAAGCCTTTGCTGTTTCAACAACAGCCCGTTCGAGCAGATTAGAAATCATAGCTCCTTGACTGCCAAACTCTCTATGCAAGTTAATCATGCCGTCTTCACTTACTGGCAAACGGAACCTGGCCACACCCATAGCTTCTCCAAGAGAAGTATCTAGAAATCTCACTTTGATTTTTGGAAGAACAGATGTTGCCGTAATATTTTCCTCACCAGTAAAATTAACAGCAATCACCTTTTTATAATGATGAGGAGCCCCAAAAAACCTTAGATACGGTCCTGGCTCAACAATAACGCTCAAGTCCCCTGTTATAGACTGTAAAACAATTGTAGTGTCTGCGTCATTAGAGTCAACTGTCTGGAACAATAAATAACCGACTGCAACAACAGTGACGATAGCAATACTGATCTTTTTGATTGTTCCTTGTTTTTTATTGATTAGGTTACCTATTTCTTTTTTTTCCATATCTCTTTCATCTATTTTTCATCTAAATCACTTTGAATTTCTTCTAACAATGAATTTACCGAATTTCTATTTTCTTTAGGTACTTCCAAAATCGAAATTTCTCTTTTGATAACGGCTTCGACTAACTCATCAACTGACATTTGATGAATTGCCTTCAACCTGCTTTTTGCCCTGTACCAATACACTGAATAACATATAGTACCAACGGCTAGAATAAATAAAATTAATTTAGTCATAATTTTCACATACCTGAATCATTATTAACCATTTTCTTTGATTAAACCTTCGTCTTTTTTTCATTTTGCAGAACACCGAGATCACCCGTTTTTTCCCATAGGGAAGAAGTCTGGTGGATGGACTGGTTATTTTTCGGAGTTGTATTTGAGAATTGTTATTAGCTCAGAGTATTACCTAATAAAATGTGTGATGGATCTTTTCTTTTGCTTTTTTATGTTTAAACCATCTGTTCCAATTTCCTCATTGAGGATATTTTTTGATAAATAAAAATTTATACCAAAATCCAATAGAATATCAATAATCTCAACAATTTTCTTAGATTCTTCTTTGAACTTTGCCTCGCTATAAAATTTTGAGTTCCTGAGACGTTTTATACGATCATATCTTTCAAAAGCATCAAAAAGTATTGGTATTTCTGTCACACTGCGATCTTCTTGGGAATGTAGCTACTTGATTATACGATTTTTTAATATTACTAGCCTTTTAGAAAAGCAATTGCTTCTTCCAGACGGTCATCTCCCCAAAATAACTCATTCTTCACAATGAATGAAGGGGCACCAAATATACCCAATTTTTGGGCCTTTTCTGTCTGTCTTTTGAGCAAATTCTTATTCTCCTGACTGTGTGCTTGGCTAATAATGTCTTCTGCATTTAACTTCAATGATTTCAAAATGGATGTCAGTGATTCAACATCTCCTATTTCTTGATTTTCAGCAAAGTTCGATTGAAAAACTTTTTTAGTGAATGCAGAACACCAATTTTCTTCACTTCCCCAAAGCGCAATTCTTGCGGCTAGCAAACCATTTCTTGGGAAAACTGTTGGTTTTTTAAAAGGTATTCTTCTTTTTTGTGTCTGTCTTGCCATGTCCTTCCACATGTAACGTCCTTTTGCCGGATAAATATTGAAAGGAGAATCTCCCCAACCTTGCTCTTTGAAAATGGGACCTAGTAAAAATGGTTTCCATGCAATTATTATTTGATTCTCTTCTGCGAGTTCTTCAATACGCATGGCTGATAAATAGGAATATGTGCTCGCAAATTCATACCAAAATTCTAGAATTTGTTTCATCTTTCGTCCTTAATCTATGATTTAGAACACAACGAAGCAATCATCGGACAGCAAGCAGCCAGAGCAACGAAGTTCCACAGGTTGATGATCCGGTGACAGGTTGATGGCCCGTTGAATTGACTGGTTATGCGACGCCTTTTTGAAGATATGTTTCAAAATCGAATAAAAATTTTTCTTGTTTCTCGGTCTCAATTGAATTTTTTTGGGAAGATCGAATGGAATCAATAGCTTCTCGGGGGCTTTTACCTTCGGAAATGAGGTAACATGCCAAGATTGTCCCCGTCCTGCCCCAACCTGCAACGCAATGCACAGCAACAGGTTGATTGCGGCGGAGACTTTCTCCAATGAAGTCAACAATCTCTTTTGCTTGTTTTAAGGATGGTGGGTGGCCATCCTGTATCGGGGAAGATAAGTAATTAAATCCAGCATCCACATAGAAAGATTCCACAAGCGGTTTGTTTAATAATGAAATGACCGTTCGAATTCCCAACTCATGAATTAGTTTTAATTCAAGACTCTCTGGCTGAGCCATTCCTGCGAGTTTTTGGGGAATTGCCCACCAAAAGAATCCTTCATATTCGAATTCCATAAACGTCCGATTTTCTTGAATATCACGCTGGAGATCACCAGCTGCTTCCCGAAGGGAAGAAGTCGGGTGGATTGATTGGTTAAGCAGCCTTTAGTAACGCTTCACCTATCCGGGTAAGGTATCAATAATACGTTCAACGATCACTGCTATGGTTTCGGTTGATGTATCCAATTCCAAATCATATTGGCCGACTGGTTTTCTCGCAAGATTCCCCCGGGCTAGACCTTGTATTACCTGGGGGCGATCGGCTTTCTCACGGGCTTCAAGTATTGCAAGTGGCGCACTCAACTGCACCCAATTAGTTTGGATACCCTCTAAAACCTCAGACCAATCGTGCCAATCTTCTTCATCACAAACAACTGTTTCGCAAACAACACTTACCCCAGACTTCACAATAGCCGCAACTGAACGATGGAACGCTGAAAGCGCTCGCCGTCCATCGACCCCAATTATTAGTTGGAGCCCTCCGTCATTATCACGCCTATACTCAATGCCGCGTTTTGCGTATGGGGCGTGATGCGTGTCAAATGTGAACCAGTCGCGATACAGGGAATCTGCAAAGGTATCCATCTGAACCAAAAGCCAAAGCGAACCACTACTAGAAAGTTCTGATTGCAACGCCTTTGCAATTGTTGATTTGCCGGCTGCTGCCGGTCCAGTAATTATAACCAAATTCCCAATTTCCATGTCACCTGTTATCCTAACTGTAATATTTTATTCTCTGCATACACCCATAGACACATTGTTGTATTGCCTGCTTAACACCGAATTGAGGTGCAATAAACCGCTGAACCTCGTGACAATCGACCTCATTCAATGCAAGTAAATACTCTTCTTATACAATAATCGCTTATAGTAATTTCTCCTTCAATTTGATGAAAGTATCATTCTTCATCATCGTCGAGAAGGCTATAACTCACTTTGACAAAACGACTTAAATACTCTCGCCTCTTTATTAGGCTATGGACCCATTCACAGTCATCGGTATGGCAGCTTATTGACTCCTTTGATTGCCAATGCCTTAAAAACTCATCCAAGAACTTTTTGGGGGGGGGCAATAGTCATGGGCCTCTATGTAGTGAATAATCATACTCGGTAGTAAGTAATTCACCCCACCCAGTTGAACTAAAATTTCTCCTCGATCATCGTAAGCATCACATAGTTCACATGTGTGGTAGCCTAAATCCCCTTCATCCACTGTATGGAAGTGACGATAGTGAGTTAAAGCTTCGATGACTTCGGGGCTAACAACGCCAAAATTATAGACAACATTACTCAACCAACCGATCGATTGGACGGTAAAATACCTGGGTATCTTCATGTTCGCGCAAATAGAAGCGGAATAATAGAATTCCGTAAAATCAGGGCGAGCATCCGTACATTCAGTTTTGTTTGCTTCTTCTTCAATATATCCAAAATCTTCATCTGGATTATCAATATTATACCTTCCTATCTTTTCCATGATGGCTCCTTTTTTTGTCAAATACAGTAAATGCTATTAAAGGAAATCATAAAAATTAACGCATTTTGAAAAAGCTTTAGTTTCAGCGACTACTATTAGGGCCATTGGCGAAGCCGACCTCGTCCCCGTGGGTTGGAAGGGGGAAACAGGCCTTCAATATAATTTGTTTCCAGCTAACGTAGAAACCACCTGCCACTTCTCTGCGGAAGAGGTCTGGTGGATTGATTGGTTAGTGACGTAATACCCCTTGGATGTGTGCCACAAAATCACTGAACTCTTTCACATGTTTAGGACGCACCAATCGCGCTACTTCCTCTCCAGAATGTAAAAGAATAAAAGTGGGCCAAAGCGTGACCCGGAACTCTCTACCCAAAAGTTTACCCTTTCCATCATATATTTTAATGTGAGGAATGTTTAACTCTGTCAGCACTTCCTGAGCAGCAGGTCGTGAAGCCTTACAGTGCCCGCACCAAGGAGTACCAAATTCGAGGATTGCAAAATCGTCTAGCGCTCTAACTTGATCGATTGCTGGTGCATCTTCTGTATAATCTGGGTTAAAACCTATTTGACTGCCATTAATTCTCATTTCCACCTCATAAAAATTTGATAATTAAACCTGTTCTCTTGCTATTTTTAATGCTGCTAACGACAGAATCTGAGGTACACCAACCCAAATAATAGAATTCATGGCCGTTGCATTATGAAAAACTGAAATACGCGAACGCGTTGTGGTTGGAATGAGGGAATTTGTTATGTGTTCTGTCCAACTTGTATGAGGGAATAACCGCCCCTTAAAGTGGAAAGAAACACTGTTTTCGTATTGAATATCAAATGTGAATTTCAAACGCTTTCAAGTCAATGATAGCCCCCACTTCTGACAAAAAATCCAATCCAAGGATACCGTCAATTGGAAAGCCATAGGCCATTGTACCAATCTCTACTTCGAAATCTTTAATGATGACATCGCCAAGATTTATCTGATCGATACGCTTAGCAAACACAAATTCTCTCCCTCCAACCCCACTAATACGATGTACCTCATCGGTGGCCTCTTGCTGTATGCCAATGGGTTTGACTTGGCTGTATCTAAAAATAGTTCCTGCCGATCCCGTGTCCAAAATGACTTGCTCCAATTGAATTTGACGCTGTTGGTAGGCTAAAGAAACTGTCACAAACGGCAACCCGTCTTCAATCCGTATTTTCATTTTCGAATTCCTAACCAACGTCTTTCAAGAATTTCCACGTTTTCTTTATCCGTATGTAATACATAAAGCTCTCGATTAGGGGATGTCTGGTGGAGTTGTGAGTAAGATTCCATTGCTTGATCAGAATCAGGATACGCATTGATCACTGAAAATTGTTCGACGATGCGTTGATTGGCTTGAGTACGCGCCTCCATGGCCTCCAGTAAAAGCCATTGATGGGGATATTGATTTCGAATTTCATTCCATTTCATGATGCCTCTTGGCGATGAAAAGTGTTGGCTTTTGAGAAACCTTTTTGGATCTTGGGATCACCTAGTTCAATTGCTAGATGATTAAAAAATCTAAGATAGTGAAATAGGGCATTGTCCGAAAGATGATATTTCTCCTCAATTCTCATCCACATGAATACTGAATCGAGAGTCTTTGAATTCGGGAGGTAAGCAAGTATTCCGCAATTGACACCATTTAGTATATTTTCATGCCATTTGATTCTTGTGTCGTCATTTTTCAAATTGTAATGCATTGCTCCGTCAATCTGCCAAGCTTCTTCCCGGCTACTCCCCCACGCAAGAACCTTCCCAGAATCTTCGAACAATATGCCTTTTTCCAAATCGATCATATTATCAACCGAACGACCGCGAGAGCCTTACGCACGGGCAAACCCTTTACTCTCGCCACGTGAGCTTTTGGTGCCAAGGTATCGAAAAAAGGACGGTAGTCACCTACGATTCGAGTACTTGATAGGGTAAGCACAAAAGGAATATTCGCTTCTAAAGAGGATTGTAAATTTCGAAACGCAGAGGTGAGGGTGATCCATCACTAACAAAAGGCCAAATACAAACGGAAACAGCCCATAACAAATCCATCTCTGCACGGAGTTCAATATAATCACCTGCTTTAGTCACTGGCTCTTTGGCTTGCCAAGAACCATTCGGCAGATACTCTAAATTCATGAATACATTGAAGCAGGAGACTGATTGTAGAAAGTGGGGTTCAATTCCATATTCCGCAAGGGCTTCCTCCAAACAATCGCGACATCCTTTAGTCTCATCTTTTGGATTCAGAAACTTCTTTCGTGCATCATTGGAGCAAAAGCCGCCGCCAGTAAAATGGACACCTGTCTTATCATCTGTAATTGTCCATAGAGGATTCAAATGATTAGAGACAATACGGCTTCCCTGAAGCCATCGCCAACGATCATTGACCATGTTGGTATAGGCACAATCCAGATACTCAGTTGGATCATTGTGTTTCATTGAAATAAAATCAGCGACTTGCCCACCCTCAACATCAACAATACGGAGGGTCTGGCCTTGTTTAATGGTGTCAACACCATATGTCCCTGGTTGGACAGTTATGCTATGCGCTAATGTTCCGAGAAGTGATGTCATCTTTTTTCCTTTTGGTTAGAGCAGGGGATGACATTTTTACTTGGTGTCATAATACCCTGCGCGGATGCAAGCCCCAATGAAGTTACAAATCAGGCGTTCGGCGTGAATCATTGTTATGTTTCCAACATCATATGAAGGTGCAATTTCAACTATGTCCATTCCCAGCACTTTTCCCTTGTTAATTAAGCCGTGAACGAGCTTTCGTATCTGGAGCCACGAAAGCCCACCAGGTGTTTGGGCTAATACAGCAGGCATGATGGTAGGATCGATCCCATCCGCATCGATAGTAAGATAGTAGGGCGTGTTATCCGGAATTTGATCGAGGACCGCATCGATGCCAATATCATGCATCTCGTAGGCGTCAATAATCGTTGAACCGTAAGCAATAGCGTCATCTACCTCCTGTTGACGAGCACTGCCAATACCTCGCATCCCTATTTGAATAATTTTTTTAATCCAGGGCATTTCGGAAGCCCGCCGGATAGGGCTGGAATACCCTTCTTTTTCCCCGTTAATTTCGTCTCGCCAATCTAGGTGGGCATCTACATGCACCAGCGTTACCTCAGTTTCAAAAACCTCAAGTGCTCGCATAATCGGAATTGGTACCCCGTGATCTCCGCCTAATGTGATCAGTGTGGCATCGTGATTAAATATCTTGCGAGCTGCTTGTTCGGCTCGAATGTAGTGTTGTTTGTGATCAGACATGTCAGCAGTTACGTTGCCACAATCAACGATGCTCACATCGCGTCCATCGCGCAGGGGGCCACGGAGATCCCAGTCATAGTGATTCACCGAATAGTAGATATCGGATTTATTTGTAAACTGTCGAATTGCATCAGGAGCCAGACTTTGATCATTGGCCATAGAACCTGGCGTGTACGGCATACCGAAAGGCACCCCGAGAATTGCGATATCTGCTTGAAAGTTATCAAGGTCGTTAACCAGTGGAAAATCTAGGAAAGTGCAGGGAGATAGATTAGGTGAGTCGATAATCAAATTCTTCTTATTTGCAGTCATATCTTAGTTCTCCAATATGAGGCCCTTGAAGGGCCTTTCTCTGTTTACAAAAGAAAAAAGTAATTAGAGTCGCTTTACCTGTCACATTGACCTTTGCAAACTTCCAGGCCATAGAGCTCTGAATACGGATGTTCGATCACACCACACCTCTGGCTAATTTCAAGCCTGGCGGAAAAAAAAATACCCTGAATCGACTTGCTGTAATAGTTTCTGTATACGCTGCCAAAGCTTATAGGCGTTGTGCTCTACATCCATTTCTTGAAAATCTTCAGCACTTAGATTTTCCATGGTCATTAAACCAGAATCGAAGAACATTTCAGCTAGTTTTCGACGCTGTTGAGCAGTCAGATATGGCAGAAGAGGCGCTTCGGCTTCTATTGCTGCTGTGAGTAATGGTACGGCGAGTTCCTCGACTTTTGCTTTGTCAAACTTCCTAAAAAATAGCGTTCCTTCGCTGATTCGCTCTTCTATGTTAGACGAGTGACTCGTCTGCAGTTCGTAAACAAATTCCTCAAACGCGGCAGCCAAATGGTCTTTTTGCATCGTGAGAGTAGGATTTTTCCAGATCGGCCAAACTGAAATACTAGGAGCGAACTCTCTGTCTCCTTCATTTGGCTGATCTCAGCCGATAGCCCTGGAAAGACGAGGATCGAAGAGTCAATGAGTGCGAGCTCGACGAATTTTTCCTGAACCGTTTTTTTCTTTGCTCGCAACTGGGCATGCAAATCCCACGGAAGAATATCGCCGATCTTGGATTGCTTGTAGGTTTGAATAAGATCTTCTGCTTGTGCGGCATTCGATGACGATCAATCAGCGGCTCAAAGTCGAGCAGTTCTAATGCGGTAGCAAGCTGATCGACAAAACGGATCAAATCTTTACGCGAATAAGAGATAAAAACTTTGATCTTGGTTGTCCCCTTCATATTTCAATTTCTATCAAAATATCAATTGACGTACTGATTCTGATATTCCTTTGGCGACATTCCCACTTTCTTTTTGAACAACCGAGAAAAATACTGAGGGTATTCAAAGCCTAATTTATAGGCAGTCTCCGATACCGTATTTTTGGGTTCCATCAATAGATTTTTGGCTTCATCGATCAAATAGAGATGAATATGTTCGATTGCCGTTTTACCTGTTTCAATTTTTAAGGAGTCGCTTAAATATCTTGACGACATTCGCAGTTCCTTAGCTATATCTTCGATTTGTGGAGTTCCCTCGATTTCAAACTGACCTGACTCAAAATAAGCTATGATCACCTTTTCAAATTGTGAATAAACACTCCCATACATTTCTTGTCTGTGCAGAAATTGTCTTTTATAAAACCTGTTGGCATATTTTAACAAAGTATCCAATTGTGAAAGGGTAATAGTTTTACTGAATTCATCTTGGCTATTGTGATATTCCGTTTCAATGTTTGTCATAATAGAATCTACAGTTTTTTCCTCTTTAGGAGAAAGGTGTAGGGCTTCATTGGTAGAATAAGAAAAGAAGTGGTATTTTTTGATTCGATCTCGAATCTCACAACCTCTGATGAAATCTTCGTGAAAAGTAATCAGAGTAGCTTTGCCTGCCATACTGACTCCTCTATTTTCAACCTCCTGCCTTGGACCAACAAACAACATTGATCCATTTTTGTAGTCATATTTGGTCCGCCCATATAGGATTTCCCCTGATGTCACTTTCTTTAATGAGATCGTATAAAAATCACTGGAAATCCTTATGGGTTCATTCGAACATTTGACTATCGAATTTTCATTAACTTCCATTGTAACAACACTTAATAATGGATACTCAGGATCAGGTATATCTAAAAACTCACAATAGTTAGCTAAATCTGAAAAGTGATATTTCTTCATTTTGCTAATCCCCTTGATTCGCCTATTAAGGTGTTACAGCATAACTTTAATTACTATGTGTTTTGAAAAACTTGTCCATTTTTTCAACAGCTTGATCGACATCTGCATCAATATCATAAAGACTTACATGAGATGCTCCTTTTACTTCAAAAAGCTCTTTGGGTTCACTGGCTTTCTCGAAGAATGACACTGTGAGTGGACCTGTATCCGCCATAGCTCTTTCACCATAGATTCCTAAATAGGGAGTATACAGATACGGAGCTAAAGCAGTTGCACTGGTTAGTCCAGTATATTCATTTATGGTAAGAGGCGTTCTATGTGAATAGTTTGGATATGTTTCAGCACCTGCTCTTTGAGTCATGTAGTAATCATACCCCTCACGCCGAGCACCTTCTGGTAAGGTTTTGGGTTCAACTCCTTCATATGCTAAAGCATCAAAATAGGTAATTTCACCCGTTTCATACTGTTTTTGGCGAGCTTCATTTGCTGTCTTGAAGGTGTTAATAACGGTTTCACGATCCAAATACCCAAAGGTTGTCTGAGTATTGTCCATCATACCACTAACGGTTGCAATTGCAGCTAACCTTTTATCCGTGGTGGCAACGATTGGCATATAGCCACCACTGGCACATCCCCCAAGACCAAAAAGGTTATCTTTATCCACAAAAGGTAATGTATTCAAATAGCTAATGGCGTCTCTAATCCCTTCCATTTTGATAAAAGGCTGCTCATTATTTCGAACTTCGCCTTCGCTGTCTCCATATCCCAGATGGTCAAATGCAAGAAATACATATCCTTTCGTAACCATTTTTTTACCGTAGACGGCTCCCATTTGTTCCTTTACTTGATTGAATGGACCGCTAAATATTACTGCATGATGTTTTTTTGCCCCATCAAAACCTGCTGGTAAATATAAGTCACCTGCTAAATTAGCCCTTTGGCTTTTGAAAGTAATCGAATTTTTTCCAGCTTTAAAAGAATTTATCTTCATTTTCTTCTCCTTCATCTAAGTTATTGAAACCGCTTGTATTTCAGCCTGTGAATACAATACAGCCCCAACCCTTTGAAGGAAATAAACAGAATCACGAAAGACGTATACATTTCTACATGAGCAGATTGATTAAATTCGATCTTCATACAAATCACACTCTCAAATCCCAAGAGACTACCGATATTTTGTCTCCACTTTTTTCCACTGAGAGGGGTAATAATTTTGCCTGTTGATGGCAACGTTTGTGTATTTGAGTCAATTCCCAAAAATTCAGGAGTGATCATGGAAGAAAGTTATGTGCAAATCAGTGATGCGACCGTTTATGTGCTGCAAACGAGTATTCTACCCAACAGAAAGACGATTTGTTTTGTTCACGGTCTCGGAGAATCACACGTCTGTTTTTCGGAGGCATTTAGCTATTTACAACATGAATACAATATCGTGGTTCCTGACGTTCCTGGTTATGGACGCAGCCCTACTCCACAAAATGATTTTAGTACTCGCACGCAAGCAAAACGAATTCTTGAGGCGCTGGCTAAACTGGGAGTGCAGAGATTTAGTTTGGTCGGGCATTCGTGGGGTGGAGATATTGGAACGGAAATGTGTGCGGTCGACGAGGGTAGAATTGAAAAATATGCGAATGTGGAAGGCGACGTACACGTGGGGAACCTGATTATGTCCAATCAAACGCAAGAAGCTTTTGCCAAACTCTCAAAGGAAGATTTTGAGAAATGGCTCTATCAAGGTGGCTTTCCCGACTTATATGGAGGGTTACCCCATATGGCAATGGGATGGGGTATTTCGGCAGGCATTCGCTATCTGGCTTCGGTGCGATTGGCCACTCCTGAAGTTTTTGGCAGTACTGCAAAAGAGATTTACAGCTTACAAAGCACTAAGAGAAACGACGGCTGGATAAAATGGGGAGACATATTCGCTTCACTGGAAATTCCCAAAGTTTATTGTTGGGGAAGCAACAGCGTGAGCCAAGAAATTATCGATATACTTGAACAAGAAAATATCGTTCACAAAAAATTTGAGGGAGCGAGCCATTGGGTCATGATGGACAAAGCAGAAGAGTTTTATGGCTTTATGCGAGGATTTATTTGATAAGCTTATTTCTTACTCACGAATTATGAGGAGCATCCCCTTTTCGAATCCTCGACGAGTCAGTCAAATACGCAGGTTTGTCGGAAACTCATGCCGATGCTGAATGCGGTACCTTCACGTCCACTTCAAACCGACTTCCACGAGCAGGGAATTAGGAAGCGGAATGTTTTTTCAAAAATTCTTGACGAGTCTCTTCATCCAGATTGTCCAAGAGTCCTTCAAGAATTTGCTGTTTCTCGTCTTTTTTCAGTTTTTGAAAGACCTTTTCGATCAAAACAGGAGCGTTGAGGCTATAAATTCGATCTCCTTCTCTGCGGGTAAGCTCTTCTAAAGTCATGCCAGACATAAACATCTTCTGTTGGAATCGTTGAGTGATGAAGACAAATAAGGCTTTGACGGCAGCCAAAACCGGATGAGCGACCAAAACTCGAATGGCATAGCGATACTGTTGGCTTTTGGATGCAAAGAGTTCAAGGATCGCATTGGCTTCTTTGAGTGCCAACGGTACAGGTGAGCATAGCTCAAGGTTTTCTCCAACTCCTCAAGATCAACCGAAGGTCCTCTCCACCCCCCACCGTCTGGGCAGCAAGATAAGACCGGCAGTAACTATGTGTTCCCTGGATGCGATGGCAACCAACGAACTGATATCAAGCACCAAGTCAACCGCATTAAGAAACGAGCACGGTTGCCTTCAAATTTTAGAGCACTGCATGGTTTGCGGCATGTGTATGCGTCTATGCTGGCTAGCAGTGGTAAAGTTGATATGTACACACTGCAAAAACTGCTCACCCATAAAAGCCCTCAAATGACGCAATGGTATGCCCATTTGCGAGATGAAATACTGAAAAATGCGTCTGAGGTGGTGGTTGATTTGGTCTCAGAAGCAAGGGGGAAATAGGGGAGGAATCAATTTGTGGTCGGCTACAATTCTTCAACGATGTAGTCACCTGCCATAAGCTCTTGCTCTACTCTGTGAATCTCCCCATCAAACAGGTCTTCATAATTATCTTTGGTAATGTTTTTACCCTTTTTGGATTCCTTTTTGACGATAGCAACCGGGATAAAATTGTTTTCTTTCGTGCGGTAAAAGATAACAGAGCGAACTTTCCGTTGTAGAAAGTAGCATTTCAAAACTTCCGAACCTTCTTGTTGGTCAATCGATTGGATATTATTGGTATGGGGGGGACTTTTTGAGCAAGGTTTTTACTTCATCAAGACTGACGGACTTCAGCTTTTCTAGTTGCTTGGTAAATGACGGACAGATAAAGATATTCATGGTTCAGATGCCTAATCGTTCACAAGTCTCACCCAGTTTTTGAAATGCACTTCTAACTTTCGGTGAGCGTAAGGCATCATCAACCGCTTGATCAAATTCAAGGTCTTCGAGTGCTTGAGCCAACACTTCGCTCAAGGCAGCTTGTTCACTTAAACCCCGATATTGGGCGATTCTTTTTAGGTTCTGTAGGTCAGTGGCTTCCAGTTGTGGGGAACTTTGCATGACAGTATCCTGTTGTTGTGCATGATTTTGCATACGATGATTCTTTAAGACTACAACTTTAATTTTACATCAACTCGATGTACCGAGCAAATGGAACTATAATGGCCCCTATTCTCGGACAGGTGAGGTTGCCACTGGCACAAGAACTCGCCATAATGAAATTCAAGTCATTCACTCCAACAAAGTCAAAAGCATGGGAAAAGTCATTGCTCACCAAGTTTGTTTAAAAAACAATATGGACGTCGTTCGTGCCATTGATGGAACGATTGCAGAAGACGAGATTCGAACGCTCACCCTCGATATGGTTGTCGATACTGGAGCGCGCGCAGTCGGGCTTCTAGAGTCGTTAATCCAGCCATTGGGATTGCCCCAGGTTCGTCATGTCTCTGTGAATTTGGCAGAGGGGTCACAACGGTTGGTTCCGATGTATGGACAACTCAAAATTGAGATCATTGATACCTTTGGCAATACACGAGAAGGGGTGTTCCATTGTTTGGGAAAACCAGAGAAAGCCCCTTGTATACTGGGACAAATCGTTCTGGAAGACATGGACTTTGTGGTGGATTGTCCCAATCAACGTTTAATTCCAAACCCCGAAGCCCCTGCGGGGTCCATGCTCTATGAAGATTTTTAGGGAGGATTGATAAGGAAAAAAATGACAGATTTCATTCCCGGATTGAAACTCAGTGGCTTGTTTTATGAAGAGGTGGTAGCGCCTCTATTAGAATCCAATTTTCCCGACTTGCCTCACAGCGCCGCCTTGATTGGGTCTGGCTCCGAAGTGCTAGGCTTCGACACCCCACGCTCGATGGATCATCACTGGGGGCCAAGGCTCATCTTGTTCTTGTCGGATTCGGACTACTCCCAGTATCGGGAAACGTTACGAGCCTTTTTTAGCCATCACCTCCCTTCTACGTTCAAAGGCTATTCCACCCATTTTGGAAATCCGGACGAAAAAGGGGTTCAATTGCTCACCCCCCACGAGGCTGGCCCGATCAACCATCGGGTGGAACTGGATACGATTCGAGGTTTTTTTGGAAACTATTTAGGAATCGATCCCTATGCCCACATTCCACTGCTCGACTGGCTGACCTTCCCTCAACAGCGCCTCGCTACTGTGAGCGGAGGACAAGTGTATCATGATGGACTGAACGAGTTGAATCCAGTTCGCCAACGATTGCACTATTTCCCTCAGGAAGTCTGGTTGTATTTGCTCTCCGCCCAATGGATGCGAATCTCAGAAGAAGAAGCGTTTGTGGGACGCTGTGAGGAAATGGGGGATGCCTTAGGAGGACGTGTCGTTGCCGCGAGGCTGGTCCGAGAAATCATGAAGTTGTGCTTTTTGATGGAACGGACTTACGCCCCATATAGCAAATGGTTTGGAGCCGCATTTTCTCGTCTCCACTGTGCGGAAGAATTACAACCTATTTTGATGCAAGTGTTGCAAGCTGAAAACGGGAAATCACGAGAAACTCATTTGATCGCAGCCTATGAAAAAATCGCCCAGATGCACAATGCCTTAAACATCACGCCGAAGATGGAAACCCAAGCCTCGCCTTATTACAGCCGACCGTTTCTGGTGATTCACGGTGAACACTTTGCTCAGGCCATCCGCGATCAACTCACCAATGAAACCCTCCGCAATCGGGACTATCCCATCGGTTCCGTGGATCAATTCACCGATTGTGTTCATATTTCGAGTCATCCCTCGGTCTTCAACAAACTGAAGACTCTGCATTGAGCCCAATATTTGGAAATTCGATGAACTCTCCATCAAAATCGATCAGTATCGAGAGTGAGGCTTAATCACCCTCTATGGGGATTTCTTCAAGATACAGCACTCTGAATGGTTCAATACCTAAGTCTTTTTCGTCCAACGATCAATGAACTTATTTTTCGTCAAACACCTGTTCAATGGTATCGGCTGCCAACAGCCGTTCGGCGATACGATTCAACTCGGCTTCATCCGCCTGCCGGATCTGGACTTGAAAAGCTTGAGGCACCATACGAAATTTGAGGTGTAACTGCTTTAAAATCAGTTTGATTTGCCCTTCCTCTCGTCCTTCCTCTCGTCCTTCTTCTCGTCCTTCCTCTCGGGTCTGTAAAACAAACGGATGGTCGCTAAAGTTTTCGGCCAGGAAATCGGCCGGCATTTCATAAAGTAGTTGAGCCATGTACGCTTTGCCTTCCTCAAGCAGGAGCTCAGGGGTCAATTCTTCAGGGTGTGCTTCAGTCATCAGGGATTCTCCAGGAATGAGTTTTTGTTTCA
>JANQJU010000030.1 GCA_028281495.1 SAR324 cluster bacterium
GAACACAGAAGTTAAGCCCCTTGGCGCCTATGGTACTGCGAAGGAAACTTCGTGGGAGAGTCGGTCAGTGCCGGAACTTTTGTTCATTTGCCGCTGAATGTATGGATTGAGCAGGCGCGTAGCTCAGTGGGAGAGCACTACCTCGACACGGTAGGGGTCGGCGGTTCAATCCCGCCCGCGCCTACCATTTTTTAGGGAGATGATTATAACTACCTCAAAGAAAAAGTTTCCCAAAGCTGAGGATAAAATCCGTATTAACGAAAATATTTCTTCGCCTCAGGTTCGACTGATTGATGCTGATGGTAAGCAAGTAGGGGTCTTGAGTATTGAAGAAGCTTTGACAGTTGCCGATGAAGAAGGATTAGATTTGATTGAGGTCTCACCCAATGCATCTCCTCCTGTTTGTCGTTTGATGGATTATGGAAAATATAAATATCAACTAAATAAAAGACAGCATGAGGCAAGGAGGCATCAAAAAACAATTCAAGTGAAGGAAATTAAATTAAGACCAAAAACAGAAGAACATGATTTTCATTTTAAGCTAAAAAATGCGATTCGTTTTTTATCGGACGGTAACAAAGTAAAAATTACGATCATGTTTCGTGGCCGAGAAGTGACACACAGAGATTTAGGCGTAGTTTTGTTAAAAAAGTTTCAAGAGGCTGTTGGGGATTATGGTATTATAGAACAGCCTTTGAAAGATGAAGGCCGTTTTATTACTATTGTTCTTGCTCCCAGCAAGGCTAAATCACAAAAATGAGTTATGTCAAAAATCAAGATAAAAAATAATAAATCTAGTTCGAAAAGATTTAAAACTAAGCCTAATGGAAAAATACTCCGGAAGAGAGCTTACCTGCGTCATAATATGCGAAAAAGAAATGCAAAGAATAAACGTGTTCTTCGCTCCAAAACTTTCGTTTCATCCTCTAACGTATTGTCAGTAATAAGATTACTGCCAAATCTCAAATAATTAGGAGAGCTATATGGCGAGAGTAAAAAGGGCAATACATGCTCGAAAAAAGAAAAATGATTATTTTAAAGCGGCTAAAGGTTACCGTGGTGGCAGAGGACGCTTACTTAGATCAGTAAAAAATGCTGTTGATCGCTCTAGGCTTTATAGTTATAGAGACCGAAAGGTAAAAAAGCGTGACTTTCGAAAACTATGGATTACTCGGATAAATGCCACTGTACGCAAATACGGTATCAGTTACAGTAATTTTATTTATGGTTTGAAATTGTTGGATATTGAGCTTGATAGAAAGACATTAGCCTATCTTTCTTTAGAAGAACCAGAAACTTTTGGTAGAATCGTAGAAACAGTGAAATCTCGTTTTGCAGCATAATGAATGAGAAACTGGGTACTTGCCAATCTATCAAAGGATTGGGGTGGAGGAGAAAAGTGGTTATTAACTACTGCTGCTTCTTTGAAAAATAAAGGAAATAATGTCTTATGCTTAGTTCGTGATGGGAGTGTCCTTGCTACTCAACTAAGGAAGTTTGGGGTGCCTTTTTTGATTTATAATACTGCCTCATTATCTGTGCTTAATCCGTTGAGTTTTCTGCTATTTTGTTCCCAATTAAAAAAAAAATCTGATGGAATTTTTTTGTTTAACTCTGCCCATGAGCTTAAGACATTCGGCTTGATTGCGAAGTTCTTACGATTCTCAGGTATTATTTTACGTAGAGGAATTCCTAAAGGGGTCAGGCATACTATCGTTAATAGATGGTATTTTAGAAACATATTAGACCACGTTGTTGTCAATTCAAGGGCCACATTGTTAGCAATGGAAGCTATCTGGAGAGATGAAATTAAGTTTCTTAGCCCACAAGTCATTTATAATGGAATTGACCTACAAATTTGGAGTCCCCAGGTTCAAAATAACCCAACAGGTGTAATTGGAGTAGTGGGACGGCTATCATATGAAAAAGGAATTGACCGTGCCATATTAGTATTTCATGAAGTTAGGAAAAAATTAGATTCTAAGCTATGGATTTTGGGAACAGGAAAAGAAAAGAAAAGATTAGAAGAAATGATATCTGAGCTAGGTATTAAAAATGACGTTTCATTTTTAGGATTTCAGCAAGATATTGCCAAGTATATGCAGAAATTTGATATTTTATTAGTTCCATCTCGTTGGGAAGGTTTTGGTTATGTACTCTTGGAGGCGATGAGCATGGAGGTTCCTCCAGTTGCTTTCGAGATAGACGCAACAAAAGAGATTATTGTTGATGGAACAACAGGGGTTTTGGTGGAAGATGGAAGACTAGAGGAGTGTTCGGAGAAGATCATTGATTTGCTGAAGTGTCACGAAAAGCGTAAAGTAATGGGAAAACGAGCGAGGAAGCATGTTGAGGACAACTTCTCCCTCAGTAAAACAATAATGCAACTAGATAATTTGGGTATTCCTCCTTATTTATCGAATCCTAATCAACAAACTTAGTAGGTTTTGTCAAATAATTAGTGGTTTGGTTGTAATTCTACAAAACGAGAAAATGAATTGTTCTCCGTACCCGACAGTTTTCTAAAACTTCTTTAATCTGAGCTGTTTAGGCTTGACTGAAATAAACTGTATGGCATTGAGAAAATCTTCATATTTGAGATGTCAATTGTGAATCAAGTTACTCAACAGCTCGATACCTTTGGCGAAGAGACTCTGGGCTAAGCGTCCATGTTTTTTGACCGGAATGGGCTTTTGTTGGTGGATCCAAGCTCCAATGTGGAAGGGCCAGACTAGATTTAGGGCAAGCAACGCCAACAATTTGGAGAGCCGTTTGGGATCGGTCATGTGAGTTTGTTCCAGTTGAAACCCTCAACCCTTGTAAGCTTGGAAAAGACACTCGATTTCCTAGCGAGAAGAATACAAAATCAAAGCACACTTCTGGAGTGTTGCTCTTTAAGGAATGAATCAAAACAACCAGTTCTCCTTCCTCATGTTTGTGTGCTGTAATATGGACCTCGGTCCCTTGAATCAAACGGCTTGGAAGGTATTCACCTTGCCCTCGTTTCAAATTTTTGAATAACACTTTAGCGGCTCGTAGGATGCCTTTCGCATTGGTCAGTTGTTGATTCTCCCGAATCCGCAAACAGAAGGGAATCTGTTTTTTTTTGAGAAATCGAATCCAGTCTTCTCCAATGAATTCCCGATCCGCGGTCAGGGCTAAAATATGAGCCTGCGGGAAGGCCTTAACAAACTGTTGCATCAAGGCAATCCGTTCGCCTTGTTTCGAGTTGCCTTGTTTGTCGAGTAACGCCCAGATCAAGGGAATCGCCACTCCCTGATGAGCTACCGCCAGCATCAGAATATTGATATTCGTTTTGCCGAACTTCCAGTTGGTTCGATCCAGACACAACACCCACGAGCTTTCCAAATCCAAGAGCTGGGGGAACAGGTGGGTGAAGTCGGTCTGATCCAACTCTTGCTGACTAAAAAAGCGTTGCAATCGCCGATAGTTCGATTCGGGTTTCGCTTCGCCTTCCATTGCCTTGGCCATTTGGGTTAAATTCACGTTTTGGCAGCAGCTCAGGGCAATATGAAATTTGCCGCCAGCTCAATCCGCTGTGGTCGCCAGCTTAAGACTTTCCAAAGATCAAAGGAAACTGTCATGTGCAGAGCGAATTGTTGTAAATTCATCTCTTCCAGAAACGGCGATGGAAAACACCTAGCAAGGTGAAAAATTCTAGACGCCCCAATAACATTAATATAGCGAGTAGATATTTGGCTTCGGAACTGAAATGCGCGAAATTTTCTGTAGGCCCAACAGTACCAAATCCAGGCCCAAAATTTCCTACAGCTGTCATAGAAGCCGTCATAGAAGTTAGCATGTCGTGTCCTTCTAGTCCTAACAATAATGCTCCAACCGAAACAAACGCAATATACACTCCAAAAAAAGCTAGCACTGTGCGGATGAGGTCTGACGAAATTATCGTGTTACCTACCCGAATTTTGCTTACCAAAGAAGGGCGGAAACTCATTTGAATTTCATGAAATAAGGTTTTACCCACCAGCACGATCCGAAATAATTTAACACCGCCTGCCGTAGATCCTGCACACCCACCCGTAAATAATAAATAGAAGATGATCATATGGGTAGCTACAGGATATCCTTCATAATCATCGGATGCGAACCCTGTTGTTGTAATCAACGCGATAACCTGAAATAAGGCTGAACGAATAGCACGATGGAGGTCGTAATTTTGATTGGCCTCTTCTAATATTCGATGACTAAGTTCATTATCTATAGTGAGGCCAACTGACATCAACGCCCGAGAAAATGCTGCTTCATTATGAAATTTCTGATTACGTAATGGTTCAATCTTTTCAAATATTGCTGGCGAAGTTATATGCTGTTGCAGGTTTTTCCAGGCTTCATCGTCGATTTGATAACCATTGTTCCACCACAACATAAAGGCAATCGCTAAGGATGCCATCAATGTGACAAATGCATAAAATCGAAGTTCAGTATCTTTAAAAATAGCTTTTAATTGTCCTTGGGTCATCAAGTAATACAAACCGAAGTTTGTCCCTCCTAAGAACATGAAGACTATGATGATCCATTCCACAGTTGCCGAATCAAAATGAGCAACACTCGCGTTTTTAGTTGAGAAACCACCAGTAGCTGCTGTGGTAAAGCTATGTGTTAGGGAATCGAACAACGACACCCCTCCAAGTTGCCACAATAATAGTGTCTGTAGAACAGTCAGAAAAAGGTAAGTATACCAAAGGTTTCGGGAAGTATCACGGATCTTGGGAGTAACATTTTCTGTAATGGGGCCGGGAACTTCCATCTTGAACAAGCTTTTGCCGCCTACCCCTAAACTAGGAAAAATGCTTACAAACAAGACCACTACCCCCAAACCACCAACCCATTGGGTCAAGGAACGCCAAAAGAGCAGTGCCTTAGGCAATGCTTCAATGTCGGTGAGGATCGTAGAGCCTGTGGTAGTGAAACCAGAGACCGATTCAAAAACGGCATCAGCAAACGTAGGCATCGTTCCACTTACCCAGTAAGGTAAGGCTCCTGTAATGGCAAGAGCGACCCAGGAATAGGCCACAATTCCTAAAGCGTCGCGAGGCATGAGAATTTGGGGGGCACCTTTACCAAGTCGGCGAAAAATCAACCCGATGACAGCCATTAACCCAGAAGAAGTTATAAAGTGAAATCCTAGACGTTCATTAGTTTCAAACCAAAAGCACCACAACAAAGGGAGAAGTAGTAAGCACGAAAGGAGTAGGTTGAGGGTTCCGCTGACCTTAAAAACTACAGCAAAATTCATAACGTTATCTTGGCTTAATTAAGTATCATTTTAGAGAATGAGGCAATTAAGATGAGTTATCAGAGGTCAATAGTCTTATTTGCCTCCAAGCTTCTGAAAAACGAAAAAATGGCTAAGTCAATCCAGTCCTATAGCATCTCTCTTATCATAATTTAGATGTATGCTTTGTTTCTATCTTATTGGCTATTTCCGAAACTTGATTGATTGTTGCCGAGTAGCCGGCCCTTAGATCATCAAGACAACACAATCATTATTTTGGAATACTATCCAATTAGCAAATCAGCTCTTACCATGTTAGAAGAAAATTGCGTGTATAAAAGTGTGTTGTCAATCATCAAATGGGAGAATATTAGCTGTCAGCTAATTTTATAAAGCATGTTTCTGTGGTAGAGGTGAACTTTTTCATCTCTCTCAGGACACATCATGGCTCGAAGGAAGTTTCAACCTCACCAAACTAAAGCGTGGTTCGAAGGCTGTAAGCAGCGCACCATCGAACTCTCCCAAAACGGCTGGCGCTCCTGCGATATTGCCGAAGCCTTGGGCCTGAGTGAGGCCACGGTCAGTGTGTAGCTGAAGAAACATCAGGCAGGCGGGATGGAGGCCTTGAAGAGTAAAAAAGTTACCGGCCGTAAACCGAAACTCACGACCTTCCAATGCCACCGTCTCCTTCAATGGCTCGAACGTTCCCCCGAAGAGTGTGGCTTCCCTGGAGAAGTCTGGACGGGCCCCGGATTGCCCGTTTAATCCAACAGCGCTGGGGAATTCAGTACAACGAAAATATATTCCCGAGCTTCTCAGAAAGTGGGGATGGAGTCCTCAACGCCCGGAAAAGCGATCTCATCAACAAGACGCTCAGGCTGTTGAGCACTGGCAAGACGGGACCTGGTCCTACTTAAAAAAAAGCCTAAACGGAATAAAGAACGATTCTGTTTTGTGATGAATCCGGCTTTTATTGCCGTTCCTCGCGCGCACCTGGGCCAAACGCGGCCAGACTCCGATTTTTCGGGAGTACACCAATCGGGCTCATTTGTCGGTCATCAGTGGAATCACCCCTGAGGGTCGACTCTTCGTTCGCAAACAGAGAAAAGCCTTTCAAGGGCCTCATGTGGTCACTTTTTTGAAACAATTACTCCGAGCCATCCCCGGTAAATTGCTGCTGATCTGGGATCGGACTTCCATTCATCGCTCCCAAGCGGTCAAAGCGTTCCTCAAAGCAGGCGCTGCCGAACGAATTCATTTGGAAATGCTGCCTCCGTATTCCCCTCAACTCAATCCCGATGAACAAGTCTGGGGCTATCTGAAAAAGGTCGAACTGAAGAATGTGATTACCGCCAATCTCGCCTATCTGGATTGGGAACTGCACAAAACCGTCTTGAGGTTGAAACGGAAACCCCAAATTATCCAAACCTTTTTCCGACATGCGGGATGCCAACTTTAATTCACTTGCTGACCGTCAATAATACAGAAAATGTAGTGAAGAAACGAATCTGAGTTTTTGTAAACCCTCCATAGAAGGGTATGCCTCAAGTGTTTATCTTGTTTAAGTTGCGGCATTTCAACAACAGTATCAACGTCGTTCGCCATCCAACGAAGCCATAAGAATATTGTGTAGGCGTGGGCGAAAGGTTCGCATTTGGGAAAGGTTCTGTTCTCGAGATAGATGGACCCGATTGGTAAGAACAATAATGGCTGTTTGTGTAGGAGGGTGCAGCCATAGAGATGTCCCTGTGAAGCCCAGGTGGCCGATTCCTCCACGGGGAAATAGATCACCCCCACTCATATATCCGAAACCATCGGCTACAATATCCCAACCAAGGCCTCGAGGAGGAAGATGAGAAGGGTTGTGGTTTTGCGACATCCGATGAATAGAATGAGGTGAAAGGATATGCTCTCCTTCTAGTGCGCCACCATGGAAGATCATCTGACAAAAGCGAAACAAATCCGAGGCAGTGGAAAATAAACCTGAATTTCCACCTTCTTCATCAAATACATAGCTGTTTTCATCATGCACCACACCTCGAAGCAATTTCTTGCGGAAGGGACAGAACTGAGTGGGAGCGATCGGAAGAATTCGTTGAGTTTTCCAAGGGGAAAATCCAGTAGCTTCCATATTAAGAGGTTTGAAAATATTTCGCTGTGTGAACTCACTTAAACTCTGTTTAGTCACGCGACGGATGATTTCTCCAAGGATGAGAAAACCCAAGCAACTGTAGATCATCTTTTCCTGTATACCATGATCCACGGAAACAGCTATTAAACGTTCCCACGCTTCCTGTTTGGAGGTCACCCCTTCATATAAATTAGCCCAAGCGGGCAGCCCTGAAGTATGGCATAACAAGTGGCGTAAAGTGATCTGCCGGTAAACCTCTGAATCAAACTCAGGAATAAATTCCACTACTTTATCTTCTAAATCGAGGAATCCACGTTCTAGAAGGAGCATGATCGCAGTGGCTGTGGCCACTGGTTTGGTGATAGAGGCAATATCAAAGAGGGTATTTGGTTGGAGAGTAGGGGCATCTTTGCCAAGTTCTAAATGTCCCCAAGCTTGATGCAAATGCACTTCTCCCTGGGAAGCAAACAAGATTTCAATGCCTGGAAATCCACCTGATTCTAAATGCCTATGAATCAATTCTTCCAAGTGCTGAAACCAGCGCCGAGCGAAATTGACTTTGATCACGTTGCTCATGAAAAAAAACTTCCTCTTCCTCGGTTTTATAGGTAAATCATGAACACTTTTAACTGATGAGCCTATCCATTCCGGAGAGGCGGTCCCTTCTTCCGTTGAGCCGTCATGTTACTAAAAGCCAAACGGTTTGTCATCTTGAAAGCATGCGCGTCTTATGAGTGCGAACATCCTCATTGTCGGTGAAAATCCCTTCCTTAAAGTTGCACTCAAATACCACCTGCAACGTCAATATCATGTACTCGAAACTTCCGACGGAGAGGAAGCTCTCCATAAACTGTTTTATTCTGATGGAAAAATCGATATCGCTCTTTTGGAAACCACCCTCAAACCAATGGGAGCGGATCAACTTTGCCAACAGATTCGAAAGCATCCCAAATGCTTTCATATAGGAGTGATCGTCGTTTCGGCCAATCAAATCAATGATGATCTCCTCGCTCAAAAGCTCATTCAAACCCAAGCTGATTATTATTTAAGTTTGCCCATCAAAACCTCGCTTGTTCTGGCTTACGTGCAAAATTGCTTGAGGGTCCAGGAACAACACAAAGCGGTTCGTTCTGTGACCGCACTTCCAATGTCAACTGGGAGTGGTGACACTCCGGTTATGCCACTTGCTCCCTTAGACCCCGCTTCTGCAGACTGGCAGAAACGTATCATGAAATTCCTCCCTTTACCCCTCATCGTGACAGATTTAGAGGGTAATGTAGTGCAATATAATACGATGCTCGAACATATCTTTCGCTTCCGTCCTTTTGGAAACAACGTGAATCTGTTACGGGAATGGCAAACCTTAGGAGAAACTCGCTTAGCAACCAAGTTGCACAACATTCTGTTGGGACATACTGCTTTTGAACAATATCATGATTATCACTACCACGATCCCATGTTGGACAATTCTGTGGTGTTTAATATTCGAATGGTTCCGCTGCGCTCACGAGCCCAGATTGAAGGGGCTATCGTGGTCTTAGAAAATGTGTCGCGGCAATATAAATCCATGAAACGCTTGCGAAGGGCATACAAAGAAACTCAGAAAATTATGGGTATTTCCAACATGCTTGTGGAAACTCGTGATTTTAAAAAAGTGGTGGATTCGATTTTCAAAGCTTTGCAACAATTGTTTCCATTTGAAGGCATCAATGTGTTGTTAGAAGATCAAAATGTGGAAAAATTAGTGTCCTTTCGTTTGCTGTTGCCCGAGACCTTAAACATCTCACCTACTGAACGCAAAGAATTAGTCTCTTTGAGCTATTCGTCCAAGATTCTAGATGTATTTGAGACACAAAATCTCAGCCATTTGTACACTCCAAATGTTGATCCTTCACGGTTCACAGATCCCCGTTTCAAAAGAGCATATGATTTGGCTCCAATCCGTTCCAATCTGTTGGTGCCATTGGGACAACAGGGCAATTACTTTGGGATGTTGTTCTGTTCTACCTATGACAAAGTGTTGCATCTGACAGAAGAAGACATCTTTTTGGTGAAACGGTATGTGAATCAGCTGTCTATCGCGCTCAAAAATGCCAAGTTGTATGAAGAGTTGGCTCAAGAAAAAGAACGGGTGAGTCGCACTTACCGTGATCTCTCTGAAGCAAAACGTTTCACAGATAGCATTCTCAAACACGCTTCGGTGGGGATCTTTACTCTCAATCGCAAAGGAGTTCTCACCAGTGTAAATCCTGCTTTGCGTAAGATGTTCGGATGTACGGAAAAGGATCTACGCATTGGTGCAAATTATGATCGCGTTGTCATGGAATATGAACCAGTTGAAGGGGAGATGCGAAATACCGCTTTGCGTGGTACCACCTGTGAGCGTTATAACCAGCCGTATGTGTTTCCGCTCACTCAAAAAGATATGGTGTTGGATATGACGGTCACACCGTTGATGCATGGGGGGAGCGTAGAAGGAACTTTGCATGTGTATCAGGATGTGACAGTACGTGCTCATGCAGAAGCTGCCTTAGCAGAGGCACACATGCGTCTACAAAAAGAAATCGATGACACTGCGATGGTCCAGCGAATCTTATTGCCTTCTGTCCAGCCATCACATCCCCATTTTGATATCTATGGTGACGTGATTCCGGCAGAACAATGCAGCGGTGATTGGTGGAGTTATATCGATTACCAAGAAGATGGAATTCTGATTGCGGTGGGAGATGTAACGGGACATGGTGTGCCATCAGCAATGGTGACTGCAATCACAGATGGTGTCTTCACTTTTTATCGATTGGCTAAGCAACTTGTATCGCCAGACGAAATGCTCCAATCATTAAACGATGTGATCATGAATTGTGTCCGAGGCGGGTACAACATGACAGTCTGGTTTGGATGGTTCCAATCGGCGACTAATACCTTACTATATGCTAATGCAGGGCACAACTTCCCCTTTCATATTCAGGGGGGGAAAATTAAAGAATTGCCTAGCCGTGGTTATATCTTAGGACGTGCTCTTGCTCATGAGCGAGAGTGGGAGTTGCGTAAAGTTCATTACACGCCGGGCGATTGGTTTCTCATTTATACAGATGGTATTATCGAAAACGAAAACAAAGAAAATGAGGAATATAGCAAACGTCGTCTCCGGCGTTTGATCAAAAAAATCTCTACTGCCAATTCCGCCCCTCAAGTTTGGCAAGATGTGGTCAATGATGTGAATAAATTCTTAGGCTCCCAAAGTTATGGAGATGACATGTCACTGGTCGTAGTTAAAACAAGATAACCACTTGCTACAACATTCTTGATGTTTCCTAAATTTTCGCGAAAATCCCTCTAAGTATTTACCAGAAAAATTAAAAAATTTTCCAAGCATTCACCAGAAAAATCATAAGCGGTGCAAACAGCAGCAAACATATAGAAACCTTCAGATTGTGATACCAAGCTACTATATGTGGTTTTTCCTTAATGGTTTCAGAAACCACTGCGGAAAAGGGGACAAATGGAGAACCCACCATGCCAATCACCCAACAAGTGAGGAGGGTCAACGCAAATCCTGTGGGGGTCAGTTGAATCAATTCGGGAGATACTGTCGCTGCTAATATGGTAATAGTAATCATCATGTGTATCCCAAAATTACTCAAAGCCCAGGTCAACAACAGAAAAATTTGGATGATGAAATATTGAGGCAATCCATTCATGGAAATAAGCAAATCACCAATGATGGTTTTTAATGGTGTATAGGAGATCAATGTTCCTAAAAAGCTAGCAGCAATCAGAAATGGCAGCAATCCGCGGTAGTTGAAAAACAAGGACGGATGCTCTGTCAGGTCTTTCCAATACAGCGTGATAGCGCCTACAGTCCAAGCCCAGAACATGGAATAGAAGATAATCAAGATCGCTATGTTATACATTGGATTGGAAAGTGGCATGAAACGATCACTGAGGAAGGCCAAGAAGATCAAAGCTGCAACATGGAATAATAATTCGAAGATTTTTTTAGAACTGGCAGTCTTGATTAGAGGAGGCAAACTTTGTTGAATTTCATTACGAAGTCGACGATCTGATTTGAGAAGTAGACTGGAACCGAACATCATGAACAACATCATACACACACCACTGAACAAGAAGTCAGAATAGGTGATGCCTGAGAAGAGAAATACCATATTGACCACCGCATCATAAGGTGAAAACACCATATATGCAGAGTAACCTGTTGTATAAATCTGGGTTAGAAATCGTTTGGGAAATGGAATGTGGTCAATCAGCCTTTGCAACGTTGGGATCGAACCAATGTTCAATGCCACGGATAAGGATAAATGGATAATCGCTAATATAATGAGTAGAAAACTAGGTCGTGACCGTTGAGATAACACAAAGCTCTCTAATGACTCCAAATACCCTCCATGCCTGATTGGAAAGGCAATACACGGTATGGCCACGAACAAAATCAGAATGCCTAAGGCCCGGGTCAATCCTTCCAACCAGACTGTCATCTCCAGATCATAAGCAAACAATATGGCATGACCTAATAAAAACGAGACGACCGAGATGTACAATAGAAAGCCTCGTGTTAGTGCCAAAGCGGTGATCAAAAAGAGAGGCAATGATACAGTCAGGAGGGCTGAGAAGAGGGAGTCTCCAAAAGAAAACACTTCATTTAAAAGAATGGTGAGAAAAATAAAATATGCACTAAAGGAATAGGTTTTTGCCATTACATTTCACAAAGGTGGTACTTTTAAGACGATCATAGGGCCGTACAAACAAGGGGGGATAAAATAGCTTTTTTGCTTATGGCTCGGTTGCTTAGAAATCAAACCCTGTTACATCTCGATAGAGGGCAATTCCTTCTTTAGAAAGAGGGGAATCCATAGTGAGAAAATCCGTGACTTCATCGAGTAAAAGCTCCAGGCGTTGGTCACAGTACTCCATTTCGAGAATGGATTCGAGGGTTCTCATCAAACCAGAAGGTGGGTCTGATGGAGGAGGGTAATCTTCTAGAGAGGTTTCTATATTGATGAAATGGCGATAGAGATTCCGAATTTTTACAAGGTATTCGGTAACGGCAAGGGACTGTCCTAAGTATTTAACATTATCCATCGGCACATCTTTGGCTACGTTTGGATCTTTGCCATCCACAATGTGTTGGAACTCTTGATATAAATTTTGTGCTTTGGCATCCAAAACCTCCTGGATGTCTGATGAGGCTGCATTCACCAACGACTGTAAGGTCTTCAAAGAACTTCCTCCTGATACCAAACCTCGCCAGTCGATGGTATCACCGACTGTGAAAGCATCAGCAAGTTGGTCGGCAAGTTGACGTTGGATACGTACATCGACGAGCCACAATCCCCATTCGATGAGTTTTCGAAACAACTGAGGTGGGATTTCTGTATCATACAACTCTTTATTGATGCGACGTGCGCTATCTACTGTTTTGGGATGTGGTTCTGGGATCAATTTATGAAACGTTTCTAATTCTTCGGGTTGAAAAAAGAAGGGGCGGCTGCGCATAACATCCTGAAGCACATACACCAACAATGCAGGGCGACGTAACAAGTCCAGCTCAGCGAACTTGATTTGGCTAATGGAAGATTGTTTCAAGTCGTGGATCAGAATGTATTTTTGCTTCAATTTGTCCACCCAGAAAGACCGATCCTTAACTGATTGGTTGGAACCCTGAATAAGAGGTGACTCATCTGGCAACAGCCGGAATTCGGGTCCAAAGGTGCGCATCATTTCTTTGAGTTGAAATGCTTCGGTATCGAGTTTCAGTCCGTTCCGTACTTCAATTTTGAGTTTGCCCATCAGCATACTAGCACTATCGCCTTTTCCTGATTGTTCTTGGCGTAGCAACAATTGAAATTTGGTTTCAAAGGATTGTTCCGTTTCAGGGAAAATCAGTTGTCGTTGTCCTAATAGCTGTAGTGCTTCCTCTCCTTCTAGACCTTTGTCCAAAATTTCTCCAAAGATTGCTGCGCCTTGTTTCAACTGTTGCTGTAAGTTTTCCAATTGCTGAACCATTTCCGATTTGGGAGCTTGTTGTGAAGCTTCTGGAGCTGGAGACAATTCTGTTATTTTCGATTGAGGTGGCGAAGCGGGTGGGGAAACTGGGGGGGATGCTGCTGCCGAAGGAGCTGGTTGCGGATTGGTTGCCTTCGATGGAGTTGGTTGCGGATTGGCTGCCTTCGTTTGTGGAGCGGGAGGAGGTTGTGCGGTGCTCGTAGCTTGGGGCAAGTGCTTACGAAGCAGCTCTCGAATTAAATCCACTGAAATAGAAGCAATCCGGTAATCGAGATCAGCTTCGTCACCGAGTAAATCTTTGTAAAATGCTTGAAGTAAAGCGTTGGATTTCATCAACGAGGACCACTGGCTTTGAATTTCAGAAGCATCTGCAATGTCTTTGGTTTTGAAAGCAATCAATCGCCCTACTTCCTTTTTAATTACATAGACTTCCAAAGTATCTAATAATTTCCCTGCGGATTGAGTGATACTGTTTTGCAGAACTACTTCTATTTGTTTGGGGTCAATCCAGCGGTTTTGGAGAAGTCGGTCCATGATTTCCAACATGCGCATCCGTTGGTGGACTTCGTATCGAATTTCTAAGATGGATTTTTTGCGCACACCAAAAAATAATTCTTGGCTCATCAAGTCGCGGTCGTATAGCAAGTCCAGTTGACTGATGACCAATGCCTCTTTCATATATTGCTCAAATTCATCCTCGGACTTTGTCACCAGTTCGGCATAACACAAAAAGCTCAGGCGTCCTTTGCTTACCAACTCGATCAACTCTAATCCCATTTCACCCCGCCTTCCCAAACGGTAAACTACTGGCAGAACTTTTTGTAGTGGCGCCTTCAGTTCACTTTTTTTAATAGTAGGGCCTTTGAGTTTCTTTCGGATGTCATCCATTTCATCTAAAAATTCTTTCAGGTTCTTATGGTAGAACTGATCAAATACCCGAGCGTTGGCTTCCAATTGGTTGATTTGGGAATGCCAATAAGCTGGATCGAATTTTTGGGCAAGCTTGACTAGGCCTTCCACATTGGGTTGATCTTGGACATTGCGGATGAAATCATTTTGGCTGAGTTGATAAAGTAAGCGATCAGCTTCCAAGGTTTGGGAAAGGGCTTTATCAAGCTGCACTTTTTGCTCGCGAAGTGATTGCAGTCGCGGGTCTTGTACTGAAGGCAATTGGGTGAGTAGGCCGTGAATGCCTTGGGTCAGATCTGGCAGTTGAATGGAAATGCGATTGAGTTGGTCCAAATAGAAGGCTCGCATCAAATCGTTAGATAAGGACCCGAAAAATTCCCGTTGCAATACATCGACCTCATCTCCTGTCTTTGGAGTAAGGCCTTTGCTATAGCAATACCGTTCGAATAGTTTTCGAATTTCGGGATTCATCCGTTCCCTCCTTCTTCGTTTTCCAGTTCGGCCATGCGTTGCTGTCGTTCAATCATTTTGTTGTAGCGGTTGGTAACATCTTCCACCATGTCGTGTTGACGGGTTTTTTTGTAAAGGGCTACTAAGCGCACCAACACGGATTGCTCTGGCTTGAGGCGCAAGGCTTCTTCATAGGACCGAATGGCTTTGTAGTTTTGATTTTTACTGGCAAATTGTTTCGCTTCAGTAATTTTTTCGAGGCGGGATTCTTCAATCTCCTTTTCCTTTTCCAGGCGCTCGATTTCTCGCAACCGGGCAGTCATGCGTTTCACATTTTCGTCGTCACGCTTCAGCTTATAGGCGGAAATGATGTCTTGTACGACCTCTTTGGAAGGCTCGATTTCCAAACTCAGCTCGTAGACTTGGGCACCTCGACTGTATTTATTAGCCTGTACCAAATTGCGAGCTTGTTCTTTGAGCAGCTCATTCATTTCAGCCAAGGCTTTTTTGGTCTCGGCATGATCGGGTGCTGCATCGATCAAATGCTTGAAAGTTTGAACAGCTTTTTCGTAGTTTTCTGTCTCAAAATAGAGGCGTCCCAAGCGGTAAGTGATTTCTGTGGAAGGCGTTTCTTCATTCAGGACCTCAAATACTTTCAACGCATTTTTATGAACTCCATTTTGATAATATTTTTCTCCCAGTTCATGGAACTCATACATGTCATAATGGCCCATCGACTTTTCAAGCAGAAGGTGGGTGTTAATGAAGTATTTCTTGGACAAAACACTTTTGCGCTGGCGCTTATACAAGATCCCCAAGTTGACATTGGCAAATCGGCTGAAACGGTTTTTTCCCAGCAATTCAATGAGCTTTTCTTCGGCGACTGCTTCTTGATTTCGCATCGCGTAAGTAATTGCCATGAAGCATTGAAGGTTTTCATCTTTAGGAAAAGCAAAAGTGAGTCGGGTGAGAGTCCGCCATGCGATTTCTGCTTCATTGTATTGCAAACAATAGAGTGCTAAAGCCCTTAACAAACGGAGGCTCGTAGGGGATTTCATCCCATAGAGTTTACGAATTCGGTTGAACAATTCTTCGGGTACCAATTCTACTCTTTTACGTTTCTGGCGCTTATTCGCCTCTTCTTTGAGTTCTTGCTCTAACTTGTCTTGCCAACCTTCTCCGGTATCCTCGTTTTGGTCTTCTTCGGCGAGTTTGGCTTCTTTTTCCTCTTCAATCTCGATTTGCATATCTTTGAGTTGTTTTTCACCATCTTCGTTGTCAGCAAATTTGTACCAACTCATCACCTCAAAAGGGGAGACCGCCGAAACGGCATTGCTATCATACAGTTCAACATTAGCCATTGCCGCAGCCATGTTGTATTCGGCAAATCGGTGATCCGCTTCGTATTTCAAGCAATGTTCATAGAGTTTCTCTGCTTGACTGATATTGCCCATCTTCCGGTAGGCATTCCCTAACATGTTGGCGAGATACCCATTGTTAGGACGATGTAGCAGCATATTTGAACCCACAGCAATGAGGCCTTCATAATCTCCTGTTTGCTCCGCCTGCTGGAATAAGCCAGTTAAAGCCCGATTGGTGATTTTGCTGTCTATCTGTAAGGCTTTGTTGAACTCGACCATCGCGCGGTCGTACAGCTTGTTCTGCATCAACCGTTCGCCTTCGCTTAAATGGTTTTCGAGTGCGTCTCGCTCTGCCATTCTCGTCCTTTGTGATAAAGAATACGAATCAACTTTTAAGAATCAACTGGCTAAGAAACACGATAAGGGAGGGAAGAAAATGGTGTTCAGCCAGAGAACTATTGGTCTTTGAGGTGCTGCGGGACTTTGTGCAAGAAGCATTCCCCAGGATTGACTGGAGATTTTCAAACAAATTTAAAACTCACATTACCGAGGGTTTTCAGGATTATGCAAGTTTCCCAGAAAAATTTTTTGAAGGATTCAGTATCTTCAAAAAAGAATGCAGAAGAAGGAGCGTTTTATGAACATGACAATAGAGAAAGCGATCCCTTTCAACCATGCAGTATCGTTCTATTAATCCAATCCAAAAGGATGCCATGAAAGCCATGATTTTAGCTGCCGGATTAGGCACTCGCCTTCGGCCTTTAACTGACCGTATGCCCAAAGCTTTGGTTCCTATTCATCGAGTTCCCGCTTTAGAATGGGGGATTCGACGTTTGCATCACATCGGTGTGGAATCGATTATAATCAACACTCATTATTTGGCGGAACAAGTGGAAGCGTTTGTGAAGCAGCGTCAAGCATCAATACCCGAACTGACACTGTCTTTCGAATCTGAGATCTTGGGAACGGGAGGAGGTATATTACCCACTCAATCTTTCTGGGGTGAGCAACCGTTTCTATTGCACAATGTGGATATCTTTAGCAGTGTGGATCTATTAGCAGCCTACCAGCAGCATCAACACTATCACCAAGAACAACAAGGCTTAGCCACGTTGCTGACGCAGAATCGTGTTACGCAAACCAAGCTATTAATCGACGAAGGCAATTTTCTATGTGGCATTCACTACTATAAAACGGGAAATTATCGTTTAGTGAGAACGCCGCAAGGAAAGTTGCAAGAACACGGTTTCACTGGAATTCATATGATTTCACCAAAGATTTTTCCTTGGATCAAGGAGACAGGCACGTTTTCTATTATCGATTGTTACCTGAGGTTAACCGCTGAAGGGAAACCAATCCGCACTTTCGATATTGGCAATGCCTATTGGAAAGATATCGGAACTCCCGAAAAATTAGCTGAATTGGAGCAGGATTGGCAAAATCATCCTTGCCTTCGGAAGTGCTATGAAACCTGAAATAAAATAAGGGTAGATATCAGAAAAGTGGTTGAAGGAACGTTTTGTTAAAAGTTAGGACGCAAAAGTACACTTCAGTTCTTCAGCGAGTATTTGGGCAGAAGGTTCTGGATACAAAGAAAGCGAGGTTGGAAGATCAAAAAATTTTTGAAGGTGGGAGCATGCTAATTGTGGGTCTTTTTGAGTGGTATACAGTCTTGCCAACAGATATAGAGCTTCTCGTCTGCCTTGCCAGTCAGTGATTGGATAAATTTCTAAAGCTTGTCCTAGTTGCTTTATCGCTTCAGCCCATTGATGAGTTTGGAATTTGAGCAAAGCCAAATTTTTGTAAAATGTGGCTTGTAATGTATGTAACCCGCTGGGTTCCCAATCAACGAGAGTATTTTCGTTACTGTGCTTTAAACCTTCCTCAAAGTATCGCTTGGCTTCGTCAAATTGCCCCGTTTGCAGATAGAGTTTTCCCAATTCGTTATAGGCCTCCACAAAGTTAGGTTCAATGGTGAGCACTCGTTTGAATTGAGCATTGGCTTTGGAGTATTTACCCAAGCGTATATAAACTTTGGCTAAGTTGTAACGATATAGTGCTTGTTCAGAATCCAAACGAATCGCCTTTTGGTAATGCCGTTTGGCTTCTTCGGATCGCTGCATTTGGTATTCCAGTAGTCCCAGATAAGCGAGTGCTGCTTCGTAACTAGGTTTTTGTTCTAAAGCTTCCAGGTACGCCATCTGAGCATCACCCCATCTTTGCGCACGAAACAACTGCATGCCATAGTGTGTATAGGCGAGTGCAATCAGACGAGCATATGTTTTTTCGGAATCCCCTTGTTTTTCCAATAATCGGTTCAAGATTTGAATCGCTTCTTCTATGTGTCCTTCTTGAATCTGGAAAATCGCTTCTTCCACATCGGTCCCTGAAGGAACGGAGGGGGTGATACTACGAAGATAGGCGTTATCTGCTATTTGATGCTGTTCAATTAGGGCTTGCCAGCGATGAAATTCTGGTCCGAAAATTACAGGATTCTTTTGAATGGCCTCTACATGTTCTAAGAGAAATCGGGTGCCCTCATCATTTGGTTTCGCCATAGCTTGCATTTGGTCCGATTCTGTGGATGCCAATTGGATTGCTTTTCGTGTGTCTCCATGTCCTTCCATGCGACCTAACAAACTGCGGCCAAAAAAGAAGCCTCCAATCAGTAAGAGAATGAACAGAATAATTCCTCCCTTTTCCACAAGCTCAGCGTAAATACCATGCTCTTCTTTCCATGCTAACCACGTACTGAATAAATCTTTTTGGGATTCCATTGGTAACCTGCTTATATTGCTCAACAAACTGTTTGTTTTGCTGATTCCGTATTGTAATGAATGCTTCGTAGACTACATCTCAAACCTATTGTCAGAGTACTAGGAATTGAAAGTAACAAAACGTGCTAATTTAGAGACATATAGTTGATGTCTTACAAAATAACAATGGAAAACACTGTACTTGGAATACGCAAAGTTTATGCTTTGTTTTGCATTAAAAGTGCATATTTAGTGAAATCCGTGTCAATTCTGTAGAGACATACCATGCAGTTGCATCGCCTCTTATAATTATCTAAAGTTTAGTTTTTTGAGTGGAGCGCTTATCCATTTAATTGTATTTCGTTACAAACAGCCCGCCGCCGGAGACCGTTGAATATGGAGACAATTTATTCTTATTTAGACAACCAAGGCATTCGCTATGAACGCCATGACCACCCCGCTTTGTATACTTGCGAAGATGCGCAGCGTTGGATCCCGCATTTAGCAGGAGCGCCTACCAAGAATCTCTTCTTGAAGAATCGCAAAGGTAAACGTCATTTTCTCTGTGTTGTCTTGGAGGAAAAAAAAGTGGATCTGAAAGCGCTTTCTTCGTTAGTGGAATCAACGGATCTAAGTTTTGGTTCCCCTGAACGTTTGAAGCGTTATTTGGGGATCGCACCAGGGTGTGTCAGCTTGCTGGCTTTATTGCACGATAAAGAACACGCTGTGGAAGTGTGGATAGATGAAGATGTGTGGAGATATGACAGCATGCAATGCCATCCTTTGCAAAATACCAGCACGCTGGTCATTTCACGCGAGGGCATGGAAAAGTTTTTTCATAGTACTGGACACACGTTTCATTTGGCAAACATTCCGGGGTCATAGAGCTTTTTGTGTCTCATCGAAGTAACCCCGGTATTCGACACGCACTTGCGGAAAATCTCGATAGATTTCTAAAAAGAACTTAAAAGAGGCCATTTTGAGGTAAGAATATACGGGAGTGGCAGAAAGGCTCGCTAAGCTGATACGGAGCCAAAACTGTTCAATAGTGAGAATCACTCCAATGGGAATTGCAGCTACAAAAATGAATTCCACCACAATGCGAGCTAAGTAAAACACCCAAGAACGCCACAGAATTCCCCAGTCTAAAAAGAGGCGATAAAACAAGGAAAGTTTTTCTATAAAAGTTCCTTCTGATAAAACAGCTAACTTTGATGAATAGGAAAAACCCGCCATTAATAGAGGGAACGAAAGTCCACCCATCCCACCGAGCAGCAATAACCAAATCGGAGATCCAATCTGTTGCCATCCCAAGAAGGACATTCCAAATGCAATTCCGATCCAAATCGCAGCGCCTCCACAGAGAGTGAACAGTGCAATGGCATCCCAAAGTACTTGTTGCCACCGCAAATATAGTAGTGATCCGATCAACCCAAAACGTCCGCGTTCTTGGCGATGCATGCGTCGCATATCGCTAGATGGCCACATAGAAATGAGTTGTTTCACTAGAAATAAAACAATGATTACCAACAAAGTCCGATAATCTGTGAGCCATTCCCAAAGAAGTGGAGGGAGTTCTTCAAATATGTAAGGGGCTATATTTAATCCTAATTCCTTTAAGCTTGGGATTTGCAAAGCAGAACGGTCGATCTTCAAACCTTGCCGAAGCCCCCGGTCTAGGAGAATCAAAAGAAATACTAAAAGAAAAAAAGACTTATATTTGAAGAGGTCCTTGGCAGAATGAATCACTAAAATTCGTAGGAGTTGTTTCATACAGTGGGTGCGGGTTAAGCAATGAAGAGATCGAAGAAAAAGCAACTGCCCTGGCCTAGATTGCTCTCCACGGCAATAGTGCTCCCATGTCCTTGCAACAGATCTTGCACGATACTCAATCCTAATCCGTGCCCGCGTACTTTCAAGGCTTGCTTGGGGACTCGATAAAACTTACGAAAAATAGCTTTTTGTTCTGAAGCTGCAACCCCAACCCCCGTATCCTGAACCTCCACCAAAACGCGGTGTTCTTTGGGAGTCAGTCGGATGCAGACACTTCCTGTTTCGGTATAATGAATCGCATTGACAACTAAATTGATCAGAATTTGCATCAAGCTGCTCTCATCCCCTCGGACCAAGGGGATATCTTCAGGAGCTTCACAGGTCAGTTGAAGGTGCTTTTTCTTCGCTTCCGGTTTGAGCAAACGAACCACTCGTTCGGTCAATTCTTTTAATTCCACTGCTTGCATTTCTAATGAAGGCTCGGAGTCCAACTGGTTGATCATTCTCAACTTTTCAACCAATTCGGCCAAGCGTTGCGCTTCTGAGTGAATGTCTCGAATGAATTGTTGGCGCTGTGCTTCTTCCATTTCGCAGCTCAACAGAGTATCACAGATTCCCAACACGACTTGTAAAGGATGTCGTAATTCATGAGACATATTACGAGCAAAGATTTCTTTGTCGCGATCGAGGCGTTCTTGTTCCCTGGCTAATTCCCAACGAGCCGATAAAGATTGCGCTGTCTGCAAAAGTTCATCTGGGTGGAAGGGCTTTTGGATATAGAGAAAACGAGCTTCTCCTAAGGCTTCAGCAAGCTCAGTGCGAGTACGGTCTGAATAAGCAGTGACGATCACAATCTCGAGGTTGCCATCCACCATCAGCATACGTTTGGCAGTCTCCAATCCATCAATGCCTGGAGGCATGCGCATGTCAATGAACACGACGGCAAAAGGGTTGCCCATTGCGACAGCTTCACTTACCGCTTGCAAGGCTTCCTCTCCTTGTTGGACAGTGGTAACTGCAAAGGTTCGCTCCCAAGGAGAACTGGAAGGTTTGGAAGGCTTGCCATCGAGTAACTCTTTGGCTAATGCGTCTAAGGAGCGAACTGTGCTATCCTTGGCACCACTGGTTAAAATTTTTAGATAGGATTGTAAAATTAGGGGTTCGTCATCAACCGCTAAAATTTTTACGACGGTCATTGTTCCTCATGCCAAAGGGGGAAAATTGGAATCGTGCTTGGTTGTCTTGATTCCACGACCCATATAGGTGTAAAAGAGGCGAGTCCAGAGTTGAGCGTAGGACTTCACTTTGACGTTAAATCCGCGCGCTTCTTGTCAGTATTAACGCTATTTCAGAGCATGGAATGAAAATAGGGACCTTTAATCTTAAGTTCAAGTTGCTACTCGCGTTTGTGGCCGTGCTGATTGTGGTAACGGTTTTCAATATCGGGCTTTCGGCATATTGGACCAACAGTCAGAACGAAGAGGAAGCGTCACAACGGCTTTCTCAGCAATTGACGCTGCTTCAGAAGGATTTGGAAAAAACCCAGACTGATTTCTTAAATGCTGCTCATAGTGTAGCACGGGATTCTACCAATTTGCGAGATTTGGCACTTCTGTATATCCAAGAGCAGCAACAGGATTTTGAAATAGCCCCGCGTCGAGTCATTTCTTTGGACCGCCTCCAATTGATCATGGGCACTTCCGGTTTTACTAGCGCTGCCATTTACACCCAAAATCACCTCAGCCACTACTTGACTCAGGATCGTATCGGCATGATTGTGAAGAAAGACGGTCAACAGCAATTGCTCGGTACTGAACAAAAACAAGGAAGTAAATTCAATACCAGCGACTGGCGATTATGGAAAGAAGAGCCACTGCCCCCTTTGGTTGAGCCTGAAATAGCAATCTCTGAAACAATGCATGACACCCTCGAAATCCTGGAACAAGGGACTCTGTTTAAAGTGTTCATCCCCATTTACAGTTCATCGGAAGTGGTGGATTCGGTGATAGTGGAAGAATTGGGTCTCGAAGAGTTGACCAAAGATATCAAATGGGAAGACGCTCCCCCGAACAAAGGAAAAATGATCGGAGCTTATGTTTTCTCAAAGTTATTGGATAAGTCTTTTCTAGAAGAAAGTGCAGAAAGAACAGGGATGTCTCCCGCTTTGTTTTCACCAGATGGTTCTCAAAATCATCGATTACTGCCTTTCGAAGGGGCTGATTCTAGCTGGTTGGAAAAGTCTGATAACAGTAAGGCGGGAGCCATTTTGCAAAGAGTCGTTTCACTAAATGGAGTTTCTTATTATCAAGCTCTCATGCCGTGGTTGTTGGACAACACCCCTCGCTTGATTTTGAGCGTTGCCTTATCGCGGGAAGGTACCTTGGCCAAGATTCAGGAAAAGGTGTTGGCTACTATTGTGATGGGGATTTTGATTTTGGTCTTGGTGAGTGTGATTGGAGGAATTTTGGTCAATCGTTTAGCGGCTCCGATCACGTCTTTAACCCGCACGGTTTCTTCAATCAATGTAGATCATGCGGGTATGGCCATTCAATTGGCTGTGCGAAGCAATGATGAAATTGGGCAACTCACCCGTGCTTTTAATGGAATGCTGGGACGGTTGCAGCAGAGCTTTCAACAGATCCATCGACAAAGTGATGAAATCATTATTCAAAATGAGGCGATTACGAAAAAAAATCGCGAGTTGTCGTACACGGGTGTTGCTCTTGCCCAAGCCAACTCTCGTCTGAAATCGTTGTTGGAAGCGACAAAGATCATTGTTTCCACTGGAGATCGCTACACAGTGATGACCCAAGCTTGCGACATCATTTTAAAAGAAATCCCGGCTAGAGGGACCGCCAAAGTGCATATCTATTTTTGGGAACAACAATTGAGTGGTGGTGCAGGATATTCGTATTTCGCTTTTCCGGTTACTGCAAAATCCCCCCATGTATTGTCGATTCAGAATATCAAAACCATGATCCATTCTTTTTCTTTGGATCCGCCAGAAAATGTAGATGAACAGGACCATCGGTGTTTAGTAAAGGACGACACCCTACATATTCCAATTTGGTACAGTAATCGTTTATATGCTCTGATTGAAGTGGAGCACATGGCCAGCAAAAAGTTGTCGGATGAGGACTTAGAGTTTTTGGCCACACTGTCCTACTCTTTGGCTGTACAATTGAAAGATTTGGGACTGACTGCAGAACTGCAAAAAGATTTGGTCGAACGTGCCCGGCGTCTCAAAGAATCCAACTCTCGTTTGGAACAACAAAATACGACACTATCTGCCACCAATCGAAAATTGGAAGATTTGAACAACACCAAAGAGCAACTGCTTTCCAAACTGCGAGTGGTCCATGATGACCATTTGGAGGCGCTAGAAAAGCATTTGGAGCAATTGTTGAAGGCCGCTTCTCCAGGCACCCGAGATTTAGTAAGACAAGCTTGGGGGGAAGCTCATGAAATTGAAGAAATTATCCGCCCTATCACCAACATGTATGTTTCGGAGCAAACGATTCAAAGCAAGCGGGTGATGCTTGCTGAAAGTGACCGCAAACAGCAGATTATAGGGAAAATGGCTTTGGGCGGTACCGGGGTCGAACTAGATATTGTGTCGGATGCGGAAGAAGGAAAGTCCCTCCTCGAACAAAACCACTATGATATCCTTTGTGTGGATTCGCAATTGTTGGAACTGGCCAAGATCGCCCATGAAAAATCGCCTTCCACCCAATCGGTATTTATGACTTCAGATGATGCGCCTGCCTACCTCCAAAAACTGATGCGTAATCCGTTTCTGTCCAATATTGTTTCTCGAAATGAAGAAGACCGTACCTTTACTCTGAAGAATATTTTAACGACGATCAGCAAGCTCACTAGTGAAGACTTATTTGGTTTGGAAAAATATCTCAATTGGGGAGTGGATGTGAACGAACACCCCATTGTCAGCAGCGAGAATCGGTTGGATGTGGTGGATGACATGCTGGATCATCTCAGAGAGCTGGGGGTTCGTCGTGGTATTCTGAACAGTTGTGCCACCGCAGCAGAAGAATTGCTTATGAATGCCATTTATGATGCTCCACTCGATGCCAATGGCAAAGAACGTTACAATCATTTACCTCGAACGGTTCCAGTGAACCTAGAACCGCAAGAACAAGGTAATTTTCGTTATGCATGTGATGGAATGTTATTGGCTATTTCAGCTGTAGATCCGTTTGGAGCCTTAGACCGTCGAACCATTTTGGAATATTTGGAAAGCTGCTATGAAGGGCGTGCTGGTTCTATGCAGCAAGATCAAGGAAAAGGAGGTGCTGGTCGAGGACTCTTCCAAATTATGGAAAACTGTGACCTTCTCGTAATGAATGTAAAATCTGGAGTAAAAACAGAGGTCATTGCTATTTTCAATATCGATCCCAATCAAGCAACCAGTCAAAAAACGACCTCTTTCCACTATTTTTATGCGTAATCGTTACGCTTGCTCACCCAACTGACGTAGTTCCTCAAAGCTTTCTTGAGACATTTGGATACCGTGCCTGCGGGCGTTAGCCCGCTGTGCCACGCGGCGGCTTCCAGGAAGTCTTGTACCAGATTGCTGTAGGATCGTTTCTAGCAATGCTTCCAAGCGGTTTGCAAACCCCCCATCGGATAGAGGAGCGGGATTGATGGCGATGATCAATTGCCCCACATTAGAAGGCGTATCGGAACCCGCAAAAAAAGAACCCGCCTCATAGCCAAATTGAGAAGCCGTTAAGGCTGCTGCCAGAATTTCTACCATTAGCACCAAACCAGCTCCTTTGGCCTCACCAATTGGGAGCATAGCTCCCGACATGGCTGCATGGGGGTCTGTCGTGGGATTTCCCTCAGAATCTAATGCCCATCCTTCTGGTATGCGGTTTTGCGCTTCTGCTGCCTGTTGAATTCGACCACGAGTGCCTTGTGCTAAAGATAGATCAATCACCAGAGGCGCAATATGGGCGCGTGGTGCTGCAAATGCAACTGGATTGATGCCGAACAATGGAGACTGTCCCCCCCAAGGAGCAATCACTTTGGGAGTGTTGCTGAACATCAATCCGATCAACCCTTTATCTGCCAACTGTTCCACATGATATCCGGCAGAACCACAATGGTGAGAATTAGTAACCGCCGCGGCTGCAATGCCAGTGAATTGAACCATTTCTGACAACTGTTCGATGGCCTGGAATAAAGCGGGATAAGCAAATCCTCCTTTGGCATTGACTCGTAGCACACCAGAAGCTGTTTTTCGTAAAGTTGGAATGGCATGGCCATCGACTTTGCCATTTTGCGTCTGGGTGCAATAAGATTCCAGACAGGAGAGTCCTTGTCCTGCCAAACCGTCCGCTTCAGCAGCGACTAAAGCCGCAGCCACAGAGCGAGCGTTGCTGCCACTTGTATTGTGCGCAATCAAAGCTTGAACAGCGAGGGACTGCAATTCATCCAAAGATACATAGAGCGATGCCATAGTTCATCCTTATAGACGCAAGATCATGGTTTCGGCAGAAGGGCATTCTGTGGGAATAGCATTTGAGAAAAGGCACGTCAATCATTTGAGAAACTGCGCAACCTCCGGTAACCTAAAACAATTTTCCATTCCAAAACCATATAATTTTCCATTCCAAAACCACATGATTTTTTGAACAGACACTCCAAAATTTCCCACCTATTGTTGGCCTTATGAATGAAAATAACAAACCTTCTGGTTCACGAGCGTTGTCTTTGATTCGGACTCTCAGTAGCACAGCAGTGCGTGCCGGAGCCGATTCCTTGCGTCGGAAGCTTAGTTCAGATTCACAGAAACAAATACCCCCAGATGCTGCTTTACGCTTGGTGCAAGGCCTGGATGAGCTAAAAGGGGCCGCAATGAAAATGGGGCAAATGTTGAGCATGGTGGAAGAAGCCGACATCTTGCCAGAAGGATGGGCACCCGTACTTGCCGCCTTGCAAAGTCAAGCGACTCCCAGAGCATGGGCTCACATAGCTCCCTTGGTAGAAGAGGTCTTTCCCGGCTTCACCCCCTTTTCCAAAATTGATCCGGATGCGGTGCATGCTGCAAGTATTGGGCAAGTTCACCGTGCATGGCTTCAGGATGGGAGTCCTGTAGCATTAAAAGTCCGCTATCCAGACCTGGAAAAATGGGTTGCTTCCGATCTTGCTATGATGAAAAGAGCTTTGTTGCTAGCGAAGCTACTTCCCAACGAAGAGGGAATTGACGATGTTATGAAACAAGTGGAAAAGATCTTCCTTCAAGAATTGGACTTTGACAAAGAACGTCAATTTTACCAGTTCTATCATGGGCATTTTAACGGCCATTCCAAATTTGTGGTTCCTAAAGCAATTGAAGCTTGTTGCAGTCCAACGATTTTGACCACTGAATGGATCGAAGGGGAAAGCCTTACCGTGTGGATGCAAAACCATCCGATTGAAGAAGATACGGAAGAAACGAAAGCACAGCGAAATCGAATTGGGGAGCAATTATTCGAATTGCTCTTAATCGAGATTCATCAATTGAAACGGATCCAATCCGATCCCAATCCAGCGAATTTTCTCATCATGCCTAGTGGGCAACTCGGACTTCTTGATTTTGGAGCGACCCAAATGCTTCCCCCCCATGTGGTTCGAGCATATCGCAATATCGGGATTGCTTCGTGTCTAGGAAGCCGTGAGACGATGGAACAGGCTTTACTGGAAGCTGGGTTCCTGATTGAATCGGATTCTGCAAAAACCAGAGGGCTTTTTGTGGATTTCATGATGATTATTGCCGAACCGTTCCAAGAAGATCAATATTCCTGGTATCAATGCCAGATCATCAAGCGGGTCAATGAATTGTCTCTACAAGTGACTGTGGCCACACGATTCCGCCCTCCTCCTCCTGAGGTGGTGTTTCTCAATCGACGCCTTGGAGGGACACAATTGATTCTTGAGAAACTCGGCTCAACTTTTTCGGCTCGTGAAATCATGTCTCGCATCTTAGGTTTGTAAGTCCTGAGTGATCAATAATCAGAGGATGCCAGACCTTTTTTAATGGATTTCGATTTTATCTGGATGTGTAGTCACGAAATTTGCATCCTGATGTTGGAAAATGGATGACACAATCATCAGTTCTTGCTCTATAACAAGCATTTCAAGACTTATTTTAAGGAATCGTATGAAACGATGGTATCAGTGGGGGATGGCTATTCTCTTTGTATGTTGTTTGGGGTCCACCACATGGTCACAAACAGTTTTGGTTAATGCTGATGTATTAAATGTTCGGCATCAGCCGAAGGGAAAGAAGATTGGCCGAGTTTACAATGGCGAACAGTTTCGTCTGTTGGAAGAGAAAGAAGGGTGGGGGCGCATTCAATTTCGATATGATCGTCAAGGTTGGGTCAGCTTGGATTATGTGCATTCGCTACAATCAAAAGATTCTGATCCTTCGATAGCTCAATTTTGCAAGCGTTTGAACCAGGAATTTGCCAAAATCCATTGGAAAGATATCCACTGTGATCCCGAAGACTGGCAAGCGGAGTTGGACTCAATTCAAGGGAATCCCCTGCTCTATTCAGTGATTGGCGAGCAAAAACCGACCACCCTCTTGTTATGCAGCGTGCATTCTGATGAAAATACATCGTATCAATGCTTCCGGTTGCTGAAATTGCTTCAAGCTCAGCCGGAATTACTAGAACATCAATTGGTGATTGCACCACTGGTAAATCCAGATGGTTTTTTCAGATCCAAGAAAACTCGCACGAACGCACGTGGTGTGGATTTGAACCGAAATCTTCCCAGTCGGGATTGGCGCGAATTGGCCTGGAAAAATTGGAAAAAACGCTACAAACGTAATAAACGCCGATATCCAGGACCCCATGCGAATTCAGAGCCAGAAAATCATTTTGTGATCCAATTGATCCAACAGTTTCAACCGGACAAAGTATTGTCCATTCATGCCCCATTGAATTTTTTGGATTTGGATTATCCTGAAACTCCCAATCCAAAAAACCCTTCTGAGCAAGGCGTTTTTCGCAAAGCCAAAGCGTTGGCAGTTCAGTTCTCGAAAGAAAGCCGCTTCCAGTTTCGGAATTATCGAACCTTCCCCGGTAGTTTGGGACGGTATGGGGATGAATGGAAAATTCCCATCTACACCATAGAATTAGCATCTGCAGATCCTACCAAATCCAAGAAGTATTTTGAGCGCCTCCGACAAAGTTTAGTGTACTCTTTTAACGTGATCTTGGATTCCCAGCAAACGGCTGGTGTGGACAAAGTTTCTAGTAGTTCGGGTGTGAACTAATGACCGTGAGTTAGGGATTATTCATGAAAACACTCCCTGAATGTTTCCAACATACGGTAATCACAACCCCAGCTGATCACGGTTTGGTCGTCGATCGAGACCATTATTCTTTTCATTGGTTGGAGGAACGTTCAGCACAAATTGCTCAATGGTTGCTTATTCAAGGTGCTCATCCAGGTGATGTGGTTGCTGTTTATTTACCAAATGGTATTGAACTGGCTTTAATACATCTTGCCGTAATGAGGTTCGGAGGCATTGCTTTACCGCTGAACACAAAATATACCCCCCGTGAATTAGAATTTATTCTACAAGATGCTCAAGCAGCCGTATTTTTTGGAGATGGCTTTAGTTCGGAATGGTGCGATGCCTTGCAAGCTAAGGTTCCTCAGGTTCGGTTGTGGCTCGATGTTACGCAAAGAGCAATGAAGCACGTATTATTCGAGCAAACCCACCCCTTAAACTTGCCGCCTATTCCCAGAGATGCAGAAGCTATCGCAATCATTTGTTACACGTCAGGAACCACCGGTCATCCGAAAGGAGCACAGCTGAGCCATCGCAATATAGTATTTGGGGTGCAGACTCTGCTTTCCCAATGGAGAGTTACAGCAAGTGACCGCTTTTTATTGGCTTTGCCATTGTTCCATGTCCATGGATTGATGCTAGGACTTTTTGGAAGCTTTTTATTTGGACACCAAACCTGGATACGTCGCTACTTTCAGGCAGATGAGGTGTTAGCCCAACTGATTAGTGAGAATCTCACCTTATTTATGGGAGTTCCCACTATGTATGCTCGTTTTCTAAAATCTTCTTATCTCAAGAGATTACGGAATACTTCGATGCGGTTGTTTACATCCGGTTCTGCTCCACTCAGCCGAGATGTGTTTCAAGCCTTTCAAGAGGTGACAGGGCACACGATTGTAGAGCGGTATGGATTGACGGAAACCCTCATTAATAGTTCCAATCCCTACGATGCGGAGCGTCGTCCGGGTACCGTCGGGTTCCCTTTACCAGGCATCTCGTTAGAAATTCGAAATGATGTCGGTCAGCCCGTTGCCTCAGAGCAGGTTGGTGGAATTTACGTGAAAGGTCCCAATGTGTTTCGTGGATATTTGAATCGTCCTGAACTGGATCAGGAAATTTTTCATGAGGGCTGGTTTGCCACGAAAGACTTGGGACGGTTCGACCAAGATGGCTATCTAGAAATCGTCGGGCGTTTGAGTGAGTTGATCTTGGTGGGTGGATATAATGTTTATCCCAAAGAGGTGGAGCAGGTTATTGCGGAACTGCCACACATCCGAGAAGTTGCTATAGTTGGCAAAATCGATGACGACTTAGGAGAACATGTACATGCAGTAGTGGTGCAAGAAAGTGGCGGCAATTGGGAGGCGCAAACTTTAATTGAGGCCTGTCGTGACATTTTGGCAAAGTATAAGCTGCCGCAAAGTGTGGAGTTTCGTGATGCACTTCCGCGTAACGCTTTGGGGAAGGTTCAGAAGCATTTGCTTTAGGTAAAGAATCAGAAACTCGACCAGTCTTTATTCTCCTGGTAGCCTTCGGATTGGAGGTGCATGCGGATTTTATCGATGCCATCCAAGGCCGTTATTAGAATGAGCTCATTTTTTTGAAGCTTTGGCAAGGGAGGGGATAGAGAGGCATCAGAAGTACTCAGGTGCTGAGGTGAAATCGTCCCTAAAAGTTTGATGTTCCACAGAGATAAACACAACATTACAACTTCGGTTAGGTCGCCTTCTCCGTATAAATACAGGCCTTTCACCCCTTGGCCGGACAATTGCTGTAACTTCTCATTCACTCGTTCTTTAATTTCCTGAAAATAACGCATCGAACGGCGCAAATAGTTCACCGTCAATCGGCTTTTTTCCATCGCTCCTTGAGGAGTGAGGAAATACATCCAGCGCCGTGCACTCACCTGACGTGCTCGCATCCAGCCTTTTTGTAAAACTCGCTGGATGAAAGCATTGGTGAGTCCAAGAGAAATTCCTAATTCTTTTGCTAGCTGGCGTTGATTGATTTGGTGATTTTCCTCAACCTTCTCAAATAGGGCGAGCGTCCGGAGGTCTTCATTGTCCATAAAGCTGACTCAGTTTTTAATCAGTGGAGAGTGGTGGATAGGTGGTATGTTCAAAAAATGAACATTGAGCTAAACATATCACGATCCATCTATTGGTCAAGGGTTATTCCCTTGGCTATTTGCTCATCAATTTGCGGATTTTTTCCACACGTTTCCGATTTACACCCCAATCGGAATATCCCAATCGCGAAGCTGAACGCACATGAAGTGTATTGGCATCTGCATCATGAAAAAACTCCACATCATCGACGAATCGCATTACCGAACTGGTGAACTCGGCATGCAAATAGTTTTCATTTTGTGTAATGATTTCTGAGTTTTCCATTGATGTCACGGCTTTCGCTGCATCCTCAATATTGCCTTGTAAGGGATCGATGTAATGCCCTGCATCACTCACATCAGCTTGACTGGAAACGCAATTGGGGCGATCCGGGCAAGGACTCAACTTGCCGTCTTTCACACCGAGATTTCCTGGACGGCTTCCCGAACAACCAAATAACATGAGCACAACTAAACCGGTCACATACGTATTTTTCATGGGGTACCTCCTATCTTCTATTGTTTGCTTTCAAAGCGGTTCATGAATTTGAACAATCCCAACAACCCTATAAACACGATGGGGGCCAACCAACTTTCTTCATGGCCCAATGGGAGTAAAAGGATCAATAATGCGAATCCCCCGACCAAAGCATTTAGCATCAGTAGGGAAAGCAGTATCTTTTTCGTGAGACGTTCGTAAAAGAGGAAACCTACCAAACTTAAAAATACGATAGCAAGAAACATTCCGGCAAATTCCAATGGAAGCGAGGCCACATGAGTCCCTGATAAATCTTCTACCATCTGGGGAATCGCCCGCCCCATCACAGAGGGGGGATCTTTCGGGTTCTGCGCATAATATAAATCCATATCTTGCACTACCCTCGCCTTGAGAACAGTCAGCCTTTTGTGGGGCTTGGTGTCATCGCGAGGCACTCCCAAAATGCGATTCACGACCGTGCCACCACTTTCTAGGTGCCCAAACACCGTATACTGTCCATCCAAATGGGGAGCCGAGTTGAGCAAGATAGAGAAAGAACTGGTTGCACTGTTGGGGTCGTCCCACCGTGCCATCGATAAGGACCCTTTTCGATGTTTCACGGTTGTGCTGAATTCGCCAGGAACCTTTTTATCGGCTTGGCGTTGTTCGGGAGTCAGTGGAATCAAGCGGTCATGGATTGTGGTCAATTGAATCACAAACCCACTTTCCACCCGGTGAAATCGTGTTGTGTCATAGGCTCCCAATTGGGTCAAATTCAGCAGATGTGCCACATGCTGGGGAGCTATATCCGGATAGAGAGCAAAAACCAGATCACCGTATTCCGTCGAAAAAACAATGCGTTCCGGGGCCACTCGCAGCACTTCTGTTTGTGCCACTACCGACGAAGGAACGAGAAGAATCAGTATCCCCCATATAAGACAAATGATTTTCATCGGAATCCCCTTTTCAGATGATCCATAGATCAAGCCCGACTGACGACATCCCGGAGATTCATCATCAAGGGATGCGAAACGGTTTGTTTTTTGAGTTTCCAAATCACCCCGTCGACAAAGAAATGATGGATTTGTACGCCAGCAATCACAACACCTGTAGAAAAAAACAAAGAATAACCCATGAAAGTGCCGAGTCGGGGTAGTGCAAAAAAAAGAATGACCCCACCAATAAAATTGATCACCCCCCAGCGAGCGGTTTCGGTCAACACATAGCGTTTGGAAGGTTCGATCTGATTCAGATCCATCTTTTCTTTAATCTGCATACCCCAAGCAATCAGCATGTATTGGAGGCTGTGGAACATGGGAACGAATTCTTGAAACGAGGGCATATAGATCGATTGCACAAACCAGACGTATTGAGTGATTGGAACCAGCAACACAATGGGGGGAATCATTCGTCGTTGCCGATAACACCACCCGATGACTGCCAGGGCAAATACCCCTGCGGCAGCCCACATCATGAATTCGGAAACGGTTACCATCCATTGCGGGACACCGATTCCTGGATAACGGATGCCGTAAAATTGATATCCATCTCGACTGACCTCAGCACGGAGCGTGGAGAGAATGAACGTGCCGAATACAAAAGTTGAAAGTGCCAGACGTTCGATCTTACCCACCTTGAACCCACTCCGGCGAGCATAGATCAAAGTAATTCCTACGGTTTGGCCACTGAAGTGATAAGGAGACCAAATCAAAAACAGTTTGATAAAGTAAGGGGCAACTTGATCCGGTGAGGCAAACGAGGCCAGCACGCCGACGAGAACCACCACGGGAATGATAAACGCGGTCACGGGATATTGCTGAATGTTGGTTTTGGATTGATACAATCGGTAGCTTGTCATGGAAAAGTGAGGCCAGTTGATGATCCACATCAGAAAGGCCCCCGCAGCAATCACTTCAGGAGTGCGAGCTTCGGTATAAAACAGAGAAAACAATGCAAAACAAAGGATCGATGCACCACCCACAAAAAAGAAGTCGACCGGAGCATTGATAAAATAGAGTGGTTGAATCCGTTGATTCATCTTCCCCCTTACGTGCTAAATTCAAAAATGCTAATATTTCGCTAATATTAGTGCAAATCGAATGTGGAATCCATTTCCGCCCTTTCTCAAATTCTGTAATTTGGAGGAGGGTTCTTGTCTTCTGATCTCATCTTTGTCTTCCGATCTCACCTTAACGAGGACTTATGACAAACTCAGAACGGTCCATTTGTGGCTTCATTACAATTCTATTGTTGCTTACCTTGATTGCAGGTTGCGATTTTCTGAAAACTCCCACGGTGCTGGAAAAGATTCATCGTGATGGTACCTTAGTTGTCCTCACTCGCAATTCTCAAACCACCTACTACGAAGGTGCCGATGGTCTCGCTGGTTTTGAATATGAGCTGGTGAAATCGTTTGCCGACGACATGGGAGTGGAAGTTGAATTTCGTGTTTTGGATAGCATCTCCGAAATTTTAACGGCCATGCGGAATGGCGAAGGGCACATTGCGGCGGCAAGCCTGACCCGAACCTCCGCCCGTGAACAAACCTTTTTGTTTGGACCAGATTATCTGCAAGTTCAACAGCAAGTGATTTGCCGTCGTGGTCAATCCGTTCCGAAAAGTCCGGAAGATCTTGTGGGGGTTCGCTTGATGGTTATCAAAGACAGCAGCTATGAGGAACGCCTGCGCGAATTGCAAGAAGAAATCCCCGACCTCACTTGGGAAAGTACGGACGAATATCCCACCGAGCAGTTGTTAGAGAGAGTGTGGGAAGAAGAAATCGATTGTACTGTGGCCGATTCCAATATCGTTGCAGTCAACCGACGCCACTATCCTGAGTTGGTGGTAGCGTTTCCCATCACAGACAAGCAATCCATTGCTTGGATTTTGAAAAATAATGCTTATCAATTGAGAGAAGAAATCGAATTTTGGTTGGAACGCTATGACGAAAGTGATGCGTTGGTGACCCTACGAGATCGCTACTATAGCCATTTGGAAATTTTTGACTATGTGGACATTCGGGCCTATCACCGTCGAATCAATGAACGGCTTCCTCCGTATCAACCCTACTTCAAAGAGGCTGGTGACCGTTACGGGATTCCTTGGGCGCTACTAGCGGCTCAAGCGTATCAAGAGTCGCATTGGGACAATAGTGCTGTCAGTCCTACGGGAGTGAAAGGGATCATGATGCTCACTCGAAAAACAGCTGCCCAACTGAGAGTTAAAAATCGGTTGGATCCGAAGCAAAGTATTTTGGGAGGGGCCAAGTATATGTCTCAGTTGTTGCTGCGAGTTCCTGAACGTGTGGTTGGGCCAGATCGCATCTGGTTTGCATTGGCAGCCTACAACGTGGGAATGGGACATGTTTATGATGCACAAGTGCTGGCAGAGCGATTTGGCAAAGATCCCTACAAGTGGCGCGATTTGAAGACGGTGCTTCCTCTGCTTTCCAAACGGAAGTACTATAAAACACTCAAGCATGGATACGCTCGCGGCTACGAGCCGGTGAAGTATGTACAGCGTATTCGGGAATTCTATGATATACTTGCGAAACAGACGTAATCTGATAGCATTACCGTTTTTCCTGCCTCAACGGTCCTCGTGACCGCTTTCCTCAAGTGGGGGTGACAAGGTTTCGACTGGGAGCGGAAGTAAAGGTAGCAAGCCGTGGGTGATACTCTGGGCCACGTTAAAAGGAGTATCGAAAAAGTTAACTGCAAACAACGCAGAATATACTCCAGCAGCAGCTCTCGCTGCTTAATTAAAAGCTTGGAGCGCCACCACACCGGTTCGCCTGAAACGGGTGTGATGGTGTCATAAAAGTCAGGCTCGTGCTCGTGCTCCTCCAACACGCGCATCAAACACGAGGAGGTGTTCCAAAGTGAGGGAGTTCACACCCGACACCCTTGGCAAAAACGAAAACAGTGAACTAAGCTTGTAGAACCCTTTGTGGAAGCTTGCTAGGACGCGAGTTCGATTCTCGCCACCTCCACCATTTTTCATTTTTGATTTCAGTAAGTTGAGTCCAGAAAAGTCAATTTGGTAAGTTTTTGAGAATTTCGGATGAATTCTCGGTGGGGTCTTACAGGGCTCGCTCCTCCTTCCTTCAATGATTTTCCACATGTGATCCGCAGTCAGATTGCAATAGCGTGAGTGTGTTGTGAAAGTTGAAAAAAGCGTCGTTTCTAGGAATGGCCGATTCCGCAATAGAAACAGTGGGTACGGTACGCTTTAAAACCAGTCATAGCTCCCACAATGATCGAGCGAGAGTGTGGTCGTGCCTGACGGCCAGTGAAAAACCCGACCTAGCAGCCACCATTTTTTTTATGCCCTCACACTCAGATATACACTTAAAATCACATATCTCCCGCCATGCGCCTGCATTTCTTTGGAAATCACGAGTTTGAAAAACTCCGTCTGGATTTCGTACCGCTCGGTTCTTCTGCCATAGCGATCAACGAGTTTTGGGTTGTGGATGGGAAGGTAGCAAAAATGTAGGGTGCAAATTCGATGATCGGTATCCGGCGCACGATGTCGCTCACAAAGTACCGCGCATAGGTCATGGTTTCCGTGCCGCCAATCGAAGCCACCTTTTAATTTGATTTTTTTAAAGGACTGACTAATTTCCCCCTTATCAAGTGTCCACAATCGTGGGTGAAAAGGGAAGACCGATGAAATTTCGGCGCTGCCTCCGCAACTGTGAACGTCGTAACAAATCGCTAGCCACTGGAGCTGACTTTCCGGGAAGGGTAGTGATGCCTCAAACAGACGTGAGCCAGGAGACCTGCTTGATGTCAACTTCAATAATCTTCGGAAGGAAGTTAGAAGTGGTTCGGATAGTCAGATGTCGAATGTTTTTCTGCCAAGGGTACCTTATATCGTTATCTTTACTTGATATATTATTTCTAGCCATCACCTGGTTTATCCCCATCGATGACTTCCTTTCCTAATCATGGAAAGGAAACTATGTTTTTAAAATACTTACCTCAGCTCAGTCCAGTGCTCCTTCTTGCACTGCTCCCGTTCAGCTCATCCGCACAAGAAGCTCCTGCAAAATTGCAAACGATTGTCGTTACAGCGACGCGCCAGCCCCTAACTTTGGAACAAGTCGGTGGCAATTCTGTGACCGTTATCTCGCAAGAAGAAATTGAAAAATCTCATCAAACTCAAGTTTCTGAACTACTAAAAGAAGTCCCAGGGTTGGATGTTTCGGCCAACGGTGGTCCAGGTACCTTGACTCAATTCTTCATTCGCGGCAGCGATGCGAAGAACACCTTGGTGTTGGTGGATGGAGTGCCGTTCAACGATCCTTCCAGTGTCAATCGGGCTGCCGATTTGGGACCGCTCACTTTGGATAACGTGGAACGCATCGAAATCATTCGTGGTGCCCAAAGTGTGTTGTACGGCAGTAACGCGACAGCGGGAGTGATCAATATCATCACCAAGAAAGGTAAGGAACCGACGGAGTTCTCAGTTGGGGGAATGGTTGGATCGTTCCAAACCACCTTGGGGCATGGTTCTGTGAACGGAAAATCAGGTCGTTTCAACTACTCGGCAGCGGCAGCATCGCAACGGACCGAAGGATTTTCGATTGCCAATGATCGAAATGCCATGATTCCCCATGACGGGAATACGGGGGAGGAAGATAGTTATGAGAACCTCACGTTGTCGGCTAACATCGGGTATGAGTTTTCCGAAGATCATGAACTCTCTTATCTCGGACGAAAAATCACTTCCCGAACGGATCTTGACGACTGGGGTCCTGGTTATGCCGGAGATCAATTTACGTTCGATCCAGTAACGTTTGCCTCGGTTCCAGAACCCAATGGGGACAAAAAACAGCGGGTTGATAATACGATCACGCTGCATGCTTTGAAATTAGACAATGCGTTTGCCCAACGTTTTTTCCAGTCTTCTCTAAAAGTCAGTACAACTGAATTGATCCGTGAAGGATTCGATCAACAAGGAAAGCAGTCCTATGAATTTACAGGGAAAACTCGCCAATTTGCCTGGAACGGAACGTTCTATTTTGAACAGCACAACCTGACCATTGGAACAGACCAGTATACCGAATGGATGGAAAGCTTGGCCATTGGTGAAGTGTCTGCCGAAACCAAAAGCTTTTGGGTTCATGACCAATGGTTTTTGCAAAGTGAGGCTTGGGTTATTGGATTAGGATTAAGGAATGACCATCATGAGCAATTTGGGACTGCCACTACATACCGACTGTCTTCTTCTTATCAATGGAATCGTTGGAAGCTGAAGGCCTCATTAGGCAACGGTTTTCGCGCCCCTTCCCTTTTTGAATTGCATTCAGTTTATGGGAATACAAAACTGGACCCTGAAACCAGCATGACCTGGGATGTCGGGTTGGAACACCAACTGGATCGCACCATTCTGTACGGTATCACTTGGTTTGACATGGTGTTCCAAGACCGCATTGTTTGGACTCCTATCGATGTTGATCCTTTTGGGCAATACCAACAAGCTGAAGGCCAAACCCGCACCCAAGGAGCAGAAAGCTTCATTGCTGTGAATCCTGCCAAGGCTCTATCGCTCCGCTTAGACCATACTTACACCCATACTGAAGATCCTGATGGCAAACGTCTCGTCCGTCGACCAAACCATAAAATGGTATTGAAGACGAATTACCGTCTTTCGGAGGTCACTCACTTCAATTCTTCTCTCCAATGGGTTGGTGAGCGAGATGCAATTACTTCTGCGGCGAAGAAAAATGGTGAAGCCGTGGGACAACTGGATCCCTATACAGTGATCAATGTAGCAGTCTCGCATGATTTTTCTCAGAATTTACAAGGATATGCGCGTATCGATAATCTAACAGACGAAGTCTATGAAACGGCTTGGTCTTATGCCACTCCCGAACGTTCAGTTTATTCAGGTGTGAAAGCCACATTTTAATCGAGAAAGAAAACGTATGGCAGCTTCTCAGATTGTTGAAGAACCCGGAAATGGAACTTTGGAGGTTTTTTCCATCGAACCGGAAGAGTCGATTTTGTTCGATTTGATCGAAGACATTTTTTCCAATTATTGGAAACAGATTCACTTTGGAGTGTTGATCCAAGGTGCTGCTTGGGAAATTCAGGCAACCAATGCTCCCCAAAAGATCGGGATGTTGGATGGATACATCACAGTGGATTTTGGGGCCTGGCATTTCCACATTTGTATTGGCGAGCATAAGGGAAACAAGAAGTATCCGATTGATCCTCAATTAGCGGCTCATCGGCGTACCTCCCGTGCAGAACTCTACCGTCGCTTAGATGGAACCTGCGTTCCCCAAAGCTGGGGATTACGTCTGTTCAATGGCCATGATGAGCAACAAATGACCGTCTTTTTACCCAATCCTTTTTTAACCGAAGAGATGAAAGTGACGCGGAATCCCGACTGGAGCAAATTGGAACTTTGGGATCACTTAAGAAAGAAATTCTTAGGATTAGAACCCGATGACAAAGATCGTCAGAACAAAAAATTCAAAGCTCATTAGCGGGAGAACTCATGCAAGTTGATCGATGGACTGACGCTTGGTTCAGGTTCGGGGCTGGGATTTTACTGTGGGTTGGGTTGCTATTGCCGGGGTTGGTTCAAGCTTTTCCAGAGTGCGTTGCAGACTTTGATCCCGATCACGACTACTTCCCTGAAACAGTCCAGGTAGACTACGCTCGGAATTTTCAGGTGTCTTATCACCGCCATTACAAAGTCGTAACCGTGACAGGGCCTTGGAGCGAAAAAGGAGAATCCTTTAAGTACCTCTTGGTTCAATGTGGAACTCCCATTCCTTCTGGGTTTGAGAACGCACAAATGATCCAAGTTCCTTTGAAGTCAATGGTGGTTCTATCCACAACCTATTTTTCTTTTGTAGAACAACTGGATTTGTTGGAACGCTTGATTGGGATTGCCAATTTCAAACAGGTCAATTCCCCAAAAATCTTGGAACGAATTGAACGAAAACAAGTGGTGGAAGTGGGACGCAACGTGGACCTCAACTTGGAATCCACCCTCCGATTGAACCCCGACATTGTGATGACTTATGGCACCGGAAATCCTTATCGAGATGGCTATACCTCATTGCTCAAGCTGGGAATTCATGTGGGCATCTTTGCTGAATATTTGGAACCCACCCCCTTAGGGCGTGCCGAGTGGATCAAATTCATGGCCTTGTTTTTCAATCGGGAAGCCCAAGCCAAACGCGTTTTCAACGAGATCGCAACGGAATATGGTTCGATGGTACAGCTCACTCAAAACGTGACAAAACGCCCCTCTGTTTTCACGGGGACTAGCATTGAAGGAACATGGTATATGCCCGGTGGACAAAGCTATATCGCTGCGTTTCTGCAAGATGCTGGAGCCGAATATCTGTGGGCCGAGAATTCATCTCAAACAAGCCTCCACTTGGATTTAGAAGCGGTTTTGAAAACCGCGGCTCATGCTGACTATTGGTTGAATACAGGAGTGTGGAAATCTCTGAATGAAGGGTTGGCTGAGGATCGACGGTATCGCTTTTTTTCAGCCTTTCAACACAAGACCGTCTTTAACAACAACGCCCTCTTGAATCCATACGGGGGCAATGATTATTGGGAACGTGGAGTAACGAACCCCCATCTTGTCCTCGCTGATTTGATCAAGATATTTCATCCTGACCTACTCCCAGACCACCAATTGATTTGGTATCGCCAATTACAATAACTTCTCATTGATTGGATAATTTTCTATGGGAACCACCGCAAAGCCCTCTAAATCGAATCCGCCGTGGTCTCGCCAACGTCCTCGAACGCTCATCTGGGGACTTCTGATTTTCGCCCTCGTTTTCTTGTTTGGTCTCGCGCTGAGTGTGGGTTCGGTTTCTATTCCTTGGGAATCGACCGTGGCGATATTATTGAATCAAGAAGCCGATGTGATTTTGCACCAAATCATTTGGGAATTGCGGCTCCCTAAGATTTTTGTCGCATTATTAGCAGGGGCGGCCTTATCAACCAGCGGGCTACAAATGCAAACCTTGTTTTGTAATCCTTTGGCGGGACCATTTGTGTTGGGCATCAATGCTGGAGCAAGTTTAGGAGTGGCCTTAGTTGTTTTAGGCACCGGAGTGGGCATTGGCTTGATGGATAATGCAGGACTACTCAGCCAACTGAGCCTATTCTTTGCCTCCATCACGGGGGCTGGGCTGGTGTTGCTCATTGTCGTTTTTCTAGCTCAGCGGGTGCAGCACAACGTGACTTTGCTCATCGTGGGGCTGATTTTTGGTTTGATGGTCGGCAGTTTGGTGAGCATCCTGATTTATTTCAGTGAACCAGAAGAAATCCAATCCTATTTGATTTGGACGTTCGGCAGCTTTCGAGGAGTCACTTGGGATCAGTTGAGTATCTTAACCCCTGCAATTCTTGGTGGGTTGGCCGTTGCGTTGATGACTATCAAACCCCTCAATGCTTTGTTGCTCGGGGAAACTTATGCCCAAAGCATGGGCCTTTCCATAAAGAATACTCGAAATTTGGTGATTATAAGTACGGCAGTTCTGGCTGGGAGCGTAACGGCTTTCTGCGGTCCTATCGGTTTTTTGGGAATCGCCGTTCCGCATTTGTGCAGAGGTCTCTTCAATACTTCAGATCACCGGATTCTCTTACCTGCTGTGGTCTTGATTGGAGCCGAATTAGCCCTCATTTCCGAAATTGTAGCGCAGCTTCCCGGTTCCCAATACACTTTACCTCTCAACGCGATTACTTCCCTTTTAGGAGGACCGATCATCCTCTGGGTGATTTTGAAGCGTCAAATTTCTGTGAAACCATGAAAGCTCTTGAAACAAGTCTCAAATTAACAACATCGGCCTTAGCCATCGGCTATCCTCGGTCCCACTCGATTCTTTTTCAAGGACTCGATTTGACTCTATATGGAGGGGAGTTGGTGTGCCTATTGGGGGTGAATGGCGTGGGTAAGTCGACTCTCATGCGGACCCTATGTGGTCTGCTTCCGCCTTTACAAGGGACTATTTCAATCCTCGGACAACCCATTTCAGATCTTTCAGTTCAGGAGCAGGCGAAATCTATAGCGATTGTGTTGACCGAACGTCCTCAGTTGGGACCGTTTCAAGTATGGGATTTGGTGAGTTTAGGACGATACCCTTATACTTCGGGCTTTGGAAATTTGACGGTTCATGACCGCGGTGTGGTGGATTGGGCCATTCAGTGTACGGATATTGCCTCGATTCAATATCGAAATGTGCATGAACTTAGTGATGGTCAACGACAGAGAGTGATGATTGCGCGAGCTTTAGCCCAAGAACCTCAACTTTTGTTTTTAGACGAACCAACAGCGTTCTTAGACCTCCCTAGCCGAGTAGAAATCTCGAAATTGCTGAAAAATTTAGTACGACGGACTCAAAAAGCCGTTTTAATGTCCACCCATGATTGGGACTTGGCGTTAAGTGTCGCAGATCAAATTTGGATTTTGGGCGAAGACCATTCATTTCATGCCGGCGCTCCTGAAGATCTCATATTGAACGGCGTGATTGAAAATGCTTTTCGAAGAAAGAACCTGTTTTTTGATCCGCATCGGGGATCTTTTAAGTCCCACCAGGAGTTGAGTAAACCCGTTGTAGTTCGAGGAGAAGGATTGTCTCGATACTGGACAGTTCATGCTTTGGAACGAGAAGGATTTCGAATCACCTCCGATGAAGTTGCTCCTCTTTTGCAAATTGATGTTTTGGAGGGAAATGAAGGTTGGGTGTCGACATTTCAAGATAATGTACAAAGGCACTCTTCCATTTATGAACTCATCACGAGTTTACATAGGGTTGAGTTTGTAGCCGATTAATTCATGTTAATTGAAGTGAGGCAGATAATTTTGCACAAGCATCCATTTCTGGCAAAAAGAGAAGATAGCACTTCCCGTAGCACTTTATTGAACTAACTGACCGATTTGCAGCGGTACATGAGTTGACGGTTGCGAAGGAGGATCGACTCGTAACTGAAACTGCCCGACGATCTCCCTCAAATCTTGAGACTGCTGGGCTAAAATTTCTGCGGATTGCGTCGTTTGTTTAGCACTGGAAGCGTTGTTTTGTGTCACCTTTTCGATTTGGGTTAACCCGACATTGATTTGTTCAACCCCAACGGCCTGCTGTTGGCTCGCATTGGTGATTTCATTGACGGTTTCAGTCACCTGGTTGATGTACCTCATAACCTCCATTAATGAATCGGCGGTATCGGAGGCAATCTGCATCCCTTCCTGTACGCGTTGATTCGAATTCGCGATTAAATCTGTAGTTTGACGTGCGGCATTAGCACTGCTTTGAGCTAAACTGCGTACTTCATCTGCCACCACAGCAAATCCGACTCCATATTGACCTGCTCTTGCCGCTTCTACAGCGGCATTGATCGCTAATAAGTTGGTCTGAAACGCAATTTCATCAATGGTTTTGATGATCTTCGAAATGTCGTCACTTGTCTGAGTGATGGTCTGCATGGCCTTCACCATCTCCGACATCTTTTGATTGCTTTCTTCTGAACTGTTTTTCGAGGTCATCGAGAGAGTTTTTGCTTCTTGGGCATTCTTGTCATTTTGTTTTGCCTGAGCAGCTACCTCTTGTATGGAAGCACTGGATTTCTCCAAAGCACTGGCTTGACTACTAGCCATTTGAGATAGTTCCTGACTGGACAGAAGAATCTGCTGACTCTGTTGTGCTACCTCTCCCGCGGCATTCTGGACTTTACGCAGGGTGATGTTGAGATTGTCTATCAACTCAACAACCGCGTGGCCAATCACATCTTTTTCATCTTTTGGTTGAAAATTCACATTCAGATCCCCTTTGGCTACTTTTTGTAGCGCAGCAATCGTGTCAAGTTCCAAACTGTGAGCAAATTCGTTCATCATGGCAACCATTCTTCCAATTTCGTCGTGCGTGGTCACCGTGACGCGAAAACTTAGATGCCCTTTACTGATTTCAGTAATCATTCGCATCATTTCGATAATTGGAGCCGTAAATCGAGAGGCGAAACTGTAAGCGAGAACAAAGCACACGGCGATTAAAAAACCAATCACGACTAAGATTTGCCACATCAATGAAGTCGCTGCGGCTAAAGCTTCGGCTTCATCAATTTCACTCATGATTATCCAATCCACCCCTGCAATCTTTAAAGGACGATAAGACGAGAGAACGCTCACATTTCGGTAGTCAGGAAAAATCGCTTGCCCTGATTTGCCAGCCACCGCTGCTGACGTCCCTTCGGTTTGGACAGGTTGCAGACCGATGGCCGTGCCTTGATTTCTGATTTGATCGATCACCGAATTGGACAAACCACTTTTTTCAAGGGCCTCAAAATAGTTCTCAGGACCTTCTATCAAGAAGCGAGATTGACTCCGCAATTTGGAATCGTTGCCTACTAAGTATGTTTCTCCACTTGCCCCCAGTCCTGTTTCGATCCATTGTTGATTGCTAGTCATCACCCCATTAATCTCGTCGATTGGCATTTGGAATACCAACACGCCGATCAGTTGATCTGCTTCAAATATGGGTGAGGCAATAAACGATGCGGCGGCATGGTACGAGGGATCATAAGGTTGGAAATCCACTAGTTTCACAAAATCCTTGTCCCTTGCATTTCGTGTAGCACGAAACGCTTCAGCAAAGTTAGTGTTTTGGTAAGGCCCAGAAAGTAAGGAAGTGGCATAATCCACTTCTTTGAAAACGGAATACACGATGTGTCCCGTGTCAGGATCGACAATAAAAATGTCGTAATAGCCAAACTTCTTTAGGTAGCTTCGAATGATCGGATGATAGGTTTCATGGATTTGGCTGTAGGAACTGCCATCTCCGGCATTGTCGAGGTTGTCTTTTTCGCCAGTCGGATGCGGATTGGAAGCAAAGTAAAGATTTTGCAAAATTCGAGTGGTTTTTTCGGAAGGAAAATAATTGTTTTCGGAGATTGAACGATCAGTATTACGTTTGAGTTTTGGGAAAAACTCGGTTTCGTAGTATTGACGATTCTTGAGATCTACTTGGGACAGATCCGTTTGGTTTAATTCTCCTTCAACTGCTTGAAAGGCTGCGCGGAATGCTTTGGTAGCATCAATGATCATGCGATCTTCAGAAAAAGTCACTACTTGGTGTTCAATTTGTTGAAAGTAATTTTCAATCTGGCTTCCCTTAATTTCACGTACCGCCGTTAATTTGTTAAAGGATTCTGTTTCCAGTGCATTCCGTGCATTCCAATAACCCACCCCGCCCGTAATCAGCGCAGTCACCACGCCGAGCATCAGAAAGACAACGATTTGCTTTTTCTTTATCCCCCAACTTGAGGACGAAAGGCTGCTTTTCGAATCCATATTTACCTCTTCCAAATGACTCTATAACTTGCAAAATTTGCGAAAACACAACCAAAACACACCAAGAGGTAAATGTCCATATTGACATGAGGAAGCCGACGGGTTTGCCGAAACAGCTCATATGAGCTGTTTCAACGGTGATCGATTCTTGGGTCCGCATTCGTGATTTAAAGTTTTCCTCTCCTTAAAACAAACTAACACCCCGCCACATGCACTCTCTTCCCTCGAACCGTTTCCTCCTTCCAAAAAATCTTCTCTTCCCAAGTGATCGTGGTGCGTCGATCAAACACCAATAACCAGCCTTCATCGCATCCCAGTTTATCCAAATAGCTCAACAATTGTTGCTGGCCTTCGACATATGTTTTGTCGGAATAACGTAATTTCAGTTCGATGGGATAGCGGTGATTTTGGAAGTGGACACATAAATCCAAGCGCCGGGTTCCTGACGCCATTTCACGGGTGATCGTTCCACCAGAATTCAAGATTCGTTGCAAAAACGCCTGAAGAATCAGATGGGGTGCCGCTTCTTGGTAGCGATACTTTTCGATCCAAATTTCACTGTTTTCCCGCCAAAAGGTTTGGAAATCGGTGAGCAACTGCTTCATATCCAACTGGCTGTCCACAACATAGGCCGGAACCTCAGGAGGAAATTCCTCGTCGTCCATCTGGATTTGGGCCGGATGGGACAAAGTACGAAGAATCACTTCGGCATAAAGGGGATTCCCTGGGATGAGTTTGTTGTTTTGGTGAGTAGGATGGAAGGCTGGGTATAATCCGCATCTTTGGCAAAAGGGAAACGGGACAACAGTTCACTAAACTCAACACAAAATTGAAGTTTGTGATTAATTGCTGCGATTCCTTTTTCGGCCTCGTCCAGGCCTTGGATAGATTCCAAAGAGCAATATAGCCCGTAATAGTTTCCTGAGGCATTTAATTGTTTTACCAAGTCCAAGAGCATCGTAGTTTTGCCGGTTTGCCGTGCGGCATGGATCACAAAATATTGGCCGTTATCAATGAAATCCGTCAATCCTTGACAGCGTTCTTGGGCAGGCAACATGTAGTGTTTATTGGGATTACACGGTCCGGTGGTATTGAAAAATTTTTTCATGATGGTTTCTTAAATTGAGCAGCGGGCGAACTGACTTTTCATAGTGGACTTTTAATTCAGAATAAAGAAAGACGTTTCCAAGTGATGATACCCTAATCCCATCAACTTTGACACCAGATCACTGGAGAAGCCTTATGATCGTACAACGAGAGGTTTCCCCTCACGTCGCCCAGTTTCTAAACGAAATTCCTGAAGGCGACCTCGAAGCCCTGATCGACGATTGGGAAGAAGAACGAGCCTTCGACGAAGAAGCTCGCGCTGCGTTTGAATCCGATTCCTGCACAGTCATGCCGACAAGCCACAGCTTCTTTGGGGTTCAAATAAAGAGGAAATGCTGGAAGATGATCCATTTGGTGATGTGATGTTCACGGACGGGTGAGGAGTCCGTCAAGCGTTGGCGACAAGAAATAGATGCTTTCGAGAACTTTATGCCGACATGACCGCAACCCGTCCTGGCTGGTTGTCCTTTCGAGGTTTCACGGTAATTTCCACATCCATCTCTAATTTGCATAAGTAGGACATCAAGCGGTCCAAAGTAAAACGTTGGAATTGGCCGCGTTGGATATTGGAGATCTCCGTGCGTTTGATACCGAGAAAATCCGCTGCCTGTTGTTGATTCCATTGGCGATCCGCCATGACATCCATGATGGCAGAGGCCAAACGCGCTTTGGCATCCCAGTCTTCTGAGTTCTCAAAGCCTAAATCTTTATAAACGCTCCCTGTGCTTTCGGTGATGGTGATCTCTTCGGTCATTTTTCTGCCTTTAGCGTGTGTTCGAGATATTGAAGACGTTTTCGGATGATTTCCATATCCGGTTTTGGTGTCTTGCTGCCTTTGGGCGATTTCTTCTGAAAGACATGGAGTACATAAATTTTATCTCCGAGATTGACCACGTAGACAGCCCGGTAAGTGTCACCACGCTCATGACTTCGGATTTCACGAACAGTGTGACGAAATCCCTTTAGTGGCGAAATCGCGGGATGCGGTTTTTTCTCCTGCTCCCGGAACAGAGCATACCCAATCTCTCGGCTGACGGAGGCCGGGAATTGGGTGAGCTGTTCTTTAGTATCGCCTAGCCATGCAACTTCTTGCATAATTGATTGTAACAAATTTGTGACAAATGGGTCAAAGTTTCATGTTCATTCTTCCAGAAAAGTTCCATTGCCCTCTGTATGATGGACTACAGTACCAAGTATTATAGGCATAGAAAGGGGGCGAATCGTAGAAATCGCTCTGTTCATACTTTTGGAGAAACTTATCGTTTATGTAGACTAGTTCGTAATGTAATAGAACGTTAGCATGCGTGCGCGTCATTGGCTGATCGTAACCAGGCCAGACAATGCCATCAGCGTTCTGTTCCCGACAGAGAACTGGCATCACGGCCTCCACCGACGCCCAAAGTTGCAGAAGGAGTCCGCCATTGTGTTCACGGATATCTAGCTTGTACCATTCTACTTCTCCCGCAGGCTTGTGGACCACTTGAGCTTCTCCCGCCATGACTGCTCGGAGTTCTGGAACATCTGCCAACTGAGCTGAATAATAGAAGACCCGCACACCCCGCGCACCTCGCATCCACAGATAGCGTCGAAGATACTCGTTGGACATCTTCCAACTGACGTTCCGTTTCAGGTTGTAATGATATTCACCTGAAACTTCGCCCTCTGCCACACCGAATACGGGGAGTCCAAGATCATCGTAAATTAAACGCTGTTGGTCATTGCCCATACAGCGGGGGGGTAATCCAAGAGTCATCCAGATTTTTTCGGCAAGATTAAAGGTATAGAACGATGCGTCGCCCCATGCTGCCACGATGTAGTCATAGCCTGAGATTGACAGTAAGAATTTCGATACGCAGCCAAATTCATCGTCAAATGGGACAGAAAAACTGACAACACCGAATTCTGCCTCATTCAGAACTTCGATAGGACTATCGTCTGCTCCAGGCCCTTATACTGGCAACGTCACTGATGAAAACGATTCCAGGATCTTGCAGGCTTTGCCGTTGACGATTTGAAGCAGTCTGATAGCTTGAAAAGACGTTTTAACATCCCAAAAAAATTTGGGTGATATGCCGTCGTTTCAACTGCGAATTTCCTAAGGGGCTGTTGATTTTGAAGGGATTCACGAAACCTCAAAAAGGTGACAAGAAAGGGAGCGCATGGAGTTCATTTTCGAGGTCGAAGCGCAGCAAAACGCGTATTTAGATTCGATTTCCCAAGACATCCTCAAAGCACGGGGCCAGTTTTTTACCTCCTCGCCAGTGGCTCGATTTATGGCGACTCATGCTAAAGCATCGGGGCAACATCTTCACATTCTCGATCCGGGGGCGGGGGCGGGTATTCTCACGGTTGCGGTTGTCGAACACTTGATGGATGAAATACAAACCATTCATGCAGTAGTTTATGAAACCGATTCGGGGATTCTCTCGGTCCTTCGAGAAAATTTGACAACACTTGCTGAGCGATACGGAGAGCGGTTTACCTTTGAGATCCGTACTAATGATTTCATCCTGGCTCGCCCTGATTTCACCGGAGAGCGATTTGATTTAGCCATCCTCAATCCACCCTACTTCAAAATCAATATTCAAAACTCACCCTATAGCGGTCGCCTTGCAGACCTCTTCAAAGGAAATCCCAATATCTACGCCTTTTTTATGGCAGTCGCCGGGGAGTGCCTGAAAGAAGCAGGCATCATGATTGCTATCACACCCAGGAGCTTCACCAATGGGCTGTATTTTAAAGGATTTCGGCAGTGGCTTTTGAAATCCATGAGCTTGGAAAAAGTTCATATTTTCCAATCCCGCAAAGATGCGTTCAAGGAGAAGGCCGTCCTGCAAGAAAATGTGATTTGCGTGTTTTCACGGTCCTCTGAGCAGTCGCCAACGATTGAACTTTCAAGAAGCGTGGGCCGGACTGATTTGGGTGAGCCGGAAATCAGTCCGTATCCAGCGGGCTTGATCCTCGACAAAACCACAGACAATTACTTCATCCGGCTTCCCGAAACGGATGAGGATGCCTCGATCCTCAAACAAGTGGAATCCTGGCCTGATACGTTCAACAGCTTAGGTTATCACATCTGGACTGGACCCGTGGTGGAGCACCGCACCCGTGAATTCATCGATGGTTGCAATTTACCCAATTCGGTGTGTTTGTATCGGATGCACAATATCCGTTTCTTCGACGTGGAATGGACGGGACAGCATAAAAAAGATGCTCGTTTTGCCCTCACGACGGGTGCCCATCGGCATTTATCTCGAAACGAGGTGACTGTGCTCCTGAAGCGATTTAGTGCGAAAGATCAAAATCGTCGGTTGGAAGCCGGTGTTCTCATCCCTGATCCCTCTGAGGGAGAATTCGTTGGGTTCGAGAATCATTTGAATTGCATCACCAGAAAGCATGGCAGTTTCAATATAGATGAAGCGTTTGGACTCGCTGCCTTGCTCAACTCCACCCTGATTGACCGATACTTCCGCTGTGTGAGTGGAAACACTCAGGTCAATGCCACCGAAATTCGACTCATGCGACTCCCAGCAAGAGAAACCATCCAATTGATTGGAAAGCGCATTCAGCATGACTTTGCGTGCGTTGATGAAACGGTAGAAACAGAACTTCTCTGTGAGACAAAGAGTGAAAAAAGAAAAGATCCCCAAAGGAAGGCTCGAACAAGCCAAATATCTTTTGAAGGCATTGGGTTTGCCGAAACAGCAATATAATGATCGTTCTGGCTGGGTGTTGCTTGCGTTGGCACAATTGACGCCTAACGATGCGTGGGAAAACGCCCAGAACCCTTTGCTCCGAACAGTTGATATTATGGAGTACATCAGCACCCACTACAAGCAGACCTATGCTCCCAATTCGCGAGAAACCATTCGTCGACAGACCTTGCATCAATTTGAGCAAGCTCGCCTGATTGATCGCAACCGCGATCTTCCCACTCGCCCCACCAATAGCGGCGACACCAACTACTCCTTAACGGAGGATATGTTACAAATTGTCCGTGCCTTTCCTGATAGGAATTGGAGGGAAGAAATCGCTTCATTTCAAAAGGAAGTTGGGCGTTTGCAGGAATTGTATGACCGAAAACGGGACTTGGTGAAAGTTCCAGTGCGGCTCCCGGATGGGACGGCAATAAACTTGTCGGCAGGGAAGCACAATGAGCTACAAGCCGACATCATTCACGAATTCTGCTCACGATTCATCGGTCAAGAGGGACGAGTGATCTATGTTGGGGATACCGCTCAAAAAATCTTGATTCTCGATTCTCAGAAACTGGAAGAACTTGGTGTCCCGCCAATGGCTCACGACAAGTTGCCAGACGTTGTGGTGTACGAAGAAAACAAGAATTGGATTTTTTTGATTGAAGCCGTCACTTCACATGGCCCCGTGTCACCAAAACGTTGGCAGGAACTTGAGGAGGTGTTTGCTGCCTGTTCAGCGGGTCGCATTTATGTCACAGCTTTTCCTGATCGCGCATTGTTTCGGAAGTACGTTGGCGATATTGCTTGGGAAACGGAGGTCTGGATTGCAGACAATCCCGATCATTTGATCCATTTCAACGGTGATCGATTCTTGGGTCCGCATTTGTGATTTAAAGTTTTCCTCTCCTTAAAACAAGCTAACACCCCACCACATGCACTCTCTTCCCTCGAACCGTTTCCTCCTTCCAAAAAATCTTCTCTTTCCAAGTGATCGTGGTGCGTCGATCAAACACCAATAACCAGCCTTCATCGCATCCCAGTTTATCCAAAATGTGAGGACGGTCCATGAGATTGCCTCGGATCAAGGGGTTCACCCGGTCTTTGAGTTTTTCATGACCTTGAACATACTGCATAGCACCAATAACATCACCCGCATTGAGCACTTGGAGATTTTTAGGATTTTTGAAGAACATGACAGGATACCCTAAATCTACCCGCTCAGAATATCGATAAAACTTTGTCTGTGAAGCAACTAGCCGAACTCATTCATATGAGTTCTTCGGGTTTTCATAAAAAATTCAAAGAGGTAATGCACTTATCGCCGCTGCAATATGCAAAATCGATCAAGCTTAGTAAGGCTAAGGGGTATATCGAAAAAGGCAAAAGTGTCAGCGAGGCCAATTACTTGGTGGGATATAACAGTGCAACCCAATTCAGCAGGGAGTATAAGCGCTACTTTGGGGTTGCTCCATCACTACATTCGGATTGATTCGAGCGGCGTCCACTAGATCAGTTTTTGAGAATTTATATAGTGAAAGTAGTGATCACTTCAGATGCTTATCAAAAAAAGCGATCATCTTTTCAGGGTGATTGCCGAAGTAATTATAGCCATCAAACCGGCGGGTGGTGCCTTCGATCCAAAATAATTCTTTCTCAGTGGATCCAAGCATATCAAATGTTTTTTGACCGTCCGCAGGGTTGTCAGTCCATAGATCTTCTCTAACTTGCGACATCAACACGGGAAGTTTGACTGAGGGAGCAAAAAGCTGTGGGTTCATTTCACTATTCTTGAAGCCTCCCAATTTGACTTGTTCCTGATCCAAGATATGCATGTATTCTTCCACGCCTTGAAGCTTGGCAAAGGCGTTCATCAGCGCAGTCATCGAAACCGGTAACGGGCACATCAAACATTTTACATTCTCGAATAGTTCAGGAAAACGATGAATGGCTTCATACTGGGCGTTCGCTCCAGTACAACGACTCAACAAACCGACATCCATCTGTTTGAGGGTGGGATGAGTGTCCACAAATTGTTTAGCACCGACACAATCCCTCCACTCGTAACGACCTATACCGCAAATTCCTCCGTTTGCCGCTCCACTATTGCCATGATTGCGAAGATCGTAAGCCAATACATTATATCCCGCCTTAACTAAATGAGCGTAGGCTTTTACAAAATCTATCTCGATGTCGTCGACATTGCTCCAAGGTTCACCCCAATGCCCAGTAAAACCTGATCGACTCATGGGCATGGGATGGTTTGCGATAATTAATTTGTTTGAGCCTTGAGCCTTTAACCACCAGCCTTCCAAGGGCGTACCGTCAGAAGATTCAAAGTAGATGTCCTCCCAGTTATCAATTCCGCGTTCATCTGGTTTAATGTGAACGGGTGTGCGGAACATGGGGCGAACTGCAAATTCTGCTAAATATTTCACGACAGCCAGTTTTTCTTCAGGAATTTTATTCATGGTCACTCTCTCGCTAAAATTTTAAAAAAAGTTTCTTATGAGAAAACAAACTTAGAGTAACCATTATTTTTGAACCGAAAAATACCAGTTCCTTCAAATTTATTGCCTATTTCTACAAATATGAATTCTATATGGAGTTTTGAATAGGTTTTATTGCCTAATTAGTTCAAAACCTCCATAATAATTTGGAATCACTAATTTATACTCGACTGGAGAATCATGAATACGGAATTCATCCAACTTTTAGACCGGCTTGCTACGAATGAAGGTTTTAACCCAACCCTTCTGGACAAGGTATGGTTATATCGCACGGAGACACCACTGCACGGGGCTACTATAATGTATGATCCTTGTGTCGTTTTTGTGGCCCAACGCCGTAAAGTAGGTTACGTGGGCAGCCAAACGTTTATCTACGATCCAGGTCACTACTTGGTCTTACCTGCTTTGCTGCCCTTTGAGTGTGACGCTGATGGTTCCCCCGAAACCCCCTTTCTGGCTATGTCGATTCCTCTAGAATACGCCACTATGGCAGAACTAATAAGTCAGATGGAAATGCCTTTACCCAATAAAGACTCATATCCTTTAGCTATCTATACGGATGAAATTACCAATGAATTAATGGATGCTTCCATTCGATTGTTACGTTGTGTGCTGTCGGCAAACGAGGCTAAAATTTTAGGAATTCAACTCATTCGCGAGATTTTATTTAGGATTTTGCAGGGACCGAAAGCCCGTTTGTTGTTTGAAATGTTTTCACCGGATAACAAGCAGATTAAAATCGCTCGTTCGCTGCGTTATATACATGAAAACTATCAAACCAAATTAGATGTGGAATCACTGGCAAAAAAGGATGGCATGAGTGTTTCTTCATTTCACGACCAGTTTAAAAAAATGACATCCTACTCACCATTGCAATACATCAAAAGCATTCGCTTGAACCGCGCCCGCGACCTGATCATTTTTGAGGGACTGTCAAACAGTGCCGCAGCATATCGTGTGGGATATGAAAGTGTGCCCCAGTTTAGCCGCGAGTTTAAACGCTATTTTGGATATACACCCAAGGATTCCAAGTGGAATTATCCGATTCAAAGGGTGAACAGCAATAGCATTTAAAATACCCTGTTTGTGTTCAGAATGTTCGATTCGTCCGCTATCGCTTTTGCTCCTTTTCACGCCTTTTTCACTTTCACGCCTTCACGCCTTTTTCACTTTCAATTCACAGTGGTTTCACTCACGCGATCTATCTTCAGGAATTGCTGGCTCAGATGAGCCATTGTTAACAACAAAGTTACACATTCCGAGATAGGAGAATTCCATGAGCATAAAAAATTTACTGGCTATAGGGTTTATCTTTGCGGGATTCAGTGTGGGTTGGATGATTCTTGGTGTCGTGAATACCATAAGAACTGAAGATCAAACACACGTCTTGCTGAAACGCGTTCAGAATGCCTATGGCGGACCGTTGAGAATCACCCCGCCGCAGATTTACTATGAAGTCACCAAAGAGAAGAAAGGGATGGTGGGTGGTTTTGATACCGTTTCGTCCTACCAACAGAAGGAATTTATTGACCCTTCGAGGTCCAACATCGATATCGATCTAAAACTAGAGCGCAGGAAAGTTGGCAACCTATGGTTCCCTGTGTTCTTGGCACTGTATCAGGGTGAATATGAATATGATATTGAATCGGTACCTGAGAAATACCGGAATCATCCGCTGTTCCTGTTGCCCGGTCTGAGTTCTTCGGAGTCCTTGTACCGCAGTATAGAGATGAAGATTAACGATGTGGAGGTGCAGCCCCTATCAAAGCTGGTAGCCAGGACGCCGATGGAATTGGCTGCGCAGGCTAGTTTGACCGGCAAAGTCAAAGTGGAATTCCGCTATGAGACCACCGGTACAGACTACATGCTGTATGTGCTAGCAGGCCAACAGCAATCACCACCTAAAGCTGATAGGGACGATATCAGGCCAAGTGGCGAGTTAGCCCAAGTAGATCGGCTTACCAGATTGGATAATTTTAGTGCGAACTTGAGAGCCGATTTCGAGCAGTATGACTTCCCGAATCGAACAATTCCACCCACCAAGCGGGAGAAACACGACCAGACCAATCAGTTCGAATGGCACCTTGATAAGACTGTAACGGGGAAGAATATTGGCATTATTGTCCCCAAAGAAATGAGCCCGGGTGACATTGCTGCAAGAATTTCCTTCTTCGCTCCTGTTTCGCTGCTGTTTTTTGTCGTTGTAATGGTCATATACGGTATCCTCTCAAGGCGAGAACTCCATCCCATGCATTACTTTTTCCTAGCAGCCACCTTTCTGTCATTCCATTTAGTGTTTGCTTATTCTGCGGACCACATTTCAAAGTATGCCGCTTTCAGCATTGCCACTTTGGTGTCCTGTTTGCTGACATTCAGCTATTTGACTCGTGTCAATGACTGGAAACATGCGGCGATATCAACGCTACTCCAATTGCTCTACCTTGTTGTGTTCTCACTGTCCTTCTTCTACAGAAGTCCTACCGGGCTGGGGATTACGGGGCTTATCGTCACAATCATCTCTGTCATTACACTTTTTGTGTTGATGCAATTGACCAGCAAAATTAAATGGGAAGCGACATTGGAATGGAATGTGGCCAAGCAAACGTAGTTAAGACACTTCAGTTTATTTCTTGATTTGGGTGGTTACGTCTGTTTCTAATTGACTAATGACGTTGGTATTTACTCGGGTGCTAATGATGATGCGGAATGGGACAAATTAGTCGATTTACCAGAGTCCCTGACCATAACTCAAAGGACAAAAATAATGCCGATCAGAACGAAGCGTTGGAATGACCCCATCGGTGACGACGATGGCTTTCGACTTTTAATTTGTCGCTATCGCCCACGCGCCTTGAAAAAAGAAAATGAGACGTGGGAAGCATGGTGGGCTTTCCTCGGCCCAAGCCGAAAGCTGCATGCCGACTTTTACGGCAAGAATGGCCCTCCTATTGGTATGGACGAATACCGCAGCCGGTATCTGCAAGAAATGCAGGAGCAAACGGAACCCATCCTCAAACTGGCCCATCGAAGCGCAGCAGGCGAGACAATCACGCTGCTCTGTTCCTCGGCGTGCACCGACGAGAATCATTGCCACCGAAGTTTGTTAAAACAACTCATTGAAACGGAAGAGAGAGAACTGACTTTACCCAGAATGGGTTTTTGATGAATCACATCCCCCAGAGACTGATCGTGCGGCTTTTGTGGGGCTTGGTTTCTCGGAAGATTTTTTGTTCCCAGTCGATGTCAGGACGTTTGTCAAACACCATCAGATGGGCTTCGGTAGCATCGGAGATGTCGGCGTAAGAGAAGGTTTGTTCGAGGCTTTTGTCGAGGAGAGAGGTTAGGGGTTTTATAGGGCCAAAGTCGCCTAAAAAGAGGGACAAGATGTTCCCAATTTTAGGCGACAGTTTCAGAACTTATACTTCGTGAGAGGGTAACCCTTGAAGTCAGAAGTTTATTTGGTTGTTGTACGGCTCCTATTGGCTTGCCTTGGTGCCGTTCTGTACCGCCCCCGCTGACTGGACTTTGTTCCATGCAGTCAGGTCGATATTCAAATCAGGGAATTTTTGGGGATCAAAAACCGGTTCTTCAACACCTGCTTTGAGTTGCTGGCGGTAATCCGCCAAAACCCGGGTGACTTTCGGGAACAACATCAGGATCGCCAAGAGGTTGACCAGGGCGAGAACCCCCATCATAGGATCGGAAAAGGAGAAGACGGCAGTTGCTCCAGGAGCGACTGCACCCAGAAATAAGACCCCTATGACAGCGACACGAAGGATATGGAGAGCCGCTGGATTTTGCGTCATCACAGTCAAAGCATTCTCTCCAAGATAATAATTGTAGATGATGGAGCTAAATGCAAACAAGAGCAGGGCTACCGTCAAGAAGTACTGTGTCCAAGCTCCTAAGTGAGAGACTAAAGACTGTTGTGTCAGCACAACACCATCAATACCTTCTGCACCGGGAACATAAACTTCACCAAGCAAGATGACGAACGCCGTACAGCTACAGATCAAAATCGTATCGATAAAAACGGACAACGCCTGCGTGATTCCCTGAGTGACGGGATGAGGCACATCAGCAGTTGCAGCGACGTTTGGAGCAGAGCCTAATCCCGCTTCATTGGAAAACAAACCACGCCTTAATCCTTGAGCGATTGCTGCTCCCATTCCTCCACTGACGACTTCTTCGAACCCGAAAGCATTTTTCACGATGGTGGAGATGATCCCTGGTAATTCCGCGATGTTCATCAGAATGATAAGCAAACATAAGCTGATATAGCCTAACGCCATCACAGGGACGATGACATCGGCTGCTTTTGCAATACGTTGGATGCCCCCAAAAACAATGAAACCCGCGATTATAGAAAGTGCGATTCCCGTCCACATCCGGTCGATTCCCATACTATCGAAAGCCGCACCTGCAACCGTGTTTCCTTGAAAGGCATTAAAGCCCAAAGAAAATGAAGCAATTAAGCTGACTCCATAAATCGCTGCGAGCCATTTATAGTCACTTCCCAATCCATAGATGATCGATCTTGCCGGGCCGCCGCGGAACGTTCCATCTCCATTGGAACGTTTGAACATCTGAGCGAGTGTACACTCGACTAAACTGGTTGCCATACCAACGAGCGCGATTGCCCACATCCAGAAAACTGCTCCTGGACCTCCGAGAGTGATGGCTACCGCAACACCCGCCACATTGCCTCCACCAACGCGACCACCCACAGAAATCAGTAATGCTTCACGGCCCGAAATCGCTTTTTTATCGTCTCCCTTTTCTCCTTTCAAAACTCGGAACATGCGGCCGAAAAATTCTATCTGCACAAATTTGCTGGCAATGGTAAAAAAGACCCCAAAAATGATGAGAAAAGGAAGGAGAGACCATCCCCATGTAAAATCATTGATTGCTTTGAATATAAAATCAAAAAATTCCATACCCTCTCCATAGTTTAAGTTTTCATCTTTTGATAAGTTGAGAGAAATATGTTTTCTAAAGCAGGCCTAGAGTCCACACTGTATTAAACAAAATTCCCAACCTAGAAATCTTTCGGTTCTGCGATCACTAATCGAGAACGAAGGAAGGCTCTTTTGCACATCTTAATCGACCCTACAAAAGATCAAGGCGAGGTTAAATTTGTTTGAATGGAGAGGGCAAGTTCATTCAAGGGACAGCTCCGGACAGCTTGGGACAGCTCCGGACAAGTGGGAGTGGTAATGGGACACATTGGGGCAGGGGTTTATTTAACTGATTGATAAGAAAAGATGAAATTCCCAAAGAGGGGTTGTTCGGCGATGTCGGCATCCGTCTACGAGAATGGGTTTGCCTTGTATCAATCTAAAGTTTTTTGAGGATTACCCTGTTGTTTAACTTTTGCTAATGCCTTTCGAAATTTTTCAACAATCTGATCAGAAGTATTGACTCCAAATGCAATATAGTTTCCCTCATGAGATATTTGATCGAAAGCAAATTCTTTTCGTAGGATTTTGAGTGGATCGTAACCCTCACGTCGGGCTAAGTAAAATGCCGTTGACTCCGGCACTGCCCATAAATCGATTCGATTATTGAGGAGCTTTTTTAACCCCAGTTCGTATCGATTACCGGGCATGATGTTAACCCCTTTCGCAAAACCATGGCTCAGTAAAAAATGCTCTTGGTAATCCTCTCTCACGGTACCAATGCGATACGGTCTTGCATCCTCTAGTGTATGGATTCGAAACGGTGGATTTGTTTTGAGGGAAAACAAATAGATGTAGGAAGGTGCTATCTGACCAACCCATTTGAAAAGATTTTCTCGTTTAGCATGCCGTGTAATGGAATAAATCATGACGTTGGGGAGGTCTTTGGCCATTTGAAAAGCACGTGCCCAAGGCAAAACTTCGATTTCAGGTTGAATGTTCAGCTCTTTTAAAACCATCCGTACCACCTCGGTATTTTTGCCTTTGATCTCACCCCCTTCTTCATAGTTGAAAGGAGGAAAGTTTTCAGTAACGATGTGAATGGGTTGGCTAAAAGCACCACTACCGAAGCAACTCACAGCCAGCCAACTCAAGGCAATCCAAAGCAATTGTTTCATATCTGGTCTCAAATCTATGAACGGTATCCGTTATGCGTACTTATTCAAACGTACATATAAAGAAATCCATTTCAATTCGATTGCTACTCTATGTTTGTTCCATTTACTTCGTGTTCGCTATGGTCGTGACGATCATTCATATGGTTGTGGAATATCGTTATACCCAAGAACAAGTTTTTCGAGAAATCACCAATATTAAAGACAGTTTTAGCCCAGGCCTATCCAAAGCTCTATGGGAATTTGATATGGGAGTTTTATCCAGTATTTTCCAAGGGATAGATGGCTTGCCATCCATCAGTGGTGCTTTGGTGTTTAACGAAAAAGAAGTCATGGTGGTTGCTTCTGAGAATATTGCAGAGTTGGAAAACTTTTCAATGATCTCTCATGAAGATCTGGGGCATTTGGATTATCTTTTCCTGGGGCGGATTGGCGTTTCGTGGCCACTCATTTATGAGGAACGGGGCAAGACCTATTCACTAGGAAACATAATCTTGTTTCTGGACTCGAACATTATTTTTAATCGAGTGGAGTTGGGATTTATTTTTATTGTGGTGAACTCTTTCCTAAAAGCAGCGGCTCTTTGGATCGTATTTCTTTTCGTCTCTCGAAAATTACTGATCCGTCCATTAACAGAGTTTGTGTCTGTCACACGGAATCTGGCCTATGACAACCTCGGTGATTTTCAAGTTCACATTCATGCTCCTGCTGACAGTGAATTGAAGTTTTTAGAAACCTCATTCAATCAAATGATTCAAAAGCTCCATGTTGCTTTTGAAGAACAACTCCAAATCAAATCGGTATTGGCCGAAGAACGGGAATGGTTTTCCAGTACGTTGTCCAGTATCGGAGACGGCGTGATTGCGACGGATCATGAAGGTAAGATCACGTTGATGAATCCAGTGGCAGAAACCTTAATGGGGTGTTCGTTTGCCAGAGCGCAAAATCAGTTAATCGACGAGGTGTCCCAGTATGAAGATTTGGCGGGGGAAGAGGGGCTGGAAGAGTTGGTGCAGCCTCTTAAGGATCATCAAAGAATTGCGTACCACAAATTCATTTGTAAAATTTTCCATCAGTCAAAAATCTACTTTATTTCCGGCAACGTTTCTCCCATTCAAGACAAACAAAACAATCTCCATGGTTATATTTGGGTATTTCGGGATGTGACCGAAACCCGAAAAATGCGACAACAATTACAGCAGGCAGATCAGCTCAAGGATGAATTTCTAGCCAATACATCTCATGAATTGCGAACCCCCCTTCATGGTATTATTGGGTTTTGTGAAACCCTTCTCTCTTCCTCCCAACCTTCCCTTTCTCAAGAACAGCAAAACCATCTGCAATTGGTGATTCACAGTGCACGTCGTTTGATGAATTTGGTCAATGACATTCTCGATATTTCAAAGATCCGAAATCATGAGTTGCAGGTGCAGCTCACCCCAGTGGACTTGTTGAGCAATCTCGCATTGGCCAAACAACTTTGTCAGCCACTCCTTGTTGGTAAATCTGTTGATTTGCTCCTGAACCTTCCCTCTCATCCAGTTTGGGTACAAGCTGATGAAAATCGTCTTCAGCAAATTGTGCTCAATTTATTAAGCAATGCGATCAAATTTACGCGAGAAGGTTCGGTTCGCGTCACTGTAGAATGCCAAGAATCACTGACTCATGTCACTGTTGTGGACACGGGCATTGGTATCTCTCAAGATCAGCAGAAGCAAATTTTTCAGCCGTTTCGACAAGCTGATGGGTCTACGTCTCGACAGTATGGTGGAACGGGTCTGGGTTTAGCGATCACCCAGAACCTGATTCAACTGCATGGAGGTCAACTTGAAGTGAGAAGTCAACTGGGTAAAGGGTCCCGGTTTTCATTCACCTTGCCCATCGTTTCTCCTCCAGCCACCTCTCACTTTTCTTCAGATTCCGACTTAGATGCTCAACAGCGCATTGAACAACATGAAGTTCAAGAGGCATTGCGTTATATCCCCCTGGCTCCGATCTCATCTAAATTATCCAACGCCCCAGTATCGCAGAAAAGCCCATCTCCGGAACCGTTAAAACCGGTTCCCCCGCAGGTGCCCATATTAGTTGTGGATGATGACTCGATTAATCGAGAGTTGCTTCGTAAACAATTGGAAATGGAAAATTATGAGGTGCAAAGTGCAGCCAATGGGAGTCAGGCTTTACAAACCATTGAACATCAACTGCCTGACCTTGTGTTAATGGATGTCATGATGCCTTACCTCAACGGCTTTGAAGCTTGTCAGAGGCTTCGGCAGCAATATAGCCCCGTTGAACTCCCTATCATCATTTTGACAGCCCGCACTCAAACCGAAGATTTGGTACAAGCTTTGGAAGTGGGGGCTAATGACTATCTGACAAAGCCCTTTCAAAAAGAAGAAATGTTATCCAGAGTCCGGTCGCAATTGGGACAAAAGAAAGCAGCCATTCTGTTAAAGGAAAACGCCAGACTGCAAAAGGACATCGAGAATTTTCAACAAATTGAAAAAGAGTTGCGCCAAGCTAAGAAAAACGTTCTTAATTTCTTGGAGCGTCTCCCAGAAGCAATGCTGGCACTGAATACAGAAGGAGAGGTGATTTATGGCAACACCGCTGCCTCTACCACATTAGACTACGATATGGAGGAGTTGGTCGCGATGAATTTGAAAGACTTGACCTTAGGTTCTTGGGAAGAACACCCCCTGGCACAATTCTTCCAAGAGGAAACGGAATCGGTATTTTCCGAAGGTCATGATATTGCTACTTCGATACAGAAAAAGGATGGAACGATCCTCTCCATGATGTGTTCGGGAAGTTGGCTCGAATTGAAAGATTCCGTTTTATTGTTGTGCTTTGTACAATCGTCTCTTGCCCAAGATTCTTCTCCGCTCAAATACTTGCCATATCAGCAATTGATCAACGTTGTTCCCAATGCTTCCTCTAATTCGTCAATACCTGAAGCCATCGTTCAACTGACTTCTTATGCTTTGCATTGTTGGGAAGCATTCACACAGAAAACGATGGTGGAACTGGCTGAAGAAAGTGAATTGTGGACGGTGACTGCCGATGACAGTCGACCCCGTGCACGCAATTTCGAACGGTACCTTACCCTGAAAAACATCCCCAAACGTCCACGATGGCGTTTGGTTGTGCAAACCACTCATTTTGTATTAAAGCATTGCCCGGCTGATTCCACCGAAAAGGCAAAATTAGAGTTCTATTTACAACAATTGCTGGGGATGTTGCGTTTACACGGGTGAAGTCCCGTTTTCTTGCTCATTTTGTTCCGGCTACACATGACTCTGGATTCGAGTTGACCCATGACAAGGTGAGTCCCTGCATCGGCAATCATAAATGGGCGCTATTGCCAGGCGAGTCTATTGGCATGAGCAAACTCAGCGAAAGAAATCGGTGTTCTGTCCGTAAGTTTCTCTACCCATTCTGTCGTTCGATTTTCTGATCCCGTCGCAATGAGAGTATCCATAGCCGCTAATCCATCGGCATATTTTTTAGGCAATCCCCCTTTTTGATGAAATTCACTCAGTTGCGTTTCTGAAAGTTTTTCATGGCGGATGGGTTTGCCTGTGGTCTCACTAATGATGCGGGCCACCGTATCATATGAAATCGCTTCTGGCCCAGTAATGATGTAGTCCCCTTTTTCAATGCTGGGGTCGGTGAGAAGCCGAGCAACGACTGCCGCAATATCATCGGCATTGATGAACCCCACATTGGCATCGTTCGTCGCCGAATAAATTTTTCCTTCATTTCGAATCGTAGGGAGGTGTTGTTGCTCCGAAAAGTTTTGCATGAACCAAGAAGGGCGGACAACATACCAGTGGGATGCGTTTTGTTCCAGGTACTCATGAACGGCACCCATAAAAGGGCCGCCTTTCTCTAAAGAAGAGGCGCTCAATAAAACTGGAATGATGTCGTTTTTCAGTAGCTTATCAATAAAGGGTTTCATCACAGGCATCAGGTCAAATACCCCCGAAGGCGCCAACAGATACGCCGCATCGATTTCTTGCCATTCTTCCGCAGAAATACCTAAATCATGAGAAGTAGGTTCTTCCCATTGGAAATAGCACTTCCTACCCACATTTTGGTAAGACCTACTCAGTCGGTAAACTTGATGGCTCTCCGTTTCCAACTGAGCTGCAAGACGACTCCCTGTTTTTCCTGAGGCGCCAGTAACAATCACTTTCTTTTTATTCATAATTATCCATTTAATTAAAAATTATATTAGATGAGTTCTAAAATGTAGATTCTTAAAAATACTAAAATTACGCTTATAAAAATTTTTTAAACCTTTCTTATGAGTCGCTAAAATTTGTTTCCCAACTGTTTCCCAAACCCTTTTGGATCACATCAGGATTCCAATAATCTTTGTAACGTATGATCTTACCGTTCGAAATTGAAATTACTGAGATGTACTTCTGATCATAAGAGGCATTTGTAGGAACCAACTTTCCATGGCAATGAAATTCGAGAATAACGGTCTGTTGATCTGCGGTGAGATAGGTTTGATCATGAATGAATTCATCGATTTCTAAGAGATCTCCGATCATAGCAAAGTAATCTCGCATTTCCCGTTCGCCTTCCAATCGGGTCACTCCATTTTCTGGAGCGTACGGGAATTCCATCACTCCTTGCTTGTCGAAAAGCCCAATAAATCCCTCTTCGGGGGTAAGAAGATGTCCTGCTTCTCGTAAAATCAATTCTCTTAACAATTCGAAGGTTTTACTCTCTGACATACTTTTACTCCATCGTTCATTGATTTTATTTGCTGACTTGATTGAACAAAATTATTACCTCATTTTATTAATCGATACGATACAGTATCGTATCGTTTTAAATTTGTAAATTAAAAAAACAAAGAAATTGATTCTAACTACCTGAGAAGTCATTCGCTTTGGTACCGACACTTGGGTTTGCTATGCTTTGTTTCGACCTTGCACATGATGGAACGACTCCGTGTCGATTCATTGATTATCATCAATGGAACCCATCAAATGCTTTGAAAGCACTTTGAAGGAGGTCGCTGGTTGTCTTAATCACCTTGCCAATTTGCGGAACGATCTGCTTATTTCGAGTGTTTGATGTCAAATCAGTATCTACAGCCAGGGGGCATTTAAAAAAGAATTGTGCAGAAATTGCATTTCCTGATTCGGTTAATTTTTTACAAATCAAAACGATGAAAGGAAAAAATATGGAACTCAATGAAAAAAGTAGGATTGATCTGTAAATTCCCAGCTGTACTGTCACAATCGTCGAGCAAGAAGAAAATTTGAGTCAAATTATAAAAATGAGGAAACAATTGTCTCAACGAATTGGGTTTCAAATTGCCCCCATTCATATTCATGATAATTTGAAGTTACCAGAAAATGAATTGATCGTTTTTGTTGATAACAAAGAGCATTGTCGTAAGCAATTTCAAGAAAAAATTGGGATTGAGACAATGGTGAGTACATTGAGGCAAGTCGTTCAGGATTTATCTCACAGTAAAAAACGGCCTACTTTCTAAATCACAACTACCCTACTTGAGCGCTTAGAATCGACGGCAAGCGATTCCAAACGATTTTGGAAGGCAAACATCTTAAAGGCTATAATACGATGAGGATGTTATGAAAACGAAACTACCTTGGATCGCTGGTATCGGTGCCGGAATCACCGCGCTTTGCTGTTTCACCCCCGTCTTGGTGATTGCCTTGACCGCGATTGGTGCGGCAGGGATGGTCGCCTATCTGGATAGAGTTTTGTTGCCACTGCTCGGTCTTTTTCTATTACTCACTGGGTACGGAATCTATCGTAACAAAAAACAAAAGGAATGAGGGACTCTATTGCCTTCGCTAGCCTCGAAAGTGGAAAGGTCACGAATCCAAATCAGGATTTTTGACCAAGCGAAATCCTACGCTCCCATACCGCATACCTTCCCCTCCATAATAACGTTTCGCAGTTCGCAAGAAGGCTGCCTTGCGGCTAAAACAAGGTGGCGACGCTGAGCCAGATCAAGATTTTCGCCATTTTCCCTCCACTGTTTGCGTTGATTGATACTGCTCAAAAAAAACTACACTTGTGGAGATAAAATCCCCAACGGATCCATGGGAAGGTGGCTGTTGCAGTGTCCCATTGGCAAGGATTGTCCCCCATTTGGTGATGAGAGGAGTGGTCCATTTGGATTTCCATAGACATACTTTCAGTTAACATCCCACCACATGCACTATCCTATTGGTTTACGCAAGGCCTGCGTCGCAGCGTGTATTTTGGCTATGAATTTTAGGATCCCCAAATGGCAAAACGGCTTCCTTCTGCACGACTGTTGCCAGAGCAAGGAATTTGTATATTGGAAAACAAAGCGGTAGAATCAATACTCACTGGGCTTTACTGATTGGGGACAAGGAGAGAGAAAGGCTTAATTTAGATACTCAATTTAGTAGAAAGATCATTGAAATAAAAATTCAGTTAGCAAGGAAAAACAAATGTTTAAACGTCCAATTTTTGACAAAATTATTATTGGTGGCGGTTCCGCTGGTTGTGTATTGGCGAATCGATTGAGTGCCTCATCGGAAAAAGTTTTAGTATTGGAAGCGGGTCGCCCCGACTATAAATGGGATGTTTTTATCCATATGCCCGCAGGACTCACCACGCCTTTAGGAAATAAATTTTATGATTGGTGTTATGAATCCGAACCTGAGCCGCATATGAATAATCGGAAGATCTTTCATGGTCGAGGGAAAGTGTTGGGTGGATCGAGTAGCATCAACGGGATGATATTTCTGCGAGGCAACGCGATGGACTATGAAAAATGGGCCAGAGAACCGGGGATGGAAAACTGGGATTATGCCCATTGCCTTCCTTATTTCAAAAAATCGGAAAATCATCTGTTGGGTGGCAACGACTATCGAGGAACAGAAGGCCCTCTTAAGCTGGAAACTGGCCCCTGTGAGAACCCTTTGTTCCAAGCTTTTTTTAAAGCTGCTGAGCAGGCAGGATATCCGCTGGTTGATGATCTGAATGGAAGTCAACAGGAAGGGTTTGGTCCGTTTGATCGCAATGTTTATCGAGGCCGTCGGCTCAGTGCGGCTCGTGCCTATTTACATCCTGTCTTAAAACAGCGCTCCAACTTAAAAGTTATTTGTCGCGCGTTGACCACTAAAATTCTATTTGAGCAAAACAAAGCGGTTGGTGTGGAATACATTCAAGGGAATCGCCCCCCTGAAAGAGTCTTTGCCGAAGAAATTATTTGCTGTGGGGGTGCCATCAATTCGCCTCAGTTATTGCAACTTTCTGGCATTGGCAATGCTCAAGAATTGGAAGCTTTGGGGATCGAGGTGAAACACGATTTGCCGGGAGTGGGAGAAAACCTTCAGGATCACTTGGAGGTATATGTCCAATACTCTAGCAAGCAACCTGTTTCAATGAATCCAGCTCTGAAATGGTGGCGTGCTCCGGGCATTGGATATCAATGGCTTTTTCATCGAAAGGGACCTGCTGCCACCAATCACTTCGAAGCAGGTGGGTTTATTCGGAGCGACTCCGAGGAACCATACCCCAATATTCAATTTCACTTCCTGCCCCTGGCCATTCGATATGATGGGACACAACCCAGCTCAGGACATGGGTATCAGGTCCACGTGGGTCCGGTTCTTTCCGAAGCAAAAGGTTCGGTGAAAATCCAATCCACTGATCCTACGGTGTATCCCAAATTAAAATTCAACTATTTGTCGTCTGAAAAAGACCGGCGTGAATGGGTCGCTTCGATTCACAGTGCGCGCAAAATTCTGAATCAACCGGCCTTTCATGAGTTCAACGGTGGGGAGCTTTCACCTGGAGCGAATGTGGAAACGGATGAACAAATTTTGGATTGGGTGGCTAAAGATGCGGAAACGGCCTTACATCCGTCCTGTACTTGTAAAATGGGAACCGACTCGATGGCGGTTGTCGAACCCAACACCTTAAAAGTTTATGGTCTTGAAAATCTAAGGGTGGTGGACGCTTCAGTGATGCCCTTTGTTTCCAATGCCAATATTTATTCACCGGTGATGATGATTGCGGAAAAGGCAGCTGATATGATTTTAGGAAACACACCGTTGGCACCCATCACCGCTCCTTTCCACGAGCCAAAAAAAGCTCAATAAGGGGCTTCCACATCGCCCATTTCGACATAGACACTTTTTAATTGGGTATAGTGTTCGATAGTGATCAAACTGTTTTCTCGGCCTATACCTGATTGTTTATACCCTCCAAACGGCATTTCTATCGGGGTGATATTGTAGTTATTGATCCAGCAAGTACCCGCTTGTAACTGGGCTATCACCCGGTGTCCGCGTTGAATGTCTTTGGTGAAGACACCAGCTGCCAATCCGTAAGGCGAGTTGTTCGCTCGTGCTATCACCCCCGCTTCATCGTTGTCCGGGAAACTAAGTACGGCCATCACGGGACCAAAAATTTCTTCACGAACAATCGACATATTGTCGGTGCATTGGGCAAAAATCGTCGGCTCCACAAAATTTCCCTTTTCCAATCCAGGATGGGCCACTCGCTTACCACCGCAAACCAAATGGGCGCCTTCGTTCACTCCTTTTTCAATATAGCCCAGTACTTTTTCCATGTGGTCTTGAGAAATCAAGGCACCCACATGGGTTTCTGGGTCCAAGGGGTCGCCAATTTTCATCTTGTTGACCCGAACCACTAGTCGCTTCAGAAATTCTTCTATAATAGACTCTGCTACAAAGACTCGTGTTCCATTAGAGCACACCTCTCCTTGGGTATAAAAATTAGCCATCAGGCTAGCCGAAACCGCATTATCCAAATGGGAATCTGCAAAAATAATCAATGGCGATTTTCCTCCCAATTCCATTGTCACTTTTTTCAAAGTAGCCGCTGCATCAGCCATCACCCGTTTACCCGTTTCCACTTCTCCAGTGAGCGAAACCTTTGCAATTTCGGGGTGGCGAGTGAGTAGTTGTCCTGTCGGAGCATATCCTTGAACAACATTGAAAACCCCATCGGGCACTCCGGCTTCGGTATAAATTTCGGCGAGCTTGAGTGCTGTTAATGGCGTGAGTTCTGCCGGTTTGAAAATCATGGAATTGCCACAAGCGAGTGCCGGACCCGATTTCCAGCAAGCAATTTGAATCGGGTAATTCCATGCGCCGATGCCAGCACAAATGCCCAAAGGTTCGCGGCGTGTGTAAGCAAAAGATTGGCCCAAATCATAATGCTGCCCATGTAAAGTTGCGGCTAAACCCGCAAAGTATTCAATAGCATCTGCTCCAGAAAGCACATCCACACAATTGGCCTCTTGGATCGGTTTTCCAGTGTCTAACACTTCTAATTTGGCGATTTCTTGATTTCGTTGACGCAAGATGTGAACGGCCTTCAACAAGATTCGACCTCGTTCAGCTCCACTCATTTGAGACCATTGTTGGAATCCCTTGTGAGCAGCAACCACGGCCCGGTCAACATCGTCTTTGTTTGCTACTTGAACTTGGCAAATGCTTTCATTGTTCGCTGGGTTGATATTTTCAAAAGATTCTTTTGAGGTGGCATCTTGGTAATGCCCATCAATATATAATTTCTGTTCAGGTAAGCTATTCACGAGGGCTACTCCTTACTTTGGTAAAGGTTACTTTCAATCGCTCTTCTAATTCGTGAACTGAAGTTAACTTTTGACTTATAGTATTCGATTTTTTGGTCTTAATCTATTTCTAGTTGAAGAAATAAACCCTCCTGAATTCATTTGATAAAATCAAAGGAAATTCGATTTTTAAGGAGGTTATTCATATAAAGAAATTAGTGTTTCTATTTTTAAATAGCCTAAAGATTCTAAATGGTGGCAGATGTCCATATATTTTATTCCTAATTTATGAAAAGCACTTGGACTCACCAAGGCATTTGAAGAGGGGGGTTGACAGAGAAGGTGAGTTTTCATAGGCTAACGAAACTTTAGCAAGTAGATCCACTTATGAGGCTGCTTATATCTAAAAACAAATCAAATCTCTACTGATTTTGTAAGGTTATGAATGGATTGCTTGGTTTTTTAAATTTCGCTTTTATATCAGATTAGTAAAGGAGGTATTTTATGTTTTTTATGAGGGTTTTTTTTGTGATTTCACAAAAATATACCTTCAATCTCTCCTTTTATTTTCCCAGGCGAATTAGGTATTTTCGCCTAATGGGGTCACCCATAAAACCCCCCTTTCCTTCATTCCATTCTGAACATTCCATTCCAATAATTTGTATTCGATTTTAGCGGGAAAATGGTTTTTAAAATCGACCTACGATTACATAATATGCTTATCAAATTTAACTTAACATCTTGAAATTGCTTGGCTTTTAGGAAGTAGACAGATTTACAGAAAGCACTCAATAAATCCTAATGGAGTTATAAAATGTTTCGAAAATTAGCATTGATCATCTCAGTTTTAAGTGGCTTTGTTTTTGCCTTCACACCTCAAGTGTGGGCAGCGGATGCCGATGTTTGTAAAACAGTTCGATTTTCCGATGTGGGTTGGACTGATATTACGGCTACAACGGCTACAACCTCCTTGGTTTTGGAAGGGTTGGGTTACGACACAAAGATCCAATTGTTGTCGGTACCCGTGACTTATACCAGCCTAAAAAACCAAGACATTGACGTGTTTCTGGGCAACTGGATGCCAACGATGGCCGCCGATATCGAGCCATATACTAAAGATGGCTCTGTGGAAGTAACAGGAGTCAATTTGACAGGGGCTAAATACACTCTGGCGGTTCCTAAATACGCTTATGAAGCTGGGTTAAAATCATTTGCAGATATCCAAAAATTCGAAAGTGAGTTGGATGGTAAAATTTATGGAATTGAAGCCGGTAATGATGGCAACCGATTGATTCAAGGAATGATCGACGAAAACCAATTTGGTCTCAAAGGCTTCAAATTGGTGGAGTCGAGTGAAGCCGGGATGCTTTCTCAGGTTTCTCGATCAGTAAAACGAAAGAAATGGGTCGTATTTTTGGGTTGGGCACCTCATCCCATGAATGCCAATTTTGAACTCGCATATCTTGCCGGTGGCGACGATGTGTTTGGACCTAATTATGGTGGGGCCGATGTGTATACCAACACCCGCAAGGGCTACCTTACCGAGTGTCCAAATGTGGGAATGTTGTTAAAAAATCTAAAATTCTCACTGGCTATGGAGAACGAGATTATGGGTGCCATTCTCAATGATGGGGAAGAGCCGGATCGAGCTGCAAAAGCATGGCTGAAAAAGAATCCTGCTGTTTTGGACGCTTGGCTTGACGGCGTGAAATCCCTTGATGGTTCGAATGGGGTGACTGCGGTTAAAAAACATCTCGGTATTTGATCACTTCCTGTGATTGGGTTCGAGAAAGTTGACCTCAGACCTTCTTTCTCAAACGAGGCAATAGCCTCCTCAGGGCGAACCTTGTAAAGCAAGTAAACGATATGGATTGGCTAACAGAAAATAAGATTCCTCTAGGAAAATGGATCAAATCGGTGGTGGATCTGACCAACGACCACGCCGCTTGGATTTTTGATTGGATCTCCATTTCCTTGGGATTTGTCATCGAAGGATTAACAGATCTGTTGATCTGGTCTCCTCCTCTGATTTTGGTAGTCATCTTTACGGGTGCTTCTTATTGGATTCATCGGTCGTGGAAGCTGGCATTGATGATTTTGTGCTCACTCCTGCTCATCATCAATATGGGATATTGGGAAGCCACGATTGAATCCCTAGCATTGGTGATATTTTCGACCACTTTTTGTATGTTGATTGGTGTTCCTCTCGGTATCGCATCGGCCCACCGGCCTTGGTTGTACCGGCTAATCCATCCGGTCCTCGATTTGATGCAAACCATTCCCACCTTTGTATATTTGATCCCCACCTTAATCTTGTTTGGTTTGGGACCCGTCCCCGGTGTGATTTCCACTATGATTTTTGCCCTTCCGGCTCCTGTTCGGTTGACTCACTTGGGAATTTCCTCCGTTCCTCAATCCATGATCGATGCCGTGGAATCGTTTGGTGCCACAAAGTCACAGTTGCTGTGGAAAGTAGAACTACCGTATGCCAAGCCCACCATTATGGCGGGGTTGACTCAGTGCATCATGCTGTCTCTTTCGATGGTGGTGATTGCCGCCTTGGTAGGAGCCGATGGGCTGGGAACTCCTGTCGTTCGCGCATTGAATACGGTGAATATCGCCAAAGGATTTGAGGCGGGTTTAGCCATTGTTTTAGTTGCCATTATGCTGGATCGTGTCTGCAAAGAACCTAAAAAACCATAACGTAAAAAATCATGACAATTGCTGTTGAATTTAAAGAGGTTGATATCATTTTTGGGGATAATCCTCAAAAAGCCACCGAATTGTTGGATCAAGGGCGTGATCGGCAAGAAATCCTGGAAAGTACTGGAAATACTGTGGGGGTTCATAAGGCATCCCTCCAAGTAAAAAAGGGAGAGATTTGTGTCTTGATGGGACTGTCGGGGTCTGGCAAATCCACACTTTTACGGTGTGTAAACGGGTTAAACACACCCACTCGGGGTCAAATTTTAGTACACGATCAAAAAGAGATCGTGGATATGGTGAAGTGTGATTCAACAACGCTACGTCGAATTCGCATGGATCGAATCTCGATGGTTTTCCAACAGTTTGGCCTTTTACCTTGGAGAACCGTGAATGAAAATGTGGGTCTGGGGTTGGAAATCAGAGGAATTTCCAAAGCGGAACGTCAACAGACCATTGAGGACAAGTTAAAGTTGGTCCATCTTGAGCAGTGGAAAGATAAATATGTTCGAGAACTTTCAGGAGGGATGCAACAACGCGTTGGGCTGGCGAGGGCCTTTGCCACGGACGCCGACATATTGTTGATGGATGAACCGTTTTCTGCACTGGATCCACTCATTCGAAACCACCTTCAGGATGAATTGTTGGAATTGCAGGCATCGCTGCAAAAAACGATCATATTTGTTAGTCATGATTTGGACGAAGCCGTCAAACTCGGAACCCATATTGCAATTATGAAAGACGGCAAAATAGTCCAATATGGTTCTCCCGAAGAAATCATCTTATATCCTGCGAACCAGTATGTGGCCGATTTTGTTTCCCATCTCAATCCTCTCAATGCTCTCTCCGCGAGTGCTTTGATGCAGCCTATAGCGGAGGTCCATCGTGATGGACCAGAGTTATGGTTGGATTGTTGGGGAAATTATCGTTTACAACTCGACGACTTGGGTGCTCCAAAAAGTGTCCTCATTTACAATCAACCAGGGCGATTTGTTAAACACGAACCCGGCTTAGAAATAAAAACAGAAAAAGCCGACAAGATGCTCCTGGTCCCAAAACACCTCCTGATGAAAGAGATTATTGAGTACCGATGGGAAATGGGGACCCCGGTCCTGGTTGTTGAAAATGATCAGGTCGTCGGTGTTGTGGGAGATGACGAAATCTATTGGAGTATCTTGGGGAAAGGCGCCAAAACTCAGGGTGAAGGAAAGTCCTTTTCTCAACCTCAGGTTCGCTAGTTATTCCAAAGACTCCGATGATCTCAAATGGACATAACTTTTACTCCATCATATTCATTGATCTTATTTACTGACTTGACTGAACAAAATTATTACTTGTTCTCTCAATCGAGACGAGACAGTATCGTCTCGATTTGAATTTGTAAATAAAAAAAACAAAGAAATTGATCCTAACTACCTAAGAAGTCATGCGTTTTGGTACCGACACTTGGGTTTGCTAGGCTTTGTTTCGACCTTGTACATAACGGAACGACTCCGTATCGTTTCGATGAATATCGTCAATGGAACCCATCAAATTATAGGGAGTTTTATGCCTCCATCTCATAAACTCAAAAGAGTCCGACAGTCTTCGATGAGAGAGGAAGTCACGAACGCCTTGACTCGTGCACTATTTGAAGAATGGGCGGAAAAAGGGTTATCCGCCCTGAGTTTAGAAGCCGTTGCTCGTCGAGCAGGTGCGGGCAAAGCTGCGTTGTATCGTCGGTGGTCGAGTAAATTGGACATGGTGGAAGATCGACTTTACGCCGTAGGTCTCACCATCACGGAAATCGATGACCACGGTTCGCTTTATAATGACATCGTTGCTTTGCTGTTGTTAGTGAGGCGGCTGTTGCGTCATCCACTCCTCAGGAGGATTGTCGCTGACATTCATGCAGAGCAAACACGGAGTCCCGTAATCCGACAGATGCTAGAGGCATTTCAATCAGAACGACGAAAACGAATGAACATCGTGTTGACCCGAGCCATTGAGCGGGGAGAGTTGAAAAAAGATTCTAATTTGGAGTTGATGAAAGACATAGTGATCTCCTCCCTCTATTGGAGGGAGATCGTCTTACAAAAAGGAATCAAGAAAGCCGAGATACATCAACTCGCTGAAGCTGTGTGTGCTGCTTTGAAAGCACTTTGAAGGGGGGCGCTAGTGGTCTTAATCACTTCGCCAATTCGCAGAACGATCCGCTTATTTCGGGTGTTTGATGCCAATCAGTATCTACAGTCAGGAGGCATTTAAAAAAGAATCGTGCAGAAATTGCGTTTCCTAATTCAGTTGATTGTTTACAAATCAAAACGATGAAAGGAAAAAGTATGGAACTCAATGAAAAAAGTAGGATTGATCTACAAATTCCCAGTTGTACTGTCACAATCGTTGAGCAAGAAGAAAATTTGGGTCAGATTATAGAAATGAGTTTGCTGTTTCACCCCCGTCTTGGTGATTGCCCTGACCGCGATTGGTGCGGCAGGGGTGGTCGCCTATCTGGATAGGGTCTTATTACCGCTGCTTGGTTTTTTCCTATTGCTCACTGGGTATGGAATCTATCGTAGCAAAAAACAACAGGAATGAGGGGTTCTATCGCCTTCGCTAGCCTTGAAAGTGGAGAGGGTCACGAATCCAAACCAGGATTTTTGACCAAGCGAAATCCTACGCTCCCATACCGCATACCTTCCCCCCCATAATAACGTTTCGTGGTTCGCAAGAAGGCTGCCTCACGGCTGAAACTTCCCCCTCGAAGCACCCCGTGCGTGCTAGATTTGGCTCCGATAGGATCGATGACTGCCTCTGTCGGATACGGGCCTTTCCAATCCCACACCATCTCCCAAACGTTTCCATGCATGTCATACAACCCCCATGGATTGGGGCGTTTGCGTTTAATAGGATGAGGCTGAATGTCAGAATTTGCTTTGTACCACGCATGATCCTGCAAACAGGATTCATCGTCACCGCATGACCAAAGGGTGGTGGTTCCCGCCCGAGCCGTATACTCCCATTCCGCCTCGGTGGGGAAGCGATAACACCCAGGGCGGTAGTTCAATTTTCTTGGGCATGATAAACCTTCCCGTTTATTGAGTTTTTCAATGAAATCCAATGCTTCGGACCATCGGATGTGTTGTACCGGATAGAGATCTCCTTGGGAGAATGCTGATGGGTTGTCCCCCATCACCGTTTGCCACTCGCGTTGAGTCACTTCGTGTTCACTCATATAAAACGAGCGACTGATGGTGACGGAATGCTGCGGCATTTCGTCAAACCCTGCCTGTTTGACATCATGGGCAGATCCCATTGAAAATGATCCTGCTGGTATCCGCACAAATTTGACCCCCAGGCTGTTAGTGATGATGTTTTTTTGGGCCATCGCTATCCCGGAAAACAAGGTGGCGACGCTGAGCCAGATTAAGATTTTCATCATTTTCCTCCACGGTTTGTGTTGATTGACACTGCGCAACAAAAGCTACACCTGTGGGAGCAAAATTCCCAGGTTTTGTGGTCAACAGTTGGTTTTGCTAATGGGGATCGTCGACTTCTAAATACTGCCCTTGTGGACCCACCCCATAGAGGTGCGTCAACATGGCACCATAGTGGCCTGCCAAGGTGACACTAAAGAAGCTGAAACCCATTACGACCACTACTGCCAATTCTAAAACGCGATGTTGGAGTTTGGAAACACAGGACAGACCAGCCAATACCCAAGCCAAAGTCGAAGCATAAACTGTCCAATTGGCATAGCGTTCGTGCTCTTCCAAAATAGCAAACATTGCATCAGTCAATCCGATGGTGTGGGGATGAAACACGTTGGTCGCTAGGATGGCTCCCATCCAGCCTCCAAAAGCTAATAAGGCACCCACAATCTTGACCGCCGTATTGCGGAACCATAGCCCTCCTCCATAAGTTGGGAGAGCAACCAGCAATAAAACAATGGCAAAGTGAACAACCAACGGATGCAAGGTGGGAAACACGGACAAGGATTCCCAAAAACCTATGGGCACATCATCTGATGTTAAAGCTGGTTCTTGTGTCATCGGAACAGTACTGGCCACTTGGGGAGCTGCATGAGGAGCGGATTCCAATGAAGACTGAGAAGACATTGCAGTACTCGGAGGGATCGTAGCAATGATCTGAGTCGTTGGTATGGTTTGTGTCGTCGATGTGGTAGTGGATTTGCGAGTATGGTCTTCATCACCATGAGCCAGGACTAAGAAAGGAATCCAAACTAGCACCCCGCTCCAAATCACTATTCGGTGTAATTGCATCATCGTTTTCTCCTTATTTTTGGGGAGCGTTTATTGATGTTGGTTCACAAACTTAGCGTGTCGTTCTTGGACCTCGGGAGGCCAGAGGGATTTGAAATAGTGGAGAACAGCAGCGATTTCTTGATCACTCAACCTACCTTTGAAACCACGCATAGGAGACTCTTGAACAACCGACCCATTGGTGATGATATCAATCAACAATTTGTCAGGATGGTGCCAAGCATGCCCGGTACCGTTAAGAGCAGGAGCTAAATAACTGTTATCTACAGTCATACCCCCCATCGGTTGTTGTGGGTCTTGTCCAATGGCTCCTGGACCATGACAACTGGCACAATTTTTTTGAAACACCTGAGCGCCGAGTTGAATGCTCTCTGGAGTGGGAGCAGAAGCGAGTGACGTAGAAGGAGATGGCCAGAAAAACCATCCAACGGCAACGATCATAAGCCCACCTATAGCCCACAATAGTGGCTTTGGGATGGGAGAGAGCTGAGTTTGCTTTCTTTTGTGTTTAGTTTTTTTGTTTATAGATTTCGACATAGTGACCTCACGTGAAAAAAAAGGATCAGGCAATTCCGTCGGGAAGCCAAGGTTCCGCTGACAAACTAAAATGGAATGACGTGGAGATCGTGAGGTCTAGACCCGGAGTACAACGTGTTGGTGGACCAGAGAGGTCTGAGGTGAAGTAGTGATCAAAGGAACGGTTGGTGATTCCCCTACTTGCTCAGTGATTTGTTTTTGGAAAGTGGGAAGTGGGACGAACGAAAGTTGAGGGGGATCGAATTCTAAAGACAGGCTTTTCAGATGGAGTGAATCCAAAGGGGCATCGACCTCACAAAACGGATCCGTGGGAAGTTCACTGTTGCAGTGTCCCATTGGCAAGGATTCATCTCCCGTTTGATGATGAGAGGAGTGATCCATTTGGACTTCCATAGACATACTTCCACATGCTAAAGCAAACGTTGGAGCAATAATAAAAGTCAACGCGAACAGGAGCGCCAAGAGTTGCCATTGTTTCGAATGTCTATGTTGAGCGATTGGATTCATCACAAATCGTTTTATGAAAGTATGTCCTGAAAGTTACCAGAGGTTTGACTATTTGAACCTACGCGAAAATGAGCATTGAGGGTGCGTTTCAGTCAACACCCCACCACATGCACTATCTTCCCTCGAACGGTTTCCTTCTTCCAAAAAATCTTCTCTTTCCAAGCTATCTTGGTTCGTCGATCAAACACAAGCAACCAGCCCTCTTCGCAGCCTAGCTTGTCCAAATAGCTTAACAATTGCTGTTGGCCTTCTGCATAGGTTTTTTCGCTGTAGCGTAATTTCAGTTCGATGGGATACCGATGGTTCTGAAAGTGAACGCATAAATCCAAACGTCGGGTGCCGGAAGCCATCTCGCGAGTAATCGAACCACCGGAGTTCAAGACACGCTGCAAAAATGCCTGAAGAATCAGATGGGGGGCGGCTTCTTGGTATCGATACTTTTCAGCCCAAATCTCACTGTTTTCCCGCCAAAAGGTTTGGAAGTCAGTGAGCAGTTGCTTCATATCCAATTTGCCGTCTACGACATAGGCAGGAACCTCAGGAGGAAATTCTTCGTCGTCCATCTGGATTTGGGCAGGATGGGACAAAATGCGGAGGATCACTTCAGCATAAACGGGATTCCCTGGGATGAGTTTATTGTTTTTTTCCGTCAACAATCCCAGGTCCAACACATACCGATAGTCATCATCCAACACGCTATAAGCACGATTTTCACCTAAGATTAACGGTTCGACGATTTTCTGGACTCGTGCTTCTTTAAGGCGTTCTAACAGACTGTCAATATGCGTGTCTCGTCGTTGGATGAGTGCTTGAATCGCCTCCTCCACATGATCTAACGTGATATGTCCTGAAACATCGTTTTCTAAAATCTTTTCGACAATTTGCCGGGCAATAGCATTGACTAACCAGGGTTGTCCTTGTGTCTGTTCAAATATGCGTTCCACGATTTCGGAGGGAAACACTTGTCCGGTCGCTTCGGCATGCTGTGCGTACAGGGCAAAGACTTCAGGTTGGGTGAAGTTTCGAATCGTGAGGGCTTCTGCGGCAATATTGAACGGACTCGCACTGCCTAGCGTTTCTTGGTCTTCACGAACTTTTGCTTTGAAGTCTCGTATATTACGCATTCCCACCAATGCTGTAGCATGAATGAAGGGGATGGAGTTCCGGTTGACATAGCCGTCACGTAATTGTCTTAAAAACGAAATCAGAGTTTGATTGGACAAACAATCCACCTCATCAAACAAGATGACGAGCGGCTTGTCTAATAGGTGGCAGAAACGGGCCAACGATTGGGTGAGTAAACTCGCATAATTCGAGTAGTCCACATTCTCCGCAAAGGGAAAATTCGTCAGAGACTCACTAAATTCGATTCCAAACTTCAGTCGTTGGATGATACCAGGAATCCCTTCTTTGGCTTCATGAATTTCTTGTAAAGCCTCCAAAGAGCAATACAGCGCGTAATAATCTCCTGACGCATTCAATTGCTGAACGAGATCCAACAGCAACGTGGTTTTCCCTGTCTGCCTTGCTGCATGGATGACAAAATGCTGTTCCTTCTCAATGAGATCCATCACGCCTTGGCAACGGTCTTGAGCCGGAAGCATGTAGTGCTTATTGGGCAAGCATGGTCCGGTGGTGTTGAAAAACTTTTTCATATGCGCTTCTCAAGTGGTATAGCGAGCTTTCCCCGAAGCAATATGGGCAACGAACAATGATTCGGTTTTACTTACGCTTTATACACTTGCTTTGTGCCAGTAGTGATTGCGACCATTTTTACGAATATTCTTACTCTAGCAATGGTGGTCGCTATGGATGACTATTTCGAAAAAAACATGCTCCCCTGTGACTTCACGATCAGTCCCAATGCGACACCACCTGAGGAGATTTCCTTCAAAGGGTATCGAGAATGAGTGCTACCATTGAAATTCCTGACTTTCAAATAACTAAAACCATTACTCAAAACGCCAATAGATTCTATATCGTGGGTATCAGAAATCCAATCAGAGTCCGGTGATACTCAAAACGACGCAACACACAGCCCAGTTTGGCAGAGTCGGCTAAGCTTGAACATGAATTTGCAATCACGCGAATGTGTCAGCATGGAGGAATTAAGATACCTCAGAAAATTGTCAGGAGCGGGAATCGGTTAGTCTTGGTACTCAAGGAGCCCCTTTAGAAGATGATGTCACCATGGTGGCATGTCGAGTACTTTCAAGAAAGAATCCGCATGCGTCACTCTCAAAGCCGAACTCGGCCAAACAGAAATCGACTGTGAAAGAACCATTAGATCCGCAGGAGTAGTCAGTTCAGTATTGCCGGTCTGAGTACCAAAAAATATGCCGACCTTTGCCATAATATTTCCTTCAAGTTTCAGTGATTTACAATATTCGAGTGTAATAATGTCCTCATGGCATCAGGCTCCTTTTACCGTTTAAGCAACAACATCCCGATAGCGGTTCTGGAACCACTAGAACTGCTATAGTACACTGATTATTAAAACAAAAACTCAATAAATTTTTATAGACTAATTACTTTAATAAGTATATATTACTTTTAAAGTTAGTATTAGAAAATTAATTAAATTTTCATATAAATATTTGTCAAATCATAATTGTCTAGGCGCCATTTTCATCAATCAAGAAAGACGCAAAGGCGTTTCCTTCTAAGCAAGTTCGATAGCCTCGATATCCCTTACGCATGTTTTTTAGCTGTGGAGATGTGTCCACGGCTTCAACACCGGTTCAAGTGAGACCCTGTGTCAGATGCTGGCAAGTGAGTTTTACGTTGCGCCGTCCCATCATCTTAACAACCTATAAAGAGGAGATGACATGAAAGTCGCTTATGTCTTTAATTCCAACATGGCCACCACGTTTAAACTTGCCACGATGATTCTTCCCCAGCTTGAGCAGGAGATTCATGGCGCTGAAGTGGTCGGCATGATGTTTTTCGACGACAACCTATTTATGCTTAGAAAAGGCGATCCTGTCGGCGAACGATTGGCCAAGGTCGCCAAGAAACATAATATCCTGTTGATGATCTGTGATCAGTGCGCGGTGCGGCGCGGCATGGCCGATGGGGAATTCCATCAATGCGGTACTGGTGAAGTGGTCGCTAAAGATACCGTCGAAGGCGTGGTGGCTGGGTGCTTTCCGCAGTTGTATGCCGCGTTGTCCGGGAACCCACCGGACCAGGTTATAACTCTGTAACAACTTCTGTAAAATGTGAACTCCACCATCTTCAAGGTTTCGTGAGCCAACCAATACAGTGAAGCCGTGGGCAACAAGTTGCTGAGTGATCTGAAAGCCGATTCCTTTGTTAGAATCGGTAACTAAAGGGATGGTTTATTCAGTATTGTTATATTTATTTATAATTTAATATTATTTTTACTTTGATAAATAATAGATAGGTAGGTTGGCAGTCGCCTGAGATGGACCCTGGAGGGTTGAACAAAGCTGGCCTCATTATCCAGACTAATTGTCGCCAAACAATCACCATCCCAAAGGAGGCAATTGTGGAAACAAGGCCAGCGTCAGCGTGAACTTATTGGTTCGTTAATTTAATGTGCATTGAAGCTAGCACCGATAACCTGTGAGCCTCCGGCAGAACTAAAACCATCGGCTCGTTTTCTTGCTAAATACTGCTCATCCAAGAGGTTCCGTGCATATAGATGCGCCGACCAGACACTTTCTGACTGATAGCCAACTCGCGTATTGATTAAAAAGAACGGGTCGTTGAGTTCGTTTGCCATTGCAGTGGTAGCTACCATCAGGGCTAAGGCTGCCAGTGACAGCTTGCATTTTGAGTAAGAGAGCTTGCAGTAATATGTGGACTCCAACAATGCGGAAATAATTAAATTTTTCATTTTGGATTCTCTAGATGATATAGTAACTTTCTTCATTTAGACCCTGTTTGAAAAATAGTTTAGCCTCCTCAGTTTGAATATAGACTATATTTTTCAGTTAGGTTGATTGTCTGAAAAACTGCTTTCTAGTAAAGAATGGACCGATTGTCTCTTCTAATGATGGAACGGATGCACCGATGCTAAATGTCTACGAATTCATTCGTAATGATTTGCACACCAATAAATTCGCCATCGGCGAGCTGCTTTTTGCCGAATACATTTGCCTTCTTCAAGGAGCATGTGAAGATATCTGGGCGCAAACTGACTACTTAGTGCATGTGGTCAATGGTCAGAGGACATTGCGGACCTTCAACGACACCTTACCCATGCAAACAGGGCATACGATATTCTTCAAGAAAGGAGCTCGATTTATTGAGAAAAAAAATGAGCAACGTCTCGCCACAAAAGTCTCAGAAAGCCATTCCGAAAAGAACTTCTGTGTGCTTATCTGCTTCATTCCCGACCATTTTGTACGAGATATATACAAAAACATGCTTACGGATCTCAACCCTTCGCCTCTAGAAGCAGCTGCTTGTCAGTCCATTATCCCAGTCCACAACGATGTGGAGATTTTGGCCTTTTTTCAATCCATGCTGACCTATTTTTCTCAAACAAGCCCTCCGTCGGAAGCGGTATTGCAGCTCAAGCTCAAAGAGTTGATCACCAGTATCTTAGTGAGCCCAAACAATACGAGCTTGGCTGCGTATTTTCAGTCTTTGTTTGTGGATACAAGCCCCTCTTTGGTCGAAATCATGGAAAGCAACTTTTGCTACAATCTTTCGTTGGCTGATTACGCCAAATTGTGTCATCGCAGCCTGTCTTCTTTCAAACGAGAATTTCGCCGCCATTTCAATGAATCGCCTGGCAAGTGGTTGTTGCATCGACGACTGCGCTATTCGTCTGAATTGCTACAGAAAACCAATATGGCCATCACCCAAATTTGCTTTGAATCCGGTTTTGAAGACCTCTCCCATTTCAGCCGCGCCTTCAAAGACATGTTTGCGATGACTCCAACGGCTTTTCGCCAACAAGTGCTTCCGTAGTTGGTCTTCTCAGTCAAAAACCTGGTCCTCTCAGCCAAGTCCCCTTCGTCCATTTCCTATAATTTATAAACATCCCTGGATGAGCGTTTGCGCTTTCTCCTCCCTCTCGAACTAACGCCATTGCCTACCTGCAATGGTGTCATTTCTTGGAGCGGAACAGTGAGTATAGAATCGTGGTTTGTCCAGGCTATATTTCTGTTGATGGGATTTATTTTCAAACACTAAGAAGGAGTTGAATCATGACTGAATCATCCCACGACCGATGGATGGAAAGGGCGCATATCCTGGGGCGGAATTTTGAAGAAAGAGCTGCCGATCACGATCAAAACGACACATTTGTTCATGAAAACTATCAGACTTTGAAAGAGAATCGATTTTTTACTGCGACCATCCCAAGAGAACTGGGAGGAGACGGTGTCCCTCATTCGCAAATGTGCGACATCTTACGAACCTTGGCTCAGTATTGCAGTTCCACCAGTCTCGCTTTATCGATGCACCAACACCTGTTAGCGGCCAATATTTGGAAGTATAAACAAGGTAAAGGCGGAGACGACATGCTTAAAAAAGTAGCAGAGGCTCAGCTGGTTTTGGTCAGCACGGGAGCTCAAGATTGGCTCGAATCCACCGGTTCCATGACAAAAGTGAGTGGAGGCTATCGAGTGAGTGCTACCAAGCATTTTGCCAGTCAGTCGGAGGTTGGCAATGTGTTAGTCACCAGTGCTCCCTATCATGATCCTGAAGCGGGTTGGCAAGTTTTACACTTTCCGGTTCCGTTTAATGCAGAAGGAGTGCGTATTGCCAATGATTGGCAGGCTTTAGGGATGCGAGGTACAGGTTCGCATTCTGTCCATCTAGACGGTGTATTTGTTCCAGAATCGAAAATTGTTCTCAAACGACCTCGTGGGCAATATCATCCAATATGGAATGTGATTTTGGTGGTCGCCATGCCGCTGATTATGTCGGTTTATGTTGGAATTGCAGAAAAAGCGGCACAAATGACCCTCGACTATGTCAAAAACCAAGAGGCTCCTAAGCCCCATTTAATTTCTAATATTGGAACCCTTTACAATCAACTGAGTCAGGCGCAAGTACACTGGAAAGATATGGTGCGTATTGCCAATGATTATGATTTTCAACCTACGGATACGAATGGTCACGCGGTTCTTTCACGGAAAACCAATGTAGCTCATGCCTGCATTGCCGTCGTCAATCAAGCGATGGAAATTGTGGGGGGGCAAGGGTTTTTCCGCAACTTTGGGCTAGAGCGGCTTTTTCGAGATGTCCAAGGGGTTAAATATCATCCATTGAACGAGCATGACCAACGCGTTTTTTTAGGAAACTATCTTTTGAACCATTAAGCCGGAGTCACTCATGAAAAACACTTCCTCCAATTCTCATCTCTTGATCTGGTCAAGAATCCTTATCTTTACCGGTATGGTATTGATTTTGTTTAGTCTCGATCACGTTCCAGGCCTTTGGGCTTCCTCTCTCAGTGAAGCAGGTAGCCGTGGCGTTGTCCGTTCGGTTGTCAAAGCGCCTATTGTCCCAGATGGCAATGTTGCTGGAGCTCCTACCGACCTGGTCGTCAACTTGGCAATTTCTCTCGACCCAGCGGTAACCGGGCGAACCTTGTTGAAAGGCAATACGATCAAAGTCACATTACCAAAAGCTTTTAAGAACAAGGCCACATTGCCCACTAAAACCATATTCAGTTCAAATGATTGTATGCCCGGGAATGTCCAATGCAATACTGGGGTATTGCTGCAAGGTTGGCCCCAGCACCCGATCTTGCCTTTAGTTCCCCCTAAACCACCCGGCAGTGGAAAGTGGCAATATACCGTGAGTCTCGAAGGCACCCACACTATTGTATTTACAGCCAATATAGATTTAGGGCCTGGTGTGGCCGCATCAGGACCCGGCATCAAGCAGATCCACTTGATCCTACCGAGCTTTGTCAATCCTGCCCCTGGTCTTTACGACATCCAGGTAGCTGCCGAAACGGGGCCGGATGGAATCATCGAAACTGGAACAGGGCGGGTGCAAATTTTTAAAAAAACTCAGTCCAGCCTCAACGTGGTTAGTGCCTACAACAGTGGTTCGCCGAATACCATGTATCAATCTACTTCGACCAACTCGGCTACTCCCTTTTCCTTTGATTTTCTGATGTGGGACAATCACGGCCAACCTTTCACAGGCGTCACGATTACACCTATTAGTCCAACACAGTGGTCCTTGGTTAAAGGTCCACGAGAAGTGGGGAAAGTCTGGCTGCAAGCGCCAGAGGGTTCAACCCAACATCGCTTAGTAGTGGAAAAACCTTCTTTTCCAATCAAATCTCCAGTTTTGGGCATTCCGACAGCACGTTTGACGGCACAATTCATCACAGGTTCACAACCAGGTGATTACGTTCTCACGTTTAAGTTGAACGAAGGCAATTCAACGCAGATGTTCGTAAAGGCCCATTGAATTAGCAAGGCCTATCCAATTGTTGAATTAGCAAGGCCCATCCCTATGAAGATTCCATGTTGGGAAGGGTCACAGGAAAGTGATAGAATCATAATGAAGTATATTGAGTTGATGCTAACTTGAGGAGAGGATCCTCTTTGACATCTGGAGCTTGTATGGTCTTAGACGTTCGTACCATCCCTTACGGGGTTTCCAATTTCTACGACATCCGGAACGAAAACCAATTGTATGTAGACAAAACCCGTTTCATCCGCTTACTCGAAGACCATCGGAATGTGTTCCTGATCCGTCCACGCCGTTTTGGCAAGTCGGCGTGGATTACCATGATGATGAGCTATTACGATCTGAAACTAGCAGATCGTTTCGATTGGTATTTCGGTGACCTCGATATCGGAAAAGATCCCACACCTCACCACAACCGGTACGTCACCATTCCCTTCGATTTTTCAGTGGTTAACGACGACATCGATACGTTGGAAGCCAACTTCAAAGAATATGGCGATACGGTATTGCGTGATGTGTTCCAACGGTACCCCCACCTATTCCCGCACGAAGCCGCCCAGACGATTTTAGGCAGATCCCACATTGTGGGGAAATTGAACGAACTCTTTGCTTTTTCAAAACGAGAGTCCATTCCTCTCTACATCCTCATCGATGAATACGACAACTTTGCCAATACCGTATTCTCCCATCATGGTCAGGAGGCTTATCATCGATTTACCCACGGAGACGGATTTTATCGAAATTTTTTTGCGGCGTTGAAAGGCGGGACAGGTTCAGGGGAAGGGGGCGTGAAGCGTTTGTTTATTACCGGGGTTTCACCGATCACCATGGACGATGTGACCAGTGGATTTAATGTGGGGACCAACATCAGTTTATTGCCGGAATTCAACGAATTGTTGGGATTCACGGAAGCCGAAGTGCGTTCAATCTTGCAGGAGTATCAGGGTGCTGGCGTGTTCACGCAAGATGTGGATACTGCCTTGGGAATCATGAAAGACTGGTACAATGGTTATCGATTTTCTCTGGAAAGCGCAGCCGAACTGTTTAACACCGACATGGTGCTCTACTATTTAAAACATTCGATAGGGAATAAGTCGGGGCCGATTGAATTAATCGATAGCAATATCCGTATCGACTACGGAAAGCTTCGGCATTTGATGTGGGTCAATCGTCAGCTCAATGGGAATTTCAATCGGCTCAAGACTGTCATCGAAGAAGGGGTGATCACCAGTCAATTGGTCAGTACGTTCCCATTAAAACAGATCACGGAAACCCAAAACTTCGTATCGTTGCTGTACTATTTTGGACTGTTGAGCATCTCAGACACCCGGTTGGGCAAGGCCGTGCTGCGGATCCCCAACCAGACAGTTTCCGAATTGATCGTGGGTTATCTGCGTTCGATTTATCAAGATGCCGAACTGTTTAGAGTCGATATCGACCACTTTTCCAATTTGATTGATGAAATGGCATTGACGGCGGATTGGCAACCCGTTTTTCAATTTTTGGCCGATGCTATCAAGCAGCAGACATCCATTCGCGATTTCATTGATGGTGAAAAAATGATTCAAGGCTTTTTGCTAGCTTATCTCAATGTGACGAATGTGTTCTTGTGCCGTTCTGAAAGAGAATTTGCCAAAGGGTTTGCCGATTTATACTTGGAACCCTTTGTCGAACGGTTCCCGGAATTGAAATACGGTTTTCTGATCGAATTGAAATACCTCAAGCGTCGCAAAGTCTTAAAGGCTTCTGTGTTACAGCACGCCGTTGAAGAGGCCTCCACGCAATTGAAGGCCTACTTGCAAGACGAGCATTTAAAATCCAAGCCTTCAGTCCACCATATCGGCTTGGTGATCGTGTTTCACGGGTGGGAGATGGTGGCCTATGAAGAAGTGAAGTCTGAGTAAATCCGGGTTTCCCAAGGTCGCATTGTTGAGGCGTCCTCGCTCGCTTCTGGATAATTAGTTTGACTCAAAACAGAGGCAGGTTGTGTGGGTAGTATTGAATCCGGAACCGAGATAGACACGGAACTGAAATTGAGCAAAACAACGCAAGTTTGCTGTTCCCAGGTTCTTTTGATGGCAAACAAGTTTTGATCATCGGGGCAGAGATCTTCGTAGGTTCCATAAACAAAAATGGGGTGCTCTTTTCGAAAACGTATCAAGGCTCGATAGTAATTGAGAATAGAATCTGGATTTTTCTCAGACTCCGCAATGTTAATACTTTGAAAATTAGGATTGGTGCCGATCCACGGCGTCCCGGAAGTAAAGCCTGCATTGGTTGAAGCATCCCACTGAATGGGCGTTCGAGAGTTGTCTCGACTGCTTTTTTGAATCGATTTCAGCACCTCTTCGCCCGACTCTCCCTGCTCAAGGCGTTCCTTATATTCATTGAGAGACTGGATATCCCGATATTCTTCGATTGAATCAAACGCAACATTGGTCATTCCTATTTCGTCCCCTTGATAAAGAAACGGCGTTCCTGGTAGCGACAACAAAAGCGTTGCGAAGAGTTTGGAAGATTCCTCACGAAACTCCGCATCATTTCCAAAATAGGACACCAGTCGCGGATAGTCGTGGGCACCAAAAGGCAACGCAAACCATCCGCCTTGTTGAGTAAGATCGATCCAACCTTGTAACCGCTTTTTCATATCGGGCAATGCCGGGCAGTCCCAAAGAAATTCCAATGCAAACACCATGTCCAGTTCAGAGCGTTCGGGATGTGTGAACTGATGGGCCTTCTTAGAATTCACAAAAGCACACTCTCCGACAGTGGCAATATCGTAGCGGCTCAAAACCTCTTGATTCATTTCTTGTAGGTATTCATGCATACCCGGCTGATCGGCATACAGCTCACCTCCAAATACATAGTATTGATCCGACTCGTCTGTATCTTCTGGCACGGCATCTGGCAAACCATCGGCTTTGGCAATGAGGTTGATGACATCCATCCGAAATCCATCCACTCCTTTATCCAACCACCACCGCATCATTTTATAAATTTCATGCCGAACCTGTTCGTTTTCCCAATTGAGGTCGGGTTGTTTCTTGGAAAAGAGATGAAGGTAATATTGATCGCTCGCCGGATCTTTTTCCCAAGCCGAAAAGGAAAACATGGACTTCCAATTGTTTGGCTCGCGACCGTTTTTTCCATCTCGCCATATGTAATAGTCTCGATAAGGACTGGTTGGTGACGATTTCGACTCAACAAACCAAGAATGTTCGTCCGAGGTATGATTGACCACTAAATCCATGATGAGTTTCATGCCACGATTGTGAATTTCTTGTAACAATCGATTGAAGTCGGACATCGTACCGAACTCTTCCATAATGGAGTAATAATCGGAGATGTCGTATCCATTGTCATCGTTAGGAGAAGCATAGATAGGAGACAGCCAAATGATATCAACTCCCAAGGATTGAATATAATCTAACTTTGCAATGATCCCCAACAAATCACCGATCCCATCTCCGTTCGAGTCGTTAAAACTTCTTGGGTATATCTGATAAACAACGGCTTCTTTCCACCAATTGGTTCGCATATCGTTTCCTTAAAATTGTTTAGTCACAGTTGAAAAATGGTGTGGAAAATAAAAATTTGATCACCCAACAACATTTAATTGGGACAAGCGGGGATGTCAAAGCCTGATTCAAGCTTAATGAGCTATGGAAGGTGCTTCTAAGATCTGGTTCAATTCCGTTTCCAAGGCCTGTAAACTTGCTGCGGCACTTTGTTGGCCTTGCAATACCAAGGAAACCGCATTCCAAAACTTTTTGGAAACTCGGTTGTATTTAAACCCTGACTGTAAAGAAGGTCGGGCAATCGCGTGATGTAAAATCGGAGCGACTTGCTGATAAAACGGGTAGGACACAAAGGCTTCATCCTGATAGGCCTGAATGCGGGTGGGTAACAAGCTGGCTTCTTGTATACGCCAAACTTGACTTGAATAACTGGTCAAATGTCGGATCAAATCCACGGACTCTTGAGGGTGTTTCGAATATCGGTTTACGGCCAAGCTCCAACCTCCCAAAGCGCCTACATGGCTTCCTCGAACTCCCTCAGCTTTAGGTAATGGCATGATTCCCACTTTGCCTTGAACTGGAGACTCGTCGGTCTGGATGAGATGCCAGACATAAGGCCAATTGCGCATGAAAATCGCGTGTCCCCGATGAAAGGCACGGCGTGTGTCTTCTTCCACCGCATGCAGGACCCAATAGGGCGTGATGGTCCCAATCCACCGGGTGGCTCGTTCCAAAGCAGCAATTGCCTGCGGGTTGTTCACGGTCACTCGTCCTTGGGAATCCAAGATCGAACCACCGCCTTGTGAAGCGATCCATTCCAAAGCATTGCAGGTGAGGCCCTCATAGGGTTTGCCCTGCCACAAAAAACCTTCCAATAGCGGATCTGGGTGTCGGTTGAGGATATCGGTGGCAACCCGTTCCAGTTCATCCCAGGTGGAAGGAGGAGCATGCCCGTATTGTTCTAGCAGGTCTTTGCGGTAATAGAGCATGCCCACATCGGTGAATTGGGGGAGTGCCACCACGGATCCATCGGGAGCTGTATTGTTAGCAATTAAGGCGGGAAGGAATGCCCCCAACTCATCGGGGGGCAAGTAAGGGCGAAGGTCCAATAAGTGATGATGCAACATGCCGGGCCAAATCACATCGATTTGTAAAATATCCAAATCAGTGCTTTGAGCCGCGAGCAGTTGTTGAAACATCCCCAAATTGAGGGAGGTGAGGTAGGTACCAATGTGGTGTTCAACGGTGTGTCCGGTTTGTTCCTCCCATTGCTGAGTGGCTTCTAGACAAACTTCGGTGGCAAAATCACCGGTTCCACAACTCATAACGAGTTTGACAGCCATCGCTGGCGTAGCCATTGCCCATCCAACAGCTACCGCGATGATGAGGGCCCATCGCACTCGTGAAAACACAACCTCCCTCTTGCAGATCACCATTTACGTCCTTTGATTCTAGTTAACTCTTTCTCCAAATCAGCGAGCGCATCTTGAGCCGTTTCTTTTCCACTAATCACGGCATAAGCAGCATTCCAGAATTTGTTGGAAACGCGATTGTATTTTTTGCCCGTTATCGAGGCAGGGCGAGCTACTGAATTACGAAATGTCTCTTGCAAGCTTACCAAGAACGGTTGCTTTTCTATCATTTCGGGTTCGGAATAAACCGCATCGATGGTGGGTAACAGACTCACTTCGATGGCTTGTCGCAATTGAACTTCCGCACTTGTCATGTATCGAATCAGGTCTGCGGATTCTTTATGATGTTTTGAATATTTGTTGATCGCAAAGTTCCATCCCCCTAAGGTTCCTGAATTTTTACTCCCTTCTGTCGTTCCTTTGGGCAATGGCTGAGTACCGACTTTCCCCTTCACCAGAGAACCTTCCTGATTTCCTAAGGCCCAAGCATACGGCCAATTGCGCATGAAAATCGCGTTCCCACTTTGAAAGGCCCCGCGAGCATCCTCTTCTTGATAATTCAATATACTTTCGGGAGTGATCGTTCCTACCCAAGAGGCTGCGGTTTCTAGAGCTTTGACGGCATTGGGATTGTTGACGGAAATGGTGCCATCCGGTTCCACAATCGAACCGCCGCCAAACGAATCGATCCATTCCAAAGCATCACAGGTCAACCCTTCATAAGGTTTGCCTTGCCACACAAAACCCATCAAATCGGTATTGCCTTCTTTGGCCAGAATATCTTCCGCAATGCGCTTCAAGTCGTCCCACGTTTCGGGGGGTTGGTGTCCGTGCTTTTCTAGTAGATCTTTACGGTAGTACAGCAAACCGGCGTCGGTGAAGCGAGGAATCGCGACCAATCGGCCATCCGGGGCGGTGTTGTTTTGGATGATGGAAGGAAAAAATTGTTTGATGAAATCCTCAGGAAAATGTTCGCGCAAATCCACAAAATGCTTATACAACAATCCTGGCCAAACTACGTCAATGCTCACCACATCCACATCGCCACTTTTGGCGGCAAACATTTGCTGGAACAATCCCAATTGTGCGGAACTGGAATTCGGCGTGGTGAATTGAACAACGGTATGCCCTGTTTTATCGGCCCATTCGTTGGCCGTTTTTAAACAAAAATCCGTAACGGGTCCCCCTGAGCCACAAGTGATGTTGATTTCCACTGCTTGTGCGGAAGGAACAATGCTGCTCAAGGCGAGTCCGCCTCCTAAAATCAAACTGCCAATTAGGTGTTTCCATACTCGTTTCATATGCCTCCTCTAAGTGAGATTTTGGGTCAGTTCTGAATGCAACACGATGGGGTTTCTGTGGGAAAGTATCCCTACTGACGAAGCCCACGATTACGTTAAGAGGAGAGGAAAATAGAAACAACACAACGAGTCTGAAAGATTCGTCAAAATAGAAAGCTTTTTGATTTCAATTGATTAGTTAAAAAAACATGCAAAATTGCAATCTATAGTCAACATGCTTCGATGGAAACTTTTACGAACTTTTACGGACTTTTACGAAATGTGACGCTTTTTAGATTTGCGGAGAAACAAAGCCCATAGAATTTTCAAAGAATTGCAGCCTCAAGAGGGAGGTTCCACTTCTAGTAAATTCCGTAAGCCTTCCAAGGTTTGTTCCAATTTCGAGCGAGTCGGTGAAATTTTATCATCATACTGCAACACATATTCTGCGGTTTTGAGCACTTCTCGCCATCGAGGACGTTTGGGCAAGGTGTCCAAGTGAAGGTATTTATTTAAGGTGCGGGTCGTATAAACACTTTTATCTAAATAAGCTTTCCAAATCCCGCTTTCCAAAGCTAACTCCAACCGACTCTGCTGGGTGGTTTCTTCCCAATATTGCAACGACAAACTCATCACATGCACCAAGGTTTGACGGAGGTCCTGTGAGCTTGGCAGGTCCAACAGCGTGTTAGCGGCCTGATCCAAGGTGATTTCAATGGCTCGTAAATCTTCTACGACACTCAATCCACGACGATCCATGAATTGGCGAAATTGCTCAAACGCGGTTTCGAGTGTTTGGATTTGCTTTCGATGCTTTTGCAAATGAGAGGCGAGAACCGCTTTGTCTTGAAGGGGTTGAGACGGAGGCTCGGAGATCATGCTTCCTCGCTCACCTTCGATGAAGAACGGTAATGAGGACTCGTTGCTTTCCATGGCTTGATTGAGCGAACGCGACAATTGACGTTGCGTTGCCAATAGGTCTTGTTCCAAAGCCCGTCTCTCTTCGATTTCTTGTTGAAGCCGTTGATTTTCTTTCACTTGCAAATGAATATGCACCCGAGCCAACAGTTCTTCCCGAAAGAAAGGTTTGCCTAAGTAATCATTGGCTCCGCATTCCAAACCTTTCACCACATCCTCCAATTGGGTTTTGGCTGTCAGTAAGATAATCGGCAGAGCCGTAGGGTCGTAGGTTTCTCGAATGCGTTGACACACATCATAGCCACTCAAACCAGGCATCATCACATCGAGAATCAGGAGATCAATGCGTTCAGCTTCAAGGATGGTTAAAGCCTCATGACCATCTGCCGCAGAGAGCACAGTATAAGGTTGGGGGCGCAGTTGAGTTTCCAAAATTTGGCGGTTCAACAGGTCATCATCCACAATCAATAGGGTATGGGAGGCGGTTGACTCCTCATGTGTCTTCTCCTCTGAAGGTACGGGGGTGTTGGTAGGCAATCGTGGCGGCAACCAAGATGTGGCTCGAAATGTGGGGACTTGACGGGGAGCACCCTGGTTCTCGTCTGGAGAAGAGGTGGTTTCATGAACAGGAAGCGTGAAGCTGAAAGTTGTCCCATGACCGACCTCGCTGGAAAGGGTCAAGGCACCCCGGTGCAATCGTACCAAGGCCTCCGTGATGGAAAGGCCCAAACCGGTTCCTCCAAACTGTTGCTGTCCCACGGCTTCACCTTGTGTGAATGCCTGGAAAATCCGTTGTTGTTCTTCAAGAGGAATTCCCATTCCAGAATCCGAGACTTTCACTTCAACCATTTGAGAGGATTCCGTAGGAACGACTTCAGCTTGCACTGTAATGTGGCCGGACTCGGTGAACTTCATGGCGTTGCCAATCAGATTATACAGGATCTGTTGCAAGCGATTTTCATCAGCCCAGACCTGTGGCAGATCGTCAGGCACCACATTGATGAGTTCGAGGGACCGCATACCGATCATCGGCTGAAATACTGCCAACACCATCGAAACCATATTGTGGAGGTATAAGGGGTGTTGCACTAAGGTGAGCTGTTGGTTTTTGATCGCTGAAAAATCCAAGATGTCATTGATCAGATTCATCAACCGTCGTCCACTTTGGATAATCAGTTGTATTTGCTGAGCTTGCTTGGTGGTGATGCGGCCATAACTTTCTTCTAACAACGCTTCACTCAAGCCAATCATTCCGTGCAGTGGGGTGCGTAACTCATGAGAGGTGTTGGATAAAAACTCATCTTTCCAGCGATCTAAATTTTGCAACTCGATGTTCTGTTCGCGGATGGCTTGGTTTTGAGCTTCAATCTGCGAAAAGCTGGCGTTGAGCTTCTGCACCATGTCCTGAAAGGATTGCGCCAGTGAACCGATTTCATCTTGTCGCGAAACATCAATGTTGGGGGAACTGTGTCCTTGAGTGAACTGGTCGGCATTTTCTTTGAGCTTCCAGAGGGGGCGAATGATGGTGGCCAACGTCACCACAGAAATCGCCACCAACAGAAGCACAAAAAACAAAAGCCCTTCCACCAAGCGATTGACCCATAGCTCTTTGCGGCGTTCTTCAATGTTTTGATGCACCAACTGATTCGCTTTGTGCCAACTGGCTTCGGCTTCGGCTTGCATGGTCTGAATCCGTTGCTCGGTATACACAAAATGCAAGCGTCCCACGAGTTCATCCTTTTCTTGAATAGGACGCTGGATGACCAACTGAGAAGGCGACCACTGAGGCAAATCTGAAACTTCAATCACTTCTCCTTGCTCGGTTTTGGTGAATCCCGCATACACTTTCCCTTCCCAGTCTTCCACAAAGATACCCTCGATATCGGGGTTCTCTACAAAAAAACGGATGGTGGTAGTGATGAAAGTTCGGTTGAGCGAATACACCAACTGCGCGGTCCCCACGTTGATTGCTTGAAAACGCAAACATTCATACACTGGAAGGAGGTTGCCGTGGTCTCGTTGGAAACAGTTCTGGAACGTTTCCACAACCTCCGCTTCACTCCGTTGAGCTTCCACATCAATTTCGCTCAACCGGTTGATCAAAGGGCCTTTGGCTAGAGTGATCAGCATGGCTAGCGTGGGTTCGAGTTGTTTCAAAAAGTCAGCCTGGGCGGCGACAATCTGCTGTTGATATTCTGTTTTTTGTACAGCTAACTGCGCTTGGGCTTTGCTCAGCAAACTACGCTGGGCCAGCTGCAAAGTGATGAAATTGCCGCCCAAAAACACGATGATCATCACAGCCGCTAAGCTCAGCAAAAGGCGAACTAGGATGCTCGAATGCCAACGAGGGGTCGGTGATGGGGAAACGGGATGAGGAACCTTGGGGGGTTCCAACGAAGCAGGAGTAGCGGGAGTCATACGGCCTCAGGAAGAATCAATCTGGTTAAGATTTAAAAAAAGGCTTGGTTTGTATCTCCCGGCTACGAGCAGCCGGGGTTTTTTGATGGGTAGGACTCAGTGGTCCAAAGCTTGAGCTGCGGGGACATAGGTATAGCCCAAGTCTTTTGCAACCGCCTCGTAGGTAATGTGCCCTTGGTACACATTCAATCCATCCAGAAAATGCGGATTGTCGAGTAGGGCTGCTTTGTATCCTTTGTCGGCCAAGGCCAGACCGTAGGGTAAGGTCACATTGTTGAGGGCATATGTCGATGTGCGTGGTACCGCGCCGGGCATATTGGCAACGCAGTAATGTACAATATTGTCTTCGATATAAGTCGGCTCTGCATGAGTGGTGGCTCTGGATGTTTCAAAACACCCACCCTGATCGATGGCAACATCCACTAAGACGGAGCCTGCTTTCATGTCTTTCAGCATCGATTTGGTCACCAGCTTGGGAGCGGCTGCCCCCTTGATCAACACGCCACCAATGACCAAGTCGGCTTCCTTCACCAATCGTTCTAACGCGACTTTGGTAGAATAGACGGTATTGAATCTTTTGCCAAAACGCGCTTCCAAGTGATTGAGTACATCTACATTTCGATCCAATACCGTTACATCCGCTCCCATACCTAAAGCCATATGGAGGGCGTTTTCTCCAACCACGCCGCCCCCGATGATGACAACCTTGGCAGGCTCCACCCCAGGCACGCCTCCTAATAGGACTCCGGAACCTCCATGAGCTTTTTCCAAGCAATGAGCACCTGCTTGAATCGACAAACGTCCTGCGACCTGTGACATAGGAGCCAGCAAAGGCAGGCCTCCTTTGCGGTCGGTAACCGTTTCATAAGCGATACAGATTGCACCGCTCGCAACTAAATCTTTGGTCTGTTCCGGGTCGGGAGCCAAATGCAAATAGGTATATAAGATTTGCCCCTCACGTAACATCTTGCGTTCAACTGCTTGCGGTTCTTTCACTTTAATAATCATCTCTGCACGCGAGAAGATTTCCTCAGGGGTATCGACGACCTGAGCGCCAACGGCACGATACGCCTCATCATCACAGCCAATACCGATTCCAGCCCTGGTTTCAACCAGCACCTGATGCCCATGAACCACAAATTCCTGAACACTGTCTGGAGTCAGTCCAACACGATATTCATGATTTTTAATTTCCTTAGGTACGCCAACAAGCATATTTCCTCTTTGCTGAATGCGAATGCATGATTGAAATAGTGATTCCCAAGATCACCCCCCCTCTCAACACACGGGCACAGACCCCGGAAACCTTGAATGGAACTGCCAGTGTTGTGCTATCCTCAATTCGTCAACAAAAGCAACCCCTGTTTCAACTTTTATAGCCATTCCGCATAACATTCAAAACATCCCCAACAGATGTCCTTTAGCATCGCAGTGTGACTCCCCACTTTAGATTTTGCACTTCTGGGGGGCTTCCGTTTCTGAAGGAAATTTTCTGATTGTCCCGGATTTTTGGGAGGGCAAAATAGGCTAACTGTCTGATAAGGTGTCCTTCCCACTCTCTCGTTCGAAAGTGTAAGTGTCGTCGCCTTTGCCTCCATCCAGGTAATCATTCCCGTCCCTACCGGACAAATGATCATTGCCTGAATCGCCTCGTAGTTCATCCTGATCGATCCGGCAAGCACTTTGGAACTGCCCCAAAGACCCAAAACCCTGCCACAAGCCATGCTCACCGTGGAAGAACTGGAAACCCTGATGACCAAACCCGATTTGTCAAAACCCCTGGGACTCCGTGACCGGGCCTTGCTCGAAGTGATGTGCTCCACGGCAATTCGCAGAAATGAAGCCAAGAACCTATTACCCCAACACATCGACCGCCAGCAACGATTTCTGTACGTGAAACAAGGCAAAGGAAGCCGAGATCGGGTGGTTCCCATCAGTAAACGGGCCATCAATTGGGTAGAACGCTACGAAAACGACGAACGCCCTCAACTGCTCTCCCACGGTGGCGGCTCAGGTTTCTTATTTGTTACAAGAAACGGCTGCCCTTGGCATGTGAGCAATCTGAGGCAGAGAGTGGGCAAGTACATAGATCTCCACTACCCAAATCTATACCAAAGTCTCCCCGCAGCATTTGCTCAAAACTTATGATCAGTACCATCCCTTCCAGTGAGCCAAACCTGAGCCAGTGAGTGAAGAGAAAGAACTTGCTGGCTCCTTGGTTTTCGTTATTCTCAAGCCTTCCTTGTTTATTGTCGCCTTGCCCATTTGCCCGGTACCCAATGTCTGATTCACAGGACCAAATCCACAACAATTTCTTCCATTACCAATTCACCAATCCTGAAACTGCTTTGGATTATTTCCAAAACTATTGTCCCCAATCGCTAGTGAATGTGATCGATTGGAGTACCTTCACCTTGGCTCCGACTGATTTTACCCAAAAAGCACTGAAGAACCGACGAAGCGATGTCATTTACTATGCCCAGCTCAAAGGTAAAGAAGAAACGGTCTATGTCCACCTCCATTTGGAGCATCAAAAAACCTCACCAAAAAATATGGTATGGCGGCTGCTCCTCTATATGGCTCTCATCTGGATGCAACACGAAAAACAATTTCCGGATACTCCCATTTCTTTGGTGTTTCCGATGATTATTTATCATGGGAAATCCGGCTGGAATGCTCCTATGACCTTGCATGAGTTTCTGGGAGTGACGGATCCCCTATTACAGCCGTTCATTCCCAATTTCACCTACAGTCTTTTGGATTTAACGGGTTTGAGTGATGAGGAAATTCAGGGTAAACTGCTTTTAGAAGTGGTTTTGAAAATCCTGAAACACATTGACGATCAAGGAATCAGTGACTATTTACTCGATGAGTTGATTCCCTGTTGGCAAGAACTATCCGAAGACGGAAAAACAGGCCTCGAATATATCGAATCCATGCTCAATTACCTTTATCGAGCCAC
>JANQJU010000065.1 GCA_028281495.1 SAR324 cluster bacterium
TTTCGTCTTGGAATTCTGCTACTCTGACCTTCACTGGACGCTTGTGAAACTTCTGATCTCTTGCATTTCTTCTTGTGTTGCCATCTATGCCGTCAATCCATCAAAGAAAACCCAAATGGTTCCGAAGAACCAAGTGGCATCAACTCTTGGGCAGTCTGCTCCAAGAATGGCTTGCTGATTTAGATATCCTGGTCCAAACCGATCTCCCGTTGTCAAGTAAACCACCAGAAGCTGATATTGTGTTGATTCGCAATCGCCGCAACACTTGGAATTTAGCGCAGCGGGAACGGCTCCCTGATGGCATTCGTGATGTCTCGGCTTCGCGGGTGCTTATTGAATTCAAATACACAGAATCGGCCAACCGCACCGCTTTTCTCCAAACCCTTAGCTATGATACGATGTACCGACGAGTGCATCGATTGAAGGATGAGGAGTTGGTTTCGTTTTTGATCAGCAGTCAATCTCCCCATCATGAGACGTTGGAGCGATTGGGATACCAGCCTTCTCTCCACCCAGGCGTGTCTTTCAGCAATCATGATTCGATGAAGACCGTTGGTTTCATTGATCTGAACAAGCTTTTGGATGCCCCTCACAATTTAATATTTAAGTGCTTTGCAAGTCGACAAAGCGAGAAGAAGAAAACCTTCCAACGCATCCATCAGGGTCAGCTGGGGTGGATGTCCGATTCGGTGTATTGGTTGCTGGTGGGATTAAAGAAGCACTTTTTTCCAAAGGAGGAACTGATGTCAGATGTAGAAGAATTGACCCCGGAATTTTTGATTGAAGAAGGCAAAGCGTGGATGGCCCAAATGTTGCTACGGTTGCCCCCGGAGTTGGTCGCTCAAGGAATCAATGTTCAACCATTTATTGAACAAGCACGAGAAGAAGGAAGGGAAGAAGGAAGGGAAGAGGGCCTAGAAGCAGGAAGGGAATCCACTTTAAGACAAGAATGGATGGAAAGCATTCGTTTTCTTCAGCAAGTATTGAAACAGCCGTTGACGTCGAAAGAGGAACTTCAGACTTGGCCCAAGGAGGAATTGCGTGAACAATCCGAAGCATTGAAACAACAATTGTTGGATATGCAGGGACTCGGTGGTGGAAATTTCTGACTGAAAATTGTGGTTATCCATTATTCCCTGTCCTCAAGTCGCTTAAAACGCCTTCTTGAGTATCAACCAATGACTTCACAACAAACTCAACAAAATTAGCCAAGTTCCCTGTATCGGCTTCTTTTAGGGCATCAATATACGCCCTTCGGTTTTCATTTTTGATAATTGCAGGGGTGTACCCACTGCGGATCAAAATAAGGTTCATTAATATTCTCGCACCTCTTCCGTTTCCATCATCAAACGGGTGAATCCGTACAAAGTTATAATGACTAATGGCTGCAACCACACTCGCATGCAAAGCGGTGGGTTCGTTTTGTAGCCAGTCACACATTGCCTCGATCTCTCCGGCAACTTGCTGAGGGTCTACATAATAATGAATTGTACCATCGGGTTGCTGAACATGATTAGGATTCTTTTTGTATTGTCCGGGGGTTGCAGGTTTATGAACTTTTTCACCAAACTGATCAATGGCTATAGTGTGCGTCACTCCACTTAACAATGAAGCATTGATTTCTTTTATTAACCCTGGTGTGACTGGTCGTTGGTTTTTCAGAACGCCTTGGTATAAAAAATCAATAGTCTGTGCATGGTTCCTTGCATCTAAAAAATCCTGAAAAGGCTTACCTTCGACGGTACGTCCTTCTTGTAGGAAAAATGCTGTCTCCCCTCGGCTCAGGGTACTGCCTTCAATGGCATTGGAGTTATACGTCCAATCAATCCGTTGCTTTTGATACAACGTACCTTGCAGATCAACACGAACAGCATGCAATTCATCAATAGAAGCCTTCAATGTGTCTACTTTTTGGAGCAATGATTTAAGTTGTGGTGTCTCGATGACAGTATAAAATTTTTCCATTAATAACGTTTGATTATCTGGTTCAGAATCGTTGTACCCATGAGATGATTTTTCTTCCAACTCGCGATTTCATCTAACTTTGAGCGGTTTGACTCAAAGGTATTTCACTCCTATCAAATTCGTTGGAGGGGATCATTAAAAATATAAAATGCTTCACTATGATTTTCGCCTTGGAAGGGTGCTACTCTGACCTTCAGTGGACGCTTGTGAAGGTGGCGGAAATTTCTGAATGAAAACAGGTACAGTGTCGAATACTCAGAAAATTAAGCTTTGCGTCGGATGACAACAGGATCCTCAATTTCTGAGACTGTTTCATCCGACTTTTTCTCTTTGTGGGAACGGGCAAATTTTCGTTTCCACCAAAGAACGCATCCAGAAATAAAAAGAAAAGGCAGGGACATGCCACTCGCAAAAACAAGCACTTGACCCAAGACTCCCAATTTTACATCAGAGTGCAGCGGAATTAAATTGGACTTCACCCATTCTGCAAAATTAAGATCTTCTCCAGGCCTTTCCACGATGATCTGTCCGGTTTGAGTATCGATCCACATTTCAGTGTGTTGAGAACGGGGATCGGCTTCCGGTGGCATCAATCCCACAAAGTGCACATTTTTTTGAAATTCGTTTTCCGGATAGATGGTTCTGACCACCAGTCCCGGGTTGGCCCGCAGCGCAATCGCAACGGCCTCACTGAGGGATATCAAGTTGGAAGAATCGTGATCCGCTTCAGGTTCTTCCCCTTCAACTTGAGGTGGGGTGAATTCCCTTATGGAATAAACGGTTTTCCAGATGGGATCCACCCAGTGGGGTTTTACGATAGCCAAGCCTGAATAAAGTAAAACAATCGTTGGGGCAATGAGATAAATTCCAGACAAATTGTGCCAACGAAGCCACGCTCGCTTGCCACGTAGGGAAAAATTAATCGAGAGTGCGGACCTCCAATTTTTTTTAGGCCACCACAGCACGATTCCACTTAACAAGGATACAAATCCCAGTAGCGTTGCCCAGCTCACAATTTCAATGCCGAAGGGCACGAACAAGGAGAAATGAAAGAAAATGAGCTTCACCCACCATGCCTCTTCAATCACGAAACTTCCAATGACCTTGTCGGTTTCAGGATGGATTGAAACCACAAGGTGAATATCTTCTCCAGAATCGCTTTCTGCGTGAGAGAATAGAATTGGAACCGTCCCTGGAATATGCCCCGCATTGGGATATTCAATTCCTTCGACATGATCGAGGGTGGGATGATTCTCGACAGCTTTTAACCAAGCATCAACCTTCTCGGGAGTGATTTCAAACGCAGGGATGTTTTCTGGGAACAGAATGTCTCCATTTTCCCATTTGGCCAACGGTTCCACAAAAACCAACAGTGCTCCGGTCAAACCTGCCAGCGCAAGCACCAATCCTGCGCTGAGTCCCAACACGAGGTGCACCCACAGCCAGTATTGTCGTATTTTTTTTTTTGAGAGAGTCACAGGATGTCTCCTATTTTGGGAATCTTAAAAGAAGTAAGTCGCAGTGGCACCAATTTCTCTTGGGGGCAGCACGTAGCCGCTTCCGCCAGGGGTCGTTTTTTGAAAGTACTGAAATTGGTCGAAAACATTGCGGACAAAGCCACGGATTTTGAACTCATCGACCTCGTAAGTCGTGCCGATATCAACGTTGGTATAATCTCCAGATTCTGTGTCTTTGGTTTCGGTAAAATCGTAGTAGTATTCCCCAACATACGTCGCCGCTAAATCTGCTGAAAGGTTTGAGGTCGCCTGCCAAACCACACCTGTATTGAGTGTGACTTCGGGATCTTCTCCAAATCGATTACCATCAATTTCTTCGCCAGGTGCATCGATTTCAGTTCGCAACAAACCAATCCCCCCAGTCAGTTGAACCGTTTTCGAAACTTCGGCCCGCGCCTCGACTTCCAGACCATAGGTGTTGCCATCGAAATTCAAGATTCTTGAGGTATTTGGATCAGGCGAATAGGAAAATTGATAATCTTCATACTGGTTGTAAAACCCCACGACACTCCAGGAGCTTTTCTTTTGATTGTTGCGATATCCCACCTCGTGGGTCCACACAAACTCGGGGTCGAATTCGTAAAAGGTGAACGATCCAAAGTCGGTTCCGCCGCCCCCCGGATTAAATCCTCGCCTGGAAGTAACAAAAATCGTTTGTTGGTCATCCAGATCATAGGCCAGACCTAACTTAGGCAGAAATATTGTTTCAGTCTGATCGACATCGATAATAGCCGGTGGGAAATCGGGGATACCAAAGGACATTTTTCCATCAAATATCACTTTGCTCACCATGTAACGGCCCCCTCCAAGCACTCTGAAATCATCCGAAACATGGTAAGTCAGGTCTGCGAACACAGATTGTGATTCTTTCTCATCCTCCGAATTGATCGCAAATAATCCGGTTCGGGTGTCTCCTGTTTCACGGCTGAAACTCAGTCCCAATACCCCTTCAAGGGGTCCAGCTTCCTTGAAATTATAAAGTAGATCCTGCGAAAAGAGGTCTCGGTTGAGCTCTTCAAACGTGACTCCTGAACTATCCGCATTGGCATCCGGAGCATCCTCAAACTTGTTTTTCATGAAACTGGTAATGGATTGAATTTCTCCCGATTTCCCAACGGCATAACGCAAGTCCGCAGTGAAGCTGTAATCGTTTGTTTTGAAAATTCGTTGACCACCGGAATAGCCGTACTTTCGATCTTCCGGAGTAACCCCCTTTCCATCTACTGCAAAATCACTAGCATCTCTTCCCCATACCCAGGAATCAAAGCTGATATCACGGCCTATTTCGTTTTCTACCGTAAACAAAGCCGTGAACTTAGGAGTGGCTTTAGGCTGGTATAGAAATTTGCTGCGAAAACTCGTTGTGTAATATTCGGACAACGCATCAAAATCGGTACCCGACGGAGCACTTCCATCGTCGTACACTTCTGTGGGAATTCGATCATTTTCGTATTGAAGTACAAAACGAGATGCCAATTCATCTTCGATGATCGGCGTGTTGTACATGAAGTTGGCTCGATACCCGAAGTCCGATATTTTATTCCAATCAATCCCGGCTTCGGCAGCACCTTCCGTGTAAAAAACAGGATCTTTGGTTTTAACTATGTAGGCTCCTGAAATGGCATTGGAACCCCGACTTGTGGTTTGTGGACCGCGTAAAAGCTCCACTTGTTCGATATCAAACGTGGATTGATAGCTATTGTTGGTCAGCGTTTGCAGCCGTGCCACATCATCTACAATGAGTTTAGCTCTGGGTTGCGTTGCTGCCAGCAAAGATCCACCTAGCCCAACAGGTCCACCGCTTTGAACACCACGTACTGAAGGCAGAAAATCTGGAGGTGTTGGAGTGACATTAGGAGTATGACGCAAAGCATCGAAAACGCGATTGGCATCATTTCGCTGAAGATCTTCTTCGGTAATCACCGTAACACTGGTAGTGGTTTCGAGTAGAGAACGTTCTGTTCTCTCTCCCACTACTACAATGTCATCTAAGGTGACTGCCTCGGACCCTTCTTCAATCGGTTCTTTTGATGACTGAGCTAACACAATATTGAATGTGAAAAAATAGAACACAAAATTGATTGCAAGCAGAAATCGGCCCGTCGCTGCAAAAGGGAAATTTCGTTGATTCATTGAGTAGATCCTTCATATGATTGTTTCAAAAAAAGCATAAAATATGTATTCAACTTATTGATTTTCAATGTTAAATCAAATTTTCACAACTGCTTTTTAAGTAAAAAATTTGATTGCACAAAAAATTAATTTGTATGTACGAATTAATTTTCTATGCTCACTAGAAAACTTCTAATAGTATATACAAATTTAGGATGTCAAATCATTTTTGAAGAAGCTGGTTTGACATAGAAAATGAATTTCAAACGCTTAAATTTATTCCAATCACAAGTTAGCACCTCCCAATATCAGTTGTCATACAACGCTTTCTCGTTTTCTCTCCCAGTTTAAAAAATTAAACTGAGTCCGATTTGGTCCTGGTGTTCCTTTATCGATTCGACTTCGATTCCTCTGTGTCATAATCGACATTCCCCCCTGAAGATCTCTAAGGGACGCCCCATGGAGAAAGAGTTCCATGGGGTATTCTATGGCTTCAGGTAGCTCTCCCCACGATGGCTCTTCCGGTACCTAAGTAAGCGACTGGCTCTGCGTGTCTTTCTGATTCGACGTACATGATATAAACCCCCGGTTCATGACGCAAAAGATCCAAGATTGCAGCAAATTGCGACAACGGGTAATGAATATGAATCACCCCCTCTTTGTCGGTGGCTTGACGAATCGCATCGGTGTCGTGGTGGAAATAAAGATAGCCCACGACTTCGTCGTCCTTATAAAGGCGAATTTCGGAAGTCTGGGGACGGACAAAGTAGGAATAAGAATTGATCAGTTGATGAGCCATGGCATTTCTCCTTTCAAAAGTGGATGGATCCTGATTGCGATTTGAAAATTATTCCAATGGGGCGGCGTTGTAACCGTAAGAAAGTAATAGTTGCCTGGGGGCTTGTGCCGGTTTGCCAACCCAAGCCATGACCAAGCGTTCCCCAATGCAAGCCATATCAACAGACTCTTTGGTGCGATCTTTTTGGTTCGTCAGTTCAGGCAAATCTTGCCAATCCAACGCTTTTTCGGTGGACCGAGTCATGATGACTTGCTCCCTTCCTAATTCTCCATTTTTCCAAGACAAGTGCAGTCGATTGTCTAAAACGGCTAAGGTGGGGGACCCTTGAGTCCGTGTGGCTGGAAGTTCTTCGATTGCTTGGTTGAGTGCGGGTGTTGCACCGGACCACTTTCCGTCTTCGGATAGGGTTGCTGCGTGCAAATAGCCCTCGACATTCCAAACCATGACCAAGTTTCCTCCAAACTCGACCAATGCAGGAGGTGGAACCCGATCCACCGACAAAGCCCTTGTTGATTGGGGAACCAAGGTTTCCCAAGGTGTCCAATACTGGAGATCTTTCGTAGTCACAATGGCCAGTTTGTAAGCAATTGAAGGCAAAGGGCGAGGTGCATAAACGAGGCATAACTTTTTTTGAAACGTAGCGACCGTTGGGCTAATCGCCGAAGTAAACGGGAGCTTCGTCATAGTTCCTGAGAAATCCTCAGTACTGGCAACAAACAACTCATCATCGGCCGATCTCCAAAAAACCCATAGCTGTCCCAAGAAATGAATCACTGTTGGAGAGTGAGCGACCTCTTCAGGAGGGGAAAAGGTATGGGTTTGCCAAGCTCCCGGAGTGTTCAAATCCTCGTATGATTGAGCAGCCAGTTCGATCTCACCCTGAAGGCCTTTCCAAGCGACCACCAAGCTTGTGGGAGTGGTGGCCAACTTCGGCTCCGTTTTCATCAAAAGATCCGTCTTTTCTCCCCAAGTCCAATAATTCCAACCGATGTGAGCTTTTGACCAAGCACAAATGTTAAAGACCTGGCTGCTGTTCATTATACACGAGGTGCGGTCATTATTGAGAAAGCGGTTTCGGTCGTAGGACTTGTCGTTCGTGTTCGGTTCTTGTGCATAACCAAAATATTTCCCTTCTTTGATCCCCTGTTTGTATTCATCCGGTGAACCAAACAGATGGCAGGTTTCATGGGCGAAAGTCCTCCAGAATTTGTTTTCTAGGCTATATTTGATCAGACACTGTTCTCCGTCCAACCCCGTCACGTAGCCGAAACGATACAAGGGATATCGAGTGATCCAGGCAATATAAACCCAATCGGGATTGCCTACGGTTTTGAGATAAGCGAGATGTTCTTCGTTAACGTTTTTGCCAATGGTCGTGTATCCCATATTGTGCCAAGCTGGTTTTCGGATTCGGTTAAAAAACTCGCGCCCTGGTTTGCCTCCGGCGTAGGCCATCTCAATGCTCGTCGACCCTTCTCCCATCTGCTGCCAACCCACAAAAATCTTTTGATGGTCGGGGGGGCCTTGGTCAAACACTCCCAGTGCCGGGCCTTGGTTCTTCAAATATTGAGGATTGCCGTCAAGGACAATAGGAAGCTGAGATCGAAAGGTTTGGGACTGTGGTTGCCATAGCGAATACACCAGCTTTCCGTCGGTATCTTTCCAAACTAAAAAGATATCCTTGTCAAAACTAGCTAAGGCGGGGGAGTCTGGGCTTTTAAACATCGTTGCTTGGGGAGCACTCCAGCGATTTGTTTCCGGATTTCGCCAACTGAATTGGATGACGTTTTGCGAATCCGTCCAGGCCAAAACCATTTCTTTATCTTGGCCTGTCAATGCAGGGCTTCCCAAACAGGTAGTCGAGACAACCCATTCCTCTACCCAAGAATCACCAGTAGAATCAGTATCCTCTCGCGGTTGATAGGTCCAAACTCGCAGTGCTGCTTCTGAATTGACGTGATCCGGGCCATACCAACTCAAATAAAGCTTACGGTGCTTTGCCAGGGGGCGCACCACCAAAGCCGGAGCATAGGGCGAAATGAAGGAATGCGGCAAAACCTCGGTGAGGGTTCGCATATTGTTCTCTAGCCGAAAGCATCGGACACGATTTTTGAAGCCGGTGACGGAAAAATAGAAATAACCCATCGTTTGATCTTGTTTGAAATACGTCAAGGCTAAGCGATGTTGTGTGGCATTTTCTGTGATATCAGTCATATCCAGTGCCTCCACCTTGTTCCAGATATGACTCTCCTTCCCATGAACAGCGATATGGAGTGCCGTTTCAGTCATCCAAAACATATAAAATTTGCTTTGGGCCAAATGGTGTTGGAAAGCGGGAACGGCAGTAGGTGCCAAGGGGAATTCATGCGAGGACTTGTTGTGCCAGTGCCATTTAGTCAGGGGAACCCGGACTAACGTGAAGTCCTTCTTAAACTGGAACTTCATGTTAGGGCCAAGGTCATGAAGGCGTTGAATCCCTAAATCCACTTGATTACGAATATCCTCAAATTGGGCATCATCGATATAGACTTCTGAATCGAGTCCCGACACCACCATAACGCCCACAGTGATATTTCCCAGTAACCTCTTAGCCTCAGGGTTAACCGCTTGGTCAGCCCCCCGCAAACGCTGAAGATTAGAGGTTATTTGTCCATCGTCTTCCTCAGAATCCAAGCAAGAACCGGATTCTTCCCAATCGTCTTCCATCGTTTCATCGACTGTGTTGTCTACCCCCATATTGTTCTCCTTCATTGGCTAAACTCAATGCAATATTCAAACGCAATAGACTCTAACTGATTCGTTAGTAACCTAACACTATCCATCTTTAAAATGAAAGGAAGAAAATTAGAATCACTGGACGTTTCGATTCAGCCAAATAACAAACATTGGGACTCCTAAGATACTGCGAAGTTTGTTATACCTGTTTCAATTTTACTCTCGAAACCAAAGGAGACTCATGCTGAATAAACACTTGAAAACCATCTCCATCGCTATGGAGTATGTCCGCGACAGCATCTATTTAGCGGATATGGACGACGTGATCGTGTTCGTGAATCGCGCTTTTTGCCAAACTTATGGGATGTCCAAAGAAGAAGTTGTGGGCAAACCCGGAAGAAATCTGTGGCAATCCACAGTGGCGTATGTCGACCATCGCTCGCATTTGGCCGATCATTTTGAGCAAGGATGGGAAGGGGACACCGAGCACAAGCATAAAACCAATGGTATCTTTTTTGTGTCACTATCGGTTTCTCCAATTTTCAATGAAGAGGGTACTCCGACTGGAGTGCTTGGAATTGTAAGAGATGTCACGGAACGAAAAATTGTTGAAGAAACGATGACACTGCGATCACGGGCCTTTGGAGAAATCATGGAAGGGGTTTCTATTGCAGATCCGAATCTTCCGGACAATCCTTTGATTTATGTCAACGAAGGCTTTGAGAGATTGACCGGGTATTCGATGTATGACGTGGTCGGTCAAAACTGTCGTTTTTTGCAGGGGCCGGAAACAGATCCTGCGGCTGTTGAGAAGATTCGCCAAGCGTTGAAAGAGAAGCGGAAATGCACCGTCGACTTAATCAACTATCGAAAGAACGGAACCCCCTTTTGGAATCGAGTGTCGATGACACCGTATTTCAATGACCAAGGCAAATTGATCAATTTTGTTGGTATTCAATCGGACATCACGCTCATTAAAGACTCGGAACAACGACTTCAAGAACTGAACGCAAGTAAAGATAAATTTTTTTCCATCATTTCTCACGACCTTCAAAGCCCACTCGCGATGGTTTTGAGTTCCACAGAAATGTTGGCGAACCGTGCGCTCAAAATGAAGCCTGAAAAAGTTCAACGGTTCGCTTCGAACATTCACAATTCTGCTAAGCGACTGAACGATCTCCTCAAAAACCTCCTCACGTGGGCACGTTTACAATCCGGTCGGATGGCACATGAACCAACTCGGTTGGAACCCAAAGGTCTGATACACAACACAGTCACTCTGCTAGAAAAAAATGCCTCGGACAAGCAGATAAAAGTTGCGATCAACCTCGAAGGAGAACATTGGGTTTACGCGGATAAGAATATGGTCGAAACGGTTTTCCGAAACTTATTGTCCAACGCGATCAAATTCACTCCAACTGGAGGTCAAGTGTACGTCGACTTGATCGAACGCGGTGAGATGCTTGAATGTCATGTGAGAGATACGGGGGTTGGCATTAGCGAACCGAATCAAAAAAAACTCTTTGCGATTGGGCAGCATTTCACCACAATGGGCACCAACCAAGAGCAAGGCACGGGCGTGGGTTTGATTCTATGCAAAGACTTTGTCGAACGGAATGGAGGCACGATCAAGGTCGAAAGCACCTTGGGGCAAGGGACAACATTCAAATTCACGCTGCCCATTGCCAACTAACTCAATACACTCCCCATTCTGCTCCCAGAACCCATTGGTCTTTGTATTCGAATTGCCCGTAAAACCCGTCTTCATCACCGTAAAACACGTCCCCACCGAAATGCAGATTCAGCCCATCTTGCCATTCATAGATCACTTTAGGGCGAATCAACCCATCGCTTCGGTTCACGTTGGCAAGCCAAAGGACATCAACCGTTACCGTTTCATTGAGGAATTTTCGTTCGGCTTTGAACGTCCAATCCGTTTCATTTTGATCTCGCACAAGCCCTGGATCGTCGTCTTGCACGAGGCTTTGAAACAGTTGAGCACTCAAAATCGTATCACTCAACCCATACCAATCGAATCCCAGCACATAGGACCATTCACCGGTGGGATGCAGACCATCCGCATCTTGAGGATCTTCTGTTAAAAAGTAGCGATCTGTGGAATAGCCGACCTCCCCCCGAAAGGTTAAATCTCCAAACGTGTTGACAAAGGTGCCTCCGATCAAATGAGTCCGACGGTATTCGGGTGTGACGATGGCCACGGCACCTTGCTCACTAATCGATATGGTTCGAAAAAACAGAGGATTGTCGTGATAGTGATAGAGGTAATTCAAAGTCACATCCCAACTCTCCAGAAATGCTTTCAGCCGGAAACCATAGTCGGCATCATTCACCGCATGATCAGGTCGTTCCACTTCCCTCAAGTCGACTTGCACTCCCGGCGGGGTCTGTGGACGAAACAACGGTGAGGTGAAACTAAAATCCGCTTCATCCTCAGGCAGATCGCTGTAGGTTTTATCGGGAATCCAGATCAATTGCAGATCCCAATCGGAAATCACGGTTTCCACATTTACCGTCCACAACGGAATCCGTGAGCCTTCGAAATCATCCAGGATGAACTCTCGAAACGATTGAGGATTCACCACATCCAACACCTTCAGGCCATCAGTTTGCCCCCACACGATGGCCTGCTTACCAAGCGTGAACAACCAATCATCGGTCTCCGTTTGAACGTAAAATTCTCGTAGCTCGTAGTCAGCTTGGTCTCCCCAAGTGCCGAAACGTGAGGCGTCCCCGACTTCTTCTTGATTGCCGATGCCAGGTTCAAGGCGATCCAAAGCGTCCCAACGGAAGCGGAACTCACCTTTGACAACGGTATTCTCTCCTAAACTCAATTCGACTTTAGGACGAGCAATCCACTCCGCTTTTCGTTGGCTGGCAGTCGCAGAGTCGACCGAAGTCTCCTCCTCCAGGATGAGGTTGAACGAATCCAACTCCATGGCCTGAAGAGGGAAGAACAGCCAACTGATTGAAAGCACACAAGTTGAATATAAAAGGAATCGGAGTCGTTTCATCACAACCCCCGTTTCAAACGTCGTTGTGTGAAATATTTTTCAGCAATGTCCTTTTCATACTTAACATTGCTGAACTCGAAGACTGTTTGATGCCCGGTTTTGTGATTTTTGGCTTCGATCCGGTGTACGGTCCAAATCCCATCGATTTGGCGGATGTCACTAGTTTGAATCGTTTTCAACGCATTCCCAGCGACATCCCAGTATTCCGATTTACGGGAAATCCACACATTGGGATCAATCCAACTCACCACTTTGCTGTAGCCCAATTCTTTTTTGATATCGTCGCTTTTAGGAATCATCTCCACTTTGTAAGTCATCACTCCATTGATTTCTTCCTGGGCCAGGGTTTTGAAATGGTAATCTTCAATCGTGACTTTGTTTTCCTTTTTCATGTCTTCATACGTAAAGTCCGTACCTAAAAAGTAGTCTCCACGATCAGAAGCTGAGATTCGCCGCACCTTGCGCAAGGCCGGTAGATAAAGCCATTGATCATCATCCTTGTCTACATTCGGATAGTCATAGGTCAAAAAACCGGTGTCTTTAAGGTTGCTGGGCTTCTTGAAGAACAACACCGTTCGTTTTTCTTCTCCGAAATATTTACGGAACCCTTTTGTGTCACGGATTCGCTGCTTGCCGCGTTTGTCGGTTAAAATCATTTTAAGATCACGACGGACTCCCACTCCCTCGTCACGAGCGTTGACCTTTTGCACGATCTCCAACCCATCTGGCAGCCCATTGGCATGCGTCAATTGCGGGATTCCTAAAATGCTTCCGGCGAGTAGCCCGATCCCTAATAAAATGCTCAAACTCAATGCTCCTGTTGATCGAGCCGTGGCCAAGCTGGGTTTAGAAAGAGCCGCAGAACGTAGGTTTAAAAATCCAGGTTTTAACGCCTTGATCAGTGCTGGTAGTAGAACCAAGCTTCCTACAAAACTGGCCAGTACTCCCATTCCCACTAAGATGCCAAAGCGATTGAGCGCAGGAACTTGACTGATGGTGAGTACGCCAAAGCCCAAGACGAGGGCTACAAAGTTAAACATCAAAGCACGTCCGGTGGTGGGGTAGAGTTTTTCCATAGCTTTCTCCAAAGTGAGTTGTTCGTGTTTCAAAAGTGCGATGAACCGATCCAAGGTGTGAATCGCAAAATCCACTCCCAGCCCAATCGCAATAGCGGCAAACATTGAAGTCCCAACGGCTAGCCAGATGTCAAAAAATCCCATGACGGCATAGATCAACAGCACCGCCAACACCGTGGGAATCGTTGAAAGCACTCCTGCATAAAAGGAGCGAAAAACGAGGGAGGCCATGACCAACACCAATAAAATTGACAGGGCCACTCCTTGGAAGTGATTTGTGGAAAGATCGCGAACCCAGTGGTAATCCAGGTTCACGCGCCCACTGAGGTTGGCTTGAATACCTGGGGTGTTGAAGGTGGTATCGATATACTGCTGCGCAGCCAAAACCACTTCACGGATCTTGATGAATTCTCCGGTATCTAGGGTAGCTCTGAGGTTGGCGAGACGATAATCATAGTCAACCACATGATCGAAATCCGTGGGATCCCCGCTCACTGAATACAGCAGGAAATATTGCGCCACCAAATCGCGATCCGTGGGCAGTCGATAGGTTTCCGCACGACCTTCGTTCATCGAACGGTTCATTTGCTTTAAATAATCCACAATGGAAGTCGTGCCTTTTACATGGGGTAACGATTCCAAATAGGCCTGAAATGCTTCAATCCGTTGCAGATGTTCGGGTTGGAATAACCCTTCATTGTCTGGTACCTCAATCACGATATCGAAGTAATTCGTGCCATCTAGAAGCCGATTCATCACGGTGTCAGCCACTCGCAATGGAACGTCTTCCTTGAATAACGTGATCCGTTGTTCGTTCACTTGCAGTTGGGTGGCTCCCCAAATCCCTAAGGCGGTAACGAGTCCAGACAACACCAGAATCGGAGCGGTATTCCGGTACACCCAACGGCCCAAACCAGCCATCATCGTTTCAAACAGGTCGGTTTTGTGGCTTGTCGCTTTTTCACGGAACGATGGACTCAACTGGGGTTTTAAAAGGGTGAGTGCTGCCGGAACTGTTGTCATTGAATACAACCAAGCCAAACCGACCCCAATCAACGCAAACAGACCAAAATATTTCATCGGCGGCATCGTCGATGCGACATACAACCCCCAAAAACCTGCCATTGTGGTCAATGTGGTCAGAGTAATCGGACGAGCAATTTCCCCCATCGTATCAACCACCAACTCTGACGATGTGGCCTTAGGATTTGCACGCATGTGGGTGTAATATTCACTGAGAATGTGAATAGAATCGGCAACAGCAATCCCCACCAAAATCACAATCAAACCGTTGGTGATCACAAAAAAAGAAATCCCTGAAAAAGCCATCGTTCCTAGCGTGCCTGCAACCGCTGCCAGTACCACCAAATTGGGTAAGACGGCTGCACGCACTGTGCGATAGGCCACAATCAACACCAAGGTGATGATCAACGCCGAAATCGGATTCAAGCGTTGTGCATCTTGATCGATGTAAGTTCCCAGATATCCGACCACAGCTCCTTCACCCGCCACATAAACACTTTCATCCTGAGTGGGAGCTTTTTCCATCAAGGCCAGGAGGTCTTCGTAGATTTTGCTTTCATCCGCGTTTTCTAAAAGCTCAGCGACAACAAGAGTGGCTGTCCCGTCAGGAGCAACCAGGCTGCCTACATAAAGCGGAAAGTCATCCACAGCGGCTCGGATGCTTTGAGAGGCTTGGAGGGTTTCTGGAAAGGGATCCAGAAACGGTTCGACAAACATTCCCTCTTCATTGCCAATGATGTTGTTTTCCGTCGCCAAACTCGTGATTTTGTCCGGATCGATACCCGGAACTTTAGCGACCTCATCACTGATCCACTGCACAACCTCCAAACTGATGGGATTGAAGATTCCATTTTCTCCTTCATTGACGACCGCAATCACCATCGGATCCTTCAATCCGAAAATCTCTTTCACTTTATCTCGATAAATAAGCGCCGGACTATCCGGGGGAATGAATGCCTCAGCCGACGTATCTTTATGCATCTGAGGAATGAACGCGGCTACCCCAATAAATAAGAGGCCACTCAACACCAACACCGTTTTAGGCCAGTGCGTGACCCATTCAAAAAAACGAGAGGTGATGCCCTGGGATCGAATACTCATGGCTGCTCCTTTTGATTCGATTTGATTTAAATAAGTGCATACACACTTATTTAACAAAGTGTATGCACATGTTTTTAATAAAACTAAAAAGTCACTCTTTTGGAAACTACACTTTCCAAATAATGACCGACCACACTTTATGCACAATCACTCATCGTTACTTGCTGCGCTCCGACTCAACACCTTTTGCAACGGATCTGTACTTTTTGTTGCAAGCCCGATCATTTGAAACAATACGCGTTGAGTGTCATGCCAATCTTGGTCGCTGATTTGGTCTCGAATTTGAGACTGTGCCTGCTTCCACAACGGAATGGCTCGATCAAGCAAATCGATACCTGCGGAAGTAATCGATATGAACCGTGTTCTGCGATCCTGCCCCGGTTGAATGGCGACCAAGCCATCTCGTTCCAATGGTTTGAGTGCTCGGGTCAACGAGGTTCGGTCCATCACTGTAAAATCAGCCAACTCGTTGACCGTGAATGATTCAACTGCCGACAAAATGTTCAACAAATTGAATTGGGTTGCTTTCAATCCCAGTGGATGCAAGTGCGCTTCATACACTTTGGTCAAAGCGCGTGATGTTTTACGAATATTAAAACATACACATTCTTTCCCAATGGTCGATGCTTGCGAAAATCGTGGACTGAAGTTGGGCACGGGTTTCTCCAAGAGGAATGAAATATTGATTGAGTACAACTCACGCTTGATCTAAAATAAGTGTATACGCACTTATTTAGGTTGTCAACGATAAAATTAATACGACCTTATCGGTTCGTGTCTTTCCGGTAGGCAGGTGTGCATTTGCTAGCCTGATATGATTTGATACCTCCATAACATTCAATCATGGAGGTCAATCATGCATTCATCCCTATCCTTATCAGATTCCCAGCAACAATTCCAAGCCTGGCGTCTTCAAAAATCCCATTCTAAAGAACGTATCCCTGAACATCTGTGGCAATTGGCTGTCCAGTTTTGTGATACTCATCCTCTGACAAGAGTGGCCAAGCATCTCAATCTAGATGTGGGGAGTTTGCGTCAACACCGCCAACGGTTGACAGCCAAACCGACAGTACCATCATCTCTTCGGTTTGTGGAATTAGATGTGTCTCCTGCCCCATCGAACTCCTCCCGTTGTCAACGTGTTGAGTTGGAACGTGTCGATGGGGTTCGCATGAGATTGTATTGTGAAGCCACCCACGATTTTGATGTCACGTCGCTGATTCATTCTTTTTTACAAGGGTGATCATGCTCCAAGTCTCTGCGCATAGCAAAATTTTCCTTTGTATTGATCCCGTTGATTTCCGCAAAGGCGTGGATGGATTGCTTTGCGTCTGCCGTCAAAATCTCGAAAAGAATCCGTATTCCGGTAGTCTGTTTGTGTTTCGGAACCGTCGAGCCACAGCCATCAAAATATTGACTTACGATGGCCAAGGCTGGTGGTTGGCGATGAAGCGTTTGTCACAAGGCCGTTTCCATTGGTGGCCTAGCGATGACAATGCCACCAAAGAATTGAGTGCGGGAGAACTGCAGACGTTATTGTGGAACGGCAATCCCATCATGGCCAATATTCCTGAGAATTGGCGCAAACTCGAGGGAACTTATGCTGCTTGAGTCAGAGATTGGTAATTCCAAGGCAAAAAGGATTCAGGATTTTGGAGAATGAGGGAACGATGATATTGGGCTTCAATCAAATAATCGAGGGGATTGACATCATTAAGCCAGCAAGTGTAAATCACGCTCATCAAAATATCCCCAATCAGCGCACCATGTTGAGTCTTGTAAAACAAGGCATTCTTGCGATTGCGGATCGGGATTTTCAGGGCTCGTTCGGTATGATTATTGTCGAGTGGTGCTCCTGGTTCGCTCAAAAAGCGGGTCAACTTCTCCCAATGATTGCGGCAATACTGAATGGCTTTGCCCAAACTGGAATTGGGTTCTACCAAGTGATCATCGATCTGTTGATCCAGCCACGTTTTCAGTTCCTTCATCGGCTCCAAACTATGTGCTTTATGAAAAGCCAATCTCTCTTCATCGGACATCGCTCTGTCTTTGGTTTGGGCATTATTTTTATACACCTCACCGATGAGGTCGAGCACATAGCCACATTCCTGTGGCCAAACTTCCTCAATCTCAACAAATTTACGGCGAGCGTGTGCGAGGCAATTACATTGAATCGTTTCTTCATTTTTGGTTTTACTGGCCGACAATGCATCCGACATTTGCAGCGCTTTCTCCAAACCTTTGGCTCGGTGTGCTAAAACATCATCAAGGTTTTCGCCTGCATGCTGACGGCCACTGAAAAACAGGACAATTTGCAGGTTCTCAACCAGCGAAATAATGCCCGAGGTGTAAATGCCCGTTCGTTTTCTCTCCGATTCTTCTTGGTTTTCTTTCATCAAGGAAAGAATCCGAACATAGGTATCATCGTTGTGCAACAACTTGCCTTGAGCTGCCAAACGAATCAATGCTTTGTAAATCGGGTAAACCCCATCAGCCAATTGTTCGACCAGCTCCCATTGTACCGAATCGGGCAAAGGCATGCCAATCATGCTTTGAAAGGCTTCCATCCGATGGAACGGCGAACCCATGAAATATTTTTGAAGGGCAATCACTGCTTTGACCGTTTCATCATAGCGATCTTCGGGACAAATACCTTGAGGCAACGATGCAGTGAGACGCTCTCCACACAAAGCACAACGCAATTTTTGTTGTTGGTAGCGAGTCGCTTTGGCAATCGGGCTACCCACAACACGAATTACGACACCTGAATCGATCTCATACAATCGCCCTCCACAGTTCAACGGGCAAGGATTACCAATCTTGAGTGTAGAATGCTCGACAGTGATAATGTCTGCTCCCTTGTAGACTTGATGGCTGTTGCGCCCGTGACCTTTAATGCGTGTGGGTTCGGTCGGTTCTTCCTCCGGATTATCAGAATCCAAAGGGGCTAGTTTCTCTTTTTTTGTCGAGGACGAACGGTTGCTTCGTTTTTCCGTGCTCAGGCCAAACAAATGAGACAAACGATGTACACTGATTTTTGTTTCTCGCAGCATGTGCTGAAGCCAAAGATTGAATTGGAGGACTTTGCCTAAAAGGGTGCGATCCGCTTCAGTCAGTTGATTGGATTCGAGACGATCTCATAGATGGTCAACTTCTTCTTTTTTGAGGTCGATTTTTTCTGGCTCTTTCATGCTCTCCCCAAGAAATTGAAGACCTGAAATTTATTGACCTTTAGGACAAGGATCGAGACAACTCTGAAAGAGTATTATTCAGGTAGTGTGGCACGTCGCATTACAAGTACGGAAACAAATTAAGAAGGGGGCGTAATCGTACGTACGAGCAAGTGCGTCTACCTTGGTTATCCCGATTATGAGATAGTGTACTCCGAAACGTTCCAAATCGTTCAAACTGAGGAGAATCGGGTGTTCCTCTTGATTGGAATAACGGATTTGTCCAGCCCAAAGAGCGATGCTGCTTTTGATTGTTATGTTTTGCGTATCTTCTTTGCTGCAACAAAGTAACTAGATGCCCCTTTATAAATCTCTTCCGTTTCAATAGTCTGAAAATTTCCATTTGTTATTAACTCGTCTAATTCGGAGCTTTTAAGTCTTCTTATAGGAATAGGAATTATTCTAGTTTTACACAGTATCCGAACAAGCAGAATCTGAACACTAACTAAAAATGACATCTTACCCCGTAGGCAAGGTGTTACAGAAATAAATAACCCTTCAGGTTTTAACAATTCATCTATCCTTTTCATAACATTCTGGGGGTTAGGTACTGTATGCAGCATATTGAAAGCGAGAATCACATCAAAAGATTCTTTTTTATATCTTTTATCGAAAATATCCGCTTTCACGAAATTTACATTTTCAAATTTACTAACAACTGCTTTCTCTTTTGCAATTTCAATCATTTTAGATGCTATATCAATAGCATGAATCTCTTTCACTTGACTGGCAAATTCACAGGATGTTGTGCCTGTCCCACATCCATAATCCAAAACAATACTGCTATCCTTGAGATACTTTTTAGTGTTTTCCCTAGACTTATTATGAATGTATTCAAATCGCTCCTCTGTCTTGTCATAGTTTTTTGAAGCTTTATCCCAGAACTCTTCAGACTTATCCATTTTTATACTCCATTAATATAAACAAAACCGATCGTCTTTTTTGATTATATTTAGGTTCACTTCCAATTTAAGTCCATCATAATATACACTTGCAAATTTTAATAATAAATACAAAATCCTGCATTTTAATTATGCAAAAATGCAATCATTAAACAATATGCAAAAAGAAGGAATTATGGACTGGAAGAGTGTAGATTTCGATTGGAATCGAGCGAGAGCATTTCTAGCAGCGGCAGAAGAAAAGTCATTCACTGCAGCGGCAAAAGCCCTGAAAGTGACCCAATCTACCCTGGGGCGACAGGTTGCCGCGCTAGAAGAGGAGCTTGGAGTAGTCCTTTTCGAGAGAGTTGGAAAAGGAATCGAAATTACCCCGTCGGGGTTAGAGCTTGTTGAATGTATTAGGGAGATGGCTCAAGCGGCTAGTAAGCTTTCTTTTTTGGCCAGTGGGAAGTCGATGGATATTACGGGTCGAGTAACTATAACCAGTAGTGAAGTCGTTTCAGCCTTTATTCTACCTAGTTTTATAGAAAAAATAAGAAAAGAACAGCCTGGAATAACAGTAGAAATTGTTGCCTCAAATGACACAAAAGACTTGAGAAGGAGGGAAGCCGATATAGCAATTAGAAATCACTCAGTTGACCACCCAGACTTGGTAGCAGAGAAAGTAAAAAGCACAAAGGTTTACCTATATGCGAGTAAATCATTTATCAAGAAGTACGGACCAATAAAAAATAGGAACTCATTAAAAAATATGGCTTTTATGGGGTTAACAGATAACTCTAAGTGGATAGCGGCCCTAAATGACATGGGGATCGATGTTGATGAAAGTAACTTTCCTATTGTAACGGACAGTCATCTTGTCCATTGGAGTATTGTAAAACAAGGAATGGCAATTGGAGCAATGCCAGAAAATACAGTTGGTGACGAAAAGAGCATTGAAAGAGTCCTTAAAAGTTTACCTGGTATTCCAATTGAAACATGGGTTGTTTCCCATCGAGAATTAAAAACAAATAGAAGAATTAGATTTGTATACGACAGTCTTGTGGACTATCTCAATAACCTATAGTTGATGTCGTTAAAAATTGACAATGTTGGAATAGGGCTACACCCAACTAATAGACATATGCACTATAGGATTAAGTCAAAGCAGCCTCAGTCTGAGGTATAATAATTGTGAGCTTTAACAGCCATCTTACAAAAGTGTGGGGGATGGGTTCACAGCAATTGGTTCGTGAGTGTGCTTCCGGCAACGTGGTTGCCGTCTGGCCGGAAATGCACAATGCAATTGCTTCTGAAATTCTTTCAACGATTCTTCAGAGCGACACGAGCCTTCCGATTGATCTGGCATCGGTTCAACCCTGCCAATCCGATCTACGCCGAAGCAATGCTGCGTACACTCACCCACCAAGCCCAGACCGCCGAGCGGAATTAACTTGGGAAGATAAGCTCTTTTGGCGAACCGAAACCCAAAACGAGAAAACAATTCATGTGGTGGGGGCATGACTTGCCATCGAGAGGAGTTGATGCCTCATAACATCAAAGAAAAAAGCCTAAATCCCACGGCACCCGTTGGTCAATGCCCCATTCAGGTTTGCGTTTTCTAGGTCCGCTTTGGTGAGGTCGGCATTTTGCAGGTTAGCATTTTTCAGGTTGGCTCCGCTCAGGTCTGCGTATTGCAGATTTGCATTGCTGATATCGGCTTCTTGAAGATTGGCCTCACTCAGATCGGCGTTGGTGAGGTCGGCTCCCTGGAGATCAGCTTGAAATAAAGACGCATTGCTGAGATCAGCTCGATCCAAATTGGCACCTTTGAGGTTAGCATTGCTCAGGTTGGCCTCACTGAAATCGGTGCTATTGCATTCTGCTTTTTCTAGGTGGGCACCGGAAAGATTGGCTTCGCTCAAATCGGCGGCAGTCAAATCGGCTTGATTGAGATTGGCATCTTTGAGGTTGACTCGGTGAAGATCAGCCCGGCGCAAGTCGGCCTCTGGCATATCGTAGTAGGCCAAATCTTCTTCTTCCAAATCCGCTCGTTCCCCGCCGGGTTTTTCTTCCAGCCACAAATGGTGTTTTTCTAGCACAGCATTCAATTCGTTTTCCTGCATAAATCCCTCGATGATTGTAAATGAGTTGGTGGATGTTTCATGTTTTTAGGTTTTGCTGATTGAGCAACTGAAGCATGGCATACAAACTCTCCAAGTGCGGAACACGCACGTTCAGGCGGCGTGCCAAGTGGACGGGTGTGCCCAATATCGCTTCCACTTCCATCGGACGGCGTGCCTCGTAGTCGAGCAGCATGCTTGTTCGATAAGGGGTCATTTTGAGGGTATCGTCTATGTTTTCTTGCACGGTATTCGGAGGCAGTTCATGGCCTGCAGCTTTGGCCACTTGGACCACCTCTTCCATAACATGACGTACTAATTTCACCGTTTCTTCCGATTCCATGAGATCCTGTGTGGTGGCATGACCACACAACACCGACATGGGATTAAAAGGGGCGTTCCACACTAGTTTTTTCCATCTTGCTCGAACAACGGATGGAGTGATTTGGGTTTTCACATCGACCGAATTCCAAAGTTCACGCAAACGATTGGCCATATCGGAAGGGCCTTCCGGATATTTTCCAATCACCAATCGGCCATAATCTATATGATGAATTTTTCCTGGACCGATTCGGCTCAAACAGACAAACGCCAATCCCCCCAGAACCTCGTTGTTGGGAAAGGTTTCAGCAACCGAATCTTCAATCGAGACACCATTTTGGATCATGAGAATGGCAGTTTGAGGCCCCACCACAGGTTGGAGCAGCCCCGCCACGTCCAAATCGGGTAGCACTTTGAGCGCCACTAAAATCAAGTCAGGAGTGTCTTTGTATTCGTTAATACTATGCAGAGTCGGTTGTGGAACGAATTGAAAGTCGCCTAACGGACTCTTCACGGAGAATCCTTGTTCTCGGACGGTGTCGTAATCGCTTCGACAAACCGCAGCCACGTGTGCTCCGGCCTGAGCCAGCTTGCCTCCATAAAAGGCACCAATCGCCCCAGCACCTACAATCAAAACTTTTATAGAATTCTTTGTTGAGGATGACGTGTGTGTCATGGTTTTTGCTCTCTAGAGATATCTGTAGTCAAGGGTACCCGGTTTCAGTATTTATGCTTTAGACGACGAACAATGCCTAGAATATTTTCCAAGAAACCGACAATTTGTAAGAGAATTGATGAATTATAAACAGCTCCGGATTGATAATGGGGGGAGCGGAAGATTGTCAAACTAACTTCAACCATTGAGGCATGATCTTTATGTTTAAATTTTCATTAAAAAATAAAATTATTTTACTTTTAGGAAGCACCATGTTGGCCGTGTTGATCGCGAATTTTGTCATTTCGACAATCTACTTTCGAGAAAATTTGGTCAGTGACGAACGGTTAAAAGCAAAAAACCTCTTCCAAGGGGGATTGGCAGCTATGAAACTCATGGGAGGCATTCAAAGCGATCCTAATTCGACCCAAGGAATGCTTAAAAAACTGATGGCGAAACTGGAAGGCGTGACCAATAAAGAGGAAAGAGCACGGATTATACGCAGTAGCGATTTTTATGGATCGGTCCCCATTATCGCGGGAATGCGCGTTGCAGCAATTGCAGGCAAAGAGTTGGGATATACCGTGGCCCCCGTTAAAGTCGGCGCTCGTAACCCTCAATTTGAAGCTTCTGGATTTGCAAAGCAAAGTATTGAGGCCGCACAACAAACCGGACAAGAATTTTTCTTTGAGTTGGATTGGGATCAACAACGGGTGCGAGCCTTACAAGCAATTAAAGTGAGACAAAGTTGCTTAGCATGTCATGGAACCATTCAGGACGATCCTGATCGCGACGGCAAAGACATTCTGGGGTACCAAATGGAAGGATGGAAACTCGGCGAATATTACTCAGGTTACTATCTGGAAAAAGATATCAGCGAAAGCATCGAAAACAGTCGCAACGACGTCATAAAAACGGATCTATGGCTTCTCCTCATTTTGACAACGATTTTTGGAGGGTTCGGTTTTTTGTTTCTGCGTAGCTTGACGAAAAATTTAAGCTCTATTGAAACCGTGGTCGACCATGTGACTTTAGCCACCAACAACCTCTCGTCCAGCTCGCAATTGCAAAGTGGATCCATTGAAGAAATCACCGCGTCAATTGAAGAGTTGCTCTCTACCATCCAAAATGTGGCCCATCATGCCAGCAACGTTTCTGGCATCGCAAATCAATCTGCGGATCAAGCCAAATCAGGAGGGGAAGCGGTACAACAATCTGTTGAATCCATGCAGCGGATTCGAGAATCCTCAGAACGTATGACGGAAATCATTAACGTGATTTCGGAGATTGCCGAGCAAACCAATTTATTGGCACTCAACGCGGCGATTGAATCAGCTCGTGCGGGAGAACAAGGCCGAGGTTTTGCTGTTGTAGCAGATGAAGTTCGAAAACTGGCAGAACGCAGCGCTAGAGCCACTCAGGAGATCACTCAATTGATTAAAGAAAGCAATGGTCGGGTCCTAGAAGGAGCGGAACTTTCACAAAAAACCGGCGAGATGCTGCAAACCATCGTGGAATATGTGAGCAAGACGGCCGATATGATCGAACAGATTTCGGCGGCTACCGAAGAACAAGCAGCAACTTCAAATGCGATAAAAGACGAGATGGGTCGGATTTCTGGTATGGTTGAAGAGAACGCCTCGGCTTCTGCTGAACTTTCTGAATCGGCTCAGAAAATGCGTCGAGCCATTCAAACAACAATCAACGGCATCGCAGAGACCGAGGGGGTGGAAATGAAATCGTCGACTTCCGTACCGACAGAAGCTCCCAAATTGCCTTCTCCTGCTCATTTGTCTTCGAGGAACAAAGACGACAATTTGGATTGGTAATCTAAAAACGATAAATGGCTAAGGTGAATCATAAGCCCCCATCAAAAGTGCAACATACTGATTCGATTCAGGCGACAAATTGCTTTCATATAGGAGAATACGATGCACCGCTTTAAAAACATTTTGTTCGTAACAAGCCCCGTAGAACATGACGAACAATCGCTCAAACGAGCCGCATTGCTGGCCCAAAGAAACAAAGCCAAGCTGACGGTCCTCAATACAATAAAAAATCTTCCAGATGATTTGGAACATGTATTTGATGTGGTTTCGGTTAAGGAAGCCGAACAGAAAATGCTTGAAGTGGTTCGAGAGTACTTAGCGAACTGGGTTAAAGAAAATATTGATGTGGAGATCGAGGTGGAAACCGACGTGCTGATCGGAAAACACTTTATTGAAATCATCCGTGCTGTGTTGAAAAACCAGCATGATCTGGTGATGAAAACAGCAGAAGGTTCCATTGGTTTTAAGGAAAAATTGCTAGGCAGCACCGACATGAGTCTGATCCGTAAATGTCCCACTCCCGTTTGGTTGATCAAACCCAGCCCCTTCAAAGAATACAAACAGATCATGGCCGCCGTAGCTCCCGACATGCACGAAAAGGATCGGGATTCGCTCAATGACAAGATCATGCAATTGGCCACTTCACTTTCCACCTCAGAACAAAGCAAGGTTCATGTGGTCCATGCCTGGAAAATGCAGGGTGAAACAACCATAGAAAGCCGTGCGGCTTCTGCCTTGTTGTCCAAGCATGATGTTCGAGATGCTGTCGAAGTTTTCCGATTACACCGGGAAAAACGTCTCCAAGAAATCTTGAAACGGAACCCCTTGACCAATATCGAGCATGAAATTCATCTTGTGAAAGGAGATCCCGAGGAAGTGGTCCCACGCTTGGCTGAAGAAAAAGAAGTGGAGTTGATCATTATGGGAACCATCGGGCGTACTGGAATCCCAGGTTTTCTCATCGGAAATACTGCGGAAGATATATTGAACCAAGTCGACTGTTCGGTTTTAACCGTTAAACCCGCTGGATTTGATTTGGTGTCCAAAGCTCTTCTCGCCTTGGATTAGGACTGGCAAACTAGAGATACGTCCCGATTTCTTCCAGCAATCTTTCCTGAAAGAACCCCATTGTCACCTTGATTCGAGATAAATTTTTTAGGTCTTTATGAGTGAGCAACCAGAGGTCACTTCCAATGAATTCACTGGGTGTGTGAACAAGACGGAGATTGGAAAAATACTTTTCAAAATAAGTAGGCAATACAGCCAACCCCATTCCGATGTTACATAGGTTTGCTATAGCAATGAGATTGTCTGCTTTTGCAGTGTAGGAACTTTTTCTAGTGAGCTTGTCAAACCACTTTTTAGACTTCAAGTGACTCAACGATTGATCGGCACCGATCAAGGAATGTTGGTCGATTTCCGTCAGAAAATCTTGAATTGGATGCTCTTGAAGGTAGCTGGTTGAAGCAAAAACCGCGAATTGAACGCTGCCCAATTTTCTCCCGATGAGGTGGTCCGGCGGGCTGGAACTGGGTCTTAATGCAATATCGGCTTCACGTTTGGAAAGATTAAAAAATTGTGGGCTGATCCGGATATCAAGATTCAAACTTGGATAACTACGGGAAAAGTCTCTCACAATACCCATCAGCACGGTGGAAGCCATCGTGTCGGTTGTGGTGAAAATAACCTCGCCTCGAAGCTGCTCATCCAATCGATAGATCTTTCTTGTTACCGCTTCGATTCTTTCCTCAATTTCGAGAGCTTCTGCAAACAACTGCTCACCGTTGCCGCTCAACAAATACCCTTCGGATGTTCGTTCAAATAACTTCGTCCCAATCTCCTCTTCAAACGACTTGATCCGACGAAAGACCGTTGAGGGATTGCTCCCTGCCACATCGGCGGCTTTCTGGAGCGTTTTCTCTTTCGCTAGAATGATAAAATACTTCAGATGATTCCAATCCACGATTTAAACTCCTGATTGCATTCATGCAAATTTCGTTTGAATCAATGCCTATTTCTTGTCGATAACGCCTATGGAATGATGAATCAAATGAAAACGGTCAATGAGTTAAATCGTACCTTCCCTAATCCGATTTTCCCTAATCCGATTTTCCTTAACCTGATCAACATAGCCGAAAGAGAGGCCAACATGCCCCAATTCAACCTCATCAGTTTCGATCTTTGCCCTTATGTTCAGCGCTCCATCATCACTCTTCTTGAAAAGGATATTGAGCATGAGCGGACCTATATCGATTTAAAAAACAAACCGGACTGGTTCCTAGACATTTCTCCAACCGGCAAAGTACCGGTTTTGAAGGTAAGCGACCAAGGACCGGTGTTTGAATCTGCTGTCATCTGCGAATATCTTGATGAGATCACTCCTGGGTCACTTCATCCGAAGGCCTCCTTTGAGAAGGCGAGACACCGTTCTTGGATCGAATTTGGTTCTGGAATTCTAAACTCTATTGGAGGGTTTTATAGCGCTTTGGACCTGGAACAGTTCCAGAAAAAGCAGCAAGAACTGAAACAAAAAATGGAACGGGTGGAAGATGTGATCGTCGGCCCTTACTTCGCGGGATCCGACTTTCATATGGTGGATGCGGTCTACGCCACTGTGTTTCGGTATTTCAATGTCATTGATCGGATTTCTGACTTCGGAATCTTTGAGCATACTCCCAAACTGAAAGTTTGGCGAAGTACACTCAATCAAAGAAAATCGGTGAAGGAAGGCGTTCTCGACACCTACGAGACTCGGCTTTTGGAGTTCTTTCAAAACAAGAACTCCTATCTTTCAACATTGATTGCTCAATATTGATTGCTCAACTTTTATTGCTCAATATCAATATTGATTGATCAACTTTGATTACTTCATTAGAGAAACCAACTGCGAGGTTTGCTGAAAAAGCAACTCATCGTCGAAATTATCAATGACTCAGAACAATACGGTAGCGCACTTGACCGCTTCTGAGATGGGCAATGGCATCATTGGCTTGCTCAAAACTGTACTTTTCCACCGTGGGTTCGATTTTATGCCGTGCTGCGAAATCTAACATTTGTGCAATCACTCCGGGGCTGCCGACAGGTGACCCAGAGATCGTCCACTGTCCACCGAGCAAAAGCGGCACGCTTGCATCCAGTGGTTCCAATGTGGCTCCCACGAAGTGGAGGCGTCCTTTAGGCCGCAACGTTCCGAGATAGGCGTTCCAATTCAATTTCACGTTTACTGTTGAAATGATCAGATCGAACTTTCCTGAAGCTTCGTCGATTTCAGAAGAGTCCCGCGAATTGAGGGTGTGATGTGCGCCGAGTTCCAAAGCTTCCGTTCTCTTGTTTTCACTTGAGGTGAAAGCCGTCACTTCACACCCCCATGCATTTAAAAATTTCACCGCCAAGTGTCCCAATCCTCCAATACCGATCACAGCGACCCGATCCGTCGGTTTGATATCGAATTGGACCAAAGGATTGAAAACCGTGATTCCCCCGCAAAAAAGCGGGCCTGCACTTTCCCGGTCAATGGAGTCAGGAAGCTTCACCACGCTGGGAGCTTTTGCCCGGACTTTCTCAGCAAATCCGCCGTGCCGGCCGACTATGGTAGGACGTCTAGAAGCACACAAATTGTGGTCACCCGACATACATGAGCTGCATGTCATGCAGTATCCGGCATGCCAACCAAGCCCCACCCAGTCTCCTGTTTTGAGATCGCTGACATTTTCACCAACCGAAGCAATCGTGCCTACCACTTCATGTCCTGGAACAAGAGGATACTGGGAAGCTCCCCATTCATTGTTAATCATACTGAGGTCGCTGTGACATATCCCACAATGCTTCACATCGATTTCCACTTCATCTCTTTTTAACAAGCCAGGGTCGTACTCAAAAGGCTTGAGTTCACCTCCACGTTCAAACGCAGCATATGCTTTGATCATCCGATTTCTCCGAAATACACCTCTGCTTTGACTCTTAGCATCGCAGCAGAGGACTGCCGAGATTCAGCCCGCAGTGACACTCACTCCGTCAACAAGGATGTAGGGAGCAACGATATCTCCTATCAGGCGATGGGGTTGCGAGCCTATACTTACGATCTGTTTTAACAAATCAAATACATTGCCTGAAACCATGATTTCATGGACAGCATGGGTGCGTTGTCCGTTTTCAATCCACCACGAGTTTTTAGCAACACCTGAGAACTGTCCTGAGATGGAATCGTTGTTACCACTGAAGCGTTTCAGAACAAGCCCTGTATTCAGTTGGGTGGGCAGTAAGGCTTCGTCTACCGTTTGTCCGGCAACTCCCTCAAATGTGAGATTAGAAAAGCCGGTCCGTGGTAGCGAACGAGCATTTCCATTGGCGTTGCCTGTAGGTGCAACCCCTTCTCGATGGGCAGAAAAACAGTTATGAGCTAGAAAGCTGAGCACCCCTTCTATCAATAAATCATGGCGTTGCGTATGAACGCCTTCTCGATCAAAAGGGAGCCACCCCGAAGCCCGTTGCTGATTCTGTGGATCTTCGTATACGTTAAGAATATTGGAGGCCACCGAATCTCCTACCAGCCCTTGCCAAGCACTGATACCGTCCTGATGATTTTTGGCATTGCAATTGGTTTCCAGCAAACCTCCGAGTAAATCGACAACTGCGATGGGATGCAGCAAAACTCGACCTTTGTATGACTTTCCAGGACGTGCTCCTAAAGAACCAACTAGGGACTCCCGAAGCCTTCGCATCGTTTCTTCCACGCGTTTATCGATTTCTGAAAACCGAATGACGCTAGCGCCATCATAGTCAAAGCTAGTGATGTCGTCGCCATCCCGACCGCTTCCCATTCCAAACCAACTGAAATCGGAAGATGTTACGGCTTGGCGAACTCCATTGGAATTGGCCACCGTGTCCGTTTTCACAGTGCACTCCGCTTCGACTCGCTCGATGGCCACTTTGGGATCTTGAGTGGCTTCATTCACAACCTGTTCCGCGAGTTTACACAAACCCTCTGCATGTAAAGCGCTCAGGTCTTCATCATAGGCTTCAAAGTACTCCGGATTTGACTGTTCCGATGCGATTTGGTGGTGCTCACTGGGTATAGAAAATTCAGCCACTTGCTTCGTTTCTTGAGCCACTTCTCGAAGCCGCTCAGGATCATTGGCATTTGTGGTCATGAACCCTAATTTGCCATCCATAATGGCACGAACGCCATATTGAGTATTGGTGTGTGTGGTGCTCACAGAAAAGTCGTTGTTCTCATACACCACCCGCATCGTACGGGAACGGGTGGCCACGATTTCTCCATGTAAGGAAGAAGAAGGTGGTAATGCTTCTAACAAGATTTCACTATTTGTTAACAATTCATTGGCTTGGTCTTGCGGTTGATTCATGATTGCGCTCCTCCAACTAATAATTCACATCGGATGTAGGGACCGCCTGCATCCACTTTTGCGGGTTGACCTTTACCGCAATGTCCTGAACCCACACCCCATTGAAAATCCTTACTAACAGCATCTACCGATTTTAGAACATCAAAGGCATTGCCGGAAACGGTTAAGTTTTTTACGGACTCTCCCAACTTGCCATTGACGATGCGACGAACTTTTTGAGCACCAAACATGAATTCTCCGGTGGTATCGGCTTGCCCGCCCATCGGCCCATCAATGAAATAGCCGTCTTCGATTCCATTGATCATCGAATCCAGTTCATCGTCTCCTGGAGCGATATACGTGTTGCGCATCCGGATGATGGGTTCGTCACTGAATTCCCAGGCGCGAGCATTTCCGGTAGGTTCCACTCCGTGTTCGGCAGCCGATTCTCGATTGTGGAGATAACTCACCAATTTTCCTTCTTTGATAATTTCCGTTTTTTCGCAAAGCACCCCTTCGTCATCCACTGGCAAAATACCTCCAGCTCCCTCGTTGTATTCGCTAATTCCGCTATCGCAAAGGGTGACTAAGGAAGAAGCAACGGTTTCTCCGATTTTACCTTTAGCCACGGATCCACCTTTTACCAAATCGGCTTCAACCGTGTGCCCAATCGCTTCATGACTGAGCAGCCCCACCATTGCGGGAGAGAGCACAACTTTTTTTCTCCCTCCAGGGCCTTCCGGTGCAGATAGCAAAACCACCGCCTCTTCGGCAGCCTGAGAGATCATGCTTTCGGCAGGCTGGTTGAAAAACAAGCATTCCCAACTCCCCGTACCGCCAACGCTTTCAAGACCAGTCGAATGCCGGGTACCATCAGCGCCAAAGGCGATCATGTAGACTTCCGGGCGGGCCAATTTGATATGGCAATTCGCGCCGTCCGAGGTCATGATGATTTTATCTTCAAACAATTCTGTGTACTGGCATATCGCAGCTTCCACTTTCTCAGCGGCTTGACGAATTTCCGCTTCGGAATCTTTCACAAATGCGAGCTTTTCTCCAAGTGGCATGGACCACAATTCGTCATAACCCGGCACAAAAAAGCGCCCTTGGGCGAGTTTGGTCGTGCTTGCGATTTGAACTTTCTGTTTTTTTCTAGAATTCAATTCATGAGCCATTCGCTCTGCATCTTGTAAGGCCTGCTCCAAGCCAGTCAGAGAAAGATCAGAACTCGATGCGAATCCCCATGTTCCATTAACAAGCACACGGAGGCCCACTCCTTCGTAGTGGCTTGAACTGAGGTTTTCCATCTCTCCTTTACGCACCCGCAATGCTCGGCTGCGGCGATGATGATAACGCACCTCAGCCCAATGTGGGCATCGTGCAACGGTTTTTTGTAGATTATCCCACAAGGTATCAGTGTAAGTGGGTGAACTGGTAGTGTTTGTATCGGTCATCGGAAATCACCTTTAATTCGTTAACGTTGTTGCGCTGTAAAACAGTCAATTGAAACGGAACTCCAGCTTCGCCAGTGCCCCATATGGTGCGAAATAGTGTTTCTAATGTGTCAATTTGTTTGCCATTTACTCCAAGAATGATGTCCCCTACCTCAATTCCTGCTTTGTTGGCCGGACTTTGAGGCGTGACTCGGTTCACAATCACACGGCCATATTGCTCGGAAACGTTCACTCCCAACCAAGGCCGTGGGGGAACTGAAGGGCGACCATGTTTCACTAAATCAGCCATAATCGGCTTCAGTTCGTTGATGGGAACAAACATGTTTCCCGGTATCTGAAGCCCTTCGGTTTGAAGAAATTCCCTCAAAAACAACGAGCCGACCCCAACTAATTTTCCAGAACTGTCCACCAAAGCCGCCCCTGCAAAATCGGAAACCGCGGGTACTATAAAAATGGCATCATCCAATAGATATTCCCAGTACCCGGCAAAGGTGTCCCGGTCGGCAATAAAAACTTCAGTTACGGTCGGTTTGTCCATTCCAGAACGGCTAGCAACCCAAGCGGTATCTCTTTTATTGAGCGATGCTGAATTGCCCAACTCCAATGGCTTTGCGTTCAGCGGTACCAAAGCCTGAACCAGTCCGAAGCCGCTTGACGCATCATAGCCAATAATGGAAGCTGGTAAAATGCGACCATCCACATCAACGATTTCAGCGGCCTGTGCTTCCAGCATAAGATAGCCTATGGTGACCACCATACCTTCTCCGTCGATCACCACACCAGTGCCTTCGCGTTCGCCGCCTAAAAACTTAGCCGTGCGAGCGGTGCTAGGAACTTGGGTTCTCAAACCAACCACCGATTTTTGAAGATCGTTTTTTTTGCTGTCTTCCGTTTCGGCCCAAGCTTGATGACCTAGTCCCCCCCATACCATCATTAGGATAAGAATCAGTATATGTGTTTTCATGAGACCTCCTTCGATTTAGGTTTGTATGCTCTCAGATCGAGTCGCCACAAAAAAAATCTCGGCATACAACCTATCTATTTGTTATAGGGTGAATTAGAGCATGACCGAACTTATGAAACGAACTCAAACTTGATGATAAAAAACGGTGCGCAAAAAACTTTAAAGCGGGGAAAGTTTCTAGCCGTTTCTAAAATAAAGATACCTGCAATTCCAATTGAAAACAATGAGATCCGAAGATCTTGCTTTCTTGGCAAAGTGTGTGAATAACTCGTAAGGATCCAATACACTCAACTTTAAACGGAACTCTTAACCATTATGCAACTTTTCAAATCCCCAAACTTGTACAGCAAGCTTTTGATGTTCGTAGTGCTATCGTTAGCCATTAGTGGGGGAGCCGCATTTTATTTGATTCATGCTCAATTGAGATCCGTCGTTTATGAGCAAACCACTAGGGTGTTTGAAAGTGATCTTCGTGCCATTCGAACTTTTTTGTTGCGCGAAACCGATCAAATGCAAGCTTTGACACAACAAATCTCCAATTCAGAAGGCCTTCTCGCCACCATGGAATTAAAAACCTATTCTGAGTTGTCAACAATCACGGAACCGTTTCGTCAGATGATCCAAGATCGATGGCAAATTGGAGAATTGTTGATTGCAGATCAGGAGGGGCAGGTGATCCATTGGGAAACCGGGGCATTCGAAATCTTGGACACTGAAATACGGCAAAACGCATTTGGTATGCATATCAAATACGGAAGGCATCGCCTATTCACGCAAACTGCACTGATTGGTATTACCGGCCAACCGATCGGCTATGTCGTAGTGATCCAACAATTGACGGACAACACATTTTTTTTTCAACGGCTTCGAGACACTTTGGGAAAAGACGTGGTTTTGTTGGAGGGGCCATACCAAATTGGATCCACCTTTCCCGAGTCACCGGGAATTTTTCAACGAACGGATGTGACTGACGAGCTGTTCACCGCTTTCAACGACCGATTTATTGGAACAGAACGGGATATTGAGGCCTTGTTTTCAGGTTATGAACTTCAAGTTTTGATTTTGGAATCGCTGGATTCCTTCAATCAATATTTGAATGGGTTGTATATAGGCACATTTCTGTTTTTAATCATTCTTGTAGGCACCCTGGTATTGGTCATCGGCAATTACTTTTCTCGTAACATTCGGAAACCGATGCTCATGCTACGAACCGGGTTAGATGACATTCGCAATGGAGATCTAGAAACCCGAATTTATCTTGGAAAACAAGATGAGTGGAATGTGATTGAAACGGCCCTCAACGGCATGGCCGACCAATTGAAGCAATCGCATGATACATTGGAAAGAAAGGTGGCAGAACGCACGAATGAGCTACACGAAGCTTTGGAAGCCACCCAAGCCAAGGAAGAAGAAATTGCGCATATCAACCAAGTCACCCAAATGTTAAACGCTTCCTTGGATTTGGATGAGGTGATGGAAATGCTCCTTGACTCCCTCAGAGAGATTTTCCATTTCGATCAAATGGGCATCCTACTCTTGGACGAAAATTCGGAGAAATTGAGTTTGTATGCAGCCTATGGTGAAGGATTCACACCTCAGCGTTTGGAGCAGTTGCGCCAAATACCTATCTCTTTTAAAACAAGCCGAAGTTTCTTCGTTCAAACCATTCAAGATGACGAGCCATACTACCTTCCAGAGGTCACTCAAAGCTTGATCGAGCAGTTTGAAGACGAAGATCGCGTTTTATTTGACGTTAACCCATTGAAAGCGGTCCTGTTCTATCCACTGCGAGTGCAGAACTTCATCATCGGTACACTGGTGTTTGGCAACCGGAACGACCCATTTCGCTTCACCGAAGAAAAACTAGAAATGCTTCAACGTTATGTCGTTCAAATTGGTACGACAGTTCGAAATGCGCAGTTGTACGACCGTAGCAAAAACACGCGACGTGAAGTGGAAGCCAAAAACGAGCAATTGGAAGAACTTTCTGAGAAACTTTCCAAATATCTTTCACCTCAGGTCTATGCTTCGATCTTTTCAGGAAAGCAAGGGGGCAAGCTCGAATCGTATCGAAAAAACCTGACGGTGTTGTTTTCTTCGATCCCGGATTTCCCTGCTTTGACTGAGCGACTGGAGTCGGAAACCCTGACTTCTTTACTTAACACCTACCTCAACAGCATGGCCGATGTCGCATTGCGGTATGGAGGAACACTCGACAAGTTCATGGGGGACAACATCATGATCTTTTTTGGGGACCCCGAAAGTCGAGGTGAGATCGAGGACGCACTCGCTTGTGTTTCTATGGCATTGGAAATGAGAGAACGGATGAAAATATTGCAACCGAGATGGAATGCTTATGGTGTGACCGATCCGCTTTGTTTACGTATTGGGATCAATACCGGGTATTGTACTGTGGGGAATTTTGGTTCTGAAAACCGGATGGATTATACAATTGTCGGCAACCAAGTGAATGTAGCCCATCGCCTCGAGGAACTAGCAGACCCCGACGAAATTCGACTCTCCCCTTCGACCTATGCTTGTGTGAAGGATATCATCCATTGCAAAAGATCGGGCTTCATGCCCATCGAAGGTCCAGGCAGCTCTGTTGTGACGTATCTCGCTCTCGACTTTTATGATCGGGATCCGTCGGGAAGCAAACCGATTTTTATCGAAGGCCAAGGGTATAGTTTTCGTTTCAGTGCTACAGAAATACCAGAAAGGGCCCGTCAGAAAGCTGCTAAAAAAATTAAAAATGCGCTGAAGCAATTGGGGAAGGATTGAAGTGGGCGTGGGACAGCGGAACAGGAAGCGCGTCTGTTCCGCCTTCAGAAGGGATTCTTAGTTGCAGGAGTAAATTTTCCCATTAAATTCGGGATAGAACCAAACATCATCCATGCTGTCTCTGAGGAGGGTATTGCCTCCCGCTTCAGCCGCTTCGTTGCGAGCCAAAACCATAGTGCGCTCTTGACCGATAGAAGAAGCCCAGAGGGTGGAACGTCCAGTACACCCATATAGATCTTCTCGGTTATCAACGATTTTCACGCCTTCACCACCTGGAGTTAGGCTTAAACAACCTCCCAACAGGAGAGTCAAACAACCGATGCCTAACAAACGATAAAACAATTTCATAATTACCTCTCTTGGTTGAAGTTACTACTTGGGGTTTCACCCCTTTTTGGTGCGACTGACAGATTTATTAACTCGCTCTTTCAGATCTTTGCCGGTTTTGAAGACGGGCAATTTTTTCGGGGTCACTTCTACTTTTGCTCCGGTCTTCGGATTTCGTCCAACATAGCCTTTATAGTCTTTCACCAGGAACACCCCGAATCCCCGGATTTCCACTTTATCTCCTGTAGCTAACGCTTCTCTGATTGCATCAAAAAATAGATCCACCGATCTTTTTATTACTTGCGGCTTATGATCCAGTTCCTCGGTCAACTGTTCGACAATCTGCGATTTATTCATCTTGATTTCATAGTGAATTGGTTAGGGTGGGATGGTTTGCAATCTGGAAAAATCGCCTCAACATAATGTTTTTTAATCACATTTGTAAAGCCCATAAACATGTTATTCGTATAGTTAAGGAACTTTCCTGGGAGGCCATTCGGAAAACCTCCACGTTTCAAACAGATTCCCCAGCGTTTACCGAGGGCGCTGCGGGTGGCAGTGGCTCATGACGTCGGCTTAAAATGACAGAAACCCATTTCCAACTCGGATGGCCTTCACAAATGAGTTTGATGGCTAATGTCAATAGCGGAGAAAGAATCACCCCCCCAATACCTAGTAAACTGCCCCACAGGAAAATTGAAACCAAAATCGTTTTAAATTTCAGATTGAATTCATCCCCTACCAGTTTGGGATCTAAAAATTGACCCCAAAAAATCTGATTGACAATCAACAACAGAAGCAAAAGCGCAGCGCTACCAAAGTCTTGAGTCACGACAATCACAAACATGGGCAAGATTGTTGCCACGACAGATCCCACCACCGGGAGGTAATTGAGCAAAAATGTGAGAAGCGCCCACAACAATGCAAAATCAATCTCAAAAAACGAGAGTAGCGTGTACACCATCAACCCCGTCCCCGCACTGATAAAGGTCTTGATCACCAAATAGCGTTGGATGTTGGATTGGAACTGACTCATTACTTCATAAAAGTGCGTTTGTCGAATGCCCAGGCGATCTGAGATCCTCGTGTAATTGTCTAAGCTTTCAGCGATTAAAAAAATGATAAACGTGAACAGGACTCTAAAAATCGAAACAGTGTCGTTGAGTATTTGGGTCAAGAGCGGTTGAATGGGGATATCCGTAATTGCCGACCGAAGATTAACATTTTGAACTCCCGGGACCCGAGTCAACCACTCTTCCACGATTTTGAGCTTTTCCACGAAGAGATCTTTGTAAGTTTGCTGGACCGCAATCAGATCCCGAATTGTGTCAGTAATGATGAAAGTAAATAAATACACTAAAAATGAAAAACCACCCGCGATTAAGACGTAGGTCAAAAATTTGGGAAGATGAAATCGGTCATTCGCAGCATTGCTGATTCCTCGAAAGCACGTCACAAAAAAGTAAGCAAACAACAGATATAACACCAAAGGACGAACTAGATGGATGAAGTATACTAAAATAGCGATAGCAATGATGCCGGTAGCAAAGGCGGTGATCTTGAGATACGGCAAATGACTGTTGGTAGACATCTTGGGGTTTTACATGTGAATCGTTCAAGAGGAAGGCAAGGAGGCTTGGTATTGAATCAGAGCATCTTGAGTGTGCTTTGCAGTGGTGACCCATTGTTCGAGAAGTGGCAACAGATTTCCATTTTCTTGTGTATCAACAGCATCTTCAATAGTTTGTGACATATTCGCCAAGCCTTGTGCACCCAAATTGAGAGAAGAGCCTTTCAGACGGTGAACTGCGCGTGCTAGATCCCCTGGAGCTGCCACGAGTGATTCGCGATCTAATGTTGCCAGAAACCCTTCTAATTGTTCCAGAAAGATATCGATCAATTCTGCCAGCAAAAAAGGGTCCTCAGCTTTTAGCGTGGTGAGCACCTCTTCATTGAGTATCAAATCTCCAGAAGGCTGGGGGTTCTGAGATTCCGGAGCAGGCATGGATAAAAAGGGAGAAGCCCATTGAGCTATTTTCTGTTGCAACTCTTCCATAGAAATAGGTTTGCTAATATAATCGTTCATCCCGACTTCCAAGCATTTTTGGCGGTCCGTTTCCATTGCATTGGCAGTCATTGCAATAATGCGTGGGCATTCTTCTTCGTCAAGATGCCCTTTGATATATTCAGTAGTTTCCAATCCATCCATTTCTGGCATCTGCATATCCATTAAGATTAGATCGTAGGTCTCATTTGCTAACTTATCGATCACCTCAATTCCATTGTGAACAACGTCTGCGGTATAGCCGAGTTTTTCCAATATGCGACTTGTGAGCTTCTGGTTCACAGGATTGTCTTCGGCCACTAAAATTTTTAAAGGAAATTGTTGAGCTAATTCAGAGTTCAATATTGACTCCGATACTGGCAATTCCACAACGTATTGAAAATCCGAGGTAAGCTTTCGTAACGCATCGAATACCAAAGAATATTTCAATGGCTTGGGAAGAATGTCCACCCGCAAACCTTCCACAGAAAGCTGCTCCGAAAGATTTCCAGTCGTCATATAAAAAATTGGCACTTGATCGTACTCAGGTTGATTTCGAATATTTCGAGCCAAGTGCTCGCCACCAATTTCGGGCATATGGAAATCTAAAAAGGCAATATCGAACTCGAACTTTTGCAGAATCAAAGCCAGTGCGTCCTTCGGGTCAGTCACGATCAGAGGCATCAGCCCCCAATGTTGGCACATCTGCGAAAACGCTTCGCAGAGAAGTTCGCTGTTATCAACGATCAGCACTCGCTTTTCCGCTAACTCTGGATGGATTTTGTCAAAATCGATTTGCGCCAAATCGGCTCGCTTCTTAACAGGAAGTGTGAAGGAAAATGTGGCTCCTGGTGAATCCTCTTCTTCAAACCACATCTTACCACCCATCAATTCAGTCAGTTTTGAGCTGATCGCCAATCCAAGCCCGGTTCCACCATATTGTCTCGTTGTCGAAGAATCGACCTGCGAAAATGCTTGAAACAGCCGATTTCTTTTTTCCTGAGGCACCCCGATACCCGTGTCTTTTACCGAAAATTGCAACTCGTATGAGCTTTCCTGTTCTTCTCGAAGCGACACAAAAATTGCCACCTCTCCTTCAAACGTGAATTTTAACGCATTGCTTAACAAGTTCACTAACACCTGACGAAGTCGAGTAATGTCTCCCAGTACAAAAGAAGGAATTTCTGCTTCGATAAAGTAAATTACGTCCAGATATTGATGTTGCGTTTTGCTGTAAGACAAATCAATTGCCTGCTCGATGCAGTTACGTAGCTCAAATGGTTCGTGTTCCAACTCCAATTTGCCTGATTCGATTTTGGAAAAATCGAGAATGTCGTTAATCACGGTCAGCAGGTGTTCGCTGCTGATCTTGATACTATTCACGTATTCTCGTTGCTCCGTACTCAATTTGGTGTGTTGCAGAAGAGCCGACATTCCCACCACTCCGTTCATTGGGGTGCGGATTTCATGACTCATATTGGCCAGAAAATCGCTTTTAGCACGATTGGCGGCCTCCGCATCTTCCTTGGATTGCTGCAAAGCTTCCGACACCTGGTGCAATGCCAAAAATCTTCCGATGCTTTGGGCCATTAATTCGATCAATTCGATTTCATGCGCATCGAAGTTGAAATGTCGGGGTTCCTTAGAGGAAAAACTGAGTGTTCCATAAAGGGCTTCTTCCACAAAAATTGGAGTCGAAATATAAGATTCTATTGTTGTATTCAGAAACACGCCGGGTTCTTGCTCACTTTGGCTGAGACTATTGCAAACCAGTGTTTTTTGGACCGATATAGCCCGTGCGCAATACGTGTCTTGAAGATCAAAATCCATCCCGACGGTGATCGCTCCATAAGGCGACCTAACCGCACGAACAATATATCTGCCGTTCTTGATTTGACTAATGATCCCAATAGAAAGTCCAAAAATTTTGCAGCCCGTTCGCAAGTAATCCCAAAACAATTTATCGAAATTAGGATAATAGGTTGAAATCAACCGGTGGAGTTGCTTGAGATTGTTACTGAAAATCATCTGCTCCACACTCTTTTTTAACAACTCGCGATCGGTTTCCTTGCGTGTCGTAATATCGTGGTAAACCCCGACCGCCAACGGACTTTTACGCGGATCATCGACTAAGGGAGCGATTGTGGCTTCGCAGATTCCATGAGTCCCGTCTTTCCGAACAAAGTCGATTTCTCCACTCCAGTGGCGATTCATTTGAATCTCTTCCAAAATGTGATTGGGTAGTGTTTCTGCGAGTTCGGGATGGTGAAGTAATTCGAATGGATGACCTAAAATTTCTTCCTTCGAATAACCAAAGATCTTCGCCGCTCCAGGATTCCAATCTAATATGGCTCCTTCCAAATCCGTTATGATCACACCGTCGTACATCGTTTCCAGAGTCAACGCCTGTAATCTGTATTGATTTTGCGTGTCGCGTAGTTTGGTTTCTAGGACTTCACAATGTTGTCGGAGTTCATACAGTTCAACCAAAAGCTGGTCGCGACTTTTTTCCGTAGTCATTTCAACGATTCAGTAGGTGAGAAAAGGGAGTCTATCGACGGGGTGACAATCGGGCCGAATCATATAACTTCTGACCAAGGATGTCTAATTGAGGTTGATGCCAAATTATTCTTCCCCTAACTAACTAGCTTTTAATCTTTTTTTGGAATGTGTGATTTTTAAAAAATTTTTTCCAAAAAAGAAAAAAGTCATTGTCTTTCCGTTACGAGTAGCTAATCGGAGTTTCATCCGATCCTCTTACTTCTCATTTTTACTCTCCTTATCCATTGGTTGAGGGTTTCCTAGCCATTTTGCATCGGATGGTTGGGAATGAGAGGAGGAAGGAGCGCCCCCTTCCTCCTCTCCCTATTTCTCCAAAGCATTTCCTTTCTCTTCAATTGACACCTCTTATTCGGATCTGTTACGGCTCACACGTCTCGTGTGGTACGCTCTGCCAAATAGATGCAGGACGCTGAGTTTAATTTTTTAACTAGGCATCCAGATGGCTTCCCGAAAAAAACGTCGAAAATCCTCTCATTCTTCTCAAACTTCGCCGCGAGCTGGCCGTTCCGGTCGGTCTTCATCCAGCTCAGCACAATCAAACAAATCCCCAATCCATACACCAGAATCGGCTTCTGCTGGTCTTACGGGACGCCAAAGCCTGCGCGACCAGTTGATCGTTTCAAGAATGGGGCTTGTTTTGGGTATCCTAATATTGGCTGCATTCACGATTGTGACCTATTTCCCGGTCAACGATGCGGGAATCATTATTGATGATCCCGAATTTTATTTCAGCGATCCTGTTATGGACGCTCCTGATGGATTGTCCACGATCTGGTTCAGCCCCGCAGACAACAATGATATCTGGCCCTATATCCCATTGACCCGCAGCACATTTTGGTTGGAACGACAGATTTTTGGTTCGGATCCTCAAGCTAGCCATTGGATCAATGTGGCATTGCATATCCTGGCAGCCGTGCTGTTGTGGTTGGCCTTGCAGCATCTTAAAATCAAGGAAGCCTGGCTGATTGCATTGTTATTCGCTGTTCATCCCGTCTTTGTGCAATCGGTGGCTTGGATCGCTGAACGCAAAAATACCGTTGCTGCCATTTGGTACATCCTCACTTTTTGGAGCTATCTCCATTTTGACCGAGGCCGAGACCGACGTTGGTATGTCGTGGCAATAGGTCTATTTGTTTGTGCTCTTCTGAGCAAAACCTCAACAATCATGCTTCCCGTGCTGTTGATCTTGCTCAAGCTTTGGAAAGGTCCACCTTGGAAAAACCAAGATTTGATTTATTTATTCCCCTTCTTCGTATTGGCAGCAGGGTTTGGTTTGTTGAGGATTTATTTCGAGCAACATTTTTTTGGTGCGGATTCCGGCCTTTTGGACCGGCCTTTTTTAGAAAGGATCTTAATTGCCGGGCATGTCCCATTTTTCTACGTGACCAAACTTGTCTGGCCTTATCCGCTTAATTTTATTTACTCCCAATGGAATCTCCAAACTTCGGCATGGACTCAGTATCTCCCGTGGTTCAGCCATGTTGTCATAGGAGGCGTGCTCTTTTGGAGGTATGCTTCCTGGGGGAAACCCCTATTTTTGGCTTGGGCTGGATTTGTCGTGGCTCTCTTTCCTGTAATGGGATGGTTCAACAATGCGTGGCAGCAATTCTCTTTTGTTGCCGACCATTGGGTGCATCTTCCCAGTCTATCCCTGCTGATTTTAGTTGTGTTGGGTTTGCCTCGTCTCGAAAAATTCGGTGCTCAATGGTTCAAAACAGCAGAATGGAAGATCGTTACTAAGTTTTGGTGGGGGTTGCTGATCGTGTTGGGTGGACTGACGTGGAATCACGCTGAAATTTATCAGAATGCTCAAACCTTGTGGGAGGTTACGCTAAAACGAAACCCTCAAGCGTGGATTGCACATTTGGAATTGGGCCGGTTGGATCTGCAATCGGCTCAGCCTTCTGAGGCATTAGTACGCTTCAACAAAGCAATTGAGCTGAATCCACAAGCAATTCATGCTTACAACAACAGAGGAAACGCGTTTGTCAACGTGGGACAATGGGACCGTGCGTTGCAGGATTTCGACAAAGTACTTTCGCTCAATCCAGAATTTGCCGAAGGATACAGTAATCGAGCTATAGTGTTCTCGCAGGTAGGTCGATTTGAACAAGCATTGAATGACATTCAGTCTGCTCTTCGCCTCAAACCCCATTACCCAGAAGCCTACAACACATGGGGCACGGTCTATGCGGATCAACAAAATTACCCATTGGCTATTGAAAAATACAATGATGCCATAGAACGAAACCCCTACTATGACGAAGCGTACTTCAATCGGGGAAATGCCAAGGTGGGTTTGCATCAATACTCCGAAGCTATTCAAGACTACAACCAGGCGTTGAATCTCAATCCAAATCGAGTCGAAGCCTATAGCAATCGAGGTTTTGCTTATCTGCAAATCGACCAATACCCAACAGCAATTCAAAACTTTACGGATGCCTTGAAAATCAACCCTCAGTTTTCCGATGCCTATCTCAATCGGGCTATAGCCAATGAGCTGGCTGGAAGACCAGACGCTGCACTTTCAGATTACAACCAAGTCCTGCTGCTTCAGCCCAATCAAATCCAAGGCTATTTGAATCGAGGTCGCCTTCACCAAAAAGGGGGCAATGCCCTCCAAGCATGCAAAGACTGGAAACAAGCTTGCAACCTAGGATATTGTGGAGAATATGAAGCAGCAAAATCTCAACAAATATGCCGATAAAACGCCATATTGTACAAAGGGAATCGCCCTTGCATTAGAGCGTGTTATGGGTCATATCTGGTCAGATGTGAGTGCATGAATTATCGAACCTCAGAGTAGGAGCCACGCTATGATGGGAGCGAATCGAGAAGAGTTGGTCCAACATGCCCGGGCATACGAGGAAAAATCGTTATACCGAGAGGCTTTGGACATCTATAAACAAGTTCTAGAACAAGATACGATGCGGCATGGTCCCAATCATCAGGAGGTGGCCAAATTGCTGGACGTTATCGGTTCTTTGCATCAAGAACTCGGAGAATATGAAGACGCCTTGAGCAGCTATCAAAGAGCACTTGCAATTGACGAAGAACAATTTGACGAAGAACACCCCCAATACACCCTACATCTCACACACCTCGCTTCCCTTTATGAGGTGATGGGCAAGCATGAAGAGGCACAACCCTTATATAAAAAGGTTCGTGATATCGAAATGCGCACCTTGGATCCTGAACATCCTCATTTTTCAAAACATTTACAAAACTTAGCCGCCGTTCATGAATCCCAAGGAGAATATGACTTAGCAATTCCCCTGTATGAAAAAGTACTGGAATTGGATCGGCAGACCGTGGGAGAAGCTCACCCGCAATACGCCTTGCACCTCAATGAACTGGCCAACCTGTATCGTTCTGTAGGTGATTATCAAAAGGCCATTCCGGTCTATGAGCACGCCTTGGACATCGACCGAAAAGAGTATGGTGAAGAACATCCCCAGTATGCCGCTCATTTGAATAACCTCGCTAACGCTTATGAAGCCATGGGGCACTACGAGGAAGCGTTGACGTTATATGAAAGGATTCTGGAAATTGAACGGAACAATGTGGGAGAAACTCATCCCAGCTATGCGGCCTGTTTGAACAATTTAGCCAATCTGTACGAATCTTTAGGTCGATATGAAGAAGCGTTGCCCCTTTACAATATGGCCCTGGAAATTGACGAAAAAACCATTGGCGAGAATCATCCGAATTATGCCATCCATCTCAACAATCTGGCGTCGCTTTACGAGTCGATGGAAGATTTCGAACGAGCCTTGCCCTTGGCTCAAAAAGCGTTGGTGGTGGCTTGTAACGCCTTGGGTACCCACCACCCGGACATCGCGAGCTATCTGAACAACCTCGCCTTATTGCATACCAGTATGGAAGACTACAAAGAAGCTTTGGCTTTGTATAATCAGGCGCTTGACCTCGACCGCAAAACCTTGGGTGACGACCACCCCAATTATGCGGTTCATTTGAATAACCTGGCTTCGTTAAACGAAGTCACTGGAAACTTTGACGAAGCGTATCGCCTGTATCAAACCGCTTTAGATATTGATCGTAAGAAGTTTGGCAAAGAACACCCTCAATATGCCACTCACTTACAAAATCTAGCTGCGTGGTATGAGCGCAATGAATCTTCGGACAAAGCCGTAGAACTTTATGAAGAAGTGCTTCAGGTCAATCTCAGGATTTTCGGTGAAGATCATCCCCAAACTCAATTGATTCGGGACCAGATCCAAAACCTGAGCAACACATTGGATGACTGGAGCGAGTTTGAAAAAGAATTCAGCGAATTGGAGATTTAACGAATGACACGAATTGCACTTGTCGGAGCAGCAGGTCTCTCCGGCTTAGAATTGATCCGATTGATTCAACGGCACCCTCAGGCCGAATTAGAAGTCATCACCTCGGGAAAATATGCGGGGAAGCGCTTGGCTGACTGCTTTCCCCAATTTGTCGGCATGCCCCAAACCTTTACGAACCACGATGTGGACCTCAAAGACTGCGACGTTGTTTTTTTGGCAGTTCCTAATAAGGCCAGCCTGGATATGGTACCTCGGTTGCTACAAGAAGGTCGGAAAGTGATCGATTTGTCGGGAGTGTACCGATTGCACGACACCGCTGCGTTCAAAAAATTTTACAAACTCGAACACACCTCGCCCGATGTTTTAAAAACCGCTGTGTTCGGATTGCCGGAGTATTTTAAACCTCAAATCCAGGAGGCCAATTTGATCGGCAACCCCGGATGCTACCCCACGGGATCATTGCTGGGCTTATTGCCTTTTGGGGACCTCTTGGGCCTTTTGGACCGTCCTCCTATCATTGATGCCAAATCGGGAGTGACTGGAGCCGGAGGGCGAGTGGAAGACGACACCACCAACTACGTCACAGTGAACGAGAATTTCAAAGCCTACAAAGTGTTTGTTCACCAGCATCAACCAGAAATCCAGCAGTACTTGAGCGATTTATCTCCTTATTCTAAAATGCAAATTGGCGAAGTGATCTTCACACCGCATCTGCTTCCATTAGACCGGGGCATACTTTCCACAATCTACCTACACTTCTCGGAGGCTTTGGACACACAAGCCGTACGTTCCCGATTTGAAGCAGCAGATCAAGCCAGTCCATTTGTACACTTGCTTCCTGAAGGAACGCTTCCCGATGTGAAAGAGGTTCAACATTCCAATCGATGTCACATCAGTGTGAACGGCGATGAATCGGGACAGAACTGGATTGTGATCACCGCAATCGACAATCTGACCAAAGGAGCTGCGGGACAAGCGCTCCAAAATATGAACCTGATGTTTGGACATGACGAAACAGCAGGCCTTATTTGATATGTTCCGATCTGTATTTGCAAAGTCCCCGTTTCTTTCAGGGGCTTTCCTCTTCTTTATTACACTCCTCGTGTATTACCCTGCCACCCAAGCTGGATTTGTCTGGGATGACATTATCTTTATCGCTGAGGACCCCCTCATCACAGACCCCAATGGTTTAAAAAAAATCTGGCTGGAGCCAGGAGGAGGCGGTTGGAATTATTGGCCTCTGACCCGCTCTCTCTTTTGGATGCAGCATGAGATGTGGGGACTTGCGCCTCAAGGATACCATTGGGTGAACCTGCTGTTTCATGCGATCAACGTAGGGATATTTTGGCTGGCTCTCCGAAGCTTTCAAATTCGAGGAGCCTGGTGGTGTGCGGCTTTATTCGCTCTACATCCTTTGTTTGTCTCCACGGCTGCCTGGGCTGTCGAGCTGAAAAATACTTTCTCCAATTGCTTCTATTTGCTCGCCTTATGGAGCTATTTGCATGCGGATCGCTCCCGGCAGCATCGATGGTATATCCTAGCATTTCTGTTGTTTGCAGCGGCATTGCTTAGCAAATCTTCAACCGTCATGCTCCCGGCTATCTTGATTGTATGCCGCCTTTGGTTCTGCAGTTCTTGGAATCGATGGGAGGTTCTGAAACTGGTACCGTTCTTTGGACTGTCACTCGTATCCGCCGCAATTAGCCTGGGGTTTGAATCAAAATATGTGGAGGACCACATTTCAGGTTTCCCTGCTAGTTTTGGGGAACGCCTGTTGATTGCGGGTCATGTTCCTTTTTTCTATCTGGAAAAGTTTTTAACCCCCCATTCGTATGCCGTAATCTATCCTAAATGGTCCATTTCAACCGAAACGATTTCGCAGTATATGCCACTCTTCTCATGGCTGATTATTGGATCAATCTGCTTATGGAAATACTTTCTGTGGCAAAAACATCTTCCGTGGCAAAAAAAACCTCGGATGCAAAATAACCTATCGGGGCAAAATAACCTATTGGGGCAAAAACAGCCTTTGGGACAAAGTTGGCAAGTGCCGTCAGTTGCCAATCAGGAGTCATTTATGTTGTGGGGAAGGCCGATAGGGCTTGGGCTTGCCGGATTCTTGATCAGCTTGTTTCCGGTCCTGGGGTTTTTCAATGTTGCCGGATTCACCATCACTTACGTCTGGCTGCATTTGAGCTACTTGCCAAGTTTGCCTTTGGTGATCCTCGTGGTTCAAATTGGATACTGGGTCAGAGATCAGTTGCAGAAGCAACTTCCGCAAGCTCTTATAAGGCTCCCAGGCATCGCAGGAGGTGTGATTCTCATTAGTTTGGGTGTATTAACCTGGCATCAGGCAGGACTGTATTTCGATGAAGAAACTTTGTGGACGGACACCATTCAAAAAGGTTCGACCTCGTGGTTGCCGTATCACAACTTGGCTCTCGTAATTCAAGAGGAAGATCCCCAGCGATCAGTCGAATTGCTCACGCAATCTTTGGAACTCAACCCCAACCGAGCTGCGACCTATTATAATCGAGGAGGCGCGTATCTCGATACCGAAGATTATCTGAGTGCAGCCAAAGATTTAACGCAAGCCATCAAACTGGATCCTGAAGAAGCCCTCTATTACAACAATCGCGCGATTGCATGGGGCAAACTTCAAGAGTTCGAGCGGTCTATCCATGACTACTCCCGTGCGATTGAGATCGAACCCACCAACGCCACGTTTTGGAACAATCGAGCCAACGCTTTTTTTCAGCAAGGCAACTATCTATTTGCCATTCCCGACTATACGGAGGCGATGAAATTAGATTCCAATCTGTGGCCTTCTTACAAAAACCGAGCAACCGCCTACTTGAATTCGGGACACTACGAAAGTGCTATCGACGACGTAAATTTCTACTTGGAATACCGACCGAATGATCCGGGTTCTTTTGAGATCCGAGGAGCAGCACGCCTTAAGTTGAAGCAGTTTGATCGTGCCATCCAAGACTTCACCACCTTGCTCAAGCTCAGACCCAAATACGAAAAAGCACTTTTGAGCGTGGCAGCCGCGACCTATCAAGAGGGTGTGCGGTATGTCGAAAAGGGTCAGTACGACAAAGCCTTTGAGAATTTCGACCGTGCGTTAACTTGGAACCCGTTCTTGATCAGTGCTTATTCTGCAAGAGCCTTCCTGCATTTCGAAATTTCAAAAAACTCCGAGTTGGCCTGCAAGGATTGGCAAACCGCATGCGACTTAGCCGGACACTGTTGGAACCTAGAAAAGTATCAACAAGCCGGTATTTGTCCTCATATCAATCAAGAACCCGACGGAAATCCGTCGAACCCGAATCATCCCAACAACTGAGATTATACAATTAAGGAGCGCCTCCCATGTCAGCTGGAAGAACGTGCCCGCTTCACTACCGTTACCAACCTGAAATATTTCGTTCCAAAGCCACGTTGCACGCAGAAACTCTGTATGTGATTGGGGGTCTCTATGGAAATCCGGATGCGCTTGAAACGATCTTGAACATGAAAGCCGAAGAAGAGCGTCGTGGGCAAACAGTCACGTTGTTATTTAACGGAGATTTCAACTGGTTCAACCGAGATGCGGAAAGCTTCGAACAAATCAATCGGAGCGTGCTGCAACACTTCGCTTTACAAGGCAACGTCGAAGCCGAATTGTCACAAAGCTTGGAAAAAGTGTCGCCAACTGAAATAAACAAAACCGAAATAAACAAAACCGAAACAAACTCAACCGAAACAAACATAATCGAAACAAACTCGACCGGACCGGTGCCACAAAGTTCAGCCTCAAACCCAGATGCTGGATGCGGTTGCAATTACCCAAGCTATGTTTCTCAAGGGGTGGTGGATCGATCCAATACGATTGCTCAAGAGTTGGAAAAACAAGCGCGTGCTTTCCCTGATATCGTCGAAGGTCTCAAAGCGCTGCCTCGTACGATGACCGTCGAAATCGGAACTCAACGGATTGGCGTTCTACATGGCGACCCGGAATCGATGGCAGGTTGGAAATTTTCAGTCGAGGCCATGGAACCTCCAGACCGAGACCTACGAACGTCGCTGGGATGGTCAAAAGATGAAGAAAATACAACGGAATCGCAGGTTTGGGATTATTTCCAGCGGGCTAACGTGACGGCGTTTGCATGCACCCACACCTGCCTCCCTTTTGCCCAGGATTTCCGACCTTCTGTAGACTTTTCGCAGCATGAGTCGGCAAACCAGCTTCGTGATTTCCCAAACCCCAAGCAGTTTGAGGACCGCCGTATTGTGATCAACAATGGATCGGCAGGAATGGCAAATTTTCAAGGGACCACCTTCGGGCTATTGACTCGAATCTCGGTTCATCCGAAACGTCCTGAAGCCAGCCTCTATGGCACCTCATTGGCTAATCTGCGCTTTGATGCCCTACCAATTCACTTCGACATGACCCGTTGGACAAACCGCTTTTTGAACAATTGGCCGGAAGGATCCCCCGCCCATACTTCGTATTTTGGCCGCATTCAAAATGGTCCCAACTTTTGGGTCGAACAGGCACGTCGATGGCAGCCCGTACCTGCCTAAGCAGATCCTATTCCTAAATACTAACCTAGCCAGCCCAGAGCTAAATCGAACGGGTTTTCAACGTCCAAGTGCAATAGGCATCACATCTTCAAGAGCGGTCTTGTGTCCCAAAAACGGATTTTTCCATCCACATGATATGCGGCCAAAAATGCTCCGTTTGCTGTCCACAAGAGAATTGAATGAGCAGGAATCGGATGTTCGTATTGAGAGAGTAGTTCGCCAGTCAGGCAATTCCAAACTTGGAGAGGACTCACTCCACAAGCCACTGCCACAAAACAATTTCCCAGCAGATTCCAAGACAATCGTCTCATATCGATTGTCGAAAACCGGAACTGCCACAGGACTTGCCGACTTTCAATACTCCAAAACAAAAATGTTCCATCTGCGTAACCGATGATCAGTGTTTCCTGATCAGGAGCAACTTTGATTTGGCATATATCGTTTGAATATGGTTTATCCACGACGGCGGGTTCCTTATCCCCAATTTCCCATATGATCAGTTCACAACCGCTCGTTCCTGCAACAAGGCGTTCAGGTTTCCGAAGCCAAGCCATCTCTGTCACCAAGTCGAGTTCAAGTTCTCCAATTTTAGTTTTTGTGCCAGCATCCCATAGGGACAACTTTTCCAATATTGCCCCAAAAGCAATGTATCGGCCTGTAGGACTCCAACTCACCAATTCTACTTCCCGCTCGTTCAATGGAGCTGGCGATTCCCAATTGCCTGAAGTCTCCAATAAGTAACAGCCGCTATCATATGCCAACGCTAGGTATCGACTATCAGGGGACAATTCTGCTCCCCAAACGGTACCGACATTTCCCAAATCCAACTTCTTTTGTAAATCTTGGTTTCTCAAGTCCCAGCATTCGAGGAGCCCCCCACTACGAACCAAAAATAGATGCTGTTTTTCAAGATCCAAAGCAACACATGGCTGCTGTGAACCAACCTCCAACTCTCCCAGACACAACCCATCTGAATTAGGAAAATGTGGCACCCACAGTTCTTTTTCATTCTCAGGAATGGTTCTTTCCTCTCGGAGGATCTCAGTTTGCTTTTGGATGAAAGCCTGCAATTTTGCTTCAGTAGCCATTGGGACTCAATATAGATAAATTCTTGATTGATTTTAGAACGCATGAATAGGTTATAATCCAGCGTAGCGATCTGAAACTGCTCAATCGTTCCAGACCATGTAAAGAGCGGAATCGGCCGTTCTTTGTAAAATATCTCACATTCACCCTCATCCAAAGGCCTAGATGCTCAGGGGCAGTTGCGGGCCATTGATGGCAATTCAACAAATGGAAATGATATGATGCGACAGCCAATCTATGGAAAAGCCGACACCGTGGTCGTGCTTGATTTTGAAACAACTGGACTTTCCCCCACTGAAGGAGACCGAGCCATTGAGATCGGCGCCGTACTCATCGAAAACGGCGAGGTGACGGATCGATTTCAGCAGCTCATGAATCCCGGTCGGCGGATCAGTCGATTCATTGAGCAATATACCGGAATCACGAATCATATGTTGCGGGATGCTCCCCCTTGCGAACAGGTGATGCAAAACTTTGCGGAGTTCATCGGAGACTACGATATGGTCGCTCACAATGCCTCTTTTGACCGCCGTTTCTTGAACGCAGAATTTGACCGAATTGACTGTGGGTATTCGGGTCAATTTGCTTGTTCGATGTTAGCGGCTCGTCGGATCTATCAAGAAGCACCGAATCATAAATTGCAAAGCCTGGTACGATACAAAAATATTCAAAACAATGGGGTTTTCCATAGAGCACTTGCCGATGCCGAAATGACAGCCCACTTGTGGCTCACGATGGTCCATGAAATTACCGAACAATACGATATCGCATCCGTTCCGTTTTCTTTGATGCAAAAGTTGGGGAAGACAGCGAAATCTTCTGTTCAGAATTACTTGACTCGTTTCAGCCAAGATGTAGATCAATCCGGGAAGTTTTCTTCAGGAGGGAGCGGTTTGGGTTGAAAAAGAAGCAACAGGGTCGCAATTAACAACGGAGAGAAGATCAGGCTCAACAAGAATCCCCCTACAAATCCAACGCGACGATTGCGTGAATAAACGCCCACCAGAATACTCAAAGCAACCCAACCAAAAACTAGGAGCGTGATTTTATAGGTTAACATAGCAGTCCTCTCTGATCCGTATGATCGGTTTCACCCGTTAAGGGCGCAGGATGGTACGATAAATTGTGTCTGCAATCGAACGAATATCGAACGGGATCTCAAAATCAAAACGCTCCGATACTCCAATATTCATTACGACTCGGGCCCGAAACTCCTTTTTTAAAGGAATCTCTCCAAGCGGAACCCCATTGAAGTTTTGGGCAATGACCGAAGCATAAAAGGCACCCAATTCTTTTCTGCTATAGGGTTCCAATGTAAGAAGAACCCCATACTTCACTAGTTCCGCTCCTTGTTGCGAAAAAGACGGAATACCATTGGTATGCAGGATGTTCACAAGGTCTCCCACATTGTCTGTAGTCAATCCTCTTTGTTGGGTGAGATAGACTCCTTCCACCCCCTCCTCTGCCAATTCCAGAACGCAATCATAAACATCACTCTTCGCGTTGGAAAGATAACGAACATCATTCTGAGCATGGCAAATTTTCACTTTAAACCCTAGTCCCAACGCGGTCGATTGAACGTCCTCATAGGCCGACATGATTTGGCCATTTTCCGAATCCTCGAAAATGATCCCCATCGAGTCAAATTCATAAATTTCGTAAAATAACTCCAATTGATCTCGATAACGATTCGGTAGCATCACTGCAAAGACGTTATCTTGACCGCTAAATTCAATCGACTGAACAATCCCAAATTTCAAAGGATCGGGGCTTTCCATCGATAGAATGGGTACGGCTTGATCCATCTGCACGAAATCGAGACTCGCTTCGGTTCCCATCGTGATGATTAAATCTACAGGTGCGGCGGTCTGAAACAAGGATAATAATGATTCCTGCAAGTCTTCTCGTTGCGACGCGTCCCAATTGGCGGACCAGAATGCCGAAGGCACCAACTCGATATAGTCACTTTGAAGCTCGGTGGCCGCCCAATCCCAAAGTTCTTTCGTATCTAGAGGATTGTCAATTTTGGGAAACATTTGGGGTTCGATCCATCCCAGTTCCATCAATCCCTGTAACGTCACCCTCAACGTTGTTTGGTAAGTGCTCAGTGGACCGCTTTCATAATATCCAATCCGCCACCGAATCCCATCATTGGTGGTCGGAGTTGTTTTGTCGGACTGACTCCAAGCCACAAAGCTGTAAATCAAGGCCACAATACTGACAGAGATCCGACGCCACATCATTTTGATTGAGTATCTTTCTGAACGTGTTGATTACCAATAGAACTTGATCAAGCATTGCTTCACACAAAGCCGTTCCACGTCATCGCAGGAGGTATGACGGAGTTCGAGTTCCAAATCGCCTTTGCAAAGTGCCAATTCCATCGGGCATTCGCGCAAACAGAGTAAAAAACGACCCAATTGAGGTTTGCCATATCCTTTTTTGGCCGTGATTAAAATGTTCCGCATGTAGGTTTTTCGGCAGAGACGCAATCGGTTTGTTAAATCGCCATGACTGAGAAAACAACTGGCCCGTTCTTCCACAATGCTTTCAACCTCTGCCAAAACTTCTTCCGCGTTCATCCGCTCCTGGGCGTGCAGCCCGCCAACCAATCCGGTAGCAAGCCAGCAGCAACCAATAAGGAAAGTTCGTTTCCAAGCAGAAATCATGGAGACGGCTCCGGGATGAGGGTCGAGGCGAGGACAGGCAAATCTGGAAGTTCTGGAACGAGCGTTGCGGCTACTGAGAATTCAGTTGGGGCAGTGCCGCTTGTTGTATTTTCTGCACTCAGAATGATGGGCAAAGAATTGCCATCGTTTCCAATAATGATCACCTTGCTATTGGGTGACTTGGAAAGCTCCAAGGTGGCATCCACCCCTTTCCATTTGAGATATTGGTCATTCAAGGTGCTGGTGACGATTTCTTGGAACCGAGAAATGCCAGTGGCTTCAATCTCTTTACGATGGACTTCTTGCTGCTCCTTAGCCAACCGGAATTGATACTGTAAAAATTGCTGTTCGTATTGCAGCTTGGTCTCAATTGCCGTGTTGATGAGTTCCGGTAATTTCAATCTGCGGATGATGATATCTTCAAAAATGACAGGAACATCTCCATTTTGCTCCACCGCCTCAATCAGCATGTCATTTTGGAATTCGTCGATCTTGCTTTTATACAATTCGTCTGGCCGAAATTGACCAATAACCTCCCGGACAGAAGAAATTGTCACCGGATCAACCACTTTCCTCACATAATCCGGCCCGACTTGTACGTGCAGGTGGTGCAAGCGTTCTCGGTCGGGGTAGTAACGCACTGTCACATCGAGTTTGATCGTCAATCCATCCGAACTCAGCACATCCGTATGAATGACACGCTCCTGCAACCGAACATCATAGATGTACATGCGGTTCCAAGGAAGGATGAGTTGAGTCCCCTCGGAATAGATCTTGTTGAGGTCCGTCCCTCCTTCGAAGCGTCGATAAATCACACCCGCTTCTCCAGGCCCAATTGTGACAAAAATGTATCTCACAAAATAGGCAGATACGAATAAGGTCACGGTTCCAAACAAAATCGTCAGAAAAAAAAGCGTGTCCTTATGGCGACGGAACCATTCCTTCATCAGTAACTTTTCTAGGCGGTTTCAAATTGCTCACAAAGTTATGCACTTGGCGTAGCCGTGGATTTGTCGCGTTTTAACTTCTTGGCCAACGATTTTCCGCTTTCCAGCATTTCTTTGTAGTAGGTTTTGAAGTTTTCCGCTTTGAAATCGAGTAAGGTTCCTCCTGACTCAAAGTGTTTCACGAACACTTTGCCAACAGCGTAGGTCGTAGCTCCCGCAAAAATCGGGACGGCCACTGATCCGACGGCGGTACCCACTCCAGGAATAGCCTTCAGCAAACTCAAACTACTTTTGGCAATGGTATCGGCCCCCAAACCACCCACAAGCGAAACAATAACGGATTTCCCTGTATTTTCAGAGAACTCAATGCCATAGGCCGCGGAAAGCTCGGCAAGCATCTTTAACTGGAAACCACTGATCAAAAAAACATCGACCATTGGCACCGGAACCAATCCTCCCCCCATGGCCCATAAAATGTTCCGATGGATAATCAAATCGGCTTCCGACGAAACGTCGGCCAAGGCAGGTTCAGAAAAATTTTGAACCGTTTTAACGGGAGCTTTTTTATTTTTTGCTCCTCGATTGGGTTGTGTATCTTCGGTAGTTGTCATGGGGTGTCTCCTTTCGTTTCCAATTGCTGAATTTGCTGACAAAGGCTGAAGATTATGCTCCGGGCCAGTGCTTCATTAGCCAGAAATCTCATGAATAAATCTTCATGCTCTAAAGAAAGAACAATTGAAGGTGCCGTAGCCTTCAAGGTGTAAGAGGCAATTTGTGGAGCCAAACAAGCAGTTCCACCTAACGAAGTTCCTGGCTCAACGGAGGAGCTGGATTTACCAGTTTCTATACGAAGTTGCCCTTCAGCCAGTATGATCAGCCGAGTGAGCAGATGGCCCTTAAACACCAAGGTCCTCCCTGCATCCACTTCCATCACATGCATGGAATCTGCGAGAGACGCGAGGTTTTCTTCCCGAACGAGATGAAAGATGTTCACTTCCTTAAGGAATCGTATTTTTTCGGCTTTCAACCAGACCCTGTCTGATGTGGAAGTGCTCATACCGATGCTGAGGGTTCCATAGTGTTTTTGTTGGCTTGTAGCAAGGTCATGATCAAATCGACAATCTGGCGATTGGGATCATCCAGTAATTGTCCTGCCCGTTCATAAAATTTTTCTGGGGCCAGTTGATGCAATCCCCATACGGCGGTTTCCCGAATCAACGGATCGTTGTGTTCAAGGAGTCGTGCTACATTGTCACTGAACTCGTGGATATCACATTCGAAGATACAATACAATCCTTGCACTCGGGTCCAGGAACTGGCTTCGTAGCGCGGATCAAAAGCGATGCGACGCAACCATTCTTGGTCGGAAACGGACTCAGGAAGCAGGTCATTCATTCGGTTTACTAACGTTTTGTTGTTCAGCTCGGTTAGCACGCTTTCCAACCAAGGATATCCGTCTTGATGACGATAAGGTTGAATTAAGCTTCGGATGTGATCCTTGTGTTTTTTGGAAAAAGAAGCGGTGGGATCATGAATCACTTTGTGCTCGTAAGGTGCCAATTCTCGATTTCCTTGAAGGATTTGCAGCAAAGCAAACAACCGAATTCGGTTTTGATTGAGTTCGTCATCAAATGCTTTCACCAACCTCTGAAATTCTTTCTTTGGGCTGAGATCGCGGTATGCAGCTATTGTTTGATGAATGTCTTGTGTCTCAACAGGAATGAGCACAAGCATTCGTTCCCGCAGTTCTTCTGAGATCCCTGTGGGATTGCTACTCAGCCCTCGAAAAATTTGAGCACGAATCGTGGCATTGGGAAGTTGCAGAGCATCTAAAAGCAAATCATGCTGGTTGGAATTCGCTAATGATCCCAACATCTGTGCAGCTCGTAGACGACGAGACAATGGTTCCTGATCGTCGAATAGAATTTCAGTGAACAGATTCGTTTCGTTAGCCGTCACCGGATAGGTGTATTCTGGAGCACGCAAATACCCCATCATTGTGACAGATTCCAAAACAAAACGGGCGCGGTTAGAAACAATTTCAGCAGGATCTTGAAGCATTGGCACCACGTATTCAGCAAGCACCTGTGGCTTGCATTGCGAAAGCGCCCAAATTGCGGTTTCTCTTTGGACGGGATCTTCGGCGTATAGTTCCTCAGTGATTAAATCGCTGAGAGTCGAATACTTTAAAGATCCAGCCACTTGCAGTGCGCAGGTTTTGGTCCACGGCGAGATCCACTTGTCTTCACGGGACAAAATTTTACGCAAACGCCTTTCCCTGCTGAGCGAATCCATACGGTAAAAGTTTTTCATTTGTTGCAAGCGGTTGTAGTCGCTCAAGTTTCGTTCGAGCAACGGAAACATCCGAACCTTCAAATTTTTGGGAACTAGCTTTTCTAAGGTTTTTAAACCATTCCAGTGTTTTTCGGTGAGACGGCTTTCTAGATTGTGACGAATCTGTAAAACGTCTTCTGGAGGATAGATGAAGCTCAATAACAGAAAGACTCGATCTATGTTGTCCCGAATTTCGTCTCTTAAGGCAGCAACCAATAGATCGGCCCCAGGATAATCTTCTAAATCGTGAATCGCAGCATAAGCACGCGTGGCCATTTCCAACTCAACCTCGATGGTATTGAGCACATTCGGACGTTGAGAACGAGGCGCGTGATAGTCTCGTTGAGACAATGCCCGATATATCTCGTGACGCACTTGTTGATCTGAATACTCGAAATGTTCAATTAACAGTTTGTAACTCGCTTTGGAGGTCAAAGCTCCACACACTTTAGCCAAACTGCCTGCTACGAAACGCGATTGATTTGGATCGTTCAAACCCCGTTCTACAACAAAAAAAGCTCCGTCACCTCCGATCACCAAGGTCTTAATTGCGGGGTACCGAAGGGAGCGAACCGACAAAGCCTCCAACACCAAAGGCCATAAATTTTCGTTTTTTAAGACGCTTGTGGCTCGTAAAGCGGCCTTACCCACTATCGGATTAGGATCACGAAGCAATTCGACTAAAGCGTGATAATAACTTGGCATTGCTGCCGATTCTAAGATTTCGCATGCGAATTTCCTATCAGCAATTTTAGGAGACTTGATAAGGGTATCAAGAAATTCACCGGAAGCGACCGCGCCAGGCAATCCCCCCCCCTGTAACATTCCCAACAAGGCCCCTTTGCGGACCTCAAGATCGTCATCTTTCAGATGGCTGAGCACTCGATTGAAAAGTGTCAAATCCGAGGAAGTGTCTATGAGAGGCAAAGTTTGAAGAATCGTCCCTTTTACTGTGGGTGAAGTTTCTCGGTCCAACAACTCAGCTACTGGAATGAGCATGGTTTTGATGGAGTTGTCCCGAATGATGCGCACCACTTCTCCACGGACATCTTCGTGTTCGCTATGCAAATACCTTTCGAAATATTCATTGAGATTATCAGGGCTCAACTGTTCTAGGGACCGTAGGATATAAATCACTTCAGTTGCTGAGGCTTGTTCCAAGATTTTTTTGACAACGGTATCGTTCGTGAGCAAGTCCGGTGGCATCGCCAATAGACTGCGATTGAGCATTGCGTTCTGCAAGGTCAACAAATAATGCTTGCGAAGCATCACGATGCAAGCCATCCACCCCACTGCAATCCCGCAGATCAACGCGGCTAGCTCCACTGCGGTAGGATTCAACAGTTCTTGAATGCCCAGCAAAAGCACTCCGGCGGCCCCACCAGCAATTCGCCCTACCATGTTTTCGGAAAGGTTTTGGATGCGTTGGCGATCTTGCGAAAAAAATGGGAGATACAGTTGCCCCGAAGCCGCTCGAAATAACGATTGACGGAACACCCACTCGATAAATCGGGTACCGCACATCAGCCAAAATATAAGGGCTGCTTCTCGTTGGAAAAACCCTGCACCGGCCACTCCGCCGGCAGCCAAAAGAACCAACAGGGGAAGGACTCCAATGCTCCCAATAACGCCCAGCCATTTGAGGCTTACCCCCACCAACAACGTTCGTAAGATCAATGTGGAGAAACCGATAACGGCCATGAACATGCCCAAAAAACCAGCCAATTCAGGAGGGTAAGCAAACTGAGTTTGCGCTTGTTCGTAAAACGCCATGTCCACAAAATAATAAATGAGCATGGAAAAAGTCATCGTTACAAAGATCCAGCGGACATACGGATCACGATGCATACTTTCTTTGGAAGGCTTGGATGAAGTTGCAGTGCGTTTGGAAATACTTCCGGAGAGATCAACGTGGTTGTTCAACAAATACCAGGCCAAGCGTGCTCCAGCAATTGCGCCTACTGCGGAAAACAACAGAAGGTACGGAGTGTCGATCAACTTAACCAACCCAAACATGAGCAGACCGCCAACGGTCAATGCCACAACTTCTCCGGTTCCGATCAGCCCATAAAGTCGCTTTGCTTGCCCAACATGGAAGATCTGACGAGAGAATTCCCAAAACACCATGTTGCCCAAAACCCATTGCACTTCAAACCATACCAACGCGGCGAAAGTAGGCCATTTTCCTAAGACATCCAGCAACAAATACAACAGCACCAAAGGAGCGACTGACAGCACACCGATCCAGATCATCAGGACACGATGAAAAGAGAATCGCGCTTTTAAGTTTTGATATAACCAACCCGTGCATGGGATCGTGACCGCCAAACTAATATAAACCCACGGTAAAACTTCGGCTCCGTATCGGTTCAAAAACATGGTTTGCGCCGCGACCCCGGTGAAAACTTGTGGAATTCCCAGGATGCAGAAGGCCAAAACCGCCATGAGCAACGTCAATTGCCGTTCTTCCGGTTTCACCAATGTGCGAAGAGGAGAACGAAAGAACAGGAAGTCCCGCCCTCGATAAAATGTATTCAGAAAAGCACTCATCGTATTTTATTTATAGTCCAACATAATCGCACCATCCCAATTGGTTGGAAGGGCCATATGTCGAAGCTTTTCGCATTGTGAGATGTGGACACGCGCAGCAAGATCGCCAGGATGAATCTCTAAGGCCTGCTGAAAACAAGCAATCGCTTCATCCCAATTTTTTTTCTGTCGTGCGACCAACCCCGCATAAATATGGTCAGCCGAGCTCCGCTTGAGTGTGCGGATTTCCGGGCTGTCTCCTTCGTAAAGTTCAAAAATGTGGATTGGCTCGGACTTTCCTTTCACACGGACCCAATCCAATTCTCGCACCAAGTAATCTCCCAATTCTCGAACCAGTTGGTAGGTTTCTCCGCTGATGATAATTTTTGCACCATACGGTTTCGTGAGTCCTTCCAATCGAGAAGCCACATTCACACTATCGCCTAGTACGGTAGAATCCATTCGGTCTTTGGAGCCTACGGTTCCAATCACCGCAGGGCCACTATGAATCCCGATACCTATGGCAATAGGGGCGGAGCCTTCACTAGCGCGTTGTTTATTGTATGCTCGGACAGCTTCCTGCATTGCCAAAGCAGCCAAAATGCTATCCCGTGCTTGTTTGGGAATCGTGGGATTTGCAAACAAAGCCATGATGGCATCACCAATAAACTTATCGATGAACCCATTATGTCCGTGAATCGGATGGTTCATGCGCTCAAAGTAATCATTCACAAAATCGAGGATTTGTTGAGGACTCAACGCTTCCGAGAGCGTCGTGAAAGACCTTAAATCGGCAAAGAGTATGGTGAGCTGTTCACTTTGGGCCTCGCCTAACTGAATGTTTTCAATGCCTTCTTGGGCAATTCTTTGAAGAAACTGTTGGGGAACAAACTTCTGAAACGTCAGAGTTAGCGATTCGGCCCTCGCCTTCGCCACCTTGAGACCTTGTGCCATTTCGTTGAATTGCGAAGCAAGTGTTCCGATTTCGTCCTGAGTGTTGATGGAAAGTTCCACATCCAAATTGCCGTGTCCGATTTCTTTTGCTCCATGTTCCAACGCGTATATCGGTTTGATGATCAAGAAATTAATCAAAAGAAAGAACAAAGTCACCGTTAAAAATATAGTGAGAACCATGATTGCGGCAACCAACATTCCGAGCTTCTGGCTTTCTGCCAACAACTCTTGCTCGGGTAGCACGACAAAAAGATACAAATTTTTGTGCAATTTGCGGCTCTGGATAAAGGCGGGTTCTTGCTGGTATTCTGTTTCCAACACCGAGGTATTATTGCCATCGAGTGAAATCTGCTGAAGCAGGTCATCAGAAACCGGCTTTCCGACTTCGTTTTCGTTTGGATGAAATAAAATCTCACCCTGATCGTTGGCAAAAAAGATAAAGCCTGTCTTTCCGATTCGATTTTCTAAGACCTGCCGCTTTAAAAAGTTCAATCGGATTGTTATGAGCAAGTAGCCTCGAAGCTTCGGTTCTCTATCTTCTGCTAAGTCTTGTTTGACATCAGCAATAAACAACTTATGCGAAGCCAAAAACGCGTACTCGTTATTATCGGGATTTTTAAAAACCGTGGTGTAGATTTCTGACTCACTTTGAGACAAAGAAAGAAAGTAGGGAGTCTCCCCTTCCTCTTCAGTGATATTGGGTGAGTGCTCTGTCGAAAAACGGGCATCTTCATAACCATCTTTGAGCAATATCCGGATTTCATAATAGTCGGGGTAAGCATCACTGTAGGTTTTGAATAACTTGAGGAGCGGTATATTCAAGACTTCATAGCGGTCCAACTCGTCAGCGAGCATATAATTTCGAACAAGCCGAGACACCGAAAACAAATGGGCATTGGAAGTCGCCGTTTGGATCGTGAGTTTGGTATTGATAGCGACTTGGTTCACCAAGGTATTGATCTGATCAAAAATCGTCTGCTGGGAGGTGTCTTGAAGGCGATAATACGCAATCAGGCCTAAACTCAATAGAGGCAGTACGATTAAAGGGATGATGATCAGCGTGACCTTGGCTTTAAGATTCATCTGAAGTGCCTGTGCTGTTTGAACGTCATTTGCCTTTAAAAACTTGGACTTTGGCTCTTTCATTGGGAAGTCGATTTGAGGTTTATCAAAGAACCGACGACTTCAAAAGAAAGAAGGAATCGGGTCGCATTGAAGAACACACGACCCCACCATATCAAAATAAAAAATTAGGTCCAAACTTAGTCAAAGTGAACTTTCGCATAAATGCTGTTGATCGTCTTTTTGATTCTGGGCTTGTAAGGCGCCTCTGTTTCTGAGCGAGCCACAATTTCTTCAGGAGGATAAATCGCGGGGTTGTTTTTCAAATCGGCCGGAAGTAGTTTTTTGGCTGGTTGGTTACAGGTTGCGTAAAAAACACTTTCTGTGATTCTAGCGGCATTTTTGGGTTCATGGATGAAATTGATAAATTCCATTGCCAACTTTTTCTTTTTAGAACTTGCCATCACAACTAAGTTATCTACCCAGATTTCTCCTCCTTCCTTTGGAAGAACGTAAACCACATTGGGATTGTAGCCTGAAAACCGGAAGGCATCTCCGTTCCATGACTGAGCTACCACCACTTCCCCATTTAAAATTTCTGCTTTTTCAGCGACAACGGTATATCCAAAGCGTTTAATATATGGCTTGAGGTCCATCAGCAGTTTTTCAGCTTCTGCTAAGTTCTTTTTATTAGTCTTGAAAGCCGAATAACCTAACGCTTGCAAAGCAGCACCTAGCACGTTATCCGCATCGTCCAAAAGCATTATTTTGCCTTTGAGATCGTCACTTGGATTGAACACTTGTTCCCAGCTGGTCAATTGTTCTTTCACTAGGTCTTTTCGATACATAAATCCGGTTGTCCCCCAGGTGTAGGGCACTGAATGAGACTCGGCTTTATCGTAACGTGCTATACAATTCTTCTGAACGTTTTTCATGTTGGGAACCATTGAAAAATCGATAGGCTCCAACCATCCACGACGAACATAAGGCGCAATTTTATTCCCACCGAGCACTCCAACATCGTAACCGTCGGTGCTACTTTGCGACAACTTCTCATCCAAGTCTTGCTCCGACTCATACTCGATGATATGGACTTTTACACCAAACTTAGTTTCAAAGTCTTTAACAACACCGGGGTCAATATACCCATCCCAATTAAAGAATGACAACCGCTCCTGTGCTTGTAAGGCAAAGCCTGAAACTCCTATGTAAAACCCGATGAGCAAGATTAATACTTTGCCAATTTTTTTTACTTTTTCTTTCATACTTTTCTCCACGTTGTTTAATGTTTGCAGGCTATTGTCCATTAAATAGTGAGAATTAAATAAAAAATAAATACAACAAAAAAACAACGACTTAATTAAGACAATAGATGTAAGGTCTATTCCATTCTACAAGATTTTGTCAAGTTCAAAGGAGGGCGGTTTATGTGCATCAGCAACGAGCAAACATTCATTTAAAAAAGCCAAACATTCCAATAGGTTGAGATTAAATTTGTGAGAGGGAAAAATGCCAAGAAAGAACGTGTTTAATTTTGAAAACACGGAATCAAATCACTGACACTATAAAATTGAGAGGGAGGAAATTTTGCCACAAAGAAATACAAAAATGGAGTCTGATGAACTGTTTCTTGAAGACGATTTAGAACCGGTCTACAAGCAGTATTTTGCCGATATTGTTGAAAATGATCGTACTCGTTTAAATCCATCTGGCTGGGTTCAATCCTACACAGAAGTAATCAACTATTTACCCGAATTTAGTATTAATTGGGAAAGGGCAGCGCGATATTGCGTGGATGATGCCAAAGAACTCCAAGTGGCTAAAGAGGAGATCAACTATGTGCTCTCCCTGTGGTCTGATCATAGTCTCAGTTACGATGAGATCACGTATTCTCATTCCGGTGGATTAGCGATACTAACCGTGCTGGTCACGCTCATGGGTCAAGGAGTGCATACAATGCTTTTTGAAACCCCGAATTATTTCGCTGGAATCGCTCAAGCTAACGAACTGAAACAAAAGGTAAAACTGATTCCTACCTACAAAGCAACCGACTTCAAGCTAGAGATCTCGAAATCCATGATTCGTGAGCATTCCCCTTGTGCCGTTTGGATTTGCCAACCCAAAATGAGTCTTGGATATGATCACGATGTAAAATTCGTGGAAAATCTGCTCGATTCCCTGGGACCGCAAGACTATTTGATCATCGATGAAGTCAATGAACAACGATTTCCTATTTCCCTCTCCGCCATTAAAAACGATCATCCGAATTTGATCCGCATTCGAAGCTTCTTCAAAAGCATGGGTTTGAATGGTTTGAAATTATCCTACATTGTCCATGATCCCCGTTTGCGAGAGGAGATCATGCTCGCCCAAGTCCGATATGGCGGTAGCTTGAACGTCACAAGTCTGGAAGTGGCTCGATGTCTAGCAGACGCTGATCGCTTAAAAAAGCTGTTGATGGTGGCGAATCGCCAGGTCGTCCGCCTTCGTAAAAAAGCAGAAGAAAAAGTAATCAATACTCCATTGGAAGTGAGCAAACTCGTGAATGGCAACATAGGATCGTTACACCTAAATATGGAGTCACTACCGGGTGGTTCAGAAGCTCAACATCCGAAGTTATTGCAGTATTGCCAACAAACCCAAATGCCCGTTTTCTTGGGTCGCAATATGGCCTTCGCCCGAGATCCAAAATGGGAGATGATACGAATGAACTATTTCATGCAGGAAAGCGACATCTTGGGGGGAATTGACAACATCTTGGAATATTACAAGATAGCCCAATAATTTATTGCAGGGACGGCGGAAGCCCTTTGCCGTCAAATACAACTTGGCCCAATTCGATCTTCACCACACGATCGGCCAGATGGAAATAGCGATCATCATGCGTAACCGCTATCACTGTTTTTCCATTTTGGCGACACTCTGGCAGCAGTTCTTGGTAGAAGAATTCACGGAATTCAGGATCTTGATCGGCAGCCCATTCATCAAACACATAAATAGGACATTCTTCCAATAAAGCCATGACCAAGGCTACCCGTTTACGCTGTCCCGTGGACAGTTTCACATTGGTCAACTTTCCTTCAACAAACTGAGTACTATCCTTGACTTGCATCCTTTCCAGCCATCGATTCACCTCAGCGTCCTGAGGATGACTACTTCCGAAAAATTGATCGAATAAATGGAAATCCGCAAATATTGTAGAAAACAAACGGCTATGCTGCTCAGGAATGAACGGTTCCCCATTGAGTAAAATCTCACCCGAATGGGAAGGGTAGAGTCCGGTGAGCACCTTGAGAAGTGTGGATTTTCCACTCCCATTCCCCCCCACAATGAATACAATTTCTCCAGCCCGGATTTGGGTTGAGATTGGACCTATATGAAAGCAGGGCATTCCCTGCGAATCGGTGTAGGTGAACTGGAGTTCTCGACATTCGAGGCTCGCAAATCGGAAAGAGTCTTCCAATTGCCCCTCTTCCGTATTCTTTTGGGATTGCGACTCTGCTTGATTGACTTCTTGTTGTATGGCTTGAAGGCGATTGATGGCAGTTTTTGCCAACAATATCTTTGGAGCGGTGTGAAACATCCAAGGCAAATTTGAAAATAAGATGATGAGCATCACCTGAACAGAATTTTCATGACCATCGGAAGACAGTAGAGGAAAGATAAATACTAAAATGCCCGCGATTAAAAGAGGAAGAAGCAAAGAAAACAGGTAGTTCAACACATAGTGCCAACTCGTACTATTTTTGGTTGAGAGGAGTGTATGAACGTTTTTCTTGATTTCTTGATCAAAAAATTCACGGTTTTTTTCATGATGCAGCTTGAGTTCCTTAAAGCCAAAAATAAGGTGACGTAACGATGACATTAACGCCAACTCTTGAACCTGCACCTTATCCATTTGCTGATGTACCGTACGAGCGCTAGACAAGTAGATGAAACCAATCAACGCTGACGTCCCCAAAAAGACCAAAAACATGACCGGCGACAACCAAGCTAAATAAACCATCAGAAACAGCCCCATCATACCAATTAAGATCGATTCCGCTAAAAAACCAATACTCATAGTGAGCGTTTGAACTTCTGTAGTTAGAATATTGAGTATGCGTTCTTGGTCCATTTTTTCATAAACCACAAAATCTAACTGTTGAAATTTAGTGATTAATTGGTGACAGAAGTGATAAGCGAATTCTTCTCCAAAAACCGCAACTCGGCGCAGAAATCGACGAGTTAGTAGAACCACGGCAATGGTCGCGATTAGCATGAGCACAATCTCATTCCAAAGTTGCTTCCCTTGAATCACCCGGTCGACGGAGTTCGCGAGAACCCCCATGTAAATGGTATCCATAAGGCTTGTAATAACGCAGAGCTGCAACAACGCCTTCAATTCAAGAAAGTTCCCCTGAAATAACCAACGAATCCAGCTCATACCATTGCCTTCACTGTTTCTATCGAAATCACTTTACCGTATTCCATTTGCACCAATCGATTGGGGACCTGAAAGTATCGGTCGTCGTGGGTCACACAAATCACTGTTTTTCCAAGGGTCTGAAGTTCAGGAAGCAAAGTTTGGTAGAAAAATTGTCGAAATTCAGGATCTTGATCCGCAGCCCACTCATCAAACACAAAGATGGATCTATCTTCTAAAGAGGCGGCAACCAAAGCCAATCGTTTGCGTTGTCCTGTTGAAAGGTTTTTGTAAGTGAAAGCTTTTTCGTGGATCCGAGTTTTGTGCGAAAGCCGGAGGGTCTCCAACAAAATATTGGCACGTTCTTCGGAAATCGTGCCGAGACCATACAACCGGTCAAACAGATGAAAGTCCGTGAATACGGTGGAAAACAAACCGCGATACTGTTCTTTTGGGATGGGACGACCATTGAGCAAAATGCGACCGGAAAAAGGAGCGTATAATCCAGTGAGGAGCTTCAACAGCGTGGATTTGCCGCTTCCATTCCCACCGGCGACGAATAGAATTTCCCCTTGATGAACATCGAGATCCAAAGGGCCTAAAGCAAAACAGGGTTTTCCGTCTGTGTCGGTATATTGAAAGGAGACTGAATCCAAACGGAGCTTGCTCCACGTCAGAGATGAGACTTGTTTGGTCAGGTTGGTGTCAATCGATTCTTTTAAATTGGCTTCCAAAGCCTCCAATCGTTGAACCGCTTGGCTTGCTGGTAGCAAAGCACGTGTTTTCCACTCAATGATGCCAAATGATTGATATAATACGTAAATGATGGCCAAGGACGTGATCAGTTCGGCCGACGAAAGATATTCGGGCAAGATAAACAGCAGTAAGGCAAAGACCAGATAATACGGTAGGTGACTCAACGCCATCCAATTCGCGGAAATGTAGATGTTTTGGATTTCTAATTTTCTCCAATTTTCCAAGTTCCGAAATACTTCCCGGTTTACAAAAGTAGATTGTTTTTGAGGGTCGAGATTGAGTTCTTTCGCTCCATGAAACAGTTCCTGTAAACGGTCGAAGAAATGTTTCTTTTGCGAATCGGCTTGCTCGGATTTAGCATCGGCATCAGCGATTTTTAGATACGCTGACATCACGAAACTGCTCCATAAGAACAGTATTCCCACAATGCCCATCACCGAAGGGGACTCCCACATTAAATAGAGAAAGGCGAACAGCAAAATTGTGCAATGGAGGAACAGATCAATGAGGAGCTGGGAGACTCGGTCTAACGTCTGGAGATCCAGTGTTACAGAGGAAAGGAGTTCGGAGGTTCCGCGGCTTTCTATGACGCGATATTCCACCTTACGGAGACAATCGCACAGATCGATTCGAAGCTTTGAAATCTTTTGTTCAATCAGATCGGCCGATCTTTTGAGAGCTGTGATGTTGCACAAAAAGTAAACTGCTAGGCCACACAGAAACAGAGCCAAATTCCAATAGTCTGATTTCCCATCCCGAACCACAGCTTCCGCACTCTCTGTGATCAATACGACTAGAGCGATGTAAGCGGCCCCGGCGGGAACGATTCTTAATAGAATCCCAAACCAGGCTAAACGATTGTGTTTGAGCAAAAACTGAAGGAGGGATTTGAAACGGGACAAAACGCTCTTGTGAATGGGGGTGAAAACTGAAGTGACCAATATACAATAAAGCCATACTCCGAAAATCAGTCTTTTGGAGGAGTAGCTGGCATGTACAAGCGCTGACACAAAGTTTGGATCACATTAAAAGCTGCCTCCACATGTTCTTCAATAAATTTTCGGAAAGCTTCGTGATTCAATGAAAGCACTTCAGTATCCTCCTGAACCACAAGATGGACTGTGGCTGCATCCGGTACCAACACCGCATATTCTCCAAAACTTCCTCCACGTTCCAACGTTTCTAACGACTTGCCCTCACGGTGCATGCGCACCTTGCCTCCCACAATAATAAACAAGGTGTCAAGTCGCTCTCCTTTTTCCACAATCGGTTCCCCTGCCACATAGGAACTCTCTCGAAAACGTGTGGCTAGTTCAGCAAGCAAGGCATCAGGAATTTCTGAAAAAATCGATACGGCTTTGAGATACCGTACGCGTTCTGCTGTGATTCTCATGGTCGTTTTGTCATTTGAAGTTGAGGAGGGAGCATTCTGTTTAAAAAGCGAACCCAAACAACTAGGCTCAAGCGGGCAGATTGTAGAGAGTCCACTCTCCGTTTTCAAGAAGTGAATCGATAATTAGAAAAAGAAAGGGAATTAGAAAAAGAGAGGGAAACGAACGCTGATGCCATAGTGATTCAAAGGTTGGCCTTCAAAGATGTCTCTTTCTTCACCATCCACCAATTGGCGAGTGAATTCGAGCTCCTCGTAATAAAGCCCCCAGTCGCCAAAATCCGTAGGATAACCTGCCTCGACACGAAACCCCGTTGGCTTCCTCAATTCAATTCGGGAACCTTGTTCGTTTTCGTTGAAGAACTGGTATTGCCCGTCCAGTTTATATTCGATCAGAATACGCAGCATCGCATTCAGTCCAATGGTCGGTGAATAATAACTCAGGTAAGTTCCCCGGAAATTATCTTTCTCTTCATCGGCCTCTGAAAGCTGATCCACGATCCGAGTCTCGATGGTATTACCAATGGTGAGAATATCAAACAACTCGATGCCAATGAGCAAATTACTCCCATAGTGTCCGAGTGTCGCTGTGTTGCCACCGGAATCTGTTGTTGTCCCCATTCCAACAAATAGGCCCCATCGAATATCGAGTGACTGGGCGCAAAGCGACTGAGTGATTCCGAGACTGAAAAGCAATCCCCACAAAAGCAATAGAAGTTTATTTTTCACAGCCCGACCACCAGCAAGGGTTATCCATAATAAATTGATTCACGGCTCCTGCTTTTGGATAATCGCTGCATTGGGCTGATTCATGCGGCAACGTGCCAAATGTTTGATTTCCTTTATGCGGAAACATATGAACAAAGTTATGGATCAATTTTCCACCCGAGTCTCTCCAGTGGCCGTATAGCTCCAAATAGTAGTTGCCCAAACGAGAATCGGCGACAACGTTACGAAACAACTCTCCAATTTTTTCATTGGTTTCGGTATCTGCGGACCAAAAATGACTGCCCGATTCATAGCCAAGCAGGTCTACTCCATAGCGGTTGGCTATAGCGATATTGTCAGTGACAAATTGTTTGGCAGCCTCTAATGCTCCATTTGGAGCATCCGGGTCGTTCAAAAGACCGTCTTCAATTTCTTTCATCACGGTTTCAACCGTCCAATTTTCCACTTCCGATTCATGCTCAGCAAACAGGATATAAATGCCAATGTATACCCCAGTAGCAATGGCATCCACGTTGTTTCGGACATCTCCAAATTCCAACATGGCAGGGGCCACATCATTGAACCCAGCCCAACTTGAGAGCAATCGGGTTAGTCTTCCCGAGTCAGAACCATACTCGTTGGTCCACAACCGAAATACTTCGGCAGCACGGCTGGCATAGGCTAGACTTTTACGAATGTAGTCGGGATTGCCGCCCCCAATGCCCTGGGCCTCGGCTTGTTCAAGAAAATAAGCCGACTGAGGGAAGTTCACCGTGTCAGGGTTCCACGGTTCATTGGAGTATTCTAGGTAGACTTGAAGGTTGGATAAGAGGTGGTTGTGATAAAACTGAGCCAAATTGGAAACGTAATCGTCAGTGGCTCGATGTGGAATGTTCATCCATGGATCTGCGTTTAACAAATTGGACATATACACCGTGATTTCCGGTGGGGGTCCGTCAATTCCGGCCCAACTGAAATGTTCTTTTTGAGTCCGTGATGCCCAATCTGTCACGGTGGTTCCCTGCATGTGCATCATCTCTTGATAGCGCAAGGAACGGAATTTCCGAAGGTCCCGCATGGATTTCGGATGGAACAACACTTTTGGATTTTGAATTTCAGTGAATTCGTCTGAATAACGATTCCAATAGATCTCGTCAAAATCGATGCAGGAGTTGCCTTGAGAACAGGTTCCCACTCCGCCTCGTGAACTTTCGCAATATTCAAAACGATTTAAATTGGCTGTAGAACTTCCACACATGCCTCCCGGCATAATCACACTGATATTGTTCAGATAATTGTCGCGGCTATAAGTCGATTCATCGCCTGGAATGATGGAGAACACGATGCCTTCGGCAGACGTGGAATCGACATCAAATAAACCTCGTCGACTGGAACAATCTGAAATGGGACCACCATTTTCGCAACGAATGTTTGTTGCATCTCCATCCACTCCCAGAACTCCCCCGCTGCCTTCCCAATGAACGACATAAGTCCCTGTAGGATATTGGCCATCTATGTCAACGAACATCTGAGTGGTTGGACGGGTGTCTCCCTCAACCCCGGTTGGCCATCCGTTGCCATCAAAAGACGTGATGGTGCCGCCCTCCCATCCCAATGTCGGCGAGTCAGCGACCCAATTGGGATTGGCTTTGATGAAGGCATCGATCACACGCCAATTGGATTCCCGGAAGTAGTCCAACCACATCAAATTGACTCCCAATGGAGACTGGGAATTGCTCGTGATTTCGGTGCATCTGAAAGTCGTCTCGTCAGGCCCCACCGTGGGCAATACGGGAGATTCCCCGTCTTCAGTCCCACAGTTAGACTGGAAGATTGCCAGAACGAACGTCACCACGACGAGGATCCGCGAATTCTTTCTTGTTAGCCTTTTCATACAAGCCCCGTTGACAAGGTGAAGGATCATTACAACTTGCCCTAATTTTAACGGAGGCTTGGGAAATCGCTTTAGAAAATCCGCTGATTTTGCGCTTTTGCGTACTAAAATTTAGTACACCTTGTCATCCGGCAATGCCGACTACTTCATTCTTGACAGGGAAAGAAGAACATTCTTGATAGGGAAAGAGGAGCAATCTTGATAGGGAGAGGAGGAAGCCAATCGGATTACATAGAATCCGACTGAATCTTCTCGCCACAACAAAGGGAAGGTTTAAACTCTGTGGGGAATTTATCGAAGAGGGTACAAGTAAGGTTTGTATGAATCAATAATCGACAAAGGTGATAATCCCATTTTTTCCAGTGATCGGAATGTTCAGACTCTCTGCCCATTTTGCAGCAATTCTAGCTATCGTTCCATCGGCCTTGAGTTGTGCAAAGGTGCGCTGCCACTGTTGGGCTAATTCAGGTGAGGTTGCTTTTGATATTCCGATATAGGATTCGATTCTCTTTAAAGGAAAGACGACTTTAATATCGTTGAATTCAAAGGCTGTCTGCTTGACGATAATCGGTCCTTCAAAATCAGACGATGCCCAATAATCCACACGATCTCTCATCAACATTTTCAGGGCTTGAACGTGATCAGAAACTTCCTGAACATGCTGAAATCCTTGTTCCTTTAAGTAGACTGCGCGCGCATCGTTCAACATGACTCCGGTGATGTGGGGCTTCGCATCTTCGAGAGAACTGAGCGGGTTGCTTCCGGAATTCTTTGCAAACAGCACCCAACGCTTGCCGACAATAGGTCCCACCCAATAGAACAGGTTTTCACGCTTTGTTGTACGTGCCATCGTAAAGAGCACAACGTTCGATTCCTTTAATCCCGTGTCATAAGCTCTAGCCCAGGGCATCAAATCGACAGTTCCTTTGGTTTCAGTGCGCTTCATGATTTCCTTAACAATTTCCGTAGAAAACCCCGTCACGATGCCTTGATCCATGTAATTCATGGGAGGCTCTTCTGTAGTTAAAATTTTCATGTCCTGAGCTAACGCTTGTCCAATCCAAAGGGACACTATTCCAACCCATAGGATTACTGCTAATTTCTTGGTCATAACTCCCCCTCTGAAAAACTTATTTTGTTTGAATCATCTAAGAAATAGCTTTGTTTCGCACTCTGTATGCCTTTGTTTTCCTCTTCCTCAGTTTATATGCAGGCCAAAAGGTTTTACAAGGGTTAGGTGATATGAAAATTTCCTCTGAACGAAGATGGACTGGAATTGACAAATTTAGTAAACCCTTTGGAATAGAGATCTGATCAAAGACACAACTTTTTTAAGGAGGATCATTATGTGGGAAACTATTCTCATATTTATTTTCACTGTCGCTACATTTGGTCTTGCGGGAGCTCTCTATTTTCTTCCCACGCTCATCGCCTGGAAGCGAAAAAACATTCACACCAAAAAGATTTTCATCGTGAATTTATTCGTAGCTTGGACCGGACTTTTCTGGCTGATCTCTATGGCTTGGGCATTGGGATTCAATATCACCAAGAAGGACCTGATCAAGGATAAGGTGCAAACGCTGCATCGATTACTTCCTGAAAAGAATGAGCAGCAGACTGTCGATTTTATCGTTGCTCAAACAGGATGGATGAAAGAAGATGCGATTCGTGTGGTTAATCATATGGTCAAAGAGGGCATGCTGACCGAGGAAATGAATAACGAAGATGGAAGCTGGTACTATTACGTCACTAGCGATGTCGAAGCAGGTCAAGCCCACTTGCCGATCAGTGCTCGTGCAGAGTCTCTCAAAGTTGACGACGTGTGATCCTCTCTCTTTCCATAATCCCCTCATGACTTACGATATCGCAATTATTGGTGGTGGCATTGTCGGACTAGCCACTGCTTTGAAACTTTCCCAACAATTTACCGACAAGCTTGTCGTCATCGAAGCAGAAACCCATCTTGCAACGCACCAAACCGGACACAACAGCGGAGTGATTCATTCGGGCCTTTATTACAAACCCGGTTCGCTTAAAGCAAAAAATTGCGTTCGTGGACGAAACGAACTCTATCAATTTTGTGAGACCCACCACCTGCCATTTGATCGGTGTGGCAAGATTGTCGTTGCCACTCAAGACGAAGAAATCCCTCGCCTCCAAACTTTACACAAACGCGGGGTGATGAATGGCCTCACCGGATTGCGTTGGTTGCAACCTGATGAAATCGCCGAATTCGAACCCCATGCCCAAGGCCTCTTAGCTCTCCATGTTCCAGAAACTGGTATTGTGGACTATCAACAAGTATCTAACAAATACGGAGATTTGATCGAGGCGTCTGGTGGGCAGATTCAATTGAACACTCGGCTGCTGGCTTGCCATACCGGCCCTCATGAAATTGTGCTCAACACCACAAAAGGCGAGATTCGATGCCATTCACTCATCAACTGTTGTGGATTGCAATCGGATCGAGTGGCCCGTCTTTGTGGCGCCGATCCTAAGCTGAAGATTATTCCATTCCGAGGGGAATACTATGAATTGATCCCAGAGAAACAAAACTTGGTTCGTAACCTGATTTACCCAGTTCCTGATCCAGAATTTCCGTTTCTAGGGGTACATTTCACGCGGATGATCCAGGGGGGTGTGGAAGCGGGTCCCAACGCTGTTTTTGCTTTCAAACGGGAAGGTTATGACCGCTTCAGCTTTTCGTGGCCCGATTTCAAAGAATCGCTAGGCTATTCCGGTTTCCGGTACGTTGCTTCAAAATATTGGAAAATGGGTGTAGGGGAATTTTATCGTTCGCTGAGCAAACGGGCTTTTGTGAAAGCTTTGCAAAAGCTGCTACCCGAGCTTGAATATCAAGATGTACAGCGGTCTGGCGCGGGGGTCCGGGCTCAAGCAGTTGAGCCAGATGGAAGCCTCGTTGACGATTTTCGAATCGTTCAGATGGAAAAGATGATTCATGTGCTGAATGCCCCCTCTCCCGCAGCTACGGCTTCTTTGAGCATTGGACAATCAATTGCAGAAATGGCAGGGGAACAATTTGGACTGAAAAAGAAGTCAAATTGAAACAATTGGCCTAGAAAAAGTAGAAGGCTGAAACTCTCATTAAAGGTATTTTTTTGCATAGTCTGCCAACATGCGGTGGCCGTATACTACGATTTCTTTGGCTTTACGAAACTCCGACATTGCTTTGAACTTCTGGAATTCTTCTTCACGGGCTTCAGGCCATCGACTCAACTGTTTTTGTTCGGTTTGGTATTTTAAAACCCCTGCGATGGTGTAAGCCACCCAATGGCTCCAGCCCCGAGCAAGCGCGTGAAACGGAGTTTCTCCTTGAAGGTGTTGCAAACCATATTGATCGCATAGATCTGCGGCAGCCAATTGTCCCGCCATATGACACAGAAACAATTGACGACGCATCCGCTTGATAAGATAAAATTGACCCTTCAAATAGATGACTGGATAGCTGTAGTGTAGAAACTCATCGAGAAAATTAATTTTGAACTGCGGCGGTTCTTTCATCTGCATACCTAAGATGAGATGCCAATCCACCCATTGGAACTTAATGTCGGTGGGAGGGTTGTGTCGCAATTTTTTGAGAAAGGCTTGAATCGGCTGGAGGAACGGAACGAGATCCATCTCAGGGCCAATCACGTCGTCATGACAAAACTCGCAAATGTGCCCCAATCCTTTTACCGATTCTACCGAATGGGGAAATCGGCACAAAAAACAACGTTTGGCTTCAGCAAAACATTCTTGACATACAGTTTTATCGTAATCGGCATAATACGACATCCATGCGGGAATATTTTTGCTACACAAGTAACAAGACATGCCAGTGTCTTCCATTGCATCTCGGCAAAACTCACATACGGCACCTAATCCAGGATAAATTTCCAAGGCATTGGAAGGAAATTTACATTTCTTGCAGCGTGGTGTGGTACGGAAACAGTTCAAGCAAACTTTCACCCCATGATCTTCATAAAACGACTGTCCTTCTGGAACCGGATTTTCGCATACGTAGCAGTTTTCTTGGGTCATCCTTCCCATTTTTCCAAATGTCCTTTCGGTGTCATTTTTAGTTCTTGCTGTTTGAGCCATTGGTCGCTTCGCAATCTTTCCAACATAGGTCCTACCCATCGCATGAGAATAAAGGGAACGCAAGCCATCGAAATCGACACTATTGGTGTGAATTTAATAAAAGTGTGCAGAATAAGGATCAAAAACCATAACGCCACAAACAGCAGTCGATGAGAAATAAACCATTCCACTTTTTCCATCAAATATAGCCGTATCGCATACACTGGATCCCAATCCCCACATTGTGGGCAAGATCCTGGCCCTTCAATTTTAGTTTGGCAAGATCGGCAACGATATGCCATTGCAGCCAGGGTTTTTTGCATTAAAAAAGGATCTTTTTTCCCACATTTCGGGCATCTTTTAGAACTCTGCAAAATGAGATCATCGCAGTAATCGCACTTGAGTTTCATGGACCGTTTTCCTCAATATAGTGTAACTTCGTTATCTTTCACCTTCTTCCCAAATCAAAATCATGATGCGTCTTTCACTATTTGGATCTATCAAACCAATCTTTGTCCTTTGTATTTTGAGCGTCTGGATTCCTACAGCCTTGTGTCAGACAACAAATCCTGGTGAACCATCGCCAAATCTGTCACCGAATCCTGAAAATCAACAAACTACAAATCAAATGGAAACCCCAAAAACGGAAGAAAACTCTGATAAAACTGAGCCAAATGACGAGAATGGCTCCTTAAGCACAAACGAATGGATAGCGATATCGGGGGTTACCGTCCTTTATGTCGCTGTGATCAATGGAATCAAAAATACCGGGCGCGTTGAAGGAGGTAACAAAGCAATTGGATGGACTTACGTTTACGCGGGGGCAGCGGGTACTCTTGGCAACTCAAGCCCCTCTACATTGAACTACTGGTTGGGAGGGACTTTAAGTTTAGCGGCTTACAATTTCACAATCCTGGAGAACCCGGATATTCCTCGAAGCAAAGTAGTGCATGACAATCTAGTCATATTCAATTTACTCATCGCTAGCGCTATCGCTCAAGGTGTATACAATACGTACTTTTCTGGGAACGACGAAGAAACAAAAATTTCTCCCTACTGGACCAACGAAAAGGTCGGATTGTCTGTAAGCCTCAAATTTTGATACTGCAAATCCATCTAGGCTCCGGCCTGTTTTACTGGCTCCACGACGAAAAGCAGGTCACCGCGGCTAACCGTTTGCCCATCTTCGGGGATAATCCGTTTGACCCGATACTGAAAATCCGATGAATAAAGAGCCGTATCGCCCGCCTTAAATTTTTCAAGGGAAACGTCGTTGAACACTTTCATAGATTCAAGCAAACACATCGTGTGATTGGTTGAAACCACTTGGTTTTCCTCCACATAAGAAGGTTCACTAGGAGATGAAGCCCGATAAAACGCCCCAGTTTGAGGAGAAAGCACTTTCAATTCCGTAGAGTCAGGAATAGCAATGGTTTCCACATCAATTGCAGCCATGCTGGATCCCGCATAGTTTTTTGTTTTTTCACTCAATTGCTGAAAATCTGTCCGTGACATGAAGTGACGAACATAACCTGTATCGTAATCTCCGGATTGAAAAACGGGGTCTGCTAAGAAGGCTTCCATCAAAGCAATATTGGTACACACTCCGTGAACTCGAACTCGTTGGAGATAATTTTGCAAACGTTCAATCACTTCCGACCGAGTTTCTCCCCATGCAATCAATTGCACTATCAAACTGTCATAATAAGGTGGAATGGATGTTTTGGAACCAATAGCGGGCAAAACCCGGATATGTTCCGCAGTGGGAAAGGCTACTTCCGAAACTTCACCCGGATCAGGAAGAAAGACGCCGGTGCCGTCTGCTTGTAATTCAATTTTCTCTGCGGTGATTCGAAGTTCCATAGCGTGACCTTTGAGGTCGAACCGCATGTCGGCAATACTTTGGCCTTCCGCAATCTCTAATTGCTTTTGAACTAGATCCACATCGGTAACCATCTCACTGACAGGATGCTCCACTTGAAGTCGCGTATTCATCTCCATAAAATAAACACTTTCCGATTGCCGGTCGAAGATGAATTCTACGGTACCTGCCCCAATATAGTTGATTTCGTCGATAATTGTTCTCGCATAGTCGAACAGTTGTTCCACTATCGATTGAGGTAGGTGGTCTCCTGATGATTCTTCAATCAACTTTTGATAGTTGCGTTGTACTGAACAGTCCCTCGCTCCTAATATTTGAGAATTGCCGTAGCTGTCACGCAGTACTTGAATTTCAACATGACGCATCGAGGTGATGTACTTTTCCAGATACAGTTCCCCATTGCCAAAAGCATTGAGAGCCTCCTGAGACATTTGCCCAAAGATCTGAACAAATTCCTCTGGTTTTTCTACGACACGGATTCCTTTACCTCCCCCGCCATGAGCCGACTTTATGAGTACAGGAAATCCAATCTCTTTTGCCACTTCCTGGGCCTGGTTGGGATCCGTCAAAACCCCATCACTGCCGGGAACTACGGGGACTTGCAATCGTTTCGCAGTGGCAATGGCATTGGTCTTGTTTCCCATCAAATTCATGCTCCACGCAGTGGGTCCAATGAAATTGAGATCATGCTCTCGGCAGATTTCTGCAAACTTCGGAGATTCTGAGAGAAATCCAATCCCCGGATGCAAAGCATCTGCTTCTTCCTGTTCCGCCACTTTGATCACGCTCATAGCATTCAAATAGCTTTCCTGAGGGGTATTTCCACCGATACACACAAGACGATCATTCTCATTAAGCAGCGTTGTGGGATAACTATCCATGTCCGCATCGGACTGCACCAAAACGACATTTTTTCCAGCATCATGCGCCCCTTGAATAAGACGTGCCGCCGTGCAACCTCTTGCATGAACGAGCATTCTGTGGATCGGTTTGAAGTGAAGTGCTTGATTGAAAGAATCGGTATGCTCACTTGCTGGTGTTTGTGGAGGACCATACTCTCCTGCTAATATTCGGGAGATTACGCCCCGAATCGTCAACTGCGCCATCGGGATTTGCGAATCGATTTGCTGCAATCTTCCGTCAATCGCTTCATCAAACGGGTTGTGGACTAAACCGTCCATACTTCCAACTTTGGCCGAAAGGTAGTTAGCAAGAATAGCATTCATAGGAAGATGGCTTTCGACTACCAACTGGCCTGCAAAGGACATCATGGTTCCAGAAAGATAATAGGTCTTGACCAATCGATGGGTCACGAAACTTGCTTGAGCACCGCCCGTACAATCACGATATCCAAAACAAATGATAGGCAGGTCGTTGCCTTTGATAAACCGAGTGATGCGATCATTAACAACGGCCATTGAAAACAGCGCTCCAGCCCCCTCTTTAGTCTGCATTCCCCCGGAAGATATGAACATGATTACCGGCAGTTTGCGGACGGTACATTCGACTAAAAGCTGGCATACTTTATCGCAGCTCGCCATGTCAAAAGCCCCCGCTTGAAACAAGGTATTGCTAATGACCAATCCCACCTTTCGTTTCCGTTTGTCGTCTACATAGTTGGCAACCCCCGTGATCACGCCGCAGGGTGGAATGTTGTTGTCTAAAGCCTTTTCAATCGATTGACGGAAACCTGGAAACTTAACAGGATCCCCGGTCATGTGATCCCGAAACAATTCCTCAAAATCTTGAAAAAACTGATCGATGATTTCGGACGCTGTAATGTGCTTCTTTTTGTATTCTCGTATTAGATTTTGGATCAGCAAATCTTTATAAGCCCGATCCAGCCGATTCCAAAAATCTTTGATTCCGATATTTCGAGGAGTGATTTTCCCATCAAACTTTCCTCCTTGATGAGCTGTTTGTAAGGACGGCAAAAGGTTGGAAAAATAATACCGAACCAATCCGAACAAAGGTGGGCTGAGTCGTGGGAAAGCTCGCTGCTTCCAATCGCTGATAGTCTGCATGATCTGGTCACAGTTTTTCTGGGATACAAAGATGCGCAACCATTTGAAAAAACGATCTCTTGTGTCAGTCGCCTCAACTTGAATAGAACTTTTTTCGAACTCTTTTAGCGCTAAATCAAATGCACTTTCGAAGAGTTTTTCAACAGACTCTTTTTTGATCTGGTTGGTGCCGTTTAACTCCCCTGCAATCATGGCCAGACTTTCCATGATGCTATTGAACAAAAGGTCGAACAGTATGATGTTTTGAAAATTTTTCCGAAAACTGAGGCTGATGGTGTGATCTCTCAACACATCGAGAAGAGTAGGGTTTTTAATTGGAACCACATCGATCGAATTGGTCTGCCCCAAGTATTCATAAAGTTGTGTTAGGCTCTCTCGGGCGTTCTCTTTCCAATAATTGTAAAGGTAGAGCGAGATATCCGAAGTGAGTTCCTTAACGGCAGTTTCAAATTTTTCCTTGGGATCCCCCATGAAAAAAACGACGATTTTTCCTGGCTCACTATCTTTATTTTGTGCAGCTTCCACATAACGTTTAAACTTTCGATACAGTTCTTCTTGATATCGCAACTCCATGGGCAATTTGAGCCATTTTTGAAAATTTTCCTGTCTTGCTTTCGCCAAGCGTTCTTGAAGTTGTCCGGTTGGAACTGTCAACGCACTGAGCCGGGAATAACTGGAAATGGCCCCCCTCTGAAGCTTGTAACGCAGCTTGAGATACCTCAAAAATCGGTAAGCATCGCCAAAAATATTAAGGATCCCCGTAGGGGTTTTGTCGGTGATCCGATTGTCCTCAATCCACATTTCAGACGGGTTGAGATAATGCTGAATACTTTGACGGTAGTGGTCGTAAAAAAAGTCATGGTTTCTCAGCAAGGCTTTGGCATTGGCCTCAATACAGTCGACTGAACTTAAAATAGCTTTACGGAGATTAGGTAGTAGGTGTGCTTGTTCAGGAGTATAATCAACAATTCCATCAAAGTATCCCATTTGGCACAGCTCGTAGGCGGAAGTCCCAACGTACTTGGCACATTCCTCCCATGACAGGTTATACTTCCGAGCAATATTGCTCAGGCCTTTTGGATGAATGGTGTTGAACACGCCATCGCGCAAAGAGAGTAGTATATTCGTAGTTGCGAGTGGGATAGCCCCCCCACTGTAGCCCTGACCAAATACGATGCCCACGGTAGGAAGTTGTAAATTCGCCATTTCTGCAATCAAGAAAGAAATACTATGCGACTGATTCCCCAAATTGGATTCAGAATCCGCAGCAGCTCCCGGAGTGTCCATAAATGTGATCAACGGCATACCGTGAGAAGCAAAAAACCGGACTTTTTCAGCGGCTCTCAGATGATGTCGAGGAGACCACACTCCTGAACTGCTTTTGCGATTTTGTGCGATGAACCCAAACCGCCGCACCCTCCCTTGAGTCACGAACTCGATTTCTGCCATAAACAAAGGGCCATCACTTTCTTCCTGGATAACATTTCCTCCCAAATTTTTGATAACTTCCGGTGCACTTTTACGTTTGGGGTTATCTGATGGCATTACGGTCTGTTGAATATAAGAGTCCACATCCAAGTTTTTTAATCGCTGGATATTTTCATCAATTTCGGCAAGAGAAATGACTCCTTCTAATGACGATTCATCAAAATAAGAAGGGCGTTGTCCTGGCAGCAACGATAAATCATTAGACATGATCTCGGCTTGTACAAACAGCGGACGTTTCTTTTTCCGTAAAGTTTGAGGCATAGCGTTTTTCCTATTATTATCAATATTTTGTGAACAAGCTGAATCAGCTTTTGTCACAATCACAAATACAGTTACGAGAAATTATGAAGGAGCTACAATATATTAATTCCGATTTACTGGCTACTGTAACCCAACAAGCGCAATCATCTTCAAGACGGCGAAAAAATTACAACTTTCATCAAGAAAATGAAGCATTAAATCGCCTCTTGAATGCAGTCGAGCCTGATAGTTATGTTTGCCCCCACCGCCATGCCACTCCTCCCAAAGATGAATGCATTTTGCTGTTGCAGGGCAAAGGTGCAGCCATAGTATTTGAAGAAACCGGTGATCTGAAACAAATCTATCTGCTAGATCCCGATCAAGGCAAATGGGGAATCGATATTCCAGGGGGGACTTTTCATACGATAATTGCTTTGAAAACTAGTTCTGTATTTTACGAAGTGAAATTAGGACCTTACGTCCCAACATCTGACAAAGAATTTGCTTCCTGGGCGCCCCGAGAAGGCGATCCTGAAGTGCCTTCGTATCTCAAATCACTTCATCAGGAAGTTTGCACTATCATGGGAGTTGCAACTGAATTGGCTTTATCCTGAGAATAGAGCAACTCAACAAGCTTCAATGCAAACTCAATAGCCGTGCCCGGTCCTCGGCTGGTCACACAATGACCGTCAACAACCACCCTAGATTCAACTTGTTTTTGATTTGGCAAGAGCTGGGTAAAATTCGGGTGGCTTGTCGCCTCACGGTTTTCCAAAAGTCCATGGGTGGCAAAAACCACCGCAGGCGAAGCACAGATTGCAGCATGCCAGCGGTCTTTCTGTTTCTGAAGCTCCAGGAGCTGTTTAAGCTCCACAGAATCGCGCAGATTCTCTGCTCCAGGCATGCCCCCAGGAATAGCAATCAAATCATAAGTTTGGTTTAGACAATCTTGAATCATAGCATCTGCAACCAACTTCACCCCTCGTGAAGCAGTAATCTGTAAGCTTTCACCCACTGCGGCCACGGTTACATCGGCACCTGCACGTCTCAATACATCAATAATGCAAACAGCTTCGATCTCCTCTACTTGTTCTGCAATAGGTACCAGCACTTTTTTAGTCATGGTTGTCCTCCTCAGTCGTTTATGGAAAGCTCTTACTCTGGTATCAAAGGGGTCGTATACTCGATATGTCCCAATACAGGAGAAGCTATGGGAAATAGGAGAAGGTATTCTTGTTGGGGATTGTTGAAAGTTATAATGGGATCCACCTGATGATAAAACCGTTTGAGATATTCTGCACTACGTTCTGAATCTCCTAACTGATAATATAGATAAACAAGGCGCTGCAATAAAATTGGTTGAAGCGGGTGAGCCTGCTCAATCACTTCCAAAATCACATCACGTGCTGGTCGCCAGTCCTGCGTAAGCATATATGCCGCACTCAATGCTTCTGTTAAAAACAAGTGCTGTGGAAATGCCTCTAGGCCTTCTTGGAAGACTTTGCGTGCCTCCTCTTCTTTCCCTTGATAACGATAGAAATTTCCAATCAAAAGATGAATAAAGCCATCACCTTGATTTGCCTCCAAAAACGGTTGGAGTAATTCAAAAGCTTCAGGAATCTGATTCAACCGGAATAAAGTCGAAGCATGCAGATAAGAAGTTTCCCAGTCGTGAGGATAGATCTGCACCACCTCCCGAGTAATAGCGAGGGTTTTATGGTACTGCTGTTGAAAATAATATAAACGAGCCAATGTAAATCGGAGGATGTCACTATCCTCTATCACCTGCAACCGTCTGATCAGATTAATGGCCAAATTATACCTTCCCTGAAATGCATATAAGTCAGCTTGAAGGCGCAGTAGTTCAGGATCAAGAGGGTTTTGCGGAAGTAGCTGATTCAAGCGTTCTTGAACTGCATTGACTTCACCCTTCATTAGATTCCTCCGCAATTCCAACAACCGATAACTGGGGTTGTTTCCATCCAATTCCAAAGCTCGGTTTAACGATAAGTCTCCTTGCAGCAAATTTCCTTTTTTGTAATACAGCGAAGCTTGCAAATAATGCACTTGTGGCAATCGAGTATTGACTTCAAGACTTCGATTCAACCAAGTCAATGCTTGATCCGGTTCCCCTTGCTGCACAAATACCAAGGCCAAAGCTAACATAGCATCTACCTGCAAGGGAGCAGCTTCCAAAATGGAAGTAAGCACAATACGGGCTTTTTCAAACTCTTTCTGGCGAAGAAGAATATGGACATGGATTAATTGATCGCTCAATCGCAATTGGTTGTTCTTTCGTAATAAACTGATCTGATCTAAAGCTTGATCCCATTTTTTTTGAGCGAATAAAATCTTTAGCAACTCATGTTGAGCTTCATAATAGTCAGGATATTGTGTCAATAGCCGCTGCACCAAAACCCGTGCATGATAATAGTTACCTTGTGCAGATTGAATGTGAACCTGCAACAACAACAATTCTTGATTTTGTGCTTCCAAAGCTAATGCAGCATTCACCGCTTCAGAAGCCGCTTCAAAATCTCGTTGTTTGGTATTCAATCTAGCCAGTTGGAACAAAGTTTCCACAGAACTTGGCTCTCGTTGAAGAGCCTCTTCTAAAGAGGCAATCGCTCGTTCGTTATCCCCGATTTGCTCATACACGATTGCGAGTTTTAGGTAAGCAGAAATGAGGTTGGGTTGGAGGCGTACCGCAGAATTGAAGGCCTTGGCTGCAGCACTATAGCGTTCCGTTTGCCGAGCAATATCCCCTAGCAACTCAAAATACTCTCCGATTAAAGGAGATAGTTGTACTGCTCTTTGTATATGAGTTTCGGCTTGGACGTATTCACCTTTCTCAAAATAAGCCAAGGCTAAATTATAGTGGGCTAAAACGTCTTCGTTGTCCTCATCCAGGCGGTCTTGGAGAGATCTAATGACCTCGTCCACATTGTCTTTTTCGATGGGAATGAGGGAGGGCTGCAAAAAAGGAGTGGCCGTGCAACCGACCATAGTCACTCCGTAAAAAACTACGAAGATCCATTTGAGGAGTAGACGATTCATAAAGATGGCTGCGGGGCTGAAATCGTGTAGGTTGGAGAGGGAGAACTTTCGTTACCCTGGGAATCAACCAACCGAATCTGGTAAAGAAAAATATGCTCGGTTTGTGGCTGAGAATCAATATAAAAGCTATCTGAAATAGGGTCCGAGTGGATGGGTATTTCTGACCACTCACTCTCTAGCGACCGACGATAAATGTTAACTCGATAAAACACAGTTCTTTGAGTCATTACCTGAGACTGGTCTAGCTCGAATTCTACCTTTTCAGATATCGGATTCCAAGAGAGCTTCAGCAACCTCGCACTTTGCTCGATATCGCTAAGGGTCACCAATCCCATTTCTCGCAATGGAACGATATCTTCTGGTCGGACCCATTCCCAAACGAGATCGAATGAGCCAGGAAAATCAGAAAAGCTTCGGAATTGAATAACTTGGGGATCACTTAAAACCTCTCCATCTGACGTCTCATAAGTAACAGTATAAGCCCTTGAATCGAGATCCTTTTCCGTATCTGGATAATAATAAATGCGTTGACCGGAAATTTGAAAGTGATCTGACGGAAAGGGATGAATAAAAATTTGTCGTCGCGGAGGTGGACAATCCACACAATGGGGTTGAAGTCTCATTTCTTCAATCACAAATCGATTTAGCCCACTTTTGGGATCAAACGGGCGTTGCATAACCCAAGACAACCGGATCCGATTGCCACGTTGTTTGACGGAGAGACTGTGAAACGCACTCACTTCCTTTCCCAGAGGGATTGGACGGGGTGGAGTACGCCTACCGCATGTGCTTATCAAGAGGCATAATACTCCCAACGCCAGAATCTTTTTACTTGCGTAACGAAATACCAAAGCGAACCTATTGTTTTTGCAATGAGATATGAAAAAAGCCTTCACCGAAAATGCGAAACACATGCAATTCTCGGTTTAGCTTCTTTAAATAATGGAAAAGAGGAAATCAAATTGAAAAATGGGGAGCAATGGGCCTTCTTCAGGGGGCACCTGAAGAAGGAGAGAGGTGGGATTAAGCGGTTTTTACGTTTAAGGCACAAGGCCCTTTACGTCCTTGCCCGACTTCAAACTCTACGCGTTGCCCTTCCCGCAACGTGCGAAAGCCATCTTGCATGATACCTGTATGGTGAACAAATATATCTCCACCCGTATCTTGTTCGATGAAGCCGTAACCTTTCTTGCTATCAAACCATTTGACCGTACCCTGGGCCATAGATCCTCGTACAAAAATGACGTTACTTGACAAACTTGTAGAACCTAAACTTTAGGCATTCATAGTGGCGTCTACAAGTGGTGACACACTGTGCAATGCCCACTTAGTCCCTTGACCATCAAGTAGCAAGACTTCTTTGGCAATCAGGGTATGGACTTGCGAAACATCGCTGGACCCCTAAACGCTAGCGATTAAATTATTCTTATGGAAATCATCTTACCTTGTCAAGGTAAGATGCTCACCTTATCTCTCATGTCAGGTTCCCTCGGATCACATCATTTGAAGTCGATAAGTGACTAAGATTGTAGAAAATACTTTTCGAGACCTTTCTTATAAATTGTGAAGTAAAACTGTTCTAATTCGAAGTTACAACCTCTCAGCCCCTCCACTACACGATTTCCCCATTCAAAGTATTGTTGGACGCGTTCTAACTCCCAGTCTACCGGTGGACGCTGAATAAGATCTGCGAAATTGCAAATTTTATCGGCTAGTTTTATTTGTTTGGCACGCAGGCTGGCATAGGGAGCTTTTTCGATCTGCAACCGCTTTCGTTCTAACTTGGGAAGGGTTTTATCGTCTGTCAGTTCTCTAACTAATGATTCCATTTCCTCACCAAAAACCTCACGTATCTCTTCGAAGGAAGTCGGCGTGTCTTCCACCGTATCATGCAAGATCGCGCCTGCTAGGGTCATTGGATCACGAACCCTTCCGACCCTCCACAACGTTTCTACAACCTCGATAGGGTGGTTAATATAGGGTGTTTGACGGGTATCCTTACGCTTCTGGTTATGATGTTTTTCTGCAGCAAACCGCAAGGCTGTAAAAACTAAGTCCATATTGTTTTCTTTTGACATTTGGGTCTCCCACAGAATCAAAATGTTTAGTAAACTAATCGTTTAGGTTTACCAATATGAAGAACTAACAAATGGTAAACGAAGCTCTAATTCAATTTGCTTGCAAGTGGTGAGGGTTTGTTCTTTACTCCGAGTTAAACAGAAGGTTCTCTATAAGAGAAATTCTAAATCAAGTTTTTGTTAACACTTTGTTAAAAAATGCTTTAAACCTACATATATTTGTAACGATTTTTCATAAGGGTTTTCCCCACAGAGTGCTTCTCCAAATAAGTTAATAAAACTCACAACCTAATAATCCCATGGACATTCAAAAAGAAGAGGAAACATGAATTCACTGGAATTATGGCAAAGGTATAAAAAATATACCAATTTCAATCCCACCGTCGGAATTACTCTCGATATATCCAGGATGAAATTTGCAGAAAATTTTTTTTCCCAGATGGAACAGTCCATACAAAGCGCACTGACCCATTTACAAAAAATTGAAGAAGGGGATATTGCCAACCCAGACGAAAATCGAATGGTGGGACATTATTGGCTTCGAAATGCATTACTGGCTCCAGACACAAACCTGAAAAAGGCAATTTTGGATGCCATCACTAGTGTTAAAGAGTTCGCTAATGACATTCACACCGGTTCTCTCCTAAGTCAGCATGGCCAACCTTTTAAGAATGTATTGGTTATCGGCATTGGAGGTTCCGCTTTAGGGCCGCAGTTTGTGTCACAAGCATTAGGCACCTCTGATGACCAAATGACCCCCTTCTTCTTTGATAATACAGATCCCGACGGTATGGACATTGTTCTCTCTAAGATTGGGCCAAACCTTTCAGAAACGTTGACCATAGTGATTTCCAAATCCGGCGGCACCAAAGAAACGAGAAACGGAATGTTAGAAGCCAAAGCGGCCTATGAGAGGGAGGGGTTGGATTTTTCTAAACATGCAGTCGCTACCACAGGAGAAGGCAGCGCGTTAGAAAAAACAGCCCTCGCGGATGGTTGGTTGAAAATATTCCCTATGTGGGATTGGGTTGGAGGCAGGACTTCAGAGCTTTCTGCCGTTGGATTGCTACCTGCTGCATTGCAAGGTATCGATATTGAGCGCTTTCTTGAAGGAGCCTCCGAAATGGACCAAGTCACCCGTCAGGCTGAAGCGCTTAATAACCCTGCGGCCTTGCTGGCCCTCATGTGGTATTATGCCGGAGATGGAAAAGGTAAAAAAGACATGGTGATCCTTCCATATAAAGATCGATTGCAGTATTTGAGTCGCTACCTGCAACAATTGATCATGGAATCTTTGGGAAAAGAATTCGATCTCGATGGAACCACTGTGAATCAAGGAATCGTAGTGTATGGAAATAAAGGATCCACCGATCAGCACGCATATGTCCAACAATTACGAGAAGGCCCCACAGATTTTTTCGTAACCTTTATCAAGGTTATGCAAGAACGAAACACAGCAACTATGGAAGTGGAACCGCATATCACTTCGGGTGATTATCTACAGGGATTTTTACTTGGAACCCGACAAGCACTTTACGAGAAAGATAGAGAGTCAATAACGATTACTATGGAAAACGTGAATGCCTTTTCCGTAGGGGCTTTGATCGCCTTGTACGAACGTGCTGTTGGATTATATGCACATCTAGTTCACATCAACGCGTATCATCAGCCTGGGGTTGAAGCAGGTAAAAAGGCAGCAGGTGTGATTTTGAGTATACAAGTTAAGTTGATCGAACACCTTCAAACGCATCGTGGTCAAGATTTCACATTACAGAAACTGGCTTCAGATATTGAAAAGTCAGATTCGATCGAGCTTGTCTATCACATTATGGAGCAACTAGTTGCTAATGATCGGGGTATTCAAAAAGATTCAGGAAGCAACGAATTTGAAGGATCCTATCGAATGGTATGAAGCTTTCACGAATGATATTGACCCTATTAATTTTTTTGGGAAGTAATTTCAGCGGTGTTGCCCAACAGGAGAAAGACTCCGTTCTCCCCGAAAACTTTTGGTTGGAGGGGATCCGGAACGAGCGCCAGGGTACTTTAGAAAAAGCTCGTGCTGCCTACCAAAGGGCCTTAATTAATTTACCTGAAAATACAGAGCTTAATAACCGCTTAGCGAGAACCTATGAGCGCTTGGCGCAATGGGATCAGGCTTTAAAATCTTACGAAGTAAGCCTAAGGATCAACTCTGTTGACACTTTGGCACTGAACGGTAAAGGACGTATTTTAAGGAATCAGAAGAAGTTTGAAATTGCCGAATCTCTATTTCTCAAAGCAATTGCAAGTAATCTTACGCAGCCTGAAAGCTATTTGAATTTGGCGTCTTTGTATCAAGATCAAGGAAGAATCATGGACAGTTTTGGAGTTTTGATTCAACTTTCGACGATTCTTCCACAACATGCCCTAACGTATTATAAGTTAGGGCAATTCTACGAATCAGAAGGCTATCTTTCGGAAGCAATTCAAAGCTACCAGCAGTTCCTTCGCTTTTCACGTGATGCTTCTCTAAAATGGAAAATACGTCGTCATTTGAAACTGCTAGTTTCCGAAGATTAGCAGGCAGCCAAGTTCGGTGGATCGTTTACCTAGTTGTGTTTTTGTCTTCTTCGGGGGGAATAGGATGTTTCGTTAATCCTGAACCTGAAATCGAGGTTTCGAAGCCAAATTCCTATCTAAAAGACGCTCAAGCTTTCGAGAAAAAGGGCGATTTCGATAATGCCATTCAATACTATCGCCTTGCTGCAGAGATATCTAAAAATCCAAAGTGGTTTTTCAAGGCTTATGATTTGAGTCAAAACGATCAGGACCTAGAAAAAGGTGACGTCCTGCTAATGGAGTCTATGATTCAAGATCAAGCTCCAGAGTTGCTTAAAAAGATGTCTAAGTATTACGAGTCGCGGGGGGATGTTGGTAGGGCGAATCGATACAAGCAGGCCGTTGCACGTTTGACTAACAAACCTTTGCAAAAAAACATTTCAAATTTCGACACTTCGCCAGAATCGACGCCTGCAAGGGCATCCGAGGTTGCCACCCCAGAAGCGAACCTTGAGAAGCAGGTCACCTCATTAACAAATGCTAATGAAGTTCAAAAAACTCAACGTATTCCATCCACGCCAGTCGAAAGATCCAATCAACCAGGAATGGTGACAAAAACAAAAAATCAACAGCAGGAAATTGAAAATAATCAAGTAAACGCCTCTTTCAAAGCAGAAACTCCCAGTTTTCAAATTCGGTTGAAACGCTTAGAAAACCTTGCAACTAATGGACAAGACCTCTGGAGACAGAAGTCCTCACATCAGATTCCTCTTAAATTTGAGGCCTCCATTATTTCCAATGGAATTGAAGAGACATTTGAAGTCCATTTTGAGGTAATGGCACACGTATTTTTCGTTTGGGAAGTTCGCGGAAGGAACAACAATTTGGAAGGATCTAAAATTGAAACCTATCACGAGAAATATAAAATTTTGATTGATCCAAATAAATCAATTTCTCAGTTAATAGATTTAGGGGAATTCTATTCAAATCAAGAAACAAGTTACGAAGGAAAAAAGCATATTTTTTCCAAGCAATTACAGTCATTTGAGGCAAGAATCATTGACTTTCAGCCTAAGCCACCAACCTAACTGTTTGATATATTAGAATTTCATTTTAATAGGAGTTTGTTGGCCGTTTTAAGGCTTGACAAGTTGTGCTGCCCAATTTAGGTTTGCTGTTTTTAGTGGGGTGTCGCCAAGCGGTAAGGCAGCGGGTTTTGATCCCGTCATTCGCAGGTTCGATCCCTGCCACCCCAACCAAACCAGCCACAGCCACTTGCCGTTTTAGCCATCATATTTCTTATCCAATTTCACTCAATTACACCACATTGCATAACAGGAACTTCGGCTAAAACATAGTGAATCACAAACTTTGTTCTAGAGGGCATAGCTTGATGTATCGAAGCCCTTGATGTTGGAAAAACATTCGTCAAAATCTCTTGGAGTGTAGCAATGACCTATGTTGTTATCGAGAACTGCAACAACTGCAAATATACAGATTGTGTGGAAGTGTGTCCGGTAGAAGCGTTTCATGAAGGCCCCACAATGCTATATATTAATCCAGAAACCTGTATCGATTGTAATGCTTGTGTTGAGGAATGTCCTGTTGAAGCCATCTTTGCAGACGTAGACGTTCCGGCCGAATGGGAAGAATGGACAGAAATCAATGCAAAGGAATGTGAAAATTATCCAGTGATCACGGAAGCAAAAGAGCCATTGCCCACTGCAAAAACTTTGGAAGAGATTAATGCAGAACGTGGTACTTGAGGTCACAATCAAAAATGGAATTGCAAGTTCGAATTCAAGATATTTTAGAGCACTCTCCTCTGGCACTTAACGGTCAATATCCCTTAGGCCAGATGACACAGTTGGTTCAAGCTATAGGTCAACAAGATGAATCCTTGCATTTCCAATTGGAGTTGTCACGGAGTCAACGCTCGGTGTTCTTGAAAGGCGAGCTAAATTCAAGTTTGGACTTGTGTTGCGATCTCTGTCTGAAACGTTTTGATTGGGAACACGAAGAAAATCTTGATCTAGCTTTGGTACCTCAAGAAACACAAAACGTATTAGCTTCCGAAATTACATTGTCTGAACAAGAACTGGACACAATATTTTATACAGGAGAAGATCTGGACGTGGCAGAAATTCTGGAAGAGCAACTCTTACTTGCTCTTCCAATTAAAAAGGTTTGTACGGATTCGTGTCAAGGGCTTTGCACTGGCTGCGGAGCCAATTTGAATTTGCAGACTTGCCAATGTCCTCCACCAGATTACTCAGACAGCCCATTTTCAAAGCTGCTTTCTTGAAAAGAAATGCATAGTCTATTTATTACAAACTTTTTTCTCGGAGTTATTTATGGCGGTTCCACAACGTCGTACCTCTCGAAGTAAACGAGATTCCCGGCGAGCGCACAATTCTAAAATAGCTGTTCCAGCATTGAGTGAGTGTACTAATTGCAATGCTTTAATCGTTCCACATCGTGTTTGTCCTCAATGTGGATACTACAAAGGTGTTCCTGTCATTGAAGTGGATAATTATTAAATTTATTCCAACTCTCACTTCCTAAGTGCAACACTTACACAATAAGGAGCTGGATGCCCATTGCAGTCGATGCCATGGGGGGGGATCATGCAGTTGCAATCCCAGTCGAAGGTGCGGTTCAAGCTATCAAAGAATATGGCATTGATGTCGTACTTGTTGGAGACCAAGCCCAAATTGAACGCGAACTGAAAAAATATCGCTTTGATGCCAACAAATTGCAGATTCGGCATTCCAGCCAAGTTGTCGAAATGCATGAGTCTCCCGCATTGGCATTGCGGCAAAAGAAGGATTCCTCAATTCGTGTTGCACTAGACCTTCATAAAAAAAATGATGTCGATGCCGTCGTTAGCGCCGGAAATACCGGTGCTGCCATGGCAACAGCAAAATTTGTTCTCAAGTCGATCCAACAAATCGATCGCCCCGCCATCGCCACCATTATGCCTTCTACCAAGAATCCATTTGTTATTTTGGATGTTGGTGCCAACGCAGATTGCAAACCACAGTATCTCCTACAATTTGCTTTAATGGGAGATGCCTATGCTCGGTGCTTACTAAATATCAAAAATCCAAGAGTATCGCTGCTGAACAACGGGGAGGAAGAAGGCAAAGGCAACGTGTTGATCAAGGAAACCTACAAGTTACTCAAAGCAAGCACCCTAAATTTTGTAGGAAATGTTGAAGGGAAAACCATGTATTACGGAGATGTGGATGTTGTAGTTTGCGACGGATTTGTCGGCAATATCACGTTGAAAGTTGCTGAAGGAACCTTCGATTTTATCCAAAATGTTCTTAAGGAAGAAATTTCAAAATCCCTCATGTCAAAACTGGGTTATCTGGGAATGCGTAGTTCTTTCCAGGCCTTAAAACGGCGGGGTGATTATACTCAAGTAGGTGGTGCTCCCCTATTAGGAGTACGCGGAATAATGATTATTTGCCATGGAAGCTCTAAGCCCTACACTATTTGCAATGCAATCAAGCAAGCCCAAGAATGTGCGAACCTGAATTTGAATGATACAATTTCAACCGAAATCTCAGAAAACCTCAAACTTCTCCAAGAAGCCGAGCAACAGGTCTTTTCACCCAGTATCTAACCTGGTTAAAGGTCCTTCTTTCTAATTACGACCTCCCTTCATACAGATATAGATTTTATCTTGCTGCAAATTTTCACTCTCAGTTGATACCTGTTATCCCTGTAAGCGAGCTATACAGGTTTCACGTTATAGTGTCGCTTTGAACTAGCGTCCATCGCAGTAACGAGTTTCATACCAAGAACTAACATTCCGAGTTGGGCCCCCTCTTTACGAAATGCTTTGGGATATGTCTTTCCAACTTGATCCAGAGCATTTGCTATCCCTCGAAAAATGGAACCGTGTCGATTATGAATTTCATTAATAATTTCAGCCTCCTGACTACTCAGGCTAAAATACTTTACCTCGCTACCAGAAGCGTTTCGTTTGAACATATCGTTTAACATTTTTAATTCAAAAACGTGTTTGAAGTAAGATTTGCTGCCAAGTAAATTGACTGCATGTGCTACGATTTCTGGGATAAACGCATTTGACATAAGATGATTGTCAAAAAAAACATCAAGAGGCATGTTTTTATATGAAAGCGACTTACGGATCATTTTAACCTCTTTTGGATCCAAATTACGTGAATCGTTTTTTTTGTGAGCCGAGTTCGAATCGATCTTTGCATGCAGTTGCAATCGCTTCAGCTTATCTTTGAAATTTTTGCTTCCTTCTTTTTTCTTTGCTTCAGTGATAGATTTTGTGACTGTGATCAAAACTTGTTCAGAAAGATTTTGAAAATAGACGATCTGTTTCAATTGTATTCCCCACGGTAGCGTTAGCAGGAGTCGAATAGTTTCAATTAGCCTTTCCAGAAGCTCAGGCTTCAACTCAGGGTATTGCGTTTTGAGAAGTTTGGTCAGTTTTGTCAAATGGGATTCACTCACAGACTTCTCTTGAGATTTGGCATGTACTGTTGTGATCTTTACGCGGCGATGGAACTCTTTGACGACTTGAACCTGAGAAGTTTCGGGCAGCTTCAAAACGTTGTTGATTGCACGATTGAGAAGCGAAGCTTCGGTTTTTTCAAACAAATACTTATCTATTTCATTGCAGAAAGTTTCTATTTGCCGAGCTTGTTCCTCGCTCGATAGAGGGAGCAGATGCTCCAAAATCCCTGTTAGACTCTCTCTGACAGGAATTTGGGGTGAATACTCTCCAAGCCAGTAGGCATGAATGGCATTGAAGTAAGACGTCCTTGGTAAAGTTGGAGGCGGCTCGGGGAGTTTAAAATTTTTTTTCAGATGTTTCAGGAAAGTTTCGCAGACCTGTCTTCGGGTATCCGGTGATAGCTTGAAGAGATGAGCCAAAGCGTGGTGTTTGTTCATTTCTTTGATTACACGAACCGCGCAATCTACTTCGGGTTTCAACTCAGGCGGTATGTTGGTTGTTGGCATGGATTAGAACCTAAGGAATTTAGAGCAGCTCACCTGTGATACTGGATATAATTTGCCCAATTCAGTACCAAAAAACGTCGACTGAATGGTGGCTGAAACCAAAACTAACAAAAAAGAACACTCAATTTCACAAGGCATGGGTGGTTGATGCACAAGTGTCTTACTCCCAACGATAAATGCAGGATTCCCCGAAGCACAAGGGATTAACATGTCATACTCAGGAATTCCAAGGCATTTAATCGAACGAATTTTCAATAAATCATTAGGTCAAGTTTAGGCGAACGAGTTTTATCAACACCAACGACTATTAGGCAAGACTATCATGTATGACCATATAGTTGTCATTATTTCTATCTTTAAGGATAACCGGTTAATTCAACATAACCATTGCCAAATAAAGATTGATTTCCCATTTGCCCTTTCACGGAAACCGCCCCTTCCCAATAGCGCACCGACACGTTCATCTCTTGATCAGCTAAATGAGGTTCAATCATCAATGACAACTTGTGAGAGGGAACTTTCAATTCCCATTCTGCCGGATACTCGACCTGACTTTTGGGACTTCGCCAAGTTTTTAAAGAGGTGAGCTGAACCTGCTCGTATGAGATCTTGTAGGCTACTCCTTGGGGGCTTACCAAAACCCCGCTGCTCGTATCTGCTGCTGAACCGTCTTTCAGTCGCAGCTGATAAAACATCAACTCCCAGTCGTTGGAAAGTTGTAGAGCAAACCAATCCCATCCAACTTGATTGTCCTCTAAGACACTTGTGCTCCATTCCCGATCCATCCAGCTCCAACCAGTCACGGCGTATTCCTGATTGTCAATTGTGACGGATCCTTGGGTCTGCAAGCGAGTGAAGGAATAATAATAAGAGGCGTTTCCCAACTGACTGCCTTTTTGACTCAATCCGTTATCACCTTGTAAAATTAGCGGCTTGTTGCTTGTTAAATTCAACTCAACGGCAAATTTATTTGCCTGGACATCGATTTTCATTGGTAATCCGTTTTCGCCCAGACCTGAGACCTCCCAATCTTCTAACCAAACGCGAAACGGAAAAGCGGTCGCTCCAGCCAACCCAAGCGCAGCTCGACTAAAGCGTTCTGCATGGTGGAAGGCACGTTGTTCCACATCAGTAACTGCAAAATGTCCCATATACATTTGATGGGTTCCCCATGCAGACTCCCGAATGCTAGCTTTCGGACTTAAGGCAGATCGAAATATAGTGAATTGATAGCCAAAATGGCGTCCATCGGAGGCTTGAAGGTTACCTGTGAAGTACCACCATTCATTCCGAAAATCGGAATGAGGGCCGTGATCCGCAGGAAAATTGAATGGGCGAGGCTGAACAGCACGAGCAAAACCTTGATCGTCTCCCGTCCCTAGAAGGTTCGCAACTGAGAGGGTTGTCGATGATGATTGGGGACGATAGGTTGTGTCCCACCAATAGGTTGCCGAAACAATTACAAACACCAGCAAGCCAATCAGAAATATTTTCATACGCAATCCCTCAAACTGTTGGAGATGATTCATGTCAGATGGCAACAATATAGCGATGGTTCTTCTTTCGGGCAATGACCTTCAAGAATTAGGAAATAAAATGAATGACTTAGCGAATCAATTGCGCTCGGGCTTAGACCCAAATCAAGCGGAACAGGATTGTTTAAGGCAACAAAGCCTTCACCTGAAGTCGGGTTACCGAGTCGCGTTGCTTGGAAAATCTTCAACAATTTTACTTCGGGAGATTAATGCAGCCAGAAAGGGCATCTCCTATTGTTTTCAAAGAGATACGGAGTGGAATTCTCCGAACGGAAGTTATTTTACAAAAGTACCTTTGGCTCCAAAAGGGACCGTATGTTTGGTTTATCCCGGCGGATTCAATGCATTTGTTGGGATTGGCAGACAACTATTTAAGGTGGCATCTCAAAAGCTTGAAACGTTCTCCTTGGATGCGAGGCTCACCGATGACAATTGGGATTCTTTTTTCAAAAATCCTAAACTTTTTCCTCCCAACCAAGATCAACTTTCCAAAGATGAATTTCGGTCCTTACAAGCACAGCTTTTTCTAGAACCTATCACTCTGTTTGAAGCTGGAATAAGATTCTCCGAACTCACAACTCGAATCCTTTGTGATGGATTTCGACTCCAACCCAGTGCCGCGACTGGTTACAGTTTAGGCGAAGTTTCGATGTTAGCTGCTTGGAATGTTTGGCAAGGTTCAGACGCGCTCATACATCGATTACAAGCATCCAGATTGTATCAAGATCGGTTGGTAGGAGAGATGCACATCATTCGAGACGCGTGGCCAACTGAAGACAAACCCTATAAAGAAAGAGAATCTACACGATGGGCTTGCTACCTGTTGAAAATTCCTCGCGAAGTCGCTGTACAAGCTGTAGAGACGGAACCTAAAGTCTTTATAATGTTAGTGAATACACCCAACGAAGTCGTGATCGGAGGGCAACCGGATGCTTGCCTCCGCATCATCAATCAAACAAAGGCTGATGCCATGCGTCTTCCTTTCAATATCGTGATGCATAACAAGTTGTTGTTTTCTAATTATGATGATTTGGTCAGGATTCATACATTCCCCCCACACAATCAACCCAACTTAAATTTTTACTCCGCACTCAACCCTCAGCCGCTCAAATTGACAACGGAAGCCATTGCTCACGGCGTTGCAGAAATGTGTTGCCAATCAATCGATTTTCCTCAATTGATCGAACGGATTTATTCGAATGAAGTGAGAGTCTTTGTTGAAACGGGACCGCGTAATACCTGCACTCGATGGATCAATGAAATATTAAACAATCGTCCTCACCTTGCAGTGAGTCTTCATCAGAAAGGAATGGATGAAATGGAGGGGATTCTTCGAGCAATTGCCAAGCTGTATTGCCATCAAGTGGATTTGGATTTTTCGTGGCTTTCCGCTCTATGAAACGTTGACAACGATTATTTGGTGGCCTGCGACTAGAAATCGCTCATAAAACGGTTATTTGGTGGCCTGCACTTGAAACCGCTCGTAAAGCACTTTGAATGAAGCATTGATATAAGGAACGAGGTAGTGGCGATAGGCGGATTTTCGAGCATTGGCATTGTCAACCCGCCCTTTTTTCTCGAACACCAGAATAGATAAGCAGAAAGCTACCAGCGTTTCGGAGGCCCCATTGGATTGCAAAAAAGCTAGTTTAGAGTCTTGGGACGCTGCCGTAGTTGGAAAATCACTCGATTTGAGTCCACGACCACTTTTAAATTGCTCCAATTGAGACTCAAATCGACCTTTGAGTACTTTGTTGAGGAATTGTTTTTTCATTTCAGGGTTTTCGATAATCACCCCTCGGCTAAACATTCCCGATTTGTCATAAATGATTGTGGCTTTTTTAGCCTCTTTACATAGCTCAGGGAATTCTTCCAATGTGCGAAGCTTGGCAGCAAACATTGCTTTGGACGATAATGTTTTAGGGAGCGTTGGATATTCTTCCTTGAGTTGTTTTATCGTAAATTTATCTCCTCGCATGATGCTAATCCGCTCGATTCGTTCAACCAAACCCTGCACACTTTCCTGGACTTGGGCCACTTTAGGGTTGGTAGTCACCGAGCTATCTGTATGGGCGGCTTCTACATATTGATTTGCTAGGAAGTCCACCAACTCTTGAATCCCTCCTCGGACTTCCTTGAACTCAGGTTTTTCTAGCCTTTTCTGAACTTCTAAAAGATGTTGAGCACCTGCTTTGTCTGCACCTTCCATATGCTCGATGAGGTCTCCCACTTGACCGACCACACCCGAATCTTTGACTGCATCTTTGACCTCTGCTTGAGATTCCCGATCCTCGGGAATCTTCATTTTCTCCAAAGCAATCATTGTTTTATATTCTGCCTGGAGAGCATGATACTGGCTCATCAGATCTTGTTGAGTGGTCATTGTATTTTGGGGATCCCATCCTTCAAGACTGCCTACAAACATCACCATAGAATTTTGCAAAGATGCGGTTCCACTCACGGTTTGCAATTTGTTTAGCATCGAGTTGATGTCACTGAGAATGGCTTCTTTGTCGATCTGAAGGGTCGACTTTTTAGCTTCTAGATGCTTCTCCCAGAGCTTGATGTACTTGTCGATGTCTTTGCGAAAGGAACGGTTTTGTTGGGGAATGGTGGGAGCTACTTCTTTCAAGCCTGTGATGAACTCGTCCGGGGTGATGCTATGAATTGGTACTTCTCCCACAGGCTTGTTTCGGGCGAGATGCTGATGCACAAAATTGGCAAGTTGGCCCAACTCAAAAAACAGCATCCATGTGGAACGGCATTCTGGTTTTTCTGATAGAATTGCTTTGGTCTTTGACAAACTTTTGGAACTGGCACTCACGGTATCTAAGTCTTGTTTGGGTTGATAAAATCTTGCAATAGAATCATTTAAGAGCTGCGGATTTTTTGGAATAAAATTGCGCGGATTATAACAAATCTTTCATAAAAATCGATACTTGGGATAGATTCTAGGCTATATAGAACAAAAAAACTGACGATTTATATTAGCTTTGGGCTTAAGCCAAGTTTTTGTTGTTTTTATGTTTTTGTATATCCCTAGTATAAAAAACAAAGACACAAAATTAGGAAAAGCTATCGCAGTCATTAATGGGGGGATGCATGATATTCAGTCTGATCTTTTAGCGGTTCCTCTTCGGAAGACATCGCTTCAGAGGAACCTAGCATCGAATTTTCTCAGGAAGGGCTGGGTGGCATGGGTTGAGGTGTCTGTAGATCAGATGACGTGACAAAATCTGAGAATTCGGAGGTTTCTAACGGGTACAACAGAGACCCCGGATGATTTTCAATTCCTGCCAATTTTCTAAGAAAAGAATGAACATCCTCGGCTTTTATTCTCTTTCCACCAGTGGCATCGGGTTGCAGAGTTGTGGGATTGATATTGACCACTCGATGTCGATCATCGGTGAGGCCAACCACTCGATTTCCCGCAATTCCGGGTCCCATCATCATCATGCTGGTAATCGGCCAGTGGTCTTTGCCATTGTTTCGATTGTATCCTGGGGTTCGTCCAAAATCAGATCCTACGACGAGGATCACGCGATCTGCGACTTGTTGTCGTTCGGCTTCTTGTAAGATCCAGTCAATTCCTTCCAGCACGATCCTCAACCTGGGAAAATGCCGACTATCGTGATTGCTGTGGGTATCGAACCCTCCGTAGTTCACTGTCATGGAAATGGCGAGGTTTGCTCTAAAAGCAGCCAGCCCCATTTTAGCCTGTCGGTACAAAGAGTTGTTTGAGAGATCGCTTACGTTCAAATATTGATCGAGATTTCGTAATTGCTGATCTTCAGATCGAGCCAAAAATAAAGTGGATCGCGCCGCTTTTTCACTTGGCAAGGACGCTAATTCCAACTGGCTTTGATGGCGAGCGTTCAAAGTTTGGTTGATCAAAACTTCAGTTTCGTCAGTGTGATACAAATTATCGGGATTATTGACCCATCTTCGATTGTGGTATGCCACCTCTTGAATTTTACTTCGATCTCTACCACGAGTGGGGGCGACTAGACCCACAGACCGGTCATACCCCCCATTCGTGATAAAAGACATCGGACGTTCCGGCCCATGAGCAGCAGCAATCATCGCTGCCAAAGCTGGATACATGCCGGGACCTCGTCCCGACCAAGTGGTTCGGGTGCCATTGGTGTGGCTGTTGGTTCCGACATCCACTCCATTGATCACGAGCAGCTGACTTGCATATTTCTCAAAAAAAATTTTGTGGTTCTCCACTGGAGCATAGCGAAAAGGGCCAACCGTCCCGATTTCATGGCTGAAATAGCGGTTCAGCGGATTGGTGTCGCTGTCTGTTTTCTTCCCTTTGGGATCACATAAGCTGGTAGGATCCCACCCGCCTGAGGCGTGGATCATAATCCAAAATGGCCCCGTATACGTTGATTGGGTTTGAGCGCTCCCCACATAGGGAGTCGAAACGGCGAGTCCGGCCAAACCAGCCAGTCGTAAAAACTCTCGTCTATTCATCATAAAACCTCCTTATTTCGTTTTGAGACCTTTATTTGCTTTGAGACCTTTATTTGCTTTGAGACCTTTATTTGCTTTTGGGACCCTTGGTTGCTTTTGGAAGACAGACCGACCTTTCCAAGCTGCTTACTCATGCAAAAACTCATAGGTTCTCAGTAGATAAGTGACTACCCCCATCCAGGCTCGAATCGTGTAGGCGTCATCTCGATTAACCTTTTGGTTGGGGGCGGTCGGTCTAGAAATGGCGCATGGGCTTCGGAGATAGCGTATCTGTTGCCCAGAAGTTACGTTGGTCTTACCCATCTGATAGATTTGGTAGAATAGGTTGTAAGTCCTATCGATCTCAGCATCTGTCAAAGCCAAGTTTTCTCCCAGCAACCGACTATGCAAGTGCCATATGTTTTCCCGTATAGCCTGTACATTTGCGGTGATGGTTTCACCGTTTTTGTCATTGGGTTCTGTGGAAGGGTCGACGTAGGGGAAAAGTCGTCGCTTCGACCTTTCTGTGATGCTGAAATCTTCGGGGACTGCCTTACAAGCCATCTCATTGGACATCCGCTTTTGCACTGCTGAGATCAAACCACTAGGGTGTCGAATACGAGTGCTCACCTGATCTGAGTCAATGCCCCCATACATCGTTAAATAGCGGTTGGTACTTCGCAAATTGCGAGACACCCCGTATTGCCAAGGATGTCCCAAGATACTTTCGATTTTGCGGTCGAGCATTTCTGGAGTGAGCAGCCGTGTGCTTCCTACACTTTGAAAAAATGGGGTGTTTGTAGGAGTTCCCTGAGTCACATTCAAAGACTTCGCTCGATAGTAGGGATGCAATAGCAATTCTTTGATCAACACCTTCAGATTGTAATTTGACTCCACAAATTTTTGGGAAACTTGCTGGAAAAAACGAACCTGCGATTCATATGCAGTCAGCTTCGCGTCGTACTGAGGATCGGATAGGTCATCAGGAGAATCGAGGGGATCATTGCCGAGCCACCCTTTGTACATCAATTTAACAATCGACCGTGGAAATCGTGGATCTTCAACAATCCGCTGAGCAAGCCACCGCAACGCCGTGTCTTGTCGATCACCGGGAAGCGATATTTGTTCGGTGAACCCCGGATCCCGCATGTTGGAATACCAAAACCGGGATCGATATCGACCGCGATAATCCCAATTTTTGAAAGCTCCTGCGATTGGATCGATTAATGTGTGACAGGTGGAACAGACGGGGTTGTTCATTGTCGGGTTGTTGCCTTCAATCGCTCCCGCATCAATATTTCGGTTGGTAATGCTCAGGACGTCGAGATCCAGAAAATAGAGATAGGTCATGCGCGCCCGATGGCGATTCACATTGGTATTGGTTGTGGGATAACGGTTTAAAAACACAACATCTGTCAGAATTCCAGCATGAGGTATCCCCGGCACTTTAGCGGTCACAAAATCCAATTTGACATCTTGGTAATTCTTATCGTCCAAACTCGGATCTTGATACGCGATATTATTTATCCCATAGGAACGCGCCGACAACGGATTCACCATCATATAGTCTGCCGTCAATATTTCAGTGAACGGCCGATTGTTTTTAACCACATGAACAATCAATTCCAGCGGAGAGCGCGCAATGGCCGAGTTGGTTTTTTCACGCAGATAGTTCCGTTTTGGGGTATCGATTCTAAGATAAGCATCAAACCAGCGTGCCTCTGGAAAACGGCCGGCATCCAACAGATTAGCTGCATTGGAATAGGGCAAGTATTTGTCAGTCAACAAAATATCATTCCACACCTCGCGAAGCCGCTCGTAAAATTCTGGAGTTTCCATGACTTGATCCACAGCCGTTTCTAGATTCTTATCACGACGCACTCGCATGGAGGCTTGGTTTTGCGGAGCCGGAAGTTTTCCAGTCAGATTCAAAGTGATTTTGCGTAGGGTCGAGTTGGAATCGTGCATCACGACCGAAGCAAAATCCGACGTGCCTGTCTCATCACCAGGATTGGAGGCCGATTGAAAGCTCCCCAGGATGTAGGCAGCCACGTCGGAAGCACAGGAATCGTTACAAGACGATGAATTTCCAAGGGGCATGGTGGAGGCGATTCGGCTGGTCAACACCTCAGCCGTTGTACATGTCGCACAACTGATCAAACTCGGTCCGGTCACTCCTTGCCCGGAGGTTCCGTGGCAAACCGCGCATTGCGCTTCATACGCAATCTTTCCTGTATTGGAGGGCGGTGGAGGTGGCGGAGGTGAGGGTGGTACTTTGAAGGTTTCCAATATGAAAGCTGTGATATCCCCGGCACAAGAACCTGTGCAGGCCCCTGCATTTTGGAAAGGCATCGTGGCATCGATACGGCTCACCAAGTTGGCAAATGTGTCACAGGTTGGACATCCAATCAGGCTGGGTCCAACTCCGCCTTCTCCGACATTCCCATGACACGCTGCGCATTGGGTAGCATAAGCAGTTTGCCCGCTAGCTACATCCCCCGTGGTTGGCAAGACCTTTGGGGCTGGAGCCGGGGCAGGTGGTGGCGCTGGAGCCGGTACCGGAGCAGGTGGAGGTGCTGGAGCCGGAGGGGGTGGCGGTGCTGGCGATGATGGTGCCGGAGCAGGTGGTGGCGCGGGGGATGGTGGCGGAGGTGGGGGTGGCGGTGCTGGAGCTGCGGCCACTTCAACTTTCGGAAAACCTCTTTGAATAAATGCGGCAATGTCGTTCGCACATTCGTTGTTGCAGGCACTCGCTCGATTCAGCGGCATTGTTCGTTCAATCACTCCAACCAGAGATTCCAACGAACTGCAATTTTTACAACCGACCAGTTTCGGTCCCAAACCTCCCTGCCCAGTTTCTCCATGACACACACTGCATTGATTTTTATAGGTATCCCGGCCCTTATCCACATCGCCTTGTCGTACCGTAACTTTGGGAAGTGTTGTTGTGGTGGTTGAGGAAGTCGTGGTGCTAGTACTGGTGGTGCTAGTGCTGCTCGTGGTTGAAACCAAACTGCTGGTCGTGGTTGTACTGGTACTCGTTGTTGTGGTCGTTCCTCTTTTATTCAAGCCTTGAAACACATAGGCAGCGACCTCTTCGGCACAAGCATCCACACATGAATCCGGACTTCCAAGAGGCATTGTCAATCGGATGCGAGCAACCAACTCTCCCACAGTTTCGCAGGAAACACAGTCGATCAAACTGGGGCCTGCCCCTCCTTTGCCATCCGATTTGTGGCAGCTTGCACAATACGTTTCATACGAAGAACGCCCGCTCGCTAAGTCCACGTCATTGGCAGCGGGTTCGGGCGAACTTGGCATGGAAACCATAGAACCCGGGTCAGAGCTGTTAGATGTGCTTGCAGCCGGTGAAGTTGGTCCTGCTGCTCCACCCGGACCTAGCACTTCAGGACCGGTTAGCATCCCAGAACCTGTCATATTTCCTACGATATCGGTATTGGAGGTCGGACTTTGAGGCATTCCTGACACGTCTTCCAACACGGACTTCACGGCTTCTTGCGCTTTGGCGACATCTTGTTGAATTGCGTTAAGCAGCTCCAATACTTCATCCGCATTTTCGGCGGTCACTACTTGAGTCAATGACTCTGCTAGATTTTCCGAGCCATTTTGTTGCTCGATTGATTGCAAAGCAACAGTGGGTTGTTCAGCGGCTCGAAGCTCTTCCGAAAGCTTGGTCAGAAATTCATTCTGAGTGAATAAAGGTTGAGTTACAGGGATTTCTTCTCTTAGATCCACACCACTGCTTTCAGCAGCATCTAATATCACATTTCCCAAACTCGAAGGGTCTTCCAAATCTCCATTCACGAACGTCATGGGTGGTACTGCAGGAAGCCCGGCTTCATTTGCTCCGAACTTTCGAATCGTGACCAATTCAGCGGCATTTTCTAAGGCTTCTTGGTTCCGTTCTGTTTGAGATAAAAATTCCTGAGCAATGAGGGTGCTTACTGTATTGAGATGCGCCGTGACTTCTGTTTCTTGGCTGACAACCACCGAGGTATAAATCTGCTCGTTGAAATCAGCTCGAATAGTGGTGGGGTATTGTTCATCTGTTAATGAAGTGTCAAATACGTATTTTCCTGTATCGTCCGTCGTCACAGTTGCCACGATTTGGCCCGTGCTATCCAGGAGTTGTATGGTGACTCCACCCAAATTTCGAAAAAGCCGAGAGGTACCACTCGATTCCGAATTTGTGACAGTGAACACTCCACTTATTTGGCTTGCCACAGGTAGAACCGGAGTTGGAGGGGAGTCCACGGTTTGTGAAGGGGGATCACTGGTTTTTCCGCTTCCTCCCCCACCCTCACCTCCAGCGCCACAGCCAACAAGAAACGCCATCAGGATTAGGCTCGTTCCAATGGTATGTATTGACTGTAGTGAAAACTTAATTTTCTTTACAAATTTGGGACCAAACATAAACTCTCCTGGCTTTCAAAAGTAGTTAAACTATTGAAAAACTACCTCTTTTAGTAAACAGCGAAACTCAGCATCATTTTGCTGTTTAGATACTAAAATAAATAGGTTGAAAATCAGTCGAGGGTATTTTTTGAGGGGCGAAAGAAGATCTACTTTTGCATCGCAGTCTGGCACTTTAATTAAACGAGACAATCCTAAAAAACTGAAATTTCATTTTTTTGAAAAAAAGAAATGAGAAAGTAATTTCAATATAAGATTTCTCTATCGCCAAAAGAAAGATCTCGCTTCACAAGAAACTACATACGAACCTGACTTTGAGTTTAAAACCTTTCCATTCATCCAAGCTGAGAGCTTATAAGTTGGATTGAGCTAATTTTTTCTGTCCAAGCATATTCAATGCAGCTCTTTCTGGTATTACATCTATTTAAAATCTAGGAAAAGGAGAGCCCCGCTTTTGGGGCTGATATTGTTTCGATCTCAAATACTCATTGAAATGAGAGGTTTGAGTAAGAACTTGCAGGCCCCACAGACCACGGCTAAGGTTCGAGAAGTTCCGCTACTTTGTTTAATAACCTTGGCAAACCGAAGGAGACACCATGCAGTTGTACACCACTCGTTGGGGCATCTATACCAAGATCATTGGATTGGCATTGGCATCGAGCATTCCCTTGGTGTTGGTTCTGGGATTCTATTTATTACCTGTATTCAAGAACGCATTGGAAAAAGAACGCATTCAAAGCTTAGGTCATCTGACTAAAACAGCGCTTCGAGCAGTGGAAACTTTCGGCGAGAAAGCACGTCGAGGCGAAATGACCAAAGAAGAGGCTCAAGCGGCCGTCCTGGAACAGCTCAATCCAATTCGATTTGGAAACAATAGTTACTTTTGGATTTTGGACACCTCCGGTGTGGCTGTCATGCAACCGGTCACTCCAGAACTCGTGGGACAAGATCTCTCCAATGTGGAAACTCCATCAGGAGAGAGAATGTTCAAGGCATTGACGAATATCGCTAGCGAGAGCATGGGGGGAAGCTACTTCAATTATTGGCCCAAGCCAGGTGAAACTGACCCCAGCCCTCTATGGGTTTATGTTCGCCTGTATGAGCCTTGGGGATGGGTGATTGGAAGCGGAGAGTACGTGGACGATATGGATACTGCAATCTTCCAATTCAGCATCCAAGTCCTTGTCGCGGGTTTCATCAGTATCCTGGTCTCGTTGCTGTTTGGCATGTTGATTCTTCGAAGCGTTCGCGGTGGATTCAGTACAATCAGTCACCTGACAGCCCAATTGAATGGTGCTTCCAACAATTTGTCGTCCAGTGCGGTGCAGCAGGACGCCACCATATCTGAAATCAATGCTTCCCTTTCCGAACTGATTTCTGCCATCCATGACATCGCTGAAAACGCGAGCCAAGTTTCAAATGCTGCCCACGATTCTGTGATGCACGCTCAATCAGGTAAAAAAGCGGTGGAACAGGCCATCGAAGCGATGAACTTAATCAGCGATTCTTCGCAAAAGGTCGACGAAATTGTCATTGTGATTTCAGAAATTGCAGAACAGACGAACCTTTTGGCACTCAATGCTTCTATCGAGTCAGCCCGTGCGGGAGAACACGGCAAAGGCTTTGCCGTAGTTGCCGATGAAGTGCGCAAACTTGCGGAGCGTAGCGCCAAAGCCACTTCGGAAATTGGACAATTGATCAAGGAAAGCACTAGCCGGGTCAGCCAAGGGGTCAGTCGTTCACACGAAGCCGGGAAGATGTTGCATCAGATTATTGAGCATGTGAATTCAACAGCAGATATGGTGGAGCAGATTTCTGCCGCTACCGAAGAACAAGCCGCCACCTCGAATAGCATCAAAGAAGGTATGGATAACATCACCGCCACTGTGAAACAGAATACCCAGTTTTCTCAAGGATTGGCGCAATCTGCACAAAACATGACTCAACAAATGGATATTCTGATTCGAGGTTCCCGCCCCATGAAAACGGGGACCGGCGTCTCCGGTGGGATGTCTTTTGCGGCGACTTCGGGGATGCCAACCTCACCGCCTCCGGCACAACATCAGGAAATGACCATTGCTCCTGTTCCCAAATCCATGGCGCTCACCCCCATCGGCTCGGCATCGGCATCGAAAGGCAAAGATGACGATTATCTGGATTGGTAGAACGAAACGGAAAGCCTGAGTTCCACTGCTCAATCCCGCTCAGGCCTTTTCCAAAAAGCATTGCCTGTTACTCGCATGTGTTGCATATTTTGAGAGTACTTTCGGGGTGTAGCGCAGCCTGGTAGCGCGCGTCGTTCGGGACGACGAGGTCAGGAGTTCGAGTCTCCTCACCCCGACCAATAATTCAACATCCAATCAAAACAAAGACACATTGTTGAACAAAGCCAATCATTTTGTCGATAAGCGAAAGCTGTTTGTATTATTGTTTAGCGTCGGTTTCAGTGGGTTTGTATTTTTCTTTTGGGAAAGTATCTTTCCTCCAGATCCTTCTAAGGTGGTAACCCCCTCATCTTCTCCCACGGTTGTATATCCCTCTACAACCCTTCCCCCTTCTCCCCCCAACAATGCATCCTCCTCAGGGGATCAAAATCAGTTGATTGCGATCACAGGCGAGAACCAAGGTGGCCGTACGATCAAACCTAGCTATGGAGTTCCCCAATCCATCGTCGATACACTGCAAGCAGTTTTGGAAGAAAAGAAGGTTCATCGGGCCAACCGGGAAGCACAGATTCAAGTACTCGCCGCAAAATACAAAGAGTTAGATCATCGCTTGAGTGAAAGGACGGATGATTTGTCGACGCAGGCACGGGAGGCATTGCAGAACGGAGATTTAGAAGAAGTAGAAGGTTTGTTGAAGCAGTCGATTGCCAAACAACGGGAAACATTGGCCGATGACTATTTCAACTTGGCCAAAGCTCAAGAATTGCAATTGAAATATGGGGAAGCTTTAGAGTCGTTCCAGCAAGCTGTAGTCTTGGAACCGGAGAATTCGACGTACTTGAGCGATTATGGGATTCATTTGCAAACGTTGGGGAAAATCCATGAAGCGATAGACTTTTATGAGAAAGCGCTAGCCATTGATTTGAAAGAGAAAGGACAAGAGCACCTCCTGGTAGAAAGGCATTGGAACAAATTAGGAGCCGTTTGGTATGCGTTGGGTGATCACGAACAGGCGGTTGAGTACTATCAAAAAGCATTAGCTAGCAATTTGAAAAACCACGGAGAAGGGCATCCTAAAGTTGCGATTTACAGAAACAATTTAGGCGATTCCTGGAATGCGTTGGGTCAGTATGAAAAAGCGATTGAATACTATGAGAAGGCCTTGGCGAGTGATTTGAAAACCTATGGCAACGAACACCCCCAAATCGCGATTTATAAAAACAACTTAGGGACGGCTTGGTATTCATTGGGGCAATACAAAAAAGCGATTGAATACCATGAAGAGGCGTTGGCGAATGCTATAAAGATGCATGGGAACCAGCACCCCCAAGTCGCGATTTACAGGAACAATTTAGGTGCCGCTTTGTATTCCTTGGGAGGGTATCAAAAAGCGATTGGTCACTATGAGAAAGCTTTGGCGAGTGATCTGAAAACCTATGGAGCCGATCATCCTCAAATTGCGGTCTACAAGAACAACTTAGGGGATGCTTGGAATGCCTTGGGTGAATATGAAAAAGCGATTGAGCACTACGAAAATGCCTTAGCCAGTGCTTTGAAAACGTACGGAGAACACCACCCATCCGTATCGAATCGATGGAACAACTTAGGAACCGCGTGGTATTCATTGGGTGAATATGAAAAAGCGATTGAGTATTATGAGAAGGCACTGGCTAATGGTTTGAAAACCTATGGGGAAGAGCATCCTCAAGTTGCGATTTATAGGGGCAACTTAAGCAATGCTCGGGAGAAACTGGAACAGGTTGAAAAAGAAATTGAGAACTGAAGTAGGGTTGGTCAGTGATCTGAAAACGTTTGACAAGGAACATCCCCAAACAAGCTTGTTGAATCGATAAGAACCTCAAATGGACCCGCCAACACACATCTTTATCACCGTCTTGGGTTACCACATTTTGTCACCTATCCTATATCAATTGAGACATCACAATATTGACTTCAATTGGAATTCAATTCGTAATTTATTTGCCAGTTCTTGTCGGGTCATTATCAGTCTCCAATCGCACGAGGACACCCCTACTCAGTAACCCCATACGCCGTCTGAAGTTTTACAAAGTCCACGATACCTAGCCAACTCTCCATTTCTAAGGGTTTCGCGGCGGCGGCTCGTCGCATCGTGATGTCTCCTTTTGTTAGAATTCATAATAAGGGTTAAATAAAGCCCCTAGATTCTAGTCCAAACAGACGGTTCATGGCACGTTGTTAACTCATACTCCGTGTAGTCAAGTCTCCCTAGATTTTAATTTGTCTGATAGCAAGAACAGACTACATTAAATAGTAATAACAATATCAATTATTTTGACATTTTATCAAACTACTGAGATACTTATCTTTGCTTTATTTAGCACCTCCGGATGAACCGTTCGGAGTACTGCCGAAAAGTTCACCTTGGTGGATGGATCGGAACCCTATATACATGGGCTAAATATGGATCAATTGCGACCGAAAAACAGGTTATGATTCTTTGCGGACTTCGAACCGCTTGAAATCATTTTGGTTTTCGTAAGGGTTCGCCCCATGCATATGGGGATGGTTCGACCCAACACTTTGGGCGGGTAGTGCTCGACCGGTTCGCCCCATGCATATGGGGATGGTTCGAATAGTTTAATCAAAATGATTAAATTTCTTGTGTTCGCCCCATGCATATGGGGATGGTTCGAATTGGTCTGCTGACTTTGCTGGAACGTTTGGGTTCGCCCCATGCATATGGGGATGGTTCGATTTAGAGGGCGCGGTGGGGAGCTGGTTTAAGGTTCGCCCCATGCATATGGGGATGGTTCGTATTTATGAAAATTCTTCAGAATTAGTTACGAGTTCGCCCCATGCATATGGGGATGGTTCGCATTATGAGGTAGTCGAGGAGATCCCGTTCTAGTTCGCCCCATGCATATGGGGATGGTTCGAGCGTTTGGTTACCTTAGCCGAAACCCCAGACGTTCGCCCCATGCATATGGGGATGGTTCGGCTTATCGAGTTCTCCAATATGCCGAACAAAAGTTCGCCCCATGCATATGGGGATGGTTCGCGGAGCCGGACACACTGATGGATATTACCAAGGTTCGCCCCATGCATATGGGGATGGTTCGACGATTTCATACAATGTCTACAGAGAGGGAATGTTCGCCCCATGCATATGGGGATGGTTCGCTAATATGCAAAAATTGCACTACCAGTTGAAGGTTCGCCCCATGCATATGGGGATGGTTCGAAAATGTTTTTCCCGGTTAAATTTAGCAATGCGTTCGCCCCATGCATATGGGGATGGTTCGATATAGAGCAAACTTGGTCATCGACCAATAGGGTTCGCCCCATGCATATGGGGATGGTTCGGAACAGAAATAGCCGTTGGACCATTTATATTCGTTCGCCCCATGCATATGGGGATGGTTCGATCAATTCGATTTATTAAACCAGAGGTTGATTGTTCGCCCCATGCATATGGGGATGGTTCGCCCCTATTACACAGTATGCGCCGATTTCTAGCGTTCGCCCCATGCATATGGGGATGGTTCGGAAATGGAATCCGTTCTATTTAGTGAAAACCCGTTCGCCCCATGCATATGGGGATGGTTCGATGACTGTGTTTTTTAGTGTCGTATCGAATTAGTTCGCCCCATGCATATGGGGATGGTTCGATAGTACTGCTACAATTGTAGCAAAAATATTGGTTCGCCCCATGCATATGGGGATGGTTCGTATCTGTTATTTTCTTTAAATAACAAAAGTTTGTTCGCCCCATGCATATGGGGATGGTTCGACATGGTATCAATTTAGATGGGCAATAACCGTGTTCGCCCCATGCATATGGGGATGGTTCGCCTTCTACGTGCAGAGCGAGGAAGGCGCGGTGGTTCGCCCCATGCATATGGGGATGGTTCGGATGGAGAACTCACTGGCAACGACCAACTTCAGTTCGCCCCATGCATATGGGGATGGTTCGAAAAATGTCGTTTCCCAATGGCTTGCATCGAAGTTCGCCCCATGCATATGGGGATGGTTCGAACTCCAATCACTATGCAGAACTCGTAGGATTGTTCGCCCCATGCATATGCAATGTCATCAAGTTTAGAATCGACCGTTTGAAACTTGTGGTAAATGAGTCGCTTTATTTTCGTTTTGGACCTAAATTGCTCAATTTTTTCTCCATCG